>NZ_JALDYQ010000004.1:0-137831 GCF_032153725.1 Sphingobium sp. | reverse complement strand
GTCATCACAACGTTTGAACTGGGCTCCTGCCTTCGCAGGAGCACGGTGCGCTTCAAGGAATGCTCAGGTAAGCCGACCGTCCGCCTTCCACCCATGGTCGCTGCTTGATCCGACCGCCGTTTCCATCCCACCAACTAAATGTCAGCAGCTTGGTCGCTTTTGAAACGAAGCGTGCCCCTCTGTTGGAACATCCGAGACATCGATCCGCGCAACCCGCGCTGCGGGAGGGCCTTCATGGGCAAGAGCCATGAATTGCTCCACGGCCTCCTGCGGGCCTTCCACCACGGCTTCCACGCTTCCGTCCACGCGGTTCCGGACCCAGCCCGCTAGACCAAGCCTGTTCGCCACTTCCACGGCCCAATTACGATAGAACACGCCTTGCACCCGACCCAGGATCATCAGATGGCGGGCGATGATGGACATCAGTGCACCCGCTTGATCCAGGTCTGACCGTCCCTGCTTTCCACCTTGAAATTCTTGATGGAGCGAACGAGGTCCGACAGGCGCTTGAAACCATAATTGCGCGTGTCGAAGCTGGAGCGGTTTCCCGCAAGCTGGCCGACCTCGCTGAGGCGCGCAAAACCCTGGTCATCGCGTTTCACGGCATTGTAAACGTCGACCAAAAGTTTGACGAGATCGGGCGCGACCTCTGTGCCATCGGCGGCGTCAGGGGCATCATCGGCCTCTTCCGGCTCGACGAGCGTTTCTCGGGAATTGGTGAGCGCAGCCACGTCGATGAAACGGGTGCAGGCGCTGCGGAAGGCCTGAGGCGTCTTGTCCGTTCCAAAGCCATAGACGGGCAGGCCCTCCTGCCGGATGCGTGTGACCAAAGGCGTGAAATCGCTGTCGCTGGACATCAGACCGAAGCCGGTGACGCGTCCGGACGCCATCAGATCCATGGCGTCGATCGTCATCTTCATGTCGGTGGCGTTCTTGCCCTTGGTGAGATCGAACTGTTGTTGGGTTTCGATGGCCTGCGTCACCGCCTGCCGCGCCCAACCCTTAAGCGCTGGTTTGCTCCAATTGCCATAGGCACGGCGGATGTTGACAGTGCCAAGTTCAGCGAGAACGGTCAGTACTGGGTCGAAATGGTCCGCGGAAACATTGTCTGCGTCGATCAGCAGGGCAATATTGCCGCTGGGGATCGGCGCGGTCATCAGGCTTCCAGCGGCGCCGGATGGAATTCGCCGCTTTCCTCGTCCAGCAGATGGAGTTGACCGTCTGCTATGGCGAAGAAAGCACCGATCAGCTTGATTTCCCCATCGCGTTCCTTGGCGCGGACGCAGGGGAAGGTGCGCAGATTGGCGAGGCTCACCTTCACCCCTTCCTGTTCCATGGCGCGCTCGGCGTCGCGGCTGCGGTCGTCGCCGAAGCGTTCCACCACCTTTTCGCGCGCATCGTCCAGCAACTCGATCCAATTGTGGATGAAGCCGCCTTCGCCCGGAGGCGCATCCTTGAGCGCCTGGCTGAGCGCCGCCTTGCAGCCGCCGCATTTGCCATGACCCATGACGACGATCTCGCCGACCTTCAGCACCTGAACGGCGAATTCCAGCGCCGCAGACACGCCATGGCGGCCGGGATTGGTTTCGAAGGGAGGGACCAGGGCCGCCACGTTGCGGACCACGAAGACCTCGCCGGGGCTGGTGTCGAATATCTGCGCCGGATCGACTCGGCTGTCGGAACAGGCGATGACCATGACGCGGGGGCTTTGTCCTTCGCTGAGGTCGTCCCATCGCTCGCGCTGTTCCGTCCAGCCCGTATTGCGGAAACGGCGATAGCCTGAGAGCATGTCGGCGAAATCGATCATGCGCTGTCCTGTGCCTAACAATGTGGGGGCTGGCAAGAGCGAGCTTGCATCGCTATCTGGTGCGCATGACCGATATCGCCCCGATCCCCGCCAATCGTCCAGAGCGTGTCCGCAAGCCTGACTGGATTCGCGTCAAGGCGCCGACCAGCCCCGGCTATCATGAAACCCGCAAGCTGATGCGGGACAAGGGGCTGGCGACGGTGTGCGAGGAAGCCGCTTGCCCCAATATCGGGGAATGCTGGACCAAGAAGCACGCTACGGTGATGATTTTGGGCGATGTATGCACGCGGGCCTGCGCCTTCTGCAACGTCAAGACCGGCATGCCGCGCAAGGTCGATCCCAACGAACCGCAGAACCTGGCCGACGCCTGTGCGGAAATGGGGCTGGAGCATATCGTCATCACCTCGGTCGATCGCGACGACCTGCCCGATGGCGGCGCCTCGCAGTTCGTGAAGGTGATCGAGGCGCTGCGCCGCACGACTCCGGACACGACGATCGAAATCCTGACTCCCGACTTCCGCAACAAGCATGAGCGGGCGGTCGAGATGATCGTCGCGGCGCGGCCGGACGTCTATAATCACAATCTGGAGACGGTGCCCCGGCTCTATCCGACCATTCGGCCCGGTGCGCGCTATTATGCCTCGTTGCGGTTGCTGGAGACGGTGAAGAGGCTCGATCCGTCGATCTTCACCAAGTCCGGCGTCATGCTGGGCCTGGGCGAGGAAAGGCTGGAGGTCCATCAGGTGATGGATGACATGCGTTCGGCCGATATCGATTTCCTCACCATGGGCCAATATCTCCAGCCGACGCCCAAGCATGCCAAGGTCATGGAGTTCGTGACCCCGGCGGCGTTCAACGCCTATGCCGCGATTGCGCGGGCCAAGGGCTTCCTGCAAGTGGCGTCGAGTCCGCTCACGCGGTCGAGCTACCATGCGGGCAAGGATTTCGCTGAGATGCGTGCCGCACGTGAGGCGCAACTGGCGAAGGTTGCCAGGTAACGCGATGCCCAAGCATAATGAAACGCGTCCGCTTCCCTATACGCCCGAACAGATGTTCGATCTGGTGGCGGATGTCGCGGCCTATCCCGAATTCCTGCCTTGGGTGAGCGCGATCCGTGTCCGATCCGACGGCGATTCGGAAATGGTCGCGGACATGATCGTGGGATTCAAGGGGATCAAGGAAAGCTTCACTTCCCGTGTCCACAAGCATCGCCCGGATCATGTGCGCGTCGATTATCTTGATGGGCCGCTCAAGCATCTCCACAATGAATGGAACTTCCGGGACGACGGCAAAGGCGGCGTGCTGGTGGATTTCGAAGTGGAGTTCGAATTCAAGAGCCGGCTGTTCGAGATGCTCGCGGGGCAGGTGTTCGACAAGGCATTGCGCAAGATGATCGGCGCGTTCGAAACTCGCGCGGCCGAGCTTTACGGCGCGGGCGAATCGGGCAGCAGCAGTTCAAGCGCGCAAAGCGCCGCCTGAAGGCGAACGCCGCCCCTGCCTGTGTCCCCGAAATGATGCATGTCGGCCACGATCTTGTCGGGGCTGGCGCCGCGTTCGGCGCGGGCGAAGACGACGGTGCCGACGGGCTTTTGCTCTGACCCCCCGCCGGGGCCGGCAATGCCGGTGATGGCGACCGCTACCTGCGCGTGGCTCTTGGTTAGCGCGCCCTGCGCCATGGCCCAAGCCGTGGCAATGGAGACGGCGCCGAAGGTTTCGATGACATCCTGCGAAACCTTCAGAAGTTCGCACTTCATATCATTGGAATAGGTGATGAAACCAGCCTCGAAGACTTCGGACGACCCGGCGATTTCGGTGAGCGCGGCGGATACGAGGCCGCCGGTGCAGCTTTCGGCGACCGCTATGGTGCGGCCCGCGCGGCGGTTGGCGATGATGACGCGCTCGGCAAGGTCGACCAGCGACGCGGGAAGGATGCTATCAGGCATGGCGATCAGAATAGCGCGGGGAGGGAGAGGGTTGCAACAGCCTGCGCGGCGATGCCTTCGCGGCGGCCCGCAAAGCCGAGGCGTTCGGTGGTGGTCGCCTTCACGCTGACGCGGTCGAGCGACAAACCCAGGATTTCCGCGATCCGGCTGCGCATCGCCTGGCGATACGGGCCGATTTTCGGCGCCTCGCAGATCAGCGTCAGATCGACATGTTCGATGATGCCGTCCCGTTTTGCGACGCGTTCGGCGGCATATTCAAGGAAGCGGGAGGAGGCCACCCCGCGCCATTGCGGATCGGACGGCGGGAAATGGCTGCCGATATCCCCCTCCGCCAGCGCGCCGAGCAGCGCATCGACAAGGGCGTGGATGGCCACATCGGCATCGCTATGGCCTGCCAGACCGCGCTCATGGGGAACGCGAATGCCACAGAGCCAGAGTTCCTCATTGGCGGCCAGCCGGTGAACGTCATAGCCCATGCCCGTGCGGGTGCTGCGGACGGCGCGCAGCCGGGCTTCGGCGCGGAGAAAGTCTTCGGCGTAGGTCAATTTTTCCAGCCTTTCGTCGCCAGCGACCAGAATGATGTCGCCGCCGCAATGCCGCAGGATCTGGGCATCGTCGGTCGCTTCCCTTGCACTGTCCCATGCCCGGTGCGCGGACAGGATCATATCGAAATGGAAGGCTTGCGGGGTCTGGACCCGCGACAGGCCATCGCGATCCACGACATCTCCGGCAAGGCTGTTCTCATTCCGGACCAGCGTATCGGCAACGGGAAGGGCGGGGATGGCACCGGGCGCGTCGGCCAGGGCGCAGAGCAATCGATCGATCACCGCATCGGGAATGAACGGGCGAGCGGCGTCATGGATGAGGACATGCGCTGCGCCGCCGGAGGATGCGATATGTTCAAGACCGGCGCGGACCGATCCTCTGCGGCTGTCGGCGCCCTGGATGATCGCGGCGACCGGACGACCCGCGAGTGCTTCGCGCGCAGCGGATTCCTGACCTGCGCCGACGACGAGAACAATGTCGTCGATGGCCGGGTGGCGCGCCAGAGCATCGACGGCATGAGCGAGCACGGGTTTGCCGCCGATCAACCGGAATTGCTTGGGAATATCGCCGCCCGCGCGGCTGCCCTGTCCTGCTGCAACCAGCAATGCGACGGTTTTCTCTGTCATGGCGGCGCCTGTATCGCAGCGGGAGGCGGATCGCCAGACCCGGCTTGCTTGCCGTTGGAGCCAATTTCGGCTAAGGGCTGCCTGTTTTTTAGGCAGTGATTGAGTAATGCAGACGCTTTCTCCGATTTCCATTGGTCCGGTGACGATTGACATGCCGGTCGTGCTGGCCCCGATGACGGGCGTGACGGACATGCCGTTCCGGACGCTGGTGCGGCGCTATGGCTCGGGCCTGAACGTGACGGAGATGATCGCCACGGCGGCGATGATTCGCGAAACGCGCCAGTCGCTGCAAAAGGCCGCCTGGCATCCGCTGGAAGAGCCGGTGTCGATGCAACTCGCGGGCTGCTCGCCTTCTGAAATGGCGGAGGCGGCGAAGCTCAATGCGGATCGCGGCGCGGCGATCATCGACATCAACATGGGCTGTCCGGTGAAGAAGGTGGTCAATGGCGACGCGGGTAGCGCGCTGATGCGCGACCTGCCGCTGGCTGCCGCGTTGATCGAGGCGACGGTCAAGGCCGTCGACGTGCCCGTTACCGTCAAGATGCGCATGGGTTGGGATCATGCCAGCCTGAATGCGCCTGAACTGGCGCGGATCGCGGAGGATCTGGGCGCGAAGCTCATCACGGTTCACGGCCGCACCCGCTGCCAGATGTACAAGGGCTCGGCGGACTGGGCCTTTGTGCGCGGCGTCAAGGAAGCGGTGTCGCTGCCAGTGATCGTCAATGGCGATATCTGCTCGATCGACGACGCGGAGACGGCGCTGGAGCAGAGTGGCGCGGACGGGGTGATGATCGGGCGGGGTGCCTATGGCCGGCCCTGGCTGATAGGACAGGTCATGCACTGGTTCCGCACGGGCGAGCGTCTGGCCGACCCTTCGATTGAAGAGCAATATCATGTTATCACAGAGCATTATCGCGCGATGCTGGAGCATTATGACAGCCACACCGGCGTCAATATGGCCCGCAAGCATATCGGCTGGTATACCAAGGGGCTGCCGGGTTCGGCCGAATTCCGCAACGCGGTGAACCAGGAGCCGGATGGTGACGTTGTGCTGGATATGCTGGCGCGCTTTTACGAACCGCTGATCGCCGACGAAGGGCTGGTCGAAACGCGCAAGGCGGCATGACGGCGGACATGACGACCATCCCGTCGCTCCGACCGCAACAGGATGGACCTTCGCTTTCCGAACTGATGACGGCGCTGCCGGTGGCGACGCTGGTAGTGCGGCCGGACAACCGCATTGCCGACGCCAATGTGCGGGCCGAAACGCTGCTCAACATGGCGCGGTCCGCCATCGTCGGGAGCGATATCGCGCGGACCATCCGCATGGCGGAAATGGGCGCGCGCTTCGATATCTGGCACAGCAACAAGCCCATCGCCGCCTATGATATCCGCGTTCACGCAGGACGGACGGCGGAGATGGAGGTCGATCTGATGATCGCCCCCATCGTCGATCATGAAGGCTGGCGCGTGGTGTCGATCCATACGCAGAGCCAGGCGCGCAAGATCGGCCATCGGGGTACTGCGGGCGGCGCGCGCTCCGCCGTCGGCGCGGCGGCGATCCTGGCGCATGAGATCAAGAATCCCCTGTCGGGCATAAGGGGCGCGGCACAGTTGCTGGAGTCCGGCAATGATGGGCGCGACGCGGCGCTGACGCAATTGATCTGCAATGAGGTGGATCGGATCGCGGCGCTGATCGACAGGATGCAGGACTTCACGACGGACCGGACGCTGGAGTGCCGGAGCGGGAATATCTATCCGTTGATCGATCGGGCGGCCAATATAGCGGCCGCCGGATTTGCAAAGAATATCCGTATCTTGAAAAGTTATGATCCATCCCTGCCATCCGCCAACATCAACGAAGATGCGCTGGTGCAGGTGATGATCAACCTGCTCAAAAATGCTGCCGAGGCACTGGAGCATAGCGAAAAGCCACGCATCCGTGTCGAGACGGCCTTTCGCCATGGCGTGTCGGTGGTGGTCGGCAAGGGCAAGGGCAGCGCGGTATTGCCGATAGAGATCCTCGTGGTCGACAACGGGCCGGGCGTGCCGGAGCATATTCTCGACCATCTGTTCAACCCCTTCATTACCGGTAGGCGGGACGGAACGGGCCTGGGGCTGGCGCTGGTGGACAAGCTGGTGCGCGACATGAGCGGGTTCGTGCAATATTCGCGCGACAGGCAGGCAGGGGAATCGACCTTCCGCATCCTGCTGCCGATGGGAATGGACTGATGGCGGCGACAGGCGCGATATTGGTGGTGGATGACGATCCGGCAATCTGCGTGGTCGTCGGCGAAGCGTTGCGGCGCCAGGGATACCGGGTCAAGACGGCTGCCTCTATCCGGGAACGCAGCGCCCTGCTGGACAGCTTTTCGCCCGACGTGCTGATCACCGACGTCATGCTGCCCGATGGCGATGGGCTGGACGGCATATCGGAGATATTGGAACGTCGCCCCGCGCTCAACATCATCATCCTGTCGGCTCAGAACACGCTGAACACGGCCATACGCGCGACGGAAAAGGGCGCGTTCGAATATCTGCCCAAGCCCTTCGATCTGAATGAGCTGACGCGCGCCGTGTCCGATGCGCTCGGATCGGGGAAGGGGGGCGGTGAGGAAGCGTCCGACGCCGGATTGCCGCATGACGGTCTGCCGCTGGTCGGCCGCTCCCCCGCGATGCAGGAGGTCTATCGGACGATCGCGCGGGTTCTGTCGAACGACCTCAGCATATTGGTGCTGGGCGAATCCGGCACGGGCAAGGAACTGGTGGCGGAGGCGATCCACAGTCTCGGGCAGCGGCGGACCAAACCCTTTGTGCCGATCAACATGGCGGCCATCCCCCGGGAACTGATCGAGGCTGAACTGTTCGGTTATGAGAAGGGAGCCTTCACCGGCGCCCATGCCCGTACCGCCGGCAAATTCGAGCAGGCGCAGGGCGGCACCCTGTTCCTTGACGAGATCGGCGACATGCCGATGGAAGCACAGACGCGGCTGCTGCGCGTCTTGCAGTCGGGCGAGGTCACGACTGTCGGCGGATCGAAATCGGTCAGGGTCAATGTCCGCATCATCGCGGCCACCAACAAGGACCTGCCCAAGCTGATAGAGGAAAACCGCTTTCGGCAGGACCTTTACTATCGGCTGAACGTAGTCCCGATCGCGTTGCCCGCATTGCGGGAACGGCGGGAGGATGTGATCCTGCTTGCCCGTCATTTCCTGGATCGCGCGGCGCAGGACGGCCTGCCGCGCAAATCGCTTTCCGAAGACGCGGCGCAGTTGCTGATGGCCTATCACTGGCCGGGAAATGTGCGTGAATTGCAGAATTTGATGCAGCGGCTGGCGGTGCTGAGCCGCGAGAACATGATCACTGCCGACATGCTGCGCAACAGCCTGCCGCTGGACGCGGTGCCCGCCGATCATGCCGCTCCCGCCGATCTCCTGGGTCAGGCGGTGCGGGAATGGGCGAAGCGGCAATTGGGCATTGGCCTTACCCAGCCGAACCGCAGCCTGCATGACGATCTGCTGGCGGTGGTCGAACCGATATTGTTTCAGGAAACCTTGGCGAGCGTCGACTGGAATCAGATCCGTGCGGCGGGCTTGCTGGGCATCAACCGTAACACGCTGCGCAAGAAACTGACCGATTATGGGCTCGATCCTCTGCAACTGCGGATCAGCGATTAAGCGGCGGCGACGAACCGAAGGCTCTTTTCGACCGGAAGCACGCTCCCATAAAATACTGTGTTTGATCGGGCACATTAATGTTGTAACCAAGCCACTATGGAAGGCGCAGTGACTCTCCCCGTGCGGGGCCGGGCATGGAAAAGGCATTTCCCCCCCTTCCTGCGCCGCCGTCTGGCCGCGGTGGTGGAGGCGGTGACGCTCATCCTGTTTCTTGGGATGGCGGGCATCACCTATTTCCTGCTGACGGTGCAGGGCCAGTCCTACACTCTATTGACGCCACCGATCGTAGCGCTGCTGCTGGTGGCCAATCTGGTTCCGGCGATCGCGCTGCTGGTGCTGCTCGGGCGGCGGGTGGCGAAGCGGCGCGCAGCGCAATCGGCCATCGGCAGCGACGGGCAGTTGCACGTCAGGCTGGTGGCGATCTTTTCCATCGTCGCCAGCGTGCCGATGCTGTTGGTCGTGATCTTCGCCTCTTTGCTGTTCCAATATGGCGTGCAGTTCTGGTTCTCCGACAGCGCGCGCGGGATGCTGCAAAATGCGAGCGATCTGGCGCGCGGCTATTATGAGCAGAATCTGCGCGACGTGCGGGACGAAACCGTCACCATGGCGAGCGACCTGCGCGATTATCTGAGCCAGTCCAAGGTTTCCAGCCCGCGCTTCGCCGAAGGCTATATCTATCAGGTGGTGACGCGTAAGCTGAACCGCTCCGCGATCATCGAAATCGGCAAGGATGGCGTGGCGCGCACGGCGGCGACGGTCGACCCGGAAAGCCGGCCCGCTTCGGAAATGCTGACCCCGGAGGTCGTCAGGCGGCTGGAGGCGGGCGAGGATGTCGTCGTGGCCGCCAAGCCCAACCAGATCGAGGCGGTGACGCTGCTCTATCCCAACGCGAAAATCTATCTCTACGCCACGCGCGATTCGGGCTCGACGGCGTTCAGCAATGTCGAGCGAGCGCAGAAGGTGTTGTCGGATTACGACATTTTCGCCGCCCAATCCCGCGCCTTGCAGTTGCGCTTTAACATCATGCTGTTCGTCGGCTCGCTGCTGCTGGTCGGCGTGGCGGTCTATATCGCGCTCAAGGTCGCGGACTGGATGGTGCGTCCCGTCAACGAACTGGTGATGGCGGCGCGGCGGATCACGGCCGGCGACCTTTCGGCGCGCGTGACCAGCCCACAGGCGCGCGACGAGATTGGCACGCTTGCGTCGGCCTTCAACCGGATGACCCAGCGGCTGGAGGCCCAGACGGGCGCTTTGGTGGCGGCCAACAGCCAGCTGGACGAACGCCGCGCCTTTATTGAGGCCATCTTGTCCGGCGTGTCGGCGGGCGTGTTGTCGGTGGATCGGGCTGGTATCGTCCTGCTGCTCAACAGCTCTGCCGCGGCGCTTTTGGTGCGGGAGGGCGATGATCCGGTAGGCCGTCCACTGACCGAGGTGTCGCAGGAACTGGCCGCGCTGATCACTTCGGAGGAAGATGCCGGCATCGTGCAGATCCGGGCGCATGGCGATGTCCGGACGCTGGCGGTCAAGGTGACGGAAGATGCCTCGCGCCACATCCTGACCTTCGACGACATCACCCAGCAGCTGTCCGACCAGCGGCGCGCCGCCTGGTCCGACGTGGCGCGGCGGATCGCGCATGAGATCAAGAATCCGCTTACCCCGATCCAGCTTGCCGCCGAGCGGTTGCAGCGCCGCTATGCCGATGAGGTGACGAGCGATAAGGCAACCTTCACGCGTCTTACCGGCACGATCGTCCGGCAGGTCGGCGATTTGCGGCGGATCGTGGACGAATTCTCCTCCTTCGCCCGCATGCCCAAGCCGGTGTTCCGGCGCGAGCGGGTGGACGACATCGCCCGGCACGCGCTGTTCCTGCATGAAGTGGCGCATCCGGATATCCGTTTCGAATATCGTTCCGTCGATACCGATGTGGAAATGGTCTGCGATCGGCGGCAATTGGGGCAGGCGCTCACCAATATCGTCAAGAATGCGGTGGAGGCGATCGAGCCGAAACCCGTGGCGGATGACAGCCAATGGCGCGGTCATGTGCGCATGACGGTGGACCATGATGAGGGCAATCTGCTGATCGCGGTGCAGGATGACGGCATCGGCCTGCCGCCTGAGCGGGAACGCATATTGGAGCCCTATATGACGACCCGCACCAAGGGCACGGGCCTGGGCCTCGCCATCGTGAAGAAGATTGTCGAGGAGCATATGGGCGAAATCCGCTTCGACGATGCCGAGGGCGGCGGGGCGCGGGTGACGCTGCGTTTCCCGGTGGCGGCGCTCGAAAAACTGGAAGAGGGGCAGGTGATTGCCTTGCCCAAAGGAAAAGTGACGGCCAATGGCGCTTGATATTCTGATAGTCGATGACGAAGAGGACATTCGCGATCTGGTCGCGGGCGTGCTGGAGGATGAGGGCTTCTCGACCCGCACCGCCGCCAACAGCGACAGCGCGATCGAAGCGCTGGATGCCCGGCGGCCCTCGCTGGTGTTGCTGGATGTGTGGTTGCAGGGATCGAAGCTCGATGGTCTGGAACTGCTTGATGAGATCAAGCGCCGCGATGCGACCATTCCGGTGCTGATGATTTCCGGTCATGGCAATATCGACACCGCCGTCGCCGCGATCAGGAAGGGCGCGGCGGATTTCATCGAAAAGCCGTTCGAAGCGGACCGGCTGCTGCATCTGGTGTCGCGCGCGACCGAGACGGAGCGGCTTCGGCGGGAAAATCAGGTGTTGCGCGCCCGTTTCGGGCAGGATGACGAACTGACGGGCACTTCGGCGGCAATCAATGCCGTGCGCGCGACGATCAAGAAGGTCGCGGGCACAGGCAGCCGGGTGCTGATTTCCGGGCCCGCGGGGGTTGGCAAGGAAATCGCGGCGCGCATGCTCCACAGCTGGAGCGGACGGGCTGATGCGCCTTTCATCGTTGTCGCTGCGGCACGAATGGACCCCGATCGGGTCGAGGAGGAACTGTTCGGCGTCGAGGACCCGAGTGGGCTGGTGCGTCCGGGATATCTGGAACAGGCGCATGGGGGCACGCTCTATCTCGATGAAATCGCGGACATGCCGCTGACCACCCAGGCGAAGATCCTGCGCGTGCTGACGGACCAGAGCTTTACCCGTGTCAGCGGACAACGTCAGGTGAAGGTCGATGTGCGTGTCATTTCATCGACCGCGCTCAACCTGGCGGCCGAAATCGAGGAACGGCGCTTCCGCGAAGACCTGTTCTACCGCCTCAACGTCGTGCCGCTGGTCATTCCCCCGTTGGCCGAGCGGCGCGACGATATTCCACCGCTGGTCGAACATTATCTGGCGCGCTTTGCCGCTGACCGGCGCGTTCCCCCGCCCGAGATGGCGAGCGACGCCATGGCCGCGCTTCAGGCCAATGAATGGCCGGGCAATGTCCGTCAGCTCCGCAATGTCATCGAACGGACCATGATCCTGGCGCCCGGCGAAAGGATCGGGCGGATCGAACTGGACATGCTGCCTGCCGAACTGACCAGCAACGGCAGTTCGGATAGCATGGGCCAGTCCGCAATCATGGGTGCGCCGCTTCGCGAAGCGCGGGAGAGCTTTGAACGCGAATATCTGCGCATCCAGATTCGGCGCTTTTCCGGCAATATTTCCCGTACCGCCACCTTCATCGGCATGGAACGATCCGCGCTTCACCGGAAGTTGAAGCTCCTGGGTATTACGGATGGGAAGGACGGCTGATCGTTTTCACCCAATCAGGGCATGGACGGCTCTTCGCAATTGCGGTAGGTTCGCCCTGCTTCCGACAGGCGGGAGCAGGCAAGACACTCTGCCCAGGAGTGCGAGAGCGGGTAACGTCCCGCCAATAAAGGAATGGTGAAGACCATGGCCGACAAAGTGAACAACCTTCAAGACATCTTCCTGAACAGCCTGCGCAAGAGCAAGACCCCGGTGACCATGTTCCTGGTCAAGGGCGTGAAATTGCAGGGTATCATTACGTGGTTCGATAATTTTTCCGTACTGCTGCGGCGGGATGGTCAGTCGCAACTGGTTTACAAGCATGCGATTTCCACCGTCATGCCCGCGCAGTCCATGGATTTGTCCGATCTGCGGAAGGCAAGCGACGGTAACGGCAAGTCGAAGCTGCTCCAGGAAATCTTCCTGAGCGCGGTGCGCAAGTCCGGCAGCCCCGTCACCATGTTCCTTGTGAACGGCGTTATGTTGCAGGGCGAAATCGCGGCCTTCGATCTGTTCTGCATGCTGCTGGAACGGGACGGCATGGTTCAGCTCGTCTACAAGCATGCGATTTCGACGGTGCAGCCACTGCACGCGCTCGACCTCACAGGTGAAGGCGAGGGCGAGGATTGATCGCTTTTTCTTGTTCCCGCCCGGTTTCCCGTGAAGCTGGCCGGGGACAGAGGCGTTAAGCCCCTATGGCCGTTTTCAACCGGGATTCCGCAGATGAAGTGTCGCGTGGCGCGCGCGCCATCGTCGTGCGCGCCGATGTCCATGGTCCCGAACGCCGCGACAGCGAAGCGCGGCTGGAAGAGGCCAGGGGGCTGGCTCTGGCCATCGGCATCGACGTGCGGGCGGCGCAGGCGTTTCGCGTGCGCGACCGCAAGCCCGCGACCTTGTTCGGAAGCGGGCAGGTCGATCAGATCGCGGCGCTGGCGAAGGCCGAGGAAGCTGAACTGGTCATCGTTGATAATGCGCTCAGCCCCGTGCAGCAGAGCAATCTGGAAAAGGCGACCGAAACCAAGGTCATCGACCGGACCGGCCTGATCCTGGAGATTTTCGGTGAACGGGCCGCGACCAATGAAGGTCGACTTCAGGTCGAACTGGCGCATCTTGATTACCAGGCGGGGCGGCTGGTGCGCAGTTGGACCCACCTTGAACGGCAGCGCGGCGGCTTTGGCTTTCTGGGCGGCCCCGGTGAAACGCAGATCGAGGCCGACCGCCGGATGATCCGCGACCGGATGGCGAAGATCCGTCGCGAACTGGATCAGGTGACGAAAACGCGCGGCCTGCATCGCGCGCGGCGGCAACGGGCCCCCTGGCCGGTGATAGCGCTGGTAGGCTATACCAATGCGGGCAAGTCGACATTGTTCAACCGGCTGACCGGCGCCGACGTCATGGCTGAAGACCTGCTGTTCGCGACACTTGATCCCACCATGCGGCAGATTGCCTTGCCGGGGCTGGACAAGGCCATATTGTCCGACACGGTGGGCTTCGTTTCGGACCTGCCGACCCAGTTGATCGCGGCCTTCCGGGCCACGCTGGAGGAAGTATTGTCGGCGGATTTGATCGTGCATGTCCGCGATATCGCTCATCCCGACAGCGAGGCGCAGCGCGAAGACGTGATCGATGTGCTGAGCCAGCTTGGCGTGGCTGGGGAGGGTGCTCTCGAAGCGGGCGAGGGCAATGAGCCGCCTCCGATCATCGAGGCCTGGAACAAACTCGACCTGCTGGATGATGAAGCCGAGGTGCTGGCGCGGGAAACGGCCGCGCGGCGGGATGACGTCGTCATCCTTTCCGCCTTGACGGGCGAGGGGGTGGATGGCCTCCAGCGCGTGATCAGCGCACGCCTGACCGCAGGCGCGCAAATCCACCAATTGCGCATAGCATTGGCGGATGGAGCGGCGATGGCCTGGTTGCACGAACATGGCGAGGTGACCGGAAGTCACGCCGATGGCGAGGATATGCTGGTGGATGTCAGGCTGTCGGACTCGGCGCTGGCGCGGTTCCTCAAGCGACAGGACGATGGAAGTCGATCAGCGCGCCTTTGATTGTCGCTTGGCCTGTTGCCACAGGGCTTCCTTCTGATCGAGCGAAAGGGCAGGGAAACCGTCACCCGCCACGCTTTCCATTATCCTAAAACGCCGCTCGAACTTGCCGTTGGCGGCGCGTAGGGCAACTTCGGGATCGACTTTCAAATGGCGGGCAAGGTTGACGACCGCGAAGAGCAGGTCGCCAATTTCCTCGTCCCGATCCGCTTGGCAGGCTGCCGCGCGCACTTCGTCCAATTCTTCCTCGATCTTGTCGATCACGCCGCCGATATCAGGCCAGTCAAAGCCCGTGCGGGCCGCGCGCTTCTGAAGTTTTTCGGCGCGGAGCAGGGCCGGCAACGCAATGGCAACGCCGGCAACCGCGCTGGGATCGGGTTCCTTGTCGGCGCGTTCGGCGGCCTTGATCGCTTCCCATTGAGCATGGCCGTCCTGTCGCGCGGCGCCTTCGCCAAAGACGTGCGGGTGGCGGCGGATCATCTTTTCGGTGATGCCGTCGATCACGTCCTGCAAGGCAAAATGGCCGGCTTGCTCGGCCATGCGGCTATGAAATGCCACCTGGAGGAGCAAATCTCCCAGTTCGTCGCGCAAAGCCGCCATGTCGTCACGCTCGATGGCGTCGGCGACCTCATAGGCTTCCTCGATCGTATAGGGCGCGATGCTGGCGAAATCCTGTTCGATATCCCAGGGGCAACCGGTTTCCGGGTCGCGAAGCCGTGCCATGACGTTGGCGAGCGGCATGATGTCGGCTGGGGTTGCCTTGCTATTGGAGGGCATGCAGAACCTGGATTGAGAAAGGGAACGAGAGATATAGGACGTCACAAGGCGAAAGGCCAGATTCACCCACCCTCAGGATTCTTTATTCGATAATATATATTATGTTAAATTCCTGTCCCGGGCAAGACAATCAGTCCTCCAGTATCAGGCTGTGCTGCTGGGTGTCCCGCATGCGGATATACACGATCAAAGAGATGCCAATCATCACCGTGACATAGACATAGAATGCCTGCTCGGCGCCGATCTGCTTGAACCATAGAGCGATGAACTCAGCCGTGCCGCCGAACAAGGTATTGGCCAGTGCATATGGCAAAGCGACCCCCAGCGCCCGGATATGGGCTGGAAACAGTTCCGCCTTCACAACGGCGTTGATGGACGTGTAGCCGGTGACGATGATCAATCCGGCCATCACCAGAAGACCCGCGGTGAACGGGTCCTTGGTGACCGACAGCGTCGCGAAGATCGGATATGTGCCCACCACGCCCAATATGCCGAAGCCTATCATCAGGGGCTTGCGACCGATCCGGTCTGACAGAGCACCGGCAAGTGGCTGAAGCAGCATGAAAAGAAATAATGTTATCCCATTGATTTGGGAAGCTATTTCTCGACTTAAGCCACTGGTGTTGACGAGGAACTTCTGCATGTAGATCGAATAGGCGTAGAAGGCGATCGTGCCGCCCGCAGTAAGCAGCATCACGGTCAGGGTTTCACGGGGATGCCGGGTGACGAGTTCGACGAATCCGGATCGGGGAGCGCCCTCAGCCCTCGCAATGGCATAGCTTTGGGTTTCGGGAAGGCCCCGCCTCAGCCAGAAGACGACAATGGCCAACGCCCCGCCGATCAGAAACGGAATCCGCCACCCCCAGGCATCCAGTTCGGCTTCGCTCAACATGGCTTGCAGCAGCAGCAGGACGCAGATGGCGACCAACTGCCCCGCAATCAGCGTGACATATTGAAAGCTGGAGAAAAAGCCACGCCGGTCGCGACCCGCCATTTCGGATAGATAGGTTGCGCTGGCGCCATATTCTCCGCCGACGGAGAGGCCCTGCATCAATCGGGCCAGCACAAGCAGCAACGGCGCTCCTACTCCGATACGGGCATAGGATGGCGTGATCGCAATCAAGAGCGAGCCCCCGCACATCAGGGCTACCGAGAGGGTCAGACCGCTTTTGCGACCATGACGATCGGAATAGACGCCCATCAGCCACGCGCCGATGGGCCGCATCAGAAATCCCATGGCAAAAATGCCTGCCGCGCCCAGTAACTGGGCCGTGCGGTCTTCACTGGGAAAGAAGTGCTGGGCGAAATAGAGGGTGAAGGCCGAATAGGCGTACCAGTCATACCATTCGACCAGATTGCCGGTAGATCCGCCGATTATCGCCTTCAGCCGCTGACGCTGATCGGGTGCAGCCAGGGGGGATGTCATGGTGTCAACACCATTTCTCCATCCTGCACGCCCCAGCTTTTCAGGCGGGAAAGCATGTTCATGCCGATCACATTGACGTCTCCGAAAGCCGGCGAAATGACGATATCGACGTCGCTGGCACGGATGGGGCCGATGGACAGGCTGGCGATGTTGGCGCGCTTGGCATCGATCTTGCCGTTGGCGGTCAGCATGCTGACTCCTGGAGCATTCAGGTCGAAATTAAGGCCGGATGCCCGAGCGGAGGTTACGGACAAGGCCGTGACGCTGGCGCCGCTGTCGATCAGGAAGCGCGTCGGCGCACCGTTGACCATGCCCTCCACCCAGTAATGACCGTCCGGCGCGATCGGAATGCGCAATGCCTGTCCTTCCACGCGGACGGCCGGCAATGGCGTCGGCACGTCGTTTCTGGAGAAGGATGCAGGCTCCCCCCCTTCTCCCCCCGTACGGCCAGAGAACAAGCCGAATTTCTCACCCGTCTTGAAGAGGCCGAGCAGGGCGGCAAAGATCGCGATCCAAAGAACCGCCATGCGCATAAGGCCGCCCAACGGCCCCCGCCGCGCCAGCAAGGCCGATCCGACAAGGACAAGCGCCAGAACATACCAGAGACTGGACATCGCCTGATCGCCGTTCATGCCCCTCACCCCGTGCTTTTCGTCCCGCGCAACTCTGCGACCAGACCGTCATAGCCCGGTTCGACGCCTTCCGGGAGTGTCCGGCGCAAGGTGGCGTAATCCATGCTGTGGTCCATGTGGATCAATATGGCACGTCGGGGCCGCACCGCCTGCACGGCATCCAGCGTAAGCGCGAGATGGGCGTGGGTCGGATGCGGCTTTTCCCGCAAGGCATCGGCCACCCAAATGTCGAGCCCGTCGTAAAGGGCCAGCATGTCCGCCGTCATATCATGGAAATCAGTGGCATATCCGATGGAATGACCATCATATGTAAAGCGGAATCCAGTCGAGAATATCTCGCCATGCGGTTGATCGGTGCAGGCGATGCTGATGTCCCCGATACGCAGGCCGTCGGGCAGCGCGTGAGGCTCGATCGTTGGATGATAGCCATGACGCCCTTCAAAAGCATAGCCGAAGCGTTCCCGCAGCAGCTTGAGCGTCTGCGGACGGGCATAGCCGGGCACAGGCGTGCCGCGATGATGATAAATCTGGCGGACATCGTCCAGCCCATGGCTGTGGTCGGCATGGTCGTGCGTCCAAAGGATCGCGTCGATGTCGATGACGTCCGCTGCCAGCAATTGCGCGCGCATGTCGGGTGACGTGTCGATCAGAAGCCGCGTGGTAGGGCTTTCGACCAGGATCGATGCGCGGGTACGCCGATTTTTCGGCTCTTCGGGATCGCAGACGCCCCAGTCATTGCCGATCCGGGGCACGCCCGAAGAGGTGCCGCTGCCCAATATGGTGAGCTTGAGGCTCATCCGACCTTGCTGAACAGCGTGTGGAAATTGGCTGAGGTCGCCTCGGCCAGATGTTCGACGCTCTCGCCCCGCAGATTGGCGAGGAAACGCGCGGTATCGGCCACGAATGCGGGCTCGCAGGACTTGCCGCGATGGGGGACGGGCGCGAGGAACGGGGAGTCGGTTTCGATGAGCAGCCTGTCCAGCGGCATGCGCGCCGCCGTTTCCTGTAGGTCCCTGGCGTTCTTGAAGGTCACGATGCCGGAAATGCTGATGTAGAAACCCAGTTCCAACGCAGCATCGGCAAAGGCGCCGCTGGCAGTGAAACAGTGAATGACGCCGCCATAGGCCCCCTTCCCCATTTCATCACGCATGATGGCCAGCGTGTCTGCTTCCGCGTCGCGGGTGTGGACAATCAACGGCAGGCCGGTTTCCCGGGAAGCCGCGATGTGGGAGCGGAAACTGCGCTGTTGCCGTTCGCGGTCGCTATGGTCGTAATAATAATCGAGGCCGGTTTCGCCAATGCCGACAACGCGCGGATGGGCCGCGCGCTCGACCAGCTTGGCGGTGTCGACATGGGGATGCTCATCGGCCTCATGCGGATGGATGCCGACGGTCGCCCAGACATCAGCTTCGCGCAGCGCCGTGCCCAGCACATCGTCCCATTCGCTCTCGCGCGTGGCGATGTTGAGCATCAGGTCGACCCCCGCGGCCCGCGCCCGTTCAAGCACATTCTGCTGATCCTCGATCAAGCCCTTGTAATTCAGATGACAATGACTGTCGATCAACATGATGTCACGCCTCTTCGCCAGGCAGTTCGAGGCGTGGGAACAGCGGCCTGGGCGGGCTGAGCGTGAAACCGGAAGCGCGCAGGGCTGCGTACCAGCCAGTGCTGATGGCATCATAGTTCCGCCCTTCCCCGCCAATGCCCATCTGGTCGAGCAGGGCCGTGGCGCTGGCCGGGATGACCGGCTGGATCATGATGGCGAGATGGGCAATCGCTTCGTAAAGGGTGGCGAGTACGGCCTCCATGCGTGCCGGATCGGTCTTTCTGAGGGTCCAGGGCGCCTGCGCATCGATATAGGCGTTGCAGGCAAAGACCGCGCGCATCCACGCCTCGATCGCTGCCGAAGGCGCGAGGTCGGCCATGGCGTTCCGGAATGTCCGGGCGGCTTCAGCGACTTGCTGGAGGAGGTCGTTGTCGACATCCTGCGCTGCCGGTTCGGGCAGGCGCCCTTCCAGATTCTTGGCGATGAAGCTCAGGGTGCGCTGGGCGAGATTGCCGAAGCTGTTGGCAAGATCGCTGTTGGATCGGGCGACGATCGCCTCGGCGCTGTAGCTGCCGTCATTGCCGAACGTGACTTCGGACAGCAGGAAATAACGCAGCTGGTCGACGCCGAACCGATCCGCCAGTTCCATGGGATCGGCGACATTACCGAGCGATTTCGACATCTTCTCTCCCCGGTTGAGGAGGAAGCCGTGGCCGAAAATCTGCCTGGGCAGAGGCAAGCTCGCGCTCATCAGGAAGGCTGGCCAATAAACCGTATGAAAACGCACGATATCCTTGCCGATGATGTGCGTGATATCGCCGCCCTCCGCCCAGTAGCGCGCCAGGCGATCCGCATCGTCGGGATAACCGCAGCCGGTCAGGTAGTTGGTGAGGGCATCGACCCACACATACATCACATGGCCGTCGCTGCCTGGCACTTTCACGCCCCAGTCAAAGCTGGTGCGCGACACGCTGAGGTCGGACAGGCCGCCTTCGACGAAACGCATGATCTCGTTGCGGCGGCTGTCGGGCTGGATGAAGTCCGGCTGGCTGGCGTAGAGGTCCAGAAGCTTCTGTTGATAGGCCGATAGGCGGAAGAACCAGCTCTCTTCGACCGTCCATTCGACCGGCGTGCCCTGGGGCGAAAGCTTTTGCCCGCCCTCTCCTTCGGTCAATTCCTTTTCGTCGTAAAAGGCTTCGTCCCGAACCGAATACCAGCCTTCATAGCGGCCGAGATAAAGATCGCCGCTGGCTTCCATCGCCTGCCATATGGCTTGGCTGGCGCGGTGATGGGCGGGTTCACTGGTGCGGATGAAACGATCATAGCTGATGTTCAGACCATCGTTCATCGATTTGAAATGTCCCGACATTTCGTCGGCCAAATCGCGCGGTTCGATATTCCGGTCGCGGGCGGTCTGGGCCATTTTCAACCCATGCTCGTCCGTGCCGGTCTGGAAGAAGACGTCGCGACCCATCATGCGCTGGAAACGGGCGAGCGCGTCAGTGGCGATCACCTCATAGGCATGGCCGATATGCGGGCGGCCGTTGGGATAGCTGATGGCGGTGGTGATGGTATAGGGCTTGGACATGCGGCCTTCACTAGCGGCTGTTGTGCCGCGCGGAAAGCCGCTTTTCAGCGAGCCAGCGCGGCGACATGGCCCGCCAGTTCGAATACGACGGCACCCGGTTCCAGGGACAGGATGATGGCCCCTCCTGCAAGTTGACGCGCGGCCTCCCAATGGTCCAGCGCTTCGCCAAGGGCCGCGCCCTGCCGCTGGCGGGCAGCGGTGGCGATGAAGGCGGGAGCGCGCTCAAGGAAGGCTTCGTAGCGCGGACGCGCTGCCTTGGAACCCAGTGACTTGGCGAGGATCAGGCGCTGGCGGTTGCCGGGATCACCATCGGTCGCGATGGCGGCGAGCGATTGTTCGATATCCGCGATATTGAGCCCGGCATAGCGCAGCGCCTTGCCCGGCGACCCCTCGCCCGCGCGGATCAGCGCATCCAGTTCATCCGGGGACAGGCTTTCGTCCTCGGCGCGCAGAATGGCGCGCATGGCGTCATCGTTCAATGTGTCGAAACGCAGCGTGCGGCAACGGGACCGGATGGTGGGAAGCAGACGGCCGGGAGCATGGCTGACCAGCAGGAACAGCATGTCGGCCGGCGGTTCCTCAAGATTTTTGAGCAGCGCGTTGGCAGCGCCGCGCTCCAGATCATCCGCGCTGTCGATCAGGACGATGCGACGGGAAGACATGGAGGGAGCGGACTGGATCAGGCGTTGCAGGCCACGAATCTGATCGACCGTGATGTTGCGCGCCGTGCCGCTTTCCTTCTCCAGACAGAAAAGCTCCGCATAATCGGGATGGGCGTCGGCTTCGAACAGGCGGCGGATAGGGTGATCCTGCGGTACGTCCAGTCCATCGTCTGGAATGGGCGGTCCGGCGGCTTCCGCGAGAAGGCGAAGGGCCATGGCACGGGCAAATCCGGCCTTTCCGATGCCGCGCGGCCCCGCCAATATCCAGCCATGGTGCAGACGGCCACTGCGCGCCGCGCTCAGGAGCATGCGTTCCTGTTCGTCGTGACCAAGGAGTGACGTCATGGCAGCAGGTCTTGCAGGCCATGCAGCAGGCGTGCTGTCACGACTTCCGCATCGCCCGACGCATCGATTGCAAGGAAACGGGCCGGTTCCTCCTCGGCAAAGCGCGTGAAGGCCCGGGCAACCGCGAGGTGAAAGCTACGGTCGCGCCCTCCGATCCGGTCGGACGCATCGCCATCGCGGGAACGGGCGCGCGCAGCCGCTTCCGCTTCGGACAAGGCGAGGAAAAGGGTGCGATCGGGCAGAAACCCACCGCTGCCGATCCTGTGGAGCGCCAATATGTCCGCGTCGGTGAGATCGCCCATGCCCTGATAGGCGCGACTGCTGTCCAGAAAGCGGTCGGACAGGACCCATGCACCGCGATCCAGCGCTGGGCGGATGGTTTTTTCGACATGGTCGGCACGGGCGGCGGCAAACAGCAGCGCTTCTGCGCGCGGGCTCCAGCGGTCGGCCCCGCCGGTCAGCAACAGCGCGCGAATGGCCTCCGCGCCTTCGCTGCCGCCCGGTTCGCGGGTTTCGACGACTTCCAGTCCCCGCGCGCGCAGGGCCGTGGCGAGCGCCCGAAGCTGGGTCGACTTACCGGCGCCCTCCCCGCCTTCCAGAGAGATGAAGCGGCCGTGCGTCACCCGAAGAACGACTTCAGCCCGTTCCACAGGCGACCGAAAATGCCTGCTTCGGAAACTTCTTCACCCGCCACCAGCGGCAGTATCTGCGGCGGGGTATCGGGGGTGGAGATGATCAACTGGGCGATCTTCTGCCCTTTGGCGATGGGGGCCTTGATCGGGCCGGTATAGACGACCTTGACGGAAATGTTGGAAGAAGCCGCGCGGGGCAGGGTCACGGCCATGTCCTGCGGCGCGACGAGCGGCACGCTGGTGGCGCTGCCCTGCTGGACCTCGGCGGTTTCAACGGTCTGCCCCTTTTTGAACAGGGGCTGTGCCTTCCATGCGCGGAAACCCCAGTCCATAAAGCGGACGGATTCTGCAATGCGCCGATTGGCGCTGGTCAGGCCTGCCACGACCATCACCAGGCGACGGCCTTCCTGCTCCGCCGATCCGGTGAAGCCATAGCCTGCTTCCTCGGTATGACCGGTCTTGAGGCCATCGGCGCCCGCGACCTTGCCCAGAATCGGATTGCGGTTGCCCTGCTCGATATCCGCGCCGCCCATGGTTTTCCCCCAGGTGAAGGCGCGCGTGGCATAGAATTTCTTGTAGAGGCTGGGCGTTTCCTCGATCGTCGCTTCCGCCAGCGTGGCGAGGTCAGCCGCGGTCACATAGGTTGCGCCCTCGTCCGGCCAGCCGTTGGAAGTGCCGAAATTGCTGTTCTTGAGGCCGAGCCGCCTGGCCTCCTGATTCATCAGCGCTACGAAGGCCTGCTCAGTCCCGGCAATGCCCTCCGCCAGCACGACGCAGGCGTCATTGCCGGACAGCGTGACGATGCCGTGCAGCAGATTTTCCACCGACACCTGCTCGCCAACTGAAAGGAACATCGTCGAACCCGCCTGGGGGCCATGCCATTGCTGCCAGGTTTCCGGGCGAACGGTGAATTTCTGGTCGAGCTTCAGGTCGCCCTTCTGAATCAGGCGAAAAGCGACGTGCACCGTCATCATCTTCGCCATGGAGGCGGGCGGGATGCGGGTTTCGCCCCCCCTGTCGTAGAGTACGGCGCCGGAAGACATATCCTTCATATAGGCGATCGGCGCTTCGCTGGTATAGGGCGGCGCGGCTGCGGTCAGCGGCTGGGACAGCAGCCCGGCGAAAAGGAGGGCGGCGACGGACTTCTTCATGCGGGACTGCCTTCGGACTGGTGGATTCTTCGAGTGCCTTGCGCTTTCATTAGCCATGACAGGGGCGATCTCAAAGCGCTCTATTGCTTCACGGCATCGGCCAGCAGGCCGACCGACAGAGCGTAGAAGTTGGAGCAGTTATAGTCGAGGATCGCCCGATAGTTACTGGTGAGAAGATAGGCGGTCTTGCCCGGACCATCGGGTTCCAGCAACGTGGCCATCACCCTGTCGGTTGGCCAGTTGCCTCCGGTCGGCACGATCCCCATGCGCCGCCATTCCGCCATGCTGAGCCAGCGGCTGTGCCGGTTGAACACGCGCTCGCAGCGCGCGGGACGGGTGCGTGCGGCGATGCCCGCGCGATCCAGACTGGCGGGCGCCGATACGGCGATGCCCCAGGGCTGACCCCGCCGCCATCCGGCGTGGACAAAATAATTGGCGATCGATGCGAGCGCGTCCGCTTCACTGTTCCAGATGTCGACCCGACCGTCGCCATCGCCATCCTTGCCAAGCCGCAGGTAGACGCTGGGCAGGAATTGCGGATAGCCGGTGGCCCCGGCCCAACTGCCCACCAGACGGCTGCGCGGGACGCCATTGTCCAGCATCTTGAGCGTCGCCAGCAATTCCGGCTCGAATAAGATGCGGCGCCGTCCTTCATAGGATAGCGTCGCCAGCGAGCGGATGAGATCAAAATCGCCGGTATAGGAGCCGTAATTGGTTTCATGGCCATATATGGCGACCATGACCTCCTCCGGCACGCCGGTTTCCGCTTCGATCCGGGCCAAGCGCGCGCGATTGGCGCTGTAGACGGCGCGGCCACGGCTGATGCGGGCCATGTCGACATGCTGGCGACGATAGGGCTCGAAATTGGGGATCGGCGCATAGGCGCCGCCGCCCGGCTGATTCTGGTCAAGTTGAACCACGCGCGGGTTGAGCGTCAGGGTGGGGTACACGCTGTCCAGGGTCGTGTCCCGGATACCCAGGGCACGAGCCTTGGGACGGAGGGATTCGAGATAGGCCCGGAATGCGACATCTTCCTGCGCCATCACGCCGCCGGCCGTCAGACTGACCACCATGAGGGTAGTTAATCCCAGCAACAAGGGCATGATCGAGGAACGCATTGAAGAATCTCCTTGTTCCCTTTTGTTGCACAGGGACGCCGTGGCGTGAATCCCCTTATTGGGACAGGGCGCTTTTCCGATGATGAAAGCAGTCTCCTTCGATTTTTGCGCTTGGCATGGCCGCCCGGTTCGCTAGGAAGCGTGCGACGGACAAGTGGCAAGTGGTTGAAGCGCTGGTCCTGACAGTTTGTGCGGATGGGTGGCCGAGCGGTTTAAGGCACCGGTCTTGAAAACCGGCGAGGTGCAAGCCTCCGTGGGTTCGAATCCCACCCCATCCGCCAGCGTCCGCATCGCTCGAATTGTACAGTCTACATTTCTGACGCGCCGATCCTTTATGAGATAGGACGGAAACGAGCGGGAAGAAGCTATCGCTCAACCTGAAACTTCGATGCTCGACTTGTGAGATATCCCTCCATGTCGAAGCCACTGATATCTGAAATGAACTTGAAAGAGTCCTTTCCGGTGAAGACCGCCCAAGTCCCCATTTTGCAAGCCTGAATTGCAGCAGGAAGGTTATCCTCACGCAAAATCAGTAAAACAGGCTCATAGCCATGCTCTCTCAATAATGGCCCATAGGATTTGAACTTTTTTAGCGTGCCCGCGTCACCCGATCCAATACGGTACTTCGTATCGATGGCGTATTTTCCGACAATCAAATCGCAAGGTTCACCACTGCCAACCTTGAAGGCAGATTTATAATCGTCCCGTTCCACGCATGCCTGGATGATTAATAGCTGCCAGCAAAAGCCTAATTCCCTTCCCCAATATTGCCTGTTCTCCCTCTTCAATGCTGGAGAAATTCCAAAAGCATCCATCAAAAGGTCGTGATCGTCGTTTTCCTCGCCATACACCTTGCCAACGAATGATTTCTGGTAGGTCCCGAGGACTGAATCGAGGCGATCCTCCGTCGACATTTCCTGAACTCCCGGGTGAATATGCGGAGGTTCGTAACCCGAATGACCTTTGCAGGGAAGGCGCATCGAAGGACATTGACCGCTGTTCGCCTATGCTGGGTCTGCGGTGCTCATAGCCACTCCGCCTTGGGAACTGGCTATAAGCCCTGTCCGTAAACTTGATCCCCGTTAAAGCGGAGCGCATCAGGCCATGCTAATGTCGGTTTGCAAATCATCGGGAGGTGGTGATGTCTGCCGATACCAACGCGCGCTATCTATTCCGGCGCGCGAGAGAAGAAGCCGCGAAAGCTGAGGCTGCGGTCGAAAGAAGCGCTTCGCCGCAGGAAGTTGCGGCTCATCGCGAACTGGCGCTACGCTACAAGGTCAGGGCGTTGGCGATGTCCTGCCCGGATCAGGTCCTGCATGATGCGATGGAAAAGGACCAGGGATCGGGCGCTTCCTGTTGGGGAACGATCGCACATTGAATCCGGCAGATGGGAACTTTCCCCGAACCTTTGAATGACGAAAAAAAGCGCCCCCGGGCAAGGGAAAGCCGGGGACGCGACTTGTCTGCTGTCGGGCATCCAAATCCCCTTTCGCGTAGCAGCGGAGGTGCCTGTTGGCAATCTATCCAATGGTGGGGGGCTTCTTTCCGTAACGTCATCTCCGCTTGAAAGATATTGTGGGGACCTGAGGCAAAAAGCCCAATTGCAATTCGGCCAGTGATGATCACATTTCCACGTCGGACAGGACGGCATGACGATGGACGACGCAAACAGAAAGTCACTTACGGAAATGGCAGGGACGCAGGAAGGCGGGGACTGGGAACGGCGCTCGCCGATCGAAACGGGTCCCTTCGGTCGCTGCCCTCGATGTGGCGAGGGGCATATCTTCCATGGCTTTCTCACGGTACGCGATCATTGCGAGATATGCGGACTGAGCTATGACTTTGCCGATCCGGCCGATGGTCCGGCTGTATTCGTGCAATTGTTCGCTTGCGTGCCCGGCGTCATTTTCATCATCATGCTGGAGATACTGGCGCGGCCAGGCCTGTGGGTGCATCTGGCCGTCAGCGTTCCGGTACTGGTTTTGACGACGGTTCTGCCGCTTCGGCCGATCAAGGGATGGTTAATCGCGGCGCAATATGTGAACAAGGCGCAAGAGGCCGGCACAGCCCAATTATGGGCGAAACTGCACGGCGACCGGCCCGGCGATTAGAATTCTGCGCTGGAGTTAGAACAATTGGGCGCAAAAGTGGGAACCGGTTTTGCACCTGAAACGATGCGAAAACAAAACTGGAGCGGGTGTCCTGCGTCTGCTTTAATGCAGCGCCCTCACGCTGGGCGCGCTCAGTTGAGCGCGCCGTGGCAATGCTTGTATTTCTGGCCCGAACCGCAGGGGCATGGCGCGTTCCGGCTGATATCCAGATTGACGAATTCCCCTGCCTGACCCGTGCCCACCGGCGGACGCGGCAGGGTCGTGGTGATTCCGCTGATCTGGCCGCCATCAATGTCCCCGCTATTCTCCTCGCCTGAAAACGGGTCGATATGGGTGGTGATGAAGTCGGGCAACACCGGCAGGTCGAATTCGGGTAACGGCTCTTCCATGCGGAACTGCACGCGCGCAATGGAACCGGTCACATCTTCCCGGATGTTGCCCAGCATGCGTTCGAACAGGGCGAAGGCTTCCTGCTTATATTCGTTGATCGGCGTCTTTTGCGCATAGGCGCGCAGGTGGACCACCTGGCGGAGCGCGTCGAGCGTCGACAGATGTTCCTTCCAGTGATGATCCAGGCTCTGGAGCAGGATGCTCTTCTCGATCATGTGCCAGTTTTCGGGATCGAGTTCCCTGACCTTGTCCGCCACCGCTTCATCGGCGAGCGCGGTCAGCCGTTCCTCGATCATTTCCGGATCGACATGATCCTCCGCCAGCCAGGCGTCGAAGTCCGGTTCCAGGTTCAGCACCTCCGCCGTCCGGGCCTTCAGCCGCTCCATGTCCCATTGCTCGGGATAGGTGCCGGGCGGGCAGGATGCGCCGACCAGATCATTGACTGTCTCATGGCGCATGTCGACGACGACATCGTCCACCGTTTCCGCATCCATGATGTCGCTGCGCTGTTCATAGATGACCTTGCGCTGGTCGTTCATCACGTCGTCATATTCGACGACCTGCTTGCGGATGTCGTAGTTGCGCGCCTCGACCTTCTTCTGCGCGGTTTCGATAGCCTTGCTGAGCCACTTTGAAGGCGGCAGCGCCTCGCCATCTTCCAGGTTCGATCGGATCATCTTGGCGAACATGGTGTCCGGGCCGAATATGCGCATCAGATCATCGTCAAGGCTGAGGTAGAAGCGCGACAGGCCGGGGTCGCCCTGACGGCCCGAACGGCCGCGCAGCTGATTGTCGATGCGGCGGCTTTCATGGCGCTCTGTTGCCAGCACGAACAGGCCACCGGCGGCGAGCACTTCGGCCTTTTCCGCTTCGATTTCGGCGTCGATGCGGCGGATCGCGGCTTCGCGCTCCGGCCCTTCCGGCATGTCGCGCAGTTCGTCCTCGACACGCATCTCAAGGTTGCCGCCCAATTTGATGTCGGTACCGCGACCGGCCATGTTGGTGGCGATCGTCACCGCGCCCTTGCGGCCTGCCTGCGCGACGATATGCGCTTCGCTTTCGTGGAAGCGGGCGTTGAGGACGGCATGCCTGACCCCTTCCTGCGTCAGGAATTCGGACAGCATTTCCGACTTTTCGATCGACACCGTGCCGACCAGGACCGGTTGACCCTGCTCCGCATGGAGCTTGATGGTCTTGGCGATGCCGCGGAACTTGTCTTCCAGATTCTTGTAGAAGCTGTCTTCCTCATCGACGCGCTGCACCGGCCGGTTGGTCGGGATGGTGACAACGTTCATCTTGTAGATTTCGTAGAATTCGGTCGCTTCGGTCGCGGCCGTGCCGGTCATGCCGCCGAGCTTCGGGTACATGCGGAAATAATTCTGGAAGGTGATGGACGCCAGCGTCTGGTTCTCCGGCTCGATATTCACCGCTTCCTTGGCTTCCACCGCCTGGTGCAGGCCATCCGACCAGCGGCGGCCATCCATCATGCGGCCGGTGAATTCGTCGATGATGATGACCTTGCCGTCCTTGACGATGTAATCGATGTCGCGCCGGAACATGACATTCGCGCGCAGCGCCTGATTGACGTGGTGGACGACGGCGGTGTTCTCGAAATCATAGAGGTTGGCGCCCTGCAGCAGCCCGGCCTCCTCCAGCATGCGCTCGATTTTTTCCGTGCCGTCCTCGGTCAGGGTGACGGTGCGCTGCTTCTCGTCCTTTTCATAGTCGGCCTCGTCCAGCCGCTTCACGATGGCGTCGACAGCGACATAAAGTTCCGACTTGTCGTCAGTCGGGCCGGAGATGATCAGCGGCGTGCGCGCCTCGTCGATCAGGATTGAGTCCACCTCGTCGACGATGGCGAAGTTGAAGGGCCGCTGCACCATCGACGCGCGGTCATATTTCATATTGTCGCGTAGATAGTCGAAGCCCAGCTCGTTGTTCGTCGCATAGGTGATGTCGGCGCCATACGCCTCGCGCCGCTGGTCTTCCGACAGGTTCGGCACGATGACGCCGGTGGTGAGGCCCAGGAAGCGATAGACCTGCCCCATCCATTCGCAGTCGCGGCTGGCCAGATAGTCGTTCACGGTGACGACGTGGACGCCCTTTCCTTCCAGCGCGTTGAGATAGGTGGCCAGCGTCGCGACCAGCGTCTTGCCCTCACCGGTGCGCATTTCCGCGATTTCGCCGCGATGGAGGACGACGCCGCCGACCATCTGCACGTCATAATGGCGCTGGCCAAGGGTACGCCTGGCAGCCTCACGCACGGTGGCGAAAGCTTCGGGCAGCAGGCCATCAAGGGTTTCCCCCTGCGCCAGCCGCTCACGGAAACGGGTAGTCTGCGCCGTCAGTTCCTCGTCGGTCATCGCCGAGATGGTCGGCTCGAAAGAAGCGATCTGTTCGACGGTCTTACCCAGCGACTTCACATAGCGGTCGTTGGAGGAGCCGAAAATGGACTTGGCGAGTGCGCCGAACATGCAAGTTCCTGACAAAAGGGGGACGCGCGCCCTTTTGGGGCAACGCGCACAGACATGCGCGGCGATTTAGGAGGCACACAGGCGTTAGTCAATCAGAGCGGGCATGTCGGAACAGCGCCATATTCGATGGCCAGGCGGATTTTTCGCCGCGAAATGACCATGATGCGCTGGATATTGGCGGATTGCGGCGTCTTGTGCCAAAGGCCGATAAAATGAGAGGCGCTTGACGATGGTTCCCGGCCCTGCCCGCATGAAGTTGCGTGGCGCGACTTTTGTGGTGATGGCGGTGGTCGCGGCCCTTCTCTGGTTTGGGACGACGGCGCTGGCCACGCCTTTCGATCATGACGAGAGTCAATATATAGCGGGGGCATGGTTCAGCTCGCGCATGCTGGTCTATCGGGACTTCCTCTATCTTCAACCACCGTTGCACAGCTGGCTGTTCGCGCCACTGGCCGTGGCCTTTCCGGGCAAGATGCTGGCGGCGATGCGGCTCGTCACGGCGGCCTGCGCGGCGGGAACGCTCCTGCTACTCTACCATGCGCAGCGTCTGGCGGGCATTTCGCGCGGCAGTGGAGCGATTGCTGCCGCATTAATGGCGGCGACCGCGGCATTCCAGTTCACCGCTAGCGTGACGCGCAACGATATGCTGCCGACCTTGCTTGCGACGCTAGCGATGCTCCTGATGATGGCGGCGCTTAAAATCGCCGGACGGCGATTCTGGTTCGGGGCGGGGCTGTGCTTTGGACTGGCGATTGCCACCAAGCTCAATTTCATTCCATTGGGCGCGGCGGCGGGTGCATTCGCTCTGCTGGCCTATCGCCGCCATGCCCCTTGGCTTGTCCTTGGCCTATTGGCCGGGGTCGCGCCGATGATCATGGCTTGGGCTCTGGCACCGGAGGCCTTTTCCTATGGCGTCATCACCTTTGCCGCGACGGGGCCCTTTGCCTGGTATGCTGCCAATGGGGCGGGAGATGAACTGGCGATCGGGGAAAAATTCGGCGACCTCGTCAAATATCTCTGGCGCGGACCAGCGCTGGTAGCGCTGGTGGTGATCCTGGGTCATGGATGGATGAGACGCGGGCAGGCCTGGCCCCCGGAACGCCAACTCGCTTTCTGGATGATAGGCGGCGGGCTGATCGGCGCCGCCTTGCCAACCCCGTCGCAGGTCCAATATGTCATGCCGCTGCTGCCCCCGCTGGGTTTGGCTCTCGGCCATGTGCTGGATGATGCCCGGCAATGGCGTGAGGGGATACGGGCGGGTCTTGTCGTTCTGCTCAGCCTTGCCGCCGTCAAGGGCATGCTGCCCGTCAGTCGGCATGTCATGGCAATGACGCGCCATGGATCGCCTGTCCTGGCGGCAAGCGCCGACGCTCGCTGGGCAGGCGCGCAGGTGCGCGCCTTGGCGGATGGTGATGAGATTGTCAGCCTTTCGCCCCAGCTGTTGGTCGACAGCGGCTTGAACATCGATCGCCGCTTCGCTGCGGGCCCCTTCGTCTATCGGACGGGCTGGACGATGGAGACGGCACGGGCCCGGCGTATCCATGCCATGATTCCGGCAAATCTGGCCGACCTGGATCGCAATCCGCCCGATGCCATACTGGTCGGCTATGAAATGGGAACGCGCAAATTGCCGCTGCGGCCCGATGACGGCCTGATCGCCTATGCAAAGCGGCGCGCCTACCGGATGCTGGCCATGCCCGACGGCGTGGGAAAGCTCTATATCCGGCCATCTCGCCGTTGACGGGCAGACATATTGCGCTAAGCGACGGACATGACCGAACGCTCGCCCCTCGCCCCCGCCGCTTTCCCTGATCTTCCGCCCGTTGCGGGCGTCACGGCGCGCGTCGCGCGTGCACGTTATAAGAATTGGGAACGGTGCGACCTGACCTATGTCGAACTGGCGGAGGGCACGGTGGTCGCGGGCGTCACGACGCAGAGCAAATGCCCCTCCCCCGAGGTCGAATGGTGCCGGGACGCCATCCCGCTCGGCTCGGCGCGGGCTCTGGTCGTGAATGCGGGCAATGCCAACGCCTTTACCGGACATCGGGGTCGCGCCGCGGTGGAAGCGATCGCGGCCAAGGTCGCGAACCACCTTTCCTGCCAGCCGTCGGATATCTTCATCTCCTCGACCGGCGTGATCGGCGTTCCCCTCCCGGTGGACAAGGCCGAAGCCGGGCTGGACGCTGCTTTCGCCGCCACCCCTTGCGACTGGGAGGATGCGGCCACGACCATCGGCACGACCGACACCTATGCCAAGGGCGCCCATGCTTCTGCCATGGTTGGCGGCACGCGGGTCGAGCTGGTCGGGATCATCAAGGGTTCGGGGATGATCGCGCCCGACATGGCGACGATGCTGGGCTATATCTTCACGGATGCGGCGATCGATCCCCCGCTGTTGCAGCAGATGCTGTCCGCCGCCAACAAGCGGACTTTCTCCTGCATCACGGTCGACAGCGACACCTCGACCAGCGATACGGTGCTGGCCTTCGCCACCGGCAAGGCAGGCAATGCGCCGATCGCTTCGATGGACGATGCCGGGGCCGATGCCTTTGCCGCCGCGTTGGGCGATCTCTGCCGCCAGTTGGCCCATCTGGTAGTGCGCGACGGCGAAGGCGCGACCAAATTCATAGAGATCACCGTCGAAGGCGCCGAAAGCGACGCCAGTGCCCATCGCATCGCCCTGTCGATCGCCAACTCCCCACTGGTCAAGACCGCCATAGCGGGAGAGGATGCCAATTGGGGCCGCGTCGTCATGGCCGTCGGCAAGGCGGGCGAATCTGCGGATCGCGACAGGCTCTCCATCCGCTTCGGCGCGACTCAGGTTGCTTCGAACGGCCTCGCGGTCGAGGGCTATGACGAAGCGCCGGTCGCTGCCCACCTCAGGGGGCAGGATATTCTGATCGGCGTCGACCTCGGGCTGGGCAATGGCCGGGCGACGGTTTGGACCTGCGATCTGACACATGGCTATATCTCGATCAACGCGGATTACCGTAGTTGAGAAGAACAGGGCGTAGTTGAAGATGGGACGGAGCTGATGCCAACGGAATTGCATGAGCCGGTCGTCGCGCTGATGCGCGAAGTGGCGCGGGATGTCGTCATGCCGCGCTACCAGAATCTCGCCAGTCACGAGATCAGCGAAAAATCGGCGGCCGACGACCTTGTGACCATTGCGGACAAGGAAAGCGAAATTCGCCTGGCCGAGGGATTGGCCTCGATCCTGCCGGAAGCTGGCATCATCGGGGAGGAGGCCTGCGCGGCCGATCCGGCGATTCTGGAACGGGCGGGCGACGGCTTGAACTGGATCATCGATCCAATCGACGGCACCGGCAATTTCGCGGCCGGCAAGCCGCCCTTCGGCATCATGGTCGCATTGGCGGATGCCGGGACGATCCTGGCGGGATGGATATTGGACCCGCTGTCGGGGCGCCTGTGCCACGCCATATTGGGCGCGGGCAGCCACATCAACGCAGAGCAGGTTTATGCGAAGGAAAGCGGCGAAACACTGCCCATCGCTGCCCTGGCCGTCTATTTCATGACCGAGGAAGAGCGCGCCGACATCAAGCGCCGATCGAAAGACACCTTCCAGCTGGTGGATATTCCCCGCTGCGCCGCCGAGCAATATCCGCGATTGGTGCTGGGACAGAACGACATTTCGGTCTTTGCGCGCACCTTGCCCTGGGATCATGCGGCGGGAACGCTGTTCGTGAATGAAGCGGGCGGTTGTTGTCAGCGGCTGGACGGATCGCCCTATGTCGTGGGCGACCTGCAACGCGGGTTGCTGGGGGCGTCCTCTCCACGGGTCTGGGATCTGGCAGCGGAGCGGCTGTTCCGCTGAGCTGGCCTTTCCATCTGGCTCGAAATCACTTTAAAGGCCGGCTCATATCGAAACAGTCACGATACCGCTGACATGAACCGGCCTTTTCAAAGGTTTATAGGACGCTTTCAATCCATCCCTTGAGCGCGCTCTTGGGTGCGGCGCCAACCTTGGTCGCGGCGGCTTCGCCATTTTTGAACAGGATCATGGTCGGAATACCGCGCACGCCATATTTGCTGGGCGCATCGGGATTCTCGTCGATATTGATCTTCGCTATGAGGACCTTGTCCGCCAGTTCCTCCGAAATTTCTTCCAGAGCCGGGCCGATCATCTTGCAGGGGCCGCACCATTCGGCCCAGAAATCGACGAGAACGGGCCTGTCCGCGTTGATGACGTCCTGCTGGAAGCTGATGTCGGTGACTGCCTTGGTAGCCATAGTGCTTATCTCCTTGCTTGGACGAGTATCTAGGACGGCGTCGCGTCCGGCTCAACGGTCGGAAGCGGCAAATTCTCCTGCGCCGGGGGAAAGCCGGGCTTGTGCCGCGCCAAGAGTTCCGGCGGCAGAGTGATAAGACGCGGCGCGGAGCTGTAGAGCAGCGCGGCCTCGATCCGGCGATCCGGGAAGATCACCTGCAATGCGGCCGCATAGGCGGCCATCTGCCGGACATGGGCCAGCGGAACCTCAGCGACCGAAAGCGGGGATATGCGGCCGGTCTTGAAATCCACCAGCTGGACCAGATCATCGCCGATGCGCAGCCGGTCGACGGTTCCGGCGATCACAGCTTCCCCCACGACCGCGGCGATCGGCGCCTCCGCCAGCGCATCAGGTCCGAAAAGCTCAGCGAATTGGGGATTTTCGATAACCCGCAGAGCCTGCTCGATGACGTCAAGCCGCCGCGCCGGTTCAGCCAGTCCCTGCTGCGCCAGCCAGCTGTCGGCGCGTACGCGTCGGCTGTCCGGCGGCACGTCGGCCAGCCGTTCGAACAGCCGGTGCAGCCATCGGCCACGCTCGGCGGCGTCGCGCATCGCCGGGCTGGGCGGCGGATAGGGCACGTCATCCTCCACCGCGGCGGAAGGCGCGAGCGGGCGCGGCGGCCGGGCTTCGACGGGCGCGGGCGACCGCAGCCAGCAAGGCTCGCTCTGAACCGCCTGCCCTTCGGTCGGAGTCGGTTCCGGCGCTTTGGGTGGAAGGATTTCGTTCCCCCGCCAACTGCGCCGCGCGCCCCAGAGCGGATCAGCCTCCCACTCCGCATCCAGGGAGATCAGGGCCCCTTCAACCGCCGCATACCAGCTTTCGGGCTTTACCTCGCCCCTGGCGCGCGGGCCGAGCGAGCCGGTAACGACCAGCCTTTCCTCCGCCCGGGTCAGCGCGACATAAAGCAGGCGCCAATGTTCCGCGCGTTCGACGGCGCTCGCTTCCTCAGCGACCTGCCCGATCGGCCCCTGCCGCTCGGCCTTGCGCGGCGCAATGATCGGCAGGCCGTTCCATTCCAGCGAATCCGCGCGATTGCCGGCATCGGGATCAAGGCAGGCGTCGGCCAGGATGACGATCGGCGCCTGCAACCCCTTGGCGCCATGCACCGTCAGCAGGCGCAGCGAGTCGCCCTGTGCTGCTGCGTCACGCACGATCTCCACCTCGCCCCGGTCGAACCAGTCGATGAAGCGTTGCAGGGAGGGATAATCGTCATTTTCAAATGCCAGCGCCGCGTTCAGCAATTCCTCGATCGGATCGGCCGCTTCGGAACCAAGCCGCTCGATCAACCGACGGCGGCCATCCATCGGGCCGGATAATATGGCCTCCAGATAGCGATAGGGGGTCGTGAAGTCAGCCTGCCCCAGCAACTGGCGCAAGGGGTCGAGCAACGCATCGTCCAGCGTCTGCGTCAGATGCTGCCACAGGCCAGTGCGGCGGCGAATGAGCCGGTCCATCAACGCGCCCTGCGTCCAGCCGATCAGCGGCGAAACCAGCAGCGCGGCGAGGTTCAGATCATCTTCCGGCTGGACCGCGAAGCGCAACGCGGCCAGCAGATCGCGAACCGCCAGCGGCGCATTCAGGCGCAGGCGGTCGATGCCCGCCACGGCGACCTTCTCCTCATAGAGCCGCGCCACGATCAGCCGCGCCAGCTCGCTGCGGCGGCGCACCAGAATCATGATGTCGCCAGCCGACACCGGACGGCCCCGGCTTTCCAGCATCAGCCCGTCATCGATCCATTGCCTGATCTGCCGGGCAATGGTCTGCGCCAGCACGCGCTCCTGATCGGCGGCCCAATCCTCCTCCCCCTCGGCATCGTCGGACAGGCCCGCGACCACCGGTTTCCACAGCAGCACCTCGCCGGGGAAACGGTTGGCGCTGATGTGCCGGACCTCGCCCGGCTCCAGGCCGAAACGCTCGGCACGCAGCGTCGCGATGGTGCGGTCCACCACATCCAGCACGGCAGGCGTCGAGCGGAAACTGTGCTGGAGCGACAGGTCGTGAAAGGGATGGCTTGCATCCTCCGCATGACGCTGGAAGACGATCTGCGCAGCGCGGAAGGCTTCCGGGCTGGTACCCTGAAAACCGAAGATCGCCTGCTTGAAATCGCCCACGGTGAAGATGGTGCGGACCGTGTCGCCCTTCGCCCCCTCGCCCACGAAAAACTCTGCCGCCAGCGCGCCGACGATCTGCCACTGGCTGATATTGGTGTCCTGCGCTTCGTCCACCAGTATATGATCGATGCGCTGGTCGAGCTTGTAGCGTATCCAGTCGGCAATGCCGCGCTGCGACAGCAACTGCGCCGTATTGGCGATCAGGTCGTCGAAATCGACCGCGCCAGCCAGCTGCTTGGCCTCCGCATAGGCATGGGCATAGCTTCGCCCGGCATGCAGGGCCTGGGCCAGCAAGGCGGCATAGACGGCCCGGATTTTCAGGCCCAGAAGCTCGGCGCAGCGGCCATGCATCCGCGCGATCGCGTCGCCATAGCCATCGACGGGCGGCGCCCACCCCCTGGCGGTCGAGATCAATTCGCCGTCGGATTTGGCCCAGACGCCGTGCAGATCGGAGAGCGTGGCCGCCCGCTCCGCCGGGTCGAGTCCCCGCCAGCGCGCGATCCGGTCGCAGCGTTCCAGCGCACGGCCCGTGCCCCAATCCGCATTGGCCTGCGCGATCCAGACCAGCGTTCGCATATCGAACAACTCATCCACGCATTGCTCCGCAATATGCGCGTCGATATCGCCTTCGGGCAGGTCGAGTTCCCGCAACAGCCAGGGAGCGATATCCTTCGGCAGCGACGTGAGCGCGTCAAGGCGAGCGGCGCAGCGGAGCAGGAAGCTTTCCGCTCCCCCTTCTCCCATCCGCAAACTGAGCACCTGCAACGCCTCGATCAGCGCATCGTCGCCCTGCTCCTGCGCGACAACCACCATGTCGGCCAGCGTCTGGCGCGCCAGCGTCGCCTGCTCGCGCTGGTCCAGCGGCCGGAAACCAGGTGGCAGATCGGCCTCCAGCGGGAAAGCGGTCAGCAATTGCTGGCAGAAACCATGGATCGTCTGGATGCGCAGGCCGCCGCCGGTCGACTCCAGCACTTCGGCAAAGAGGCGCCGCGCGCGGTCACGGGCTTCGGGGCCGGATTCCTCGCCCAACGCTTCCAGATCGTGGAAGAGATCGCCCTCCTCCATCTGCACCCAGGCGGCCAGCCGGTCATGAATGCGATCCGCCATTTCCGCCGCGCCCGCCTTGGTGAAGGTGAGGCACAGGATATTTTCCGGCCGCACCCCCTGAAGCAGCAGGCGGAAAACGCGGGCGGTCAGCACATGGGTCTTGCCCGTGCCTGCAGAGGCCGACAGCCACACATGCGCGTCGGGCGCGGCGGCCTGCGCCTGCGCGCCCGCCAATGGTTGCAGGGCCTTGGCCTTTTTAGCCATCGTCGCGGCCATACCATTCCTCCAGCCGCATCAGCTGGTCATAATCGCCGTAATTCGCGACTTCAGGGTTCACCTGTGCATCGAAGGGCGCCGATCCGGTAAGATAGGTGGTGGCGACATCCTCGAACTGCGCATGGACATGGGATGTGAAATCGGCGGTGATGATCTTGTCCCGCTTGCCCATCGGATCGACCGGGCTTTCGCGATAGCCGAACGCGTCGCCCTTCTTGGCGAGCGACCAATATTCGAAGCCGCCCGCCACCGGCGCGGCATCCGTGCTGGGAAAGCCGCCCTGTTCCGCGATCAGGCCCAGCAGGCCAAGCTGGAGCGCATAGCCCGCGCGCACCTGCCGGGCGCTGGGGGGCTTGCCGGTCTTATAGTCGACGATGCCCAATTTCCCGTCAGGCAGCAGGTCGATGCGATCGGCCTTGCCCGTCAGCGTCACTCCGGCGATCTCCGCGCGGCCTTCGGTTTCGACGGAGAGGATCTTGCGTCCCGCCGCAAGATCGCTTGCGACCTCAGCGGCGATCCAGCGGATCGCTTCGATCAGGCGTGGCTGCCAGAGCGCCTTCAGCAAGGGATGGACATCCGGCCGGTCGAACATCGCCCTTGCCCGGGCTTCCAGATCGGCCAGATCACCGCTGCCAGCCTCCGCCCATTGCTGGAGGATTTCGTGAACGGCCGTGCCGCGCCAGGCCGGCCCGGCATCGGCATCCACCGGATCGAGCCGCGCGAGGCGCAGGATGCGCTTGGCGTAAAAGGCATAGGGGTCAGCCTTCAGCCGGTCGACATCGGTGACGGGGATGATCTTCGGGCGCACGGATAACGGCGGCACCGGCGCGGGGCGGTTGGCGGGCCTGTGTTCCGCCGCATGATCGAGCACCTGCGCCAGCGCGGCATAACGGTCGGCGCTTTTCCATTGCGCCCCCGCCATGGCCTTCAGCCGCAGCCAGAAACGAGAGGCGACAGCCGGGCCGCCCGATCCACGCCGGGCGCGGGTGATGAGTATCTGTGGCGCGCCCAATGCGCTCGCGAAATCATGGGCAGCAAGGCCAATGCGACTTTCCAGTCCCGGCAGGCCCATTTCCCGGCGGATGCGCGGCGCAAGCCAGGGGTCCGGCGCGGGCAGGCCCGGCCAGTTGCCTTCGTTCAGGCCGCCCAGGATCATGAGGTCGGTCTGCACCAGCCGCGCTTCGATCAGGCCAAGGATGCTGATCCGGGGATGCCCCCCTTGCGGCGGGCGAACGGAAACGCCGCCCAGCAGATGGTCGAGCAGGACCGGCAGCGCGCGGATGTCCGCCTGGCGCGGGCCTTCGCGCGCGGCGTCTTCCATCTCGGCGAAAAGATCGGCGGCGGCATGCCCTTGATGCCCGGCCCAGACCGCGTCATGCGAAAGGCGCCCGGAATGTTCGCGAATCACCGCCAACTGGCCGGGGAGGTCGGACGCCGCCGCAAAGCCCTGCTCCAACGGCTCCAGCAACGCGCGCGCCTCAGCCCACCATAGTCGCGTGCGGGCGCGCAGGGTGCGTTGGCGATCCTCGCCGTCGCGTTCCGCCAGCAGCAGGTCGAGGCCCGCTATCCCTGCCTGCGGCCTTGGCCCGCGCAGCAGCAGATCAAGCCCGCGCACGCCCTCCAGCCAGTTTAGACGCGTATCCCCGCGCATGACCAGCGGATGCTTGAGCAGCGTCAGCAACGCCACCGGCGCGAAGCGCTCCGCCAGCGCTTCAGCCATCGCGATCAGCAATGTGCCCGGCGGCAGGCGGGACAGGGGTTGGCCGGCGGAATCGTCCGCGTCGATGCCCCAGCGCCTGAGGTGCGCGGACACGCGGGTCGCCAGTTGGCGGTCGGGCGTCACCAGCGCGGCGGTGCGGGCTTCCGTCTCCACGGCTTCGCGGAGCGCGATGGCGATGGCCTGCGCTTCTTCACCGGGGGTCGCGACCTCCAGCGCCTCCACCCCGGCGAGCGAGCGGTCGGCGGTTTTCAGGTCCCGCCAGCGGCTGGTAAGGCGCGGGGGCAACATGGCGTTGGAGATATTGCGCCCCCGCACCGCGCGCGCATCATGCTCGCTGCCCCAGCGCCAGAGCGCCACGTCGTCGCGCGTCGCGCTCATGCGATCGAGCAGGCGCTTCAACGCATATTGGGGATGGGTTTCATGCCCCGCGGGCGCTCGGCCGGTGACGGGATCGGCATCGAAGGGGCCAATGGCGTCCCAGGCTTCGCCGTCCATTTCCTGATCCAGACCGGCAAAGACGACTGCCCCCTTGGGCAGCATCGCGATCCGGCGGAGCAGCGTGGCAATGGCGGGCGCCGTGGTGGACATGCCCGCCGCGATGACGAAGCCCGTCGGCGGCGCGTTCGCCCAGCGCGCGGCAACCCGATCCAGCAGCCGATTGCGACGGTCCGCCAGATCGATGCAGCCCAGCCGCGCCAGCTCCTGCGGCCATTGCGCCAACAATATGACGAAAAGCCTGAGCGACGTCTGCCAATGCTGCGACAATTCGTCCGACAAGGTAAGATCGGCCAGCGCCGTGACTGGCACGCGCTCCACATGCATCTGATCGAGGACCGCGCCAAGCGCCTGAGCCAGTTTCAGCGCCTGCCCCGCGTCCACCGGATACGCCGATGCCTGCTGCACCATGCGCGCCAGGATCATCTGGCGGCGCATCGGCGCGACGGCGGGGAGGACTGCCTCATCCTCGCCCAGCGGATCGAGCGCGCCGCCGACCTGTTCGCCCAGATCGGGATCGCCCAGCGCGACGAGGCGCGGCAACAGCAATCCGCCACCCGATTTCCGCACGAAGGCATCGCTGACCGAGCGGATGGCGCGATTATTGGGCAACAGGATCATGCCCTGCGCCAGCCGCATCGGATCGCCGCCATGCTGGGCGATTATGCCTGCCGCCAGCGCGTCGGAAAAGGCGCGATGCGTGGGGATGTTGTACAGCGCCGGGCGGGTGCGATCACCCATGGGCCAGCATCGACTCCACAACCGGAATAGCCTGCGGCGTACCGACATCGAACCATAGCCCCTGATGCGAGACGCCGTAGAGACGGCCCGCTTCTATCGCCCGATTCCAGAAGATATTGGTGGAAAAGACCTCCGATGGCGGATCGACCAGCAGGCTGGGCGACATGATCTGAACGCCGGTGAAGACGAAGGGCGCGACATGGGCGGTCTTGCGCCGGGTCAGATGGCCAGTCGCATCCATGTGGAAATCGCCGGGGCCCCGGTGGCAATTGGCACGGGCGAGCGGCACCAGCAGCAGCAGCGCGTCCATCCGCGCCGGATCCCATATCTTCCGCATCATGCCCAGCGTTTCCTGCGGGCCGTCTATCCAGAGATTATCGCTGTTGGCGCAGAAAAAGGGCGCATCGCCCAGCTGTTCCTTCGCGTGCATCAGCCCGCCGCCCGTCTCCAGCAGCTTCCTGCGCTCATCGGAAATCGCCACCTGCATGCCATTGCAATGCGCGCGAAGATGCGCCTCGACCGTATCGGCCAGATAGTGGACATTGACCACCACCTTCCTGATGCCGCCCGCCGCCAGCCGATCCAGCGCATGATCCATCAGCGGCTTGCCCGCCACCTTCACCAGCGGCTTGGGGCGGGTCGCGGTCAGCGGCCGCATGCGCTTGCCCAGGCCCGCCGCCATCAGCATCGCGGTGTCGATCATGCGCGGGCGAAATCCTCTAGGGCGTGATGGCGCTTGTCGGCGGGGATGTTGGCCACGAACCATTCCGCCACCGGAGCCAGCGCCGGATGGTTGAGGTCGCGTTCCAGCAGGTCCCACATCCGTGGCAGATAGGACAGGTAGCGCGGTTTTCCATCGCGCTTCCACAGTCGCGTGAAGATGCCGATGATCTTCGCGTTGCGCTGGGCGCCCAGCACGGCATAGGCCGCATCGAAATCCGTGGGCGGGCTGGCGATGGCGCGATAATGGTCGAGCATGGCTGCCTCCAGCGCAGGCGGGACATCGCGCCGCGCATCCTGAAGCAGCGACACCAGATCATAGGCGGGATGGCCCGCCAGCGCGTCCTGAAAGTCCAGCAGACCCAACCCGTGGGAGGCCGCCCGGTCGATCAGCATGATATTTTCCGCATGATAGTCGCGCAGCACGGTGACGACCGGGCTGGCGGACCGTTCGGCTATCGGCAGAACCGCGTCCCAGGCACGAACATAGGCTTCCTCGTCCACCGCCAGGCCAATGGCCGGGCAATACCATTCGATGAGCAGCCCCGCCTCCCGCTGGTAAACGGCGCGATCATAGGGGGGCACGTCGGCCGCCGGCAGACGGTGAAGCGCAGCCAGCAGGTCGACGGCGCGGGTGTAGACCTCCCACTCCGCGCTCGGTAGATCCTCGACATGTTCCTTGACACGCAGGTCGCCGAAATCCTCGATCAGCACCAGTCCCTCTTCCAGATCGCGCGCCAGTATCCGCGGCGCGGCAAAGCCGTTCCCGGTCAGATGCTCGGCAATGGCGATGAAGGGGCGCGGGTCCTCATGCGGCGGCGGCGCGTCCATCAACACCGCGCGGCGGGCGCCGTCAATCACCCGGAAATAGCGCCGGAAGGAGGCATCGCCGGCCAGCGGCAATATGGCCGCATGCCCCCAACCCGCAGCTGAGAGAAAGGCGGGAGCAGCGGCGGGCGGGATCATATCTGTGACCATCGCTCCGTCCAAGCGCCCGGCACGCGCGCTGTCAAGCGCCGAGCGCCGTCGGGTTCGATCGCGATGTGGAACCGCAGGGCATCGGGCCAGGCGTCCTTCCCCAGCCGGTCCGGCCATTCGACGATCAGCAGGCTGTCCATCCGATAATCGTCCAGCGCGAGTTCCTCCGCTTCCTCCGGGCCGTCGAGACGATAGAGGTCGACATGCGCCACAGGCAGACGGACTTCGGGAATATCATAGGGTTGGACGATGGCGAAGCTGGGACTGGGCGCCTCTTCTTCCAGCCCCAGCCCTTCCAATATGCCCCGCGCAAGGGTCGTCTTGCCCGCACCAAGCCCGCCTTCCAGCGCGATGACGTCGCCGATGCGGACCTGCCCGGCCAGCCTGTGCCCGAAAGCCAGCATCTCTGCTTCACCGGACAGAATGATTTCGCCCTCAGCCACGGGGCAGCTCGATCACGACCATGGTGCCCTGCCCCGGCTCGGACACCAATTGCAGCCTGCCGCCATGCGCCTCCGCCAATTGCCTGGCGAGCGGCAGGCCAATTCCCGCCTTGCCGCCATTGCGGGCCTGCTCGGTACGGGATGACGCGTCGAAGATCGTCGCCTGCCGCTTGGCGCTGATGCCCGGACCATTGTCCGACACGACCAGCCGGGCATTGTCCGCCGCCCCATCGCCATGCAGCAGAACGCGCCCGCCTCGACTGCAATAGCGCACCGCATTTTCCAGCAGATGGTCGAGCGCCTGCCCGATCCGGCGCTTGTCGCCCTCGATCGTGCCCAGGCTGGCCTGGAGAGACAGGGCAAGATCGATTCCCTTGGCGGCGGCATTGTCCCTGATCCGGGCTACCGCGTCACGGGCTTCCGCCGCAAGGTCCACGGGCGCCTTTTCGATCGGCAGCATTCCCGCTTCGCCCTGGGTAAGGTCCAGGACGTTGTCGATCAACATGGACAGCCGCCTGGTGCTTTGCAGGATGCCGTCGACATATTCCCTGGCGGACTGGCTCATTTCGCCGGCATAGCCCGCACTCATCATCTCCGCGAAACCGGCGATGGTGGTAAGGGGCGTGCGCAGTTCATAGCTCATATTGGTGACGAAGGCGGTTTTGACCTTGTCGGTCTGCTCCAGCGCGTCATTACGATCGCGCAGCACCTGTTCGACCCGGCGGCTGTCGGTCACATCCAGCATGGTGAACAAGGCGTTGCCATCGGGCAGCGGAATGGCGGCAAATTCGAAAATGCGCCCGTCTGCGAAGCCGACATGGCCAACCCGCTGCTTGCGTTCCAGCGTGGCGGCGCGCACAAGTTCGCGGACCAGATTCGCCTGCTGCGGCTTGGCGAGGCGGGACTGGACCACGCGCATCAGTTCATCGATGCGCGGATGCTTGGCCAGAATCTCCTCCGACACCTCCCAGATCGATCGGAACCGGCTGTTCCAGAGATGCAGGCGGCCGTCGGAGGAAAAGACGCCGATCGATTCGAACAGATTGTCGAAGGTCGCCGTGCGAACGCGCAGCAGCGTATCGCGGGCACTGGACAGTTGAACCTGCTCGGTACGGTCCTCGAAAATCAACAACAGCCCGCCATCAGGCAATGGCTGGGCATAGACCCGCAAATGCGTTCCGTCGGCCAGCAGCCAGTTCTCCTCCCGCGGATCAGGCGAGAGGAACCAGTCCCGCCGCTCGGTCCGCCAGGCGGGGAAATCGCGATTTTCTGGCAAGCGCCGGGATTCGCGCATCTGGTCCAGCACCCGTTCGAACAGGGGATTGTCGGACAGATGCTCCTGATCCAAGCCGAACAGGCTCATGAAGGGCTGGTTCCAGAAGCGCAATGCCCGGTCGGAACCAAAACGGGCGACACCGGCCGACAGCCGGTCCAGCAGGTCGCGCTGCGCCGCTTCCAGCCGGCGATGCTCGACGCGGGCCTGCTCCAGCTCATTCTGGTCGATCGCAAAACCGGCGACGCCCGCATCGCCCAGCGGCACGTCGACCACCCGCATCGTGCGCCGTTCCCCGTCAATGGTCGCCGGGACCATGCGGTCGACGGGATTACCGTCGGCAAGCGCCTGACCAGCGGCGCCCTGCGGGCTCAGCCCGGCGACGGTTTCGACCAGTTCCGTGCCGTTGGCGATCACGTCGCGGGCATTTTCCCCATCCACCGCGCGGACATAAGCCGTGTTCACGAGGTTGAGGCGCATATCGGGCGAGCGGTGCCACATCGGGAAAGGCGCTGCCTCGACCAACCCGGCCAGCGCCTCCAGCGCCTCGCGGAGTTGCTCGACCTTGCCCTTGAGCTGCTGAATTTCCGATTGGCTGTCGGTCGCATCGAAAATCCAGAGGACGACGCCACCGCTTTCAGCCAGCTCCGGCCCGGCGGGCGCGCCGCGCACCAGCAGAAGGCGGGACGACTCGACACCCCGGACAGCGAGCGCGAAGCCGCGACCTGCGCGCTGGGCAGCGGTGATTTCACGTGCCAGAGCTACCGCATCCGCCTGTTCCAACCCGCCATCCGGCGCGGTCAATTCGGACGCAAAGGCCGGGACCCGATCCTTGCCCAGCCATTTTGCGAGGCGATCAGCGGCTTCCAGTCGGCCGTCAGGATGAATGACGACCGGCGCTGCGGGAGCCGAAGCGAGCAGGACCGACAGGCGATCGAGCTTTCCCTGTGCCTGCATGCCTTCGCGGCGCCTGCGTTGACCGCTGGAGAGCGCCCAGATCGCAGCGCCCAGCCACGCAGCCAGCACGATGCCCAAAATCACGGCGGCAAGGGGGGGCAACGACGTCATTGCGACCTACTTCACCCTCATCGCGAAATGTTTGCCCCCATCCATGATGTTGAGGGGACTAACCCAAGTGGGATGCAGCGTGAAGCGCTGAGATACAAAGAATTATCCGATCGCACGGGAATGCCGGCCGGAAAACCGAAGATGGGTGGTTCTCAGTCATTCCCCCTCCCGCAAGCGGGAGGGGGCTAGGGGCTGGCGCGACATCGGCGGCGATTTGCAACGGCTAGTCTGTAAGCTCGCTCCGCTCGCGCCCACCCCTAACCCCTCCCGCTTGCGGGAGGGGGAATATCTTATTCTTGCCTTCAACTCGCCGGCGTCACCACCACCGGCTTGAACGCCGTCTTGCGACTCTGCTGGTCGACCCAAACCGACCAGAAACCGGCGACATTCGCCCAATTGCCCGTTGTCACCTGCCCCAGCATCGCCTTGGCAGTCACCAGATCACCCGAGCGGGCCAGCGCCACGCCAAGTCGCGCATTGCCCTTGCCGGTGTCGACGCCTCCCTTGCTCAGGGCGAGCCGATATTGCTCCACCGCTTGCGGAAACTGTCCGAGCGAGAAATAAACATCCCCCGCAGCCATCGCCGCCGAGCCATCCTTGGCCGCCGCGGCCTTCTTCACAGCCGCCGGCAGCGCCGCGATCTCCTTCGCGGCCTTGGGGGTCGCGCTCTTCATCAACTGCGCCGTCGCCGCCTGGGTCGGCATCAGCTTCCCCGCCGAACGTCCAGCCTCGATGATCGCCTTGGTTTCAGCGCTGTAGCCAGTCTTGTCCGCCAGCTGCGCATAGGCCTGATAATCCCGTTCGCTCGCCATGGCGCCATTGGCCGCCTGAAGGCGATAGAGGTCCAGTTGCACCTGCGCATCCATGCCCGGCGCGCTGAGATAATTGGCCAGCGCAGACCGCCATTCGCCCGCCGAGTCATAATGGCTCAGCCGCTCGCGATAGAGCGCCCCCACCTCGGACCAATCCCCCGCCTGATAGGCCATGGAGATCGCCCGGTCATACCAGGCGGCGGATATCGGCTGTCCGGCCGCCCGCTGCCGCGCCAGCGCTTCCTGCACGAAGCCGCGCGCATCCTTCGCCTTGTTCCGCCGCAGGGCTATATCCGCCCGTAACATGGTCGCATCGATCGGGTCGTAACCCAATGTCCTGGCGTAATCGAGCTGCGCCGTCGCATCCTCATAATTGCCGACGACATAGGATAGATAGCCGGCGATATAGCGTAGCCGCGGCATGTCCATCTTGGGCACGGAGGACGTCTTGAACATGTCGTTGAGCGCCACCCGCTGCGCCTGACGGTCCATCCTGCGCACCGCCAGCTCAAACCGTAGCCCGGCCGCCACATAGGCCTCGAAATCGCTGACCGGCATCAGCCCGGAAATCTGCGCCTGCGCCGTGGCGACGTCGCCCGCCCTGATCGCATTGCCTGCTGCCTGCGTCGCGGCGCGGAAGCTGTCCGACATCTCGATCACAGGCCCGACCACGACCGGCTTTTTCGCCAAGGCCGGTGTCGCCAGCCCGACCATTCCGGCCATCAGCCCCAAAGTCAGAATCGAATGTCGCAGCATGGCCATGTCCGCCAATCCCCTTATCGGCCGGCGTCCACCAGCCCTTGCATCATGTCCAAAGATGAAAAAGGCGCGCCGCCGCTAGAGTGATTTCGAGCCGGATGGAATCATCTGGCGGCCTGGAAATCACGGAAAGACAAAGAATAACCAGAGTCATTCCGGTTCAATCTGAACCAGAATGACTCTGGTGGGCAGCGCGCCTCGATCAGGCAAAATCAGGCCTTGGTGGCCAGATAGGCCAGCCACAGATCCGCGATCTTCTTGCGCGAACCGGCCTGCACCGACTGGAACGCCGCCTTGGCCGCCGCATTGTCGCCGCCCAGCGCCTTGGCAATGCCCATGCGGGTGTTGATTTCGTCCGCGTCGACGCCGCCCTTCTGCCTGGCGAGTTCGAACATCGCCGCCGCCTTGGCATAGTCGCCATAGCCCAGATAGGCGTCAGCCGTCGCCGCCGCGATCTTGCCATTGACCGCCTTTTTCGCGTCCGCCTCGGCCGAACCCAGCGAACCCTTGTCGCCCGCGATCTTCGGCACGGCGGTCTGATACAGGTCACCGCCCTGGCTCGCGCTCAGCACGCCCTTGCTGCGGCCGGCATCGATCGCCGTCTTTACTTCGCCGTAAATGCCGGTCTTGGAGGCCATTTCGGCATATTCCAGATAGTCGGCCGCCACGACCAGACCGCCCGAAGTCGCCATCAGCCGCAGCACGTCCAGATTTTCACGGTTGGAAATGTTCGGATTGGCCTGCTGGAACAGACGGATCAGCGTGCGGAGATTTTCACCGCTTGGCGCCGCCGAATAGGCCATGGTCGCCCATTCGGTGACTTCCGGCAGCTTCGCGGTCGCGGCGCGGCTGACGCCGATCTGATACCATTGCGCCGGCACCTGTCCGCCCGCTGCCTTGGTCGCGTCCGCCGCCGCCTTTAGCGCGGCAAGGCCTTGCTGGTTCAGGCCCCGCTGCGGCTCGATCGAAGCGTTGGTCGTGCCCGCCTTGCCGAAATAGGCCTGCGCCAGCGTCACGTTCACCGCATCAGGCTTGTAACCTGCGGCGACGGCAGCCTTGGCGCGCGTGATCGCCAGATCGTAATCCTTCCCCTGCAACGCCTGATCGGCTGCCACGGCATTGAACTGGCCAGCCTGCTCCGGCGGGGTCAGGCCGCTGTCGAGCATCTGGGTCAGCGCTTCGCTCTGCATCGCGCTATCCTTGGCGGCGATGGAGGTGTTCAGCTTGACCGCGCCGATCTGATATTTGTCGTCATTCGACTTGGCCTTGCTGTCGGCATCGGCCAGCGCCGCCTTGGCGCCTGCGAAATCCTGCTTCCCTGCCGCCGCCTGCGCGGTCTGGAGCGCTTTGATGACGTCGGGCGACACGTTCAGCTTGGGCGCGCTGCCCTTCTTCTCTTCCTTCTTCGCGAAGGCAGGCGCCGAAACGGCGCCACCGGCCAGCGCAAGAGTCAGCGCGAGCGCCACGGGGGTAACAAAACGCATGGTCATCTTCTCCTCTGCGCCCGGGGGACAGGCGGCCTTTGCATGACGCCGATTAAGGATCAGCGCGTGAATAACGTTTGAACAGCCTATATGCACCAGTTAACCGCCTGTCAGCCCCAAGGAAGCGATTGCGCGAAACGATCTGGCGCAGAGCGGATGCATCTCATGGTTCATACAGCTTGAAACCGCCGCGCGCGCACGTGCGCGCGAGGGGTGACAGATTTGTTTCGCTCCGCTAGTGCGGTAGCAACGAAACATACTCACCAAAAAAGAGAATCGCATTGACCGACGAGACTGCCCTCGCCGACCCTTCGGATATCAGCCCCATCTCCATCGTGGACGAGATGAAGGCGAGCTATCTCGACTATGCCATGTCGGTCATCGTCGCCCGCGCCCTGCCGGACGTGCGCGACGGGTTGAAGCCGGTGCATCGCCGCATTCTCTTTTCCGCCCATGAATCGGGTTTCCAGCACAACAAACCCTATCGCAAGTCGGCGCGCATCGTCGGTGACGTGATCGGTAAATATCACCCCCATGGCGACAGCGCGATCTACGACGCCTTGGCGCGCATGACGCAGGACTGGTCGATGCGCGTGCCGCTGATCGACGGTCAAGGAAACTTCGGCTCGATGGACCCCGATCCGCCGGCGGCCATGCGTTACACCGAAGCGCGCCTCGCTAAGGTGACGACTGCGCTGCTGGAGGATCTCGACAAGGACACCGTCGATTTCCAGCCCAACTACGATGCTTCCGAAAGCGAGCCGCAGGTTCTGCCCGCACGCTTCCCCAATCTGCTGGTCAATGGAGCAGGTGGCATCGCGGTCGGCATGGCGACCAACATCCCGCCGCACAATCTGGGCGAAGTGATCCGCGCCTGCCTCGCCTATATCGACAACACCGGCATCACCATTGACGAACTGATCCAGATCGTCCCCGGTCCCGATTTCCCGACCGCGCCGCTGATCCTCGGCCAGTCGGGCGCGCGGAGCGCCTATCACACGGGCCGCGGCTCGATCATGATGCGCTCGCGCCATGTGATCGAGGAAGGGCGCGGCGACCGCCGCTCCATCGTGCTGACCGCCATCCCCTATCAGGTCGGCAAGAACGGCCTTGTCGAAAAGATCGCCGAAGCCGCCAAGGACAAGCGGATCGAAGGCATCAGCGACATCCGCGATGAATCGAACCGTCTGGGCGTGCGCATCGTCATGGACCTGAAGCGCGACGCGACGCCCGAAGTCGTATTGAACCAGCTCTGGCGCAACACCCCCGCCCAGTCGAGCTTCCCGGCCAATATGCTCGCCATTCGCGGCGGCCGGCCGGAACTGCTCAACATCCGCGACATTATCGAGGCCTTCGTCCGCTTCCGCGAGGAAGTCATCACCCGTCGCACCAAGTACGAACTCAACAAGGCCCGCGACCGCGCGCATATCTTGCTGGGCCTCGTCATCGCCGTCACGAACCTCGACGAAGTCGTCCGCATCATCCGTGGCTCGGCCAGCCCGGCGGAGGCCCGCGAAACCTTGCTCGCGCGTGACTGGCCGGTGGCGGAGATCGCGCCTTACCTCAAGCTGGTCGAAGCCATCGAAACGGAGGCTTCGGGCGATACCTATCGCCTCAGCGATACGCAGGTCCGCGCCATCCTAGACCTGCGCCTGCATCGCCTGACCGCGCTCGGCCGTGACGAGATCGGCAATGAACTGGCGGAACTCGCCGCTGCCATCGCCGAATATCTCGCCATCCTCGGCGACCGGGTGAAGCTCTACGCGGTGATGCGCGAAGAGTTCGAGGCGATCGAACGCGACTTCGCCACCCCCCGCCTGTCGGAAATCACCGCCGCCGCTGACGGCATCGAAGACGAGGACCTGATCGAACGCGAGGAGATGGTCGTCACCGTCACCGTGCAGGGTTATATCAAGCGCACCCCGCTCGAAAGCTTCCGCGCCCAGGCGCGCGGCGGCAAGGGCCGCTCCGGCATGGCGACCAAGGATGAGGACGCCATCACCGAACTGTTCGTGACCTCCACGCACACACCGGTCCTCTTCTTCTCGACGGCGGGCAAGGTCTATCGCATGAAGGTCTGGCGCCTGCCCGAAGGCGGCCCGGCGACGCGCGGCCGCCCGATGGTGAACCTGCTCCCGCTCGGCCCCGGCGAGACGATCCAGACCGTTCTGCCGCTGCCCGAGGATGAGGATAGCTGGAGGGACCTCCACGTCATGTTCGCCACCGCGAACGGCACGGTTCGCCGCAACAGCATGGACGCCTTCGCGAACATCCCGTCGAACGGCAAGATCGCCATGCGCTTCGATGACGACAGCGACGACCGCCTGATCGGCGTGGCGCTGCTGACCGAAGAGGATGACGTGCTGCTCGCCACCCGTCAGGGCAAGGCGATCCGCTTCCAGGCGACCGACGTGCGCGAATTCCAGAGCCGCACCTCGACCGGCGTGCGCGGCATGACGCTCAAGGGCGACGATGAGGTCATCTCGCTCTCCGTCCTGCATCGCTCGGGCGCCAGTCAGGAGGAACGCGACGACTATCTCCGCTTCGCCCCGTGGAAGCCGGAGAAGGAGGGCGAGCCGACCATGACGCCCGAACGATTCGCCGAATTGCAGGCGAAGGAGCAGTTCCTCCTCACCGTCTGTTCGAACGGTTATGGCAAGCTGTCGTCGGCCTATGATTATCGCCGCACCGGACGCGGCGGTCAGGGCATCACGAACATCGACAATATCGGCCGCAACGGCCCGGTCGTCGCCAGCTTCCCCGCCAGCCAAGCCGATCAGCTGATGCTCGTCACCGATCAGGCCAAGCTGATCCGCATGGGCCTCGATTCCTTGCGCGTCATCGGCCGCAACTCGGCAGGCGTGCGCCTGTTCAACGTGTCGGACGACGAGCATGTGGTGAGCGCCGCGAAGATCGAGGAAAGCGACGAAGCCGAAGACGCCACGGAAACCACGGAGGCGTGAGCGACCTCTTCGCCTACAAGATCCTGACCAAGGACCAATATGACCAGCTCAAGACCGACGGCGTGTTCAAGGGCGCGCCCGTCGATCTGGCTGACGGCTACATCCACATGTCCACTCGGCAGCAGGCCGCCGAAACAGCAGCCAGGCATTTCTCGGGTCAGGACAATCTGGTGATGGTCATGGTCGACCTCGCTCCCTTCGGCGAGACGGTGAAGTGGGAAGCATCACGCGGTGGCGCGCTCTTCCCGCATCTCTATGCCGACCTGCCATTGAGCGCGGTCGCGGGGAAAGTTGTGCTGCGGCTGGATGAGCAGGGAAAGCATCTGTTTCCGGCGGGATTCTAAATCTCTCTTTCCATGCCACTTGGCCAAGACCTGTCAGCGCAAACTCTTCCAATTAATCGGTGCTCCCACGCAAACACATCAGCCTCATTTGATCAACTTGCGCACTTGCTCGACAATGTTAAAATCTGAAGCCAATTGCTCCTGGATAAGAATCCGCCTCGATCCTATCATTTCCACATTAATAATTTTGTCGTTTGCAAATATTCTTACGCCCGTCTTCGTTGCTACAGCAGCACGGACGCTATCCTGAGCCAGAAGTACACCAATGTAAGATGTTCCTCCAACAGTGTATCGGGCGCAGTAAGATTTTTCCGACATTGCACAATTGCTATCGAGTGCGTTCCATACTCGTCGCGTTTTGAAATCGCCGGATATCGATCCTGAAAGAAGACCAAGGAAAAGGGCCATCACGGCAAAGTTAAATGAGTAGGCCCAGCGATTAAATCTCCAAAAGATCTTCACCAAGATTGCGGGAACATGCGGTACATACCTCTTTACAGACCATTTTTCCATTTTTGGAAAAAGCAGCCATATGATAAGACCAAACGCAACCGTGAAGACACAGCCAACACAGACAGGCGCGTAGCCCCGGGCGAGCGTGGCTTGCAGCGGTTCATTAAACAAACCCACAGAAAGTCCAAAATTCTTGAGCATGGCATTCTGCTCTGCCCATCCCGCCAGATACAAAAGTCCGGTCAAAGCGACCATGGCGGGCGCGACCACGGTTCCAAGCGTCTCAATATGAGAAACTCTTACTGGATGCAAAGCCGCCTGCTGCGACGTCATACTTGATACCCCGTTTGTGCCCGTGTTGATTATCTCACTTCCCGACAGCGCACACTGAGTGACGAAGGCGATGGTCGGATGATAAACCAGAATTACAACTGCCATTCACGGAAATTATCTTGCTTGTTCCATCCGCACCACCTTCCCCCTCTCCACCCAATAATCAAACCCACCCCACCTGATCCGCCGCGAACAAACCGCCGCCAGCTGCATCCCCAAATGCACCCAGCACACCGCAAACGGCGCCAGCATATCCCACCAGAGTGACCGCCGAGCCGCCCGCATCTGTCCCGGCTCCAGCACGCTCGCCAAAATCCGCCGCCGCGCCAAAGCCCGCCCAACAGCCGCGCCATAACCCACAGCCACAGCCCCCAAACCGCCCCAGGCCAAAGCCCAGACCCAACCCAGAGCCTGAACCGCCACCACAAGCCAAGCGACCCACCACATCCCCGCACTGTTGGTCCAAATATGCCGATATTGCCGCGCGCCAAAGCCGATCGCTCCCCGCGCCTCCAGCGGTGAGGCCACCAGCAAATCCCGCACCGGCCGCAGGCGCAGCTTCGCCCGCCATCCGGCCAGCCCTATCGCCATGTCATCCGACAGTCGCCCAGCCAGCGCCGCATCCAGATCGAGCCGCTCCGCCACCTCCCGCGTCAACGCCATCGCCCCGCCCCAAGGCATGGTCGCACTCGCGGCCCGCGGCAAGGTCGCCAACTGCATCTCCACCGCGCCCACCAGCGCTGCCCCAATCCGCGCCTCCGGCAACAACAACCGATAGCCGGTCACGATATCCGCCTTCCCGCGCACCAGTGGAAAGAGCAACCGCCCCACCAGCCGCACCGGCGGCAGAATATCCGCATCCACGAAAACCAGCCAGCGATCCTCCGGCCGCAAAGCTCGTAAAGCCGCCCGCAATTTATGAACCTTCTGCCCCTCATCCGACGCCACGCCCCCGCGGACAAGCTGCACCCAATCCCCCTCCCGCGCGACAAGGACCTCCGTCGCCGTGCAATCCCCCGAAGTCGCAATCACCAGCCGAAACCGCGCCGTCTGCGCCTTCAATCGCGCGATCAGTTCCGCGCCGCCATCCCAGTCGTCCCGTACCGACAGCAGCACCACGACGCCGTCAGGCGCCTCTTCCTGCCGGTCCACCGGCAGATGCCGCCAATAATTCAGCACCCCCAACAGGCTCAGTCCCTGCAACAGCAGCCACAGCGCAAAAGCGAAACTCATGTCTATCCCAAGCCCTTTACCGCCCCAACCGCTGCTGTATGACGGCAGGCACGATGCTCTCCAACCCCTTTCTCTTCACCCTTCTCCGCCTTCTTCCCGCGTCCATCGCGTCATGGCTGGGCGGCTGGCTGTCCGCGAACATCGCGCGCAAAGCTATGAAATTGCGTGACCAGCGCGCCCGCTCCAACCTCGCCATCCTCCGCCCCGATCTCGATGAAGCAACCAGCGAAGCCATCCTCACCCGCCGCTGGTTCAACCTCGGCCGCACCATGGCCGAACTCACCAACATCGACCGCCTGATCGAGAACAACCACATCACGGTCGAGGACGCCGCAGGCTACAGCCAGGTCCTCGACGGCCCCGGCCCGATGATCGCGCTGGCGGTCCACCTTGGCAATTGGGACCTGCTCGCCGCCCATATCAAGGCGTCCACCGACCGCCCCGGCCTCGGCATCTACGACCCGCCCGAAAACCCAAACCAAGCCGCCATGCTCAAGCGCGCCCGCTCCAGCTATATGGGCGAGGCGATCACCGGAGAGGGCGCCGCTCGCGGCATCCTCAAGCACCTCACCACCAAGGACCGCGCTACCCTCTACATATTGCTGGACGAACGCCGCGACCGGCAGGTCTGGTTCCCCCGTTTCGGCCGCGATCTGCCGCCCTCGGGCAACCTCTCCGTGGCACTCCGCCTCGCACGAAAGGTCGGCGCGAAATTCCTGCCCTTCTACATGATCCGCACTGATGGCCCGAACTTCCGCGTCCATTGGCACCCGCCTCTGGACCCGGCCACCCTGAGCGATGCGCAGATCATGGATCAGGTCGACGCCTTCCTCGGAAGGGCATGCATCGACCATGCCGACCAATGGCTGGCCCTCCACGACATGGACCTTACATCGCCTTAAGCGTCACCGTGCTCCTGCGAAGGCAGGAGTCCAGTCCCGCCATCCGAACGGGGTTCCTGCCTGCGCAGGAACACGGAGCATATGGTTCTTGCCCACCACACCCGCTAAAGCCCGCCCATGTCCCGACTCGCCATCAAGATTTGCGGTCTTTCCACGCCCGAAACGGTAGGCGCCGCGATGCGCGCAGGCGCAACCCATCTGGGCTTCGTCCATTTCCCCAAAAGCCCCCGCCATGTCGAAGCGGACCAGCTCCGCGCCCTTGCCGAGCCCGTCCCCTTTCATATCGAACGCGTTGCCGTCCTGGTTGACCCGACCGACGACATCCTGATCGAACTCGCGGCAACCAACGCCCTCACCGCCCTCCAGCTTCACGGCAAGGAAAGCCCCGAACGCGCCGCCGCCATCCGTCAGCGCTTCGCCATCCCGGTCTGGAAAGCCATTTCCGTCAAGACCCGCGCCGACATAGACGCCGCCAAGGCCTATAATGGCGCCGCCGACCTGCTCCTCTTCGACGCCAAGACCCCGGAAGGCGCGGCCCTCCCCGGCGGCATGGGTCTGCGCTTCGACTGGACGCTGCTGCGCGGCGTGGCCCTTTCCGCTCCCTGGGGCCTGTCGGGCGGCCTTGGCATCGACAATGTGGCGGAGGCCATCCGCATCACCGGCGCTCCGCTGGTCGACGTTTCCTCTGGCGTCGAAAGCGCGCCGGGCATCAAGAGTGTGGACAAGATCATGGCCTTCTGCAATGCGGCGTCCTCATGAGGCAGAAAACCAGCAGTCGATGGCGTTGATCGCTTCCCTTGCCGTGAAGTGACCAACATGCCTGACGAGATTGATCCGATGACCGATACCACGATCCTGCCTATCACCTTGGCCAACAGCCTGCGCTCGCAGCCCGACGCCTCCGGCCATTTCGGCTCCTTCGGCGGCCGCTATGTCGCCGAAACGCTGATGCCGCTCATCCTTGAGCTGGAGAAGGTCTACCAGGAAGCGAAGCAGGACCCGGCCTTCGAAGCCGAGTTCGCGGAACTGCTGCGCTCCTATGTCGGCCGCCCCAACCCGCTTTACTATGCCGAGCGCCTGACCGAAGCCCTCCGCGCAGAGGCCGCACCGGGCAAGGGCGCCAAAATCTACCTGAAGCGCGAGGAACTCAACCACACCGGCGCGCACAAGATCAACAATTGCATCGGCCAGGCGCTGCTCGCCCGCCGCATGGGCAAGAAGAAGGTCATCGCTGAAACCGGCGCGGGCCAGCATGGCGTCGCCACCGCGACCGTCGCCGCGCTGTTCGGCATGGAATGCAAGATCTTCATGGGCGCCAAGGATGTTGAGCGGCAGAAGCCCAACGTCTTCCGCATGAAGCTGCTCGGTGCCGAAGTCATCCCGGTCATCTCCGGTTCGCAGACGCTGAAAGACGCGATGAACGACGCGCTGCGCCACTGGGTGTCGAACGTCCACGACACTTTCTACATCATCGGCACCGCCGCTGGCCCGCACCCCTATCCCGAACTGGTCCGCGACTTCCAGTCCATCATCGGCAAGGAAACCCGCGAGCAGATCATGGCGCTGGAAGGCCGCCTGCCCGACACGCTGATCGCCCCTGTCGGGGGGGGCTCCAACGCCATCGGCCTGTTCCACCCCTTCCTGGACGATGCAGAGGTCAAGATGATCGGCGTCGAAGCGGCGGGCGAGGGTCTGCAAGGCAAGCATGCCGCCAGCCTCGCTGGAGGCAAGTCGGGCATCCTGCACGGCAACCGCACCTATCTGCTTCAGGATGAGGACGGCCAGATCACCGAAGCGCACAGCATTTCCGCTGGCCTCGACTATCCCGGCATCGGGCCGGAACATAGCTGGCTGCACGAAATCGGCCGCGTGCAGTACATGCCCATCACTGACGATGAAGCCCTTGCCAGCTTCCAGAAGCTCTCGCGGCTCGAAGGCATCATCCCCGCGCTCGAGTCCGCCCATGCCGTCGCCAGCGCCGAAAAGGTCGCGCCGACCATGGACGCGGACCAGATCCTCGTCGTCAATCTCTCCGGCCGCGGCGACAAGGATATCTTCACCGTCGCCGCCGCCCTAGGTGTCGAAATATGACAACTGACCGCCTTTCCGCCCGCTTCGCTGCCTGCAAGACCGCAGGCCGCGCCGCGCTCATCACCTTCGTGACGGCGGGTGATCCGACCGTGGCCGACACGCCTGCGATTCTTGACGCGCTGGTCGACGGCGGCGCCGACATCATTGAACTCGGAATGCCTTTCACCGATCCAATGGCAGACGGCCCGGCGATCGAACTGGCGAACTTGCGCAGCCTTGGCTCCGGCACCAGGACGAAGGACATCTTCGCCCTCGCCACCGCCTTCCGCGCCAAGCACCCGGATACGCCGCTGGTCCTGATGGGCTATGCCAACCCGATGCTGGTGCGCGGCTCCGAATGGTTCGCGGATCAGTGCAAGGCGGCAGGGGTCGACGGCGTCATCTGCGTCGACGTGCCCCCGGAGGAAGACGCCGAAATCGGCCCGGCCCTGCGTGCAGCAGGCATCCATCTGATCCGCCTCGCCACGCCCACCACCGACGCAGTCCGCCTGCCCGCTGTCCTCAACGGCGCCAGCGGCTTCCTCTACCATGTCGCCGTCGCAGGCATCACCGGCAAACAACAGGCCGCCCAGGCTGCCGTCGAACAGGCCGTTGCCAAGCTGAAAGCCGCCACCAGCCTCCCCATCGCGGTCGGCTTCGGCGTCCGCTCCGCTGAACAGGCCGCCGCCATCGGCCGCGTCGCAGACGGCGTCGTGGTCGGTTCCGCCATTGTCGACATCATCGGCTCGCATGGCGACACCGCTGCGCCCTTCGTCAAGGATTTCGTCGCTGCCCTTCGCGGCGCCCTCAACGCCAACAGCCCTCATTTCCGGGAGACGGCCGCATGAGCTGGATCAACCGCGTCCGCAAAGCCATTCCCTTCATCGCGAAGAAGGAAAGCACGGTCGAGACGCTGTGGCACAAATGCCCCTCCTGCGCCGAGATGATCTTCATCAAGGAATGGGAAGACAATCTCTCGGTCTGTCCGCGCTGCGACCATCATGGCCGCATCGGCCCGTCGGAGCGGTTCGAGCAGATCCTCGACGCCGGCTTCATCCTGCTACCGACCCCACATGTGCAGGAAGACCCGCTCAAATTCCGCGATTCAAAACGCTATCCCGACCGGATCAAGGCCGCCCGCGCCGCGACCGGCGATCAGGACGCGCTCATCAACGCTCGCGGCGCCATTGATGACGTACCCCTCGTCATGGGCGTGCAGAATTTCGCCTATATGGGCGGCTCCATGGGCATGGGCGTCGGCGCCGCCTTCATCCAGGGCGTCAACGAAGCCATCGCCCATAAGTGCCCCTATGTGATCTTCACCGCAGCGGGCGGCGCCCGCATGCAGGAGGGCATCCTCTCCCTCATGCAGATGCCGCGCTCGACCGTCGCGATCCGGAAGCTGCACGCCGCGGGCCTACCCTATATCGTGGTCCTGACCGATCCGACCACCGGCGGCGTCACGGCGAGCTACGCCATGCTGGGCGACATCCAGATCGCCGAACCCAACGCCCTCATCGGTTTCGCCGGTCAGCGCGTCATCGAAAGCACGATCCGCGAAAAGCTGCCCGACGGTTTCCAGCGCGCCGAATATCTGCTGGAACATGGCATGCTGGACATGGTGGTCCACCGCAGCGAACTTCGCGACACGCTGGCCCGCGTGATCGGTTATCTGGCGCCCCGCGCCGCAGCCTGACAGCGCTTCATCGGGGGAGACACAAGCGCAAATGGCCGACCACGCCGTCTCCGACGATCCGGGCGTCCAGGCCCAGCTCGACCGCCTCGCGACCCTGTCGCCCGGCGCCGACATATTGGGCCTGGAGCGGATCACGCGCCTGCTCGACCGCATCGGCAATCCGCATCGCACGCTCCCGCCGGTCTTCCACGTCGCGGGCACCAACGGCAAAGGCTCGACCTGCGCGTTCCTGCGCGCCGCGCTGGAGGCTGACGGGAAAAGCGTCCACGTCTTCACTTCCCCCCATCTCGTCCGCTTCAACGAACGCATCCGCATCAACGGCAAGCTGATCTCCGACGAAGCCCTTGCCGATTATCTTTCCCGCGTCCTGGACGTGGCCGAAGGGATCGGCGCCAGCTTCTTCGAAGTCACTACCGCCGCCGCCTTCCTCGCCTTCGCGGAGCACCCGGCTGACGCCTGCATCGTCGAAGTCGGCCTAGGCGGCCGCCTGGACGCCACCAACGTCATTGAAAAGCCGGTCATCTGCGGCATTGCCCAGCTTGGCCTCGATCATCAAAGCTTCCTCGGCACCACGCTCAAGGAAATCGCCGCTGAAAAGGCCGGCATCGCCAAGCCCGGCGCGCCGCTGGTGACCCAGCGCTATTCCGACCCGCTCTTTCCGGTGATGCTCGATGCCGCCGCCCGCAACCGCACCCAATGGTTTGCCATGGGCGAAAGCTGGGACGCCGCCGCCTATCGCGATCGGCTCCATTATCGTGACGATCAGGGGCGGCTCGAAACCCCGCTGCCCCGTCTCCCCGGTGTGCATCAGGTCCACAACGCCGCGCTTGCCTTCGCCATGTTGCGTCATCAGCGCGTCATCCCCGTCAGCGAAGCCGCGCTGAAGGCTGCTCCCCTCTGGGCCCATTGGCCCGCCCGCCTGCAAAGGCTGGACCATGGCCCTCTCCTCGCCCCTCTGCCGGAAAACACTGAAGCATGGCTCGACGGCGGCCACAATGCCGGCGCAGGCGAAGCGATCAGCGCATTCTTCACAAACGAACGGCTCGAAGGACAGAAGCTCCAGCTTGTCATCGGCATGTTGTCGAACAAAGACCTGGATGCCTATCTGGTGCCTTTTGCCGGCAGGATCGCCCATATCCACACAGTGCCCATTCCCGGCCACGACCATCACCCGCCGGAACGGTTCGCCGCCATAGCCGAGCTTTGGGGTATCCCCTGCACCGCGCATGACACGCCGACGGACGCCATTGCGGCCATAGCGGCCCACCCCAATTCCTCCCCCAAGCTGCTGATTGCCGGTTCGCTTTATCTGGCCGGGGAGATTTTGCGACTGAACGGCCAATATCCCGACTGAAATTACTTGCGATTGACTCGCAATAGCGTATCTTGGCCTTCCAACGACAAGGCAAAGGTATCCCGCATGACTTATGGAGAGTCGCCCTCCCTCAATCAGCCCACGCCGCTTCCGGGCGGCTATGGCAACCGGCTATTCCTCTATGTCATGCGCCGCATGGCAACGGCGGGCGTCAACGACGCCCATGCCGCCAACGCGATGCTGGGCGCCTTCGGCCGCAGCTACCGCCGCCCGCTGATTCTGATGCGCGCGATGATGCTGGAACTCGCCCGCACCTCCAGCCGCAAGATATTGATCGCGCCCTGCTGCTGCTCACGCATGACTGCGGATGAGGCGCTGATGATACAGGCTGTTGGCGGCGCGCTGCGCAGCCCGCGCACCGCCTATGACAATGTAGCGACGCTGATCGGCAATGATCATGCGCTGGGCGCGCTCACCTGCCTTCAGGCGGTGGCGCAGGCGCATAACGACCTTGGCCGCCCACTCGACCTTTATGCCGCGGGCTGATCGCTCGCTGCCGTCCCCACGCTGGCGTCGATCAGCCCCGCGCGCATCATCAGCCAGAACAGGATGATGCCCGGCAAAGCCAGCGCGGTGGTGAGCAGATAGAAGTCGACATAGCCGAAACGCTCGATCATCGCGCCCGCCGTAGTCCCGGTCAGGAACCGCCCGACAATGCTCGCCGCCGCCGAAATCAGCGCATATTGCGCGGCTGTGAAGCGCAGATCACATAGCGCCGAAAAATAGGCCACCACAGTTACGCCGCCAATCCCGCTGGCGAAATTCTCGAATCCGATGGCGCCCGCCATGCCCCAATTGCTCTTCCCCAGCGCAGCCAGCAAGGCAAAGCTGAAATTGGACACGCCCATCAGCAGCAGGCTGACCAGCACCGACCGCTTCATCCCCATCCGCGCATATAGCACGCCACCAACGAAAATCCCGATCAGATAGGCCCAGAAACCGATCCCCACGTCATAAATGGCGATCTCGTCATTGGTGTAGCCCATGTCGTCGAACAGCAGCCGGAAGGTCAGATTGGCGAGCGTATCCCCGATCTTGTGCAGCAGGATGAACAACAGCACCAGCCACGCCGCGCGCCGCTGGAAAAATTCGACCAGCGGCCCGGCGATCGACTGCCACACCTCGCCCGCGCCGCGCCGCGCCGTCGGCTCGCGATGCCGCTCCGGCTCGCCCAGCACCAACCCCGTCAGCATCGCAGGCAAGGCAAAAACCGCGCAGGCCAGATACGCCCCGTGCCACCCGATCCGCGCCGCCAGCACCAGCGCCAACGCGCCCGCCGCGACCGATCCGATGCGCCAGCCATATTGCGACATGCCGGACCCAACGCCCAGTTGTTCAGGCTTCAAAGTCTCGATCCGATAGGCATCGATCACGATGTCGAAGGTCGCCCCGGCCACGCCGACCAAAATCGCCGCATAGGCTGTTTCCAACAGGCTGGTCGACGGATCGACCAAGGCCAGATTGGCCACCGCCGCCATCACCAGCAGCCCGGCCACCAGCAGCCAGCTCACCCGCTGTCCCAAACGCCCAATCACCGGCAGGTGAACGCCATCGACCACCCAGGCCCACAGCCATTTGAGATTATAGACGAGAAATGCGAGGGTGAAGGCCGTCACCGCCTTCTTGTCGATCCCGTCCTGCGCCAGCCGCGTGGTGAGCGTGGCGCCGATCATCGCATAGGGAAAGCCAGATGATATACCGAGAAAAAAGGCCCCCAAGGGCGCCTTCTGAACATAGGGTTTCACCGCATCCAGCCAGCTTGCCGATCCCTTGGCGATATCAGTCATAAATGCGGAGCGCCCCCGATGGTCCTTATCGACATCACCATATGGCCAAACGCCACCGAAACAACCGCATAAAAAATCCTTCTCCCTCAAGGAAGAAGGGTATGAAGGCCGGGCCGGGTCCGGATGAGGGTAGGCGGATCACCGCCAGCCTGCATCCTCGAACAGATGCAACCCCTCCGGAAAACGTGGCAGTGCTTTTCCGCGCAACAAAGCGTCCAGCACATCGATCGCCGCCAGCAAATCCCGCGGCGCATAGGGCTTCGCCAGACACCCCAGAGCCATCTCCGGCGCATCCACGGGACAAGTGCCGGTCACGAACAGCACCGACACGCCCTTGCCCGCTGCAAAACGCGCCAGATCAAGTCCGGTCTTTTTGCCATGCAATGTCACATCCGCGATCACCAGATCGACGGTTTCTTCCTCGATCACGTGAACGGCATGCGCATAATCATCGACCGTCGCGGCTATCTTATAGCCCGCCATTTCCAGCACATGCTCATTGTCGAAAGCAACCAGCGGCTCATCCTCCACCACCAGCACGCTGCGAATGGCCTTCCGGCGTCCCTTCGCCCCGACTTCCCCTTTGACCAGTCCGAAAAACATTTGCCGATCCGCCCCATTTGCGCCATTCAGCCGACCAACGTGCAATGCCCCGACAGGGTTTCCCATGGTCCCCGCATACAGGCGCGGGGGCAGCACCATTCGTCAATTTCCTGGCTCTCCCGATATGGGAACGCCGTCCCGTTTTGAAAAGGAACTCTTCCGTGGAACCGCCGAAAAAATCTGGACCGCCCCGCCGGTCGGGGCCCGGCGGTCCCAAGCGCCCCACGGGCGCCAGAACCACGCCCGGATCACGCCCGGCCCGCCCGTCTTTCGGGAAGGCGAAAACCGGCCCCGCCAAGCCGGCAAACCCGCATCCGGCCCGCGCCGCCGCTGCCGCCAGCGGCAAGAATGAGCCGCAACGCATCGCCAAACTCCTGGCCCGCGCCGGCATCGCGTCGCGCCGTGAGATCGAAAGGATGATCGAGGAAGGCCGCATCACCCTCAACGGCGAAGCGCTCATCACCCCCGCAACGCTCCTGACCTCGCTCCACGGCGTAGCGGTCGACGGAACCCCGGTCGCGGCGCCCGCCCCCACGCGCCTGTTCCTCTTCCACAAGCCATCGGGCTTCCTGACCACCGAACGCGATCCGCGCGGTCGCCCCACCATCTACGACAAGCTGCCCGCCGACCTGCCGCGCGTCATGCCCATCGGCCGTCTCGACATGACGACCGAAGGCTTGCTGCTGCTCACCACTGATGGAGAGTTCAAGCGCCAGATGGAGCTTCCTTCCACCGGCGTGCCCCGCACCTACCGGGCGCGCGCGTTCGGTGAAGTCAGCCAGAACCAGCTTGAAGACCTGTTCGAAGGCATAGAGATCGACGGCATCCGCTATGGCCAGATCGAAGCCAATCTGGAACGCCGCACCGGCCGCAACCAGTGGATCGAAATGACCCTGACCGAAGGCAAGAACCGCGAAGTCCGTCGGGTTCTCGAACATCTCGGCCTTCAGGTGAACCGCCTGATCCGCACCAGCTACGGCCCCTTTCATCTGGGTGAACTGGCATCCGGCGCGGTCGAGGAAGTGCGCCAACACGATCTCATCCTCTTCCGCAAGGGCCTGAAGGCGTCGCAATGAGGATCATCGCAGGCCAATGGCGCGGTCGCCCGCTGGTCGCGCCCAAGGGCGACGCCACGCGTCCGACGGCAGACCGCACCCGCGAAACGCTCTTTTCGATGCTGCTAAGCCGTGTCGGCTCCTTCGAGGGGCTGAACGTAGGGGATTTCTTCGCAGGCTCGGGCGCGCTGGGTTTCGAAGCCCTGTCACGCGGCGCAGCAAGCTGCCTCTTCGTGGAACAGGACCGCGCCGCGCTGGATGCGATCCACGCCAATGGCCACAAACTCGGCCTCCGCCCCGACATCCGCCAGAGCAGCGTCCTGTCCCTCGGCCCGACGAACAAGCCGCTGGACCTGATCTTCATGGACCCACCCTATAATAGCGGCGCGGGATCGGTCGCGCTCGACAAGCTCAGCCGTCTCGGCTGGACCGGCCCCGCAAGCTGGATCAGCGTGGAAACCGACCGCCGCGAGGATGTAGTGGTCAAGGGCTTCACCGTCGAAGCAACCCGCGACGTCGGCAAAGCCCGCCTGACCCTTCTGCGCGCAGAGGCTTAAGCCGCCTCCGCATCCTCATAAGCCTGCGCTTCCTTGCCGATCAGGATATTGGCAAGGAACCAATAGGCCTGGCCCCAGGCATTCAGCACGGCGTCGGTCGCCACCTCAGCCCCCAGCACGTCCCGGATCGCCGGCAGCAGCGCCTCGGCCACCTTGGGATAGTGCTCCGCCTTCACGCCGGTTTCGACATGCCGCTGCACCATCCGCGCGACCGCGCCGTCCAAAGCCTGCAACTTGTCGATATTCTCGGCATAGCCCAGGATCGCCGCTGCCAGCCGCTTGGGCTGCTCGCCGCTTTCCTGCGCTGCCTGGTCGAACATGTCCTTGATCGATGCATCCTGAAACAGCCGCGCGTACATGGCCGTCGTGATCTCCACCCCATGCTTGCGCAGCGCGGGCGCGGTAGCCTTGACGATGGCGATGGTGTCGGCGGTCAGCTGGGTCATTTATGCACCTTCTTTCAGAGTGTTTCGAGGCAGCCAGGAGCGCCGGCGACCTGGAAATCGCGGTAACGAAGAGACTCGATAAAGGTGCATTTATGCTACATCTTTTAAGATGTAAATAGGATGAATGTTTTAAAGCGAACGTGGCCTCTTGCCTAAAAGCATCCTCCGCCGCCTTCCTGGCTATACCCATCAGCACAGCCTGGCCGACGCCGCTCGCGACCGGACCGGGCTGGCGGCCATCCTCGCCGCCTTGCCCGACCCTGCCGCCGTTACCGACGCTTGCGCATAGACCGGGGCGCTTCGCCCGGATTGATGCAGCTGTCCTGCACCGTCCTGCTGCACAGCGGATAATCCTTCTTCTCGGTCGGCGGGGGCGTCATGTTGCCGCCTACGGTCGCCGGATTGGCCGAAGTCCCGACCGGTGCCGAAGAATCCCGCGGCACGTCGGCCGGCGCCGGCCGCATTCCCGTATCGGGCGGCACCGCTCCTGTAGGCTGACCCGCATTCGGATCAGCGCCCGGAGGCGGCGTGGCGGGCATGGCAGGCGTTGCCGGGGCGGTCCCCGGATCGGCAGGCATGGCCGGAGTCGCAGGCGTCGCACCCTGGTCCGGCGGAGGCGGCATATCGGTGGCGGGCGGTTGTGTCGAAGCCGGCATGTCCTGCGCGACCGCAAAGTCGGCCACACCAGTACCAAAGGCCAGCATGGCCGCACCCGCCAACAGGATCGATTTCATCGGGAACATCCTTTCCTTCTTCTTCACCCCGTTCTGCCGCTTGGGCTGAAGAGAAGAACCGGACTCGTGACGCCAACGTTCCGGCCACGGCGACGAACCGTGGCGCACACGCCGCCAGATGATCCACTAAGCCTCAGGATAGCGCTCGAATTTCGGCAATTCATGAACCGTCGCCATCCACGGCACTGCCTCGGCGAATTGCACATGAATGGCTGGCGGAAAGAGCGATTGGTCATCCAGCGTCGCCGTCTGGATGTCCACCATGCCGGGAAAGGCCACGGCGTTGCGATAAAACAACCCCGTCCCGCATGCCCCGCAAAATTCCCGCGTCACATTGTCGGATGATCGATAAGCCACCGGTTCCCCGCGCACCGTCACCATATTTTCGGGGAACAACGCCCAGCCCACCATCGGGGCTCCGGCACTTTTCCGGCAGTCCGAACAATGACAAAGCGCGCTATACGCTGGCTCGCCCTGTGCTTCATATTGGATCGCCCCGCATTGGCACCGTCCCGAAACCATGGCCTTTCTCCTTGCATGATTCTCTTTTTGTTCTCATAAATCGCGCCACGCCGCAAGGCGGCTTGCCCTTGCCCCCGCAACCCGCGCACCCTAGTTGATGGCCCATGACCCTGCCCGCCCCCTCGCCCGACGATCCCGCCTATCTTCAGGGCCTCAACGAACCCCAGCGGGAGGCCGTGCTCACTATTGAAGGTCCGGTGCTGGTCCTCGCGGGCGCGGGGACGGGCAAGACCGCCGCGCTTACCGCCCGTCTTGCGCATCTGATCGCCACCCGCCGCGCCTACCCATCGGAAATCCTCGCCGTCACCTTCACCAACAAGGCGGCGCGGGAGATGCGCGAACGCGTCGGCCGCATGATCGGCCCGGCGGTCGAGGGCATGCCCTGGCTCGGCACCTTCCACGCCATCGCCGCCAAGATGCTGCGCCGCCATGCCGAACTGGTCGGCCTGCAATCCAATTTCACCATCCTCGACACCGACGACCAGCTTCGCCTGATGAAACAGCTCATCCAGGCCGAGGGGATTGACGAAAAGCGCTGGCCCGCTCGCCAGCTCGCGGGCCTCATCGACCAATGGAAGAATCGCGGCTGGACTCCGGAGGAGATCGGCGCAGGCGAAAGCGAGGGCTATGCCAATGGCCGGGGCCAGAAGCTCTATGCCGCCTATCAAGCCCGTCTGCGTGACGTAAATGCCTGTGATTTCGGTGACTTGCTCCTGCATGTTCTAACGATTCTGAAACGCCACCGCGATGTGTTGGAAAGCTATCAACAGCGCTTCCGCTATATCATGGTTGACGAATATCAGGACACGAACAGCAGCCAATATCTCTGGCTCCGCCTGCTCGCCCAAAGCGCCAAGAACATCTGCTGCGTCGGTGATGACGACCAGTCCATCTATTCATGGCGCGGCGCAGAAGTCGCCAATATCCTGCGGTTCGAAAAGGATTTTCCGGGCGCCAAGATCGTCCGCCTCGAACAGAATTACCGCTCGACCCCGCACATCCTGGGCGCAGCGTCCGGCGTGATCGCGGAAAATGGCAACCGCCTCGGCAAGACGCTCTGGACCGAAATCGACGTGGGCGAGAAGGTCCGCATCATAGGCGTCTGGGACGGCCCGGAGGAAGCCCGCCGCGTCGGAGACGAAATCGAATCGATCGAACGCAGCGGCCAGTCGCTGGACGAAGTCGCCATTCTCGTCCGCGCCCAGCATCAGACCCGCGAATTCGAAGACCGCTTCATCCAGATCGGCCTGCCCTATCGCATCGTCGGCGGCTTCCGCTTCTATGAGCGCGCCGAAATCCGGGACGCTCTGGCCTATCTGCGCCTCGTCAACCAACCCGCCGACGACCTCGCCTTCGAACGGATCGTCAACGTCCCCAAACGCGGGCTGGGCGACAAGGCGGTCGAGAAACTCCACCGCCTAGCCCGCGCGGAGGGCATCCCGCTGGCGCTCGCCGCGGCGCGCATCCTCGACACGGACGAGATGACCCCGCAGGCCCGCCGCAGCCTTGGCGCCTTCATCGGCGACCTCGCCCGCTGGCGCGACCGCGCGGCGCAACTGCCCCATGCGGAACTCGCGCGCCAGATTCTCGATGAAAGCGGCTACACGGCGATGCTCCAGGCCGAGCGCACTGCCGAAAGCGCGGGCCGCCTCGAAAACCTCAATGAACTCACCCGCGCCATGGAGGAATATGAGACGCTGGGCGCGTTCCTCGAACATGTGTCGCTGGTCATGGACAATGAGGCGCAGGCGGACGAGCGCAAGGTCACGATCATGACCATCCACGCCGCCAAGGGGCTGGAGTTCGACACGGTATTTCTCGCGGGCTGGGAGGAGGGCATCTTCCCTTCCCAGCGCGCCCTCGATGAAGGCGGATTGAACTCGCTGGAGGAGGAGCGACGCCTCGCCTATGTCGCGCTCACCCGCGCGCGGAAACGCTGCATCGTCCTCCACGCCGCCAATCGCCGCATCTACGGCCAGTGGACCAGTTCCATCCCCTCGCGCTTCGTGGGCGAACTGCCGCCCGAACATGTGGAGGAGGAAAGCAGCATGTCCGGCGGCGCCTCGCTCTGGCGCGCCAACTGGTCGGAACGCGCTGACCCCTTCGCCAATGTCCAGCGCGGCTCCAGCCGAGGCCCCGGCTGGCAACGCGCCCAGCAAAGCGGCCAGTTCGTGAAAGAACCCGTCCGAATCATAGAGGCCCGCGCCTCAGCGGTATCGCTGGGCAACAAGGGCCGCGACGACATGAGCGTGGGCCTGCGCATCTTCCACCAGAAATTCGGCTACGGCACCGTCGCGGAGATCGAAGGCAACAAGCTGGAGATCGACTTCGAAACAGCGGGACGGAAACGGGTGATGGACAGCTTCGTTCAGCCTGTTTGAGCCGTCCTCGCCTCACCTTTTCGTCATCCCCGCGAAGGCAAAACGTCAGCCAATGGCCAATGCAGGACATCCCCCTCCCGCAGGCGGGAGGGGGATTTTCAGATTTACGCCGAGGCGTTGGCCAGGGTGATCTTGACGGCTTCGATCGCAGCCTGCGCCTTATCGCCATCGGGGCCGCCGCCTTGTGCCATGTCGGGGCGGCCTCCACCGCCCTTGCCGCCCAACGCTTCCACGCCCGCGCGGACCAGATCGACGGCGCTGATGCTGCCCTTCAGGTCGTCGGTGACGCCGACCGCGATGGTGGCCCGGCCGTCGACCACGGCGAGGACGGCGGACACGCCGCTGCCCAGAGTCGCCTTGTTCTGGTCGACCAGGCCGCGCAGTTCCTTCGGGTCAAGGCCTTCGATCACCTGGCCGATGAAACTGGTTGCGCCGACCTTTTCGGGGCCAGCGGCCTGGGCAGAACCGCCGCCGCCGAGGGCAAGTGCCTTCTTCGCTTCGGCCAGTTCGCGTTCGAGCTTGCGGCTCTGTTCGACCAGCGCGGCGATGCGGGCGGGAACTTCCTCCGGCGTCGTCTTGAGCGCGGCGGCGGACTGGCGCAGGCGGTCTTCGCGGTCGGAGAGCCAGAGGCGCGCGGCCTCGCCGGTCAGTGCTTCGATGCGGCGGACGCCGGATGAAACCGCCGATTCCGATATGATCTTGAAGATCGCGATGTCGCCGGTCGCGCGGACATGGGTGCCGCCGCACAGCTCAACCGAATAGCTGTGCGCATCGCCCTTCCCCATGGAAAGGACGCGGACTTCATCGCCATATTTCTCCCCGAACAGCGCCATGGCGCCTGCCTGAATGGCGTCATCGGGCGTCATCAGACGGGTCGTCACCGCTTCATTGTGGCGAATCTGTTCGTTCACCTGCGCCTCGATCGCGGCGATCTGGCTATGGGTCAGCGCTTCGGGGTGCGAGAAGTCGAAGCGGAGGCGCTCCGGCGCGACGAGGCTGCCCTTTTGCGTGACATGTGCGCCCAGTTCGTTGCGCAGCGCGGCGTGCAGCAAATGAGTGGCGCTGTGGTTGGAACGGATGCGGTCGCGGCGATGGGTGTCGACGCTCAAATGGACGGTGTCGCCAACCTTGATCTTGCCCGCGCCAATCTTTGCCCTGTGGGCGTGGAGGCGGCCGAGCGGCTTGGCCGTGTCTTCGACATCCGCGACGAGGCCCGCCTGTGACGAGATGGTGCCGGCGTCGCCCATCTGCCCGCCGCTTTCCCCGTAGAAGGGCGTCTGGTTGGTGATGATGGTGACGTCATCGCCCGGCCCCGCCGCATCAATGCGCGCGCCGTCCTTCACCAGCGCGAGCACTTCGCCCTCGCCCACCGTCGCGGTGTAGCCGATGAATTCGGTGCTGCCGGTGGTTTCGGCAATGTCGAACCAGATTTCGTCCGACGCCTTTTCGCCCGACCCCTTCCAAGCCGCGCGGGCGGCGGCCTTCTGCTCGGCCATCGCCTTGTCGAAGCCTTCGCGGTCGACGCCAAGGCCCCGCGAGCGGAGCGCGTCTTCGGTCAGGTCATAGGGGAAGCCGTAGGTATCGTAGAGCTTGAACGCGGTTTCGCCGGGCAGCGTGCCGCCTTCGGAAAGGTCGCCGGTTGCTTCGTCGAGCAGCTTCAGGCCCTTTTCCAGCGTCTGGCGGAAGCGGGTTTCCTCGCGCAGCAGCGTTTCCTCGATCAGCGGCTGGGCGCGGACCAGTTCCTGATAGGCACCGCCCATTTCGGAGACAAGGCTGGGCACCAGGCGGTGCATCAACGGTTCCTTCGCGCCGATGATATGCGCGTGGCGCATGGCGCGGCGCATGATGCGGCGCAGGACATAGCCACGGCCTTCATTCGCGGGCAGCACGCCGTCGGCGATCAGGAAGCTGGTCGAGCGGAGATGGTCCGCGATGACGCGGTGGCTAGCCTGATGCTCGCCATCGATGGCGGTTCGGGTCAGCGCGCCCGATTCCTCAATCAGCGCCTTGAACGTGTCGGTGTCGTAATTGTTATGGACGCCTTGCAGGACCGCCGCGATGCGTTCCAGCCCCATGCCGGTGTCGATGCTGGGCTTGGGCAGTTCGGAGACGATCTCGTTCGCTTCCTGCTCATATTGCATGAAGACGAGGTTCCATATCTCGACGAAGCGGTCGCCATCCTCTTCCGGGCTTCCCGGAGGGCCGCCCCAGATATGATCGCCATGGTCGTAGAAGATTTCCGAGCAAGGCCCACAAGGACCACTATCGCCCATCGCCCAGAAATTATCCTTGGTCGGAATGCGGATGATCCGGTGTTCGGGCAGGCCGGCGATCTTCTTCCACAGGTCGAAAGCTTCATCGTCCGTGTGATAGACGGTGGCGGTCAGCTTTTCCGCCGGGAGGCCCCATTCCCGGGTCAGCAGGGTCCAGGCATGATGGATCGCCTGTTCCTTGAAATAGTCGCCGAAGCTGAAATTGCCCAGCATTTCGAAGAAGGTGTGGTGGCGCGCGGTGTAGCCGACATTGTCGAGATCATTATGCTTGCCGCCAGCGCGGACCGACTTCTGGCTGGACGTCGCCTTGTTATAGGGGCGGGATTCGAGGCCCGTGAAGACATTCTTGAACGGCACCATGCCCGCATTGACGAACATCAGCGTTGGGTCGTTGTGCGGCACCAGAGGCGCTGAAGGGACGATGGTGTGGCCGTTGGCCCCGAAATAGTCGAGGAACGAGCGGCGAATGTCGTTGGTCGATGTCATGAGGGGCGATTTAGTTGGAACCGGCCCGGCGCACAAGCGGGGCTTTTCGTCGGATCGCATGGGAAATGCGGCCGGGCGTTTCACCCGGCCGCATTTCATTCAATTCGCGGCCTTCGCCAACGCGCGATATTTGTGCAGCAGCGGCTCGGTATAGCCATTGGGCTGCGCCACGCCTTCGAAGACGAGGGCGCGGGCCGCCTGCCAGGCAAGGCTGTCCGGATTGCCGCTCATCGGCTGGTAAAGTGGGTCGGTCGCGTTCTGGGCGTCGACCTTGGCCGCCATGCGGGTGAAGGCGGCGTCGATCTGATCGCTCGTGCAAACCCCATGGAGCAGCCAGTTCGCCATATGCTGCGAGGAAATGCGCAACGTGGCGCGGTCTTCCATCAGGCCGATATCGTGGATGTCGGGAACCTTGGAGCATCCGACGCCCTGATCGATCCAGCGGACGACATAGCCCAGGATGCCCTGCGCATTATTGTCAAGTTCGTGGGTGATTTCCTCCTCCGACCAGTTGTGCCCTCTCGCGACCGGGATGGTCAGCAGGCGGTCGATGGAGGCGATGGCTTCGGCCTTGCGCTCGGCCTGACGGGCGAAGACGTCGATGGCGTGATAGTGCGTCGCATGCAGCGTCGCCGCCGTGGGGGACGGAACCCAGGCGGTGTTGGCGCCGCTTTTCGGGTGGCCGACCTTCTGGTCGAGCATGTCGGCCATGCGATCCGGCGCGGCCCACATGCCCTTGCCGATCTGGGCACGGCCGGACAGACCGCAGGCGAGGCCGATCTGGACGTTGCGGTCCTCATAGGCGGCGATCCAGTCGGACGTCTTGATCTCGCCCTTGCGGATCATCGGACCCGCGCGCATCGCCGTGTGCATCTCGTCACCTGTACGGTCGAGGAAGCCGGTGTTGATGAAGACGATGCGGTTTTTGACGGCCTCGATACAGGCGGCGAGATTGGCGGAGGTGCGGCGTTCCTCATCCATTACGCCAACCTTGAGGGTGTGGCGGGCAAGGCCCAGCAGATCCTCGATCGCATCGAACAGGCGATTGGTGAAGCCGACTTCCTCCGGGCCATGCATCTTGGGCTTGACGATATAGACGCTGCCGGCGCGGCTGTTGCCGCCGTCACGCTGAAGGTCGTGCATGGCGATGAGCGTCGTGACGATGCCGTCGAGTATGCCTTCGGGCGCCTCGGCTCCGTTGGGGAGAAGGAGGGCGGGCGTGGTCATCAGATGGCCGACATTGCGGACGAACAACAGGCTGCGCCCCGGCAGGGTGAAGGCGCTGCCGTCGGGCGCGGTATAGGCGCGGTCCGGATTGAGGGCGCGGGTCATCATCGCGCCGTTCTTCTCGAAACTGTCCTTGAGGTCGCCCTGCATCAGGCCGAGCCAGTTGGCATAGGCGGCGACCTTGTCCTCCGCATCGACGGCGGCGACCGAGTCTTCAAGGTCGCAGATGGTGGTGAGCGCCGATTCGAGGATGACGTCGGCGATGCCGGCCGGGTCGTCCTTGCCGATCGGGTGGTTGCGGTCGAAGACGACTTCGATGTGCAGGCCATTGTGGCGGAACAGGCGGCCCTTTTCGCTTCGGCCGCGATATTGGGTCGGGTCGGCCAGTTGAATGTCGTCGCTCGTCAGTGCTGCCCATGAGCCGTTCGCCAGCGGGATCGCTTCGTCGAGGAAGGACTTGGCCCAGTCGATGACCTGCGCGCCGCGTGTCGGATCATAGCCCTTGCCCGAAGCAGCGCCCGGCAGGGCATCGGTGCCGTAAAGCGCGTCATAGAGGCTGCCCCAGCGTGCATTGGCGGCGTTCAGCAGGAAGCGCGCGTTGAGGATCGGGACGACCAGCTGCGGCCCGGCAAGACGCGCGACCTCGTCATCGACATTCTCGCTGCCGATCTGGAACGGCGCGGGTTCGGGGACGAGATAGCCGATTTCCTGGAGGAAATGGCGCAGCGCCGGGGTGTCGATGGGCTGGCCCGCGCGCCCATCATAATAGCTGTCGATCTGCGCTTGCAGGGTATCGCGCTTGGCGAGCAGGCGCGCATTTTCGGGAGCGAATTGCGCGAAGATCGCGGCGGTGCCCCGCCAGAAGCGGTCCGCGTCCAAGGCTGTGCCGGGGAGCGCGCGCTGCTCGATGAAGGTCGCTAATTCCTGCGCGACCTTGAGGCCCGCGCGATCGGTCATGCTGGTCATGGATGATCTCCTTTGCGGGCGACCATAGACGGGCCGCATTATGCCGTGTAGACAATATTATTCAAATTCAGATTTTCCTCTGGTGAAATAAATGATGGACCCGGATTATGACCTGCTCGCGACCATCGTGGACGAAGGCGGCATGGCGGCGGCGGGGCGGCGGCTTAACATCTCGCCTGCCATGGTGTCGAAGCGGCTGGTACGGCTGGAGGAGCGGCTGGGCACGCGATTGATCCACCGGACGACGCGACGGCTGGCTCTGACCCCGGCGGGCGAGCGCCTGCATGAGGACCTGCGCGCGATCATGGCGGCGCTGGACGACGCGGAACGGCGGGTTTCGGGGGCTTCGGCAGAGGCTTCGGGAATGCTCCGGGTGTCCGCGCCGACATCCTTTGGACGGATGCATGTCGCGCCTTATCTCGGACAGTTTCTGGAGGCGCATCCCAAGGTGCGGATGCGGATCGACCTGTCGGACGATTATGCCGATCTGTTGGCGACGCGCGCGGACCTGGCCATCCGGATCACTGCCGATCCGGGGCCGGGGCTGGCCGCGCGCAGGCTGGCGACCAATCGGCGGGTGTTGTGCGCCGCGCCCGGCTATCTCGCGAAGTACGGGATGCCGCGCACCCTCCCCGACCTCAAAAAGCACCGGCTGCTTGCGGCGGAGGGCCAATTGCCCTGGCGGCTCATCGGTCCCGGGGGCGCCATCACCGTCGAAGGCAGCAGCCATGTTCGCACCAACAGCAGCGAAATGGTGCGAGAACTGGCGCTGTCGGGGGTCGGCATCGCGCTGCGATCGCTCTGGGACGTCAGCGATGCGCTGGAGCGCCGCGAAATTCGACAGATCATGCCGGATCATGAGGGATCGGCGGATGTCGGCCTGTATGCCGTGCATCTTCCGCAGAATAATCCGCCGCTTGCCATCACTGCCTTTGTCGATTTTCTTGTCGGACTATATGCCCCCAGCCCTCCCTGGGAGCGGTCGGGCATTGCCCCGGCGGAAAAGCGGCTTTAAGGCCCATCGCATGGACGATACTACCCGCCGCGCCGCCCTGGACTATCACCGCTATCCGCAACCCGGAAAGCTGAGGATCGAACCGACCAAGCGCATGGTCAACCAGCGCGATCTGGCGCTGGCCTATTCGCCCGGCGTCGCCGCGCCCTGCGTCGACATTGCCGAAGACCCCGAAAAGGCGATGGACTATACCGCGCGCGGCAATCTGGTCGCGGTGATCTCCAACGGAACCGCCGTTCTGGGGCTGGGTTCGATCGGGGCGCTGGCGTCGAAGCCGGTGATGGAGGGCAAGGCCGTCCTCTTCAAGAAATTCGCCGATATCGACGTGTTCGACATTGAGGTCGACACCACCGACCCGGAAAAATTCATCGAGGCCGTCGCCCTGCTGGAGCCAACCTTCGGCGGCATCAATCTGGAGGATATCAAGGCGCCCGAATGTTTCGCCATCGAGGCGGAACTGAAGAAGCGGATGAACATCCCCGTCTTCCACGACGACCAGCATGGCACGGCCATCGTCGTCGCTGCCGCCGTGCGCAACGCGCTGGTGTTGCAGGGCAAGACGCTGGCCGACGCAAAGCTGGTGACGTCCGGCGCTGGCGCGGCGGCGCTGGCCTGCGTCGACCTGCTGGTATCCATGGGCCTGCCACAAGAGAATGTGACGCTGACCGACAAGGATGGCGTCATCCATTCGGAGCGCGAGGGCATGCTGCCCAACATGGCGCGCTATGCCCGCACCACCAATGCGCGCGCCCTGCCCGACGTGCTGCCGGGCGCGAACCTGTTCCTCGGCCTGTCGGCGCCGGGCGTGCTGAAGCCCGAATGGCTGCCGCTGATGGCACCCAATCCGCTGATCTTCGCGCTCGCCAATCCCGAGCCGGAAATCCGCCCCGAAGCTGCTCGCGAAGTCCGGCCCGACGCCATCATCGCCACCGGCCGCTCGGACTATCCCAATCAGGTCAACAACGTCCTGTGCTTCCCCTATATCTTCCGGGGTGCGCTGGACGCGCGGGCGACCGAGATCAACGAGGCGATGAAGGTCGCCGCCGCCGACGCCATCGCCAATCTTGCCCGCATGCCCGCCCATGACAGCGTCGCCCAGGCCTATGGCGGGCGCAAGCTGGTGTTCGGGCCGGATTACATCATCCCCACCCCGTTCGACCCGCGCCTGATCGCGGAGATCGCCTGCGCCGTCGCCAAGGCGGCAATGGACAGCGGCGTCGCCAAGAAGCATCTGGACCTTGATGTCTACAAGCGCCAGCTCGCCCAGCAAAGCACTCGTTCGGCAGGATTGATGCTGCCGGTGTTCGAGGCAACGCGCGGGTTGCAGCGGCGCATCGCCTATGGCGAAGGCGAGGATGAGCGTGTGCTGCGCGCCATTCAGGATGCGCTGGACGAAGGCATTGTCCGCCCGGTGATCGTCGCGCGGCGGCGGATATTGAAGCAGAAGCTGCCCGATCTGGGCCTGCGTTTGGAACTGGATCGCGATGTAGAGGTGGTCGATCCCGAAACCGATCATCCGTTGATGGGCGAGTTGGTGGAGGCCTATCGCGCAATCGCCGCGCGCCGCGGAGTCTCCTCGGCCGAGGTGCTGCGCCATGTCTATCGCCGGCCAAGCGTGACCGCAGCCATGCTGCTGCGCACCGGGCGGGTCGATGCCGCGCTGGTGGGCGGCAACAGCGAATATTGGGGCGAAGTCGAACATGTGCTGCGCATCATCGACCGCACGCCGGGTAGCAGCCGCGTCTACGCCCTGTCGGGCCTCATCCTCGATGCAGGCGCGCTGTTCATCACCGACACGCATATGGTGCCCGATCCGACGCCCGCGCAGATTGCCGAAATGGCGCTGCTGGGCGCGACCGAACTGAAGCATTTCGGCCTGACGCCGCGGGTAGCGCTGCTGTCCCATTCCAATTTCGGGGCGTCGCACTCGCCCAGCGCTCGCAAGATGCGAGAGGCCTTCAAGCTGGTGAAGAAGGCAGCCCCAGAGCTGATGGTCGACGGCGAGATGCATGCCGACGCGGCGCTCAGTCAGTCGCTGCGCGAACGGTTGATCCCCGATTCCCGCTTCGAAGGCTCGGCCAATCTGCTGGTCATGCCTAATCTGGATGCGGCCAACATCACCCTGACCGCGCTGTCGGCTGCATCCAGTTCGCCGACGGTCGGGCCGATGCTGATGGGCCTGGCGCAGCCGATCCATGTACTGACGCCCGGCGTCACGGCGCGCGGGATATTGAACCTGACTGCGATCGCAGCAGCCGAGGCGGAGCGCGAGGGCTGAAGTTTAACCTTTTCCCACGATAGCCTGTCGCCAATAATCCGTCATTCCCGCGAAAGCGGGGATGACGATGATCTTAAGGCGATGGAAAGCACATGGGGATTCCAACAGGCATAAAACTGGCGATCGGCGGCAGCGCGGCTGCCGTGATCCTGTTGTTAGGCCTGTCAATCGGGCGCGGACGCGATCTGAAACCGCGTCAGCCCACCAACATCCCAACGGCGAAAGCCTCTACGTCCGCCAATCTCGTCGAGCGCACCCGCGCCCAGCCCATTGCCGTCGATCCGCAGGCATTGGTGGTCAAGCGCGTTCTTCCCATCACCGGCCCCTTCCGCCATGGCGACTATGTCTGGGACGAGGGCGGCGCGCCTGCCACCGGTCCGGTCATCATCACCGTGGACCTGAAGGCCCAGACGCTTTCCGTCTTCCGCGCGGGCTATGAGATCGGATCGGCGGTCATCATCTATGGCGCGGACGACAAGCCCAGTCCGCTGGGCGCGTTCCCGATCATTCAGAAGGATGCGGATCATTATAGCCGCACCTATAATAATGCCCCCATGCCCTTCACCTTGCGGCTGACCAGCGACGGCGTCGCGATCCACGGCAGCGATGTGCGATGGGGCAATGCGACCCATGGCTGCATCGGCGTGCCCAGGCCTTTCGCCAGAAAGCTGTTCGGCGTGGCCAAGTTGGGCGATCTGGTGGTCATCACCAATGGCAGGATGCTGGACACGAGCCATGCCAGGGCCAGCGCCTGAGTTGCGCTTTCCATCGACGCAACTGCAATAAAGTCACGCAATCCACGGCTTGATTTCCATAGACAACGTTGTCATGTACGGACTTCAACCCCTATTGCATTGCACTATGGAGCAGCAGATGGCGCAGGCCAGCCGCCCCCTTTCCTCCGGTCCGGTTCATCCCGCGCTCGTCATTCTCGCGCTCGCCATGGGTGCGTTCGCGATCGGGACAACCGAATTCGCGGCGATGAGCCTGCTGCCCTTCTTCGCGGGTGATCTGGGCATCAGCGAACCGATGGCAGGCCATGCGATCAGCGCCTATGCGCTGGGCGTGGTAGTCGGCGCGCCGGTGATCGCCGTTCTGGGCGCTCGGTTGCCGCGCCGGACCTTGCTTATCGGGCTGATGGCATTGTTCGCGATCGGCAACGGATTGAGCGCCGTTTCGCCAGACTATGCGACCATGCTGCTGTTCCGCTTCCTAAGCGGCCTGCCCCATGGCGCCTATTTCGGCGTGGCGGCGCTGGTGGCGGCGTCTCTGGTGCCCAGCGACCGGCGCGCGCAGGCGGTGGCGCGGGTGATGACCGGCCTGACCGTCGCCACCGTGATCGGAGTGCCGGTGGCCAACTGGATGGGACAGGCGCTCGGCTGGCGCTGGGGCTTTGGCATTGTCGCGCTGCTGGCGATTATCACCATGATGCTGGTAACGTTCTTTGCACCACGCGATGCGGGCGATCCGCAGGCGATCCCGATGCGGGAACTGGGCGCCCTGCGGGAACCTCAGGTACTGCTGACATTGCTGACGGGGGCGGTGGGCTTTGGCGGGTTGTTCGCCGTCTATACCTATGTCGCCTCGACCATGATTTCCGTGACCCATGTGTCGGAACGGCTGGTACCCGTGATATTGGCGATCTTCGGCGTGGGCATGACGATCGGCAATCTGGTGGCGGCCTGGGCGGCGGATCGGGCACAGAGCCGGACGGGGATCATCGTGCTGCTGTGGAGCGCGGCGTCGCTGGCGCTGTTCCCGATGATGGCGGGAAATATCTGGAGCCTGTCGCTGGTCATCTTTCTGATCGGCTGCGGCGGGGGTCTGGGCAGCGTGTTGCAGACGCGACTGATGGACGTGGCAGGCGACGCGCAAACGCTGGCGGCGGCGGCGCATCACAGCGCTTTCAACGTCGCCAATGCGCTGGGGCCCTGGCTGGGCGGCGTGGCGATCTCGGCGGGCTATGGGCTGACGTCGACCGGGTGGATCGGCGCCGCGCTGGCGCTGGCTGGCCTTGCGATTTTCCTGTTCGCGCTCAACCAGCATCAACGGTCGATGCGGTTGGCGGTAGTCCCCTGCGAATGAGCAAGCGCTAATCCGGCTTGCAGAGGGGATCGCCACTGCCATTACGGACCTGAAGGGCCGAGGCGGCGTCACTGGCCACGCGTGGGAAGCTGACGCCTTCGAGCGAGCCTCTCCCCTTGCAGACGTCCGCGCACTTCATGTCGACCACGCCGGGAAGCGATATCCGGTCGCCATCATATTGGGCGACGACGATGCAATGGTCGCTGCGGGAGAAGCTCAGGATCAGCTTGTCGCCTGCGCGCCGCGCCGTCCCCCTCCCCGCGCAACTCTGATCCTCTCCGAAGGTCGCTTCCAGACCAAAGCGATAATCGCCATTCTTCGCCGGGATCACGCAGAGTAGGTCGCGGCCGGCCTCATGATCGCGCTGATAGAGGCCGATCGCCGGAATCTTCGCCGCGTCCGCGATCACGCCGGTTTCGATGGCCGCGCGTTCGAGGCCCGAACTGGTCTGGATGCCGGTTTCACGCGGGCCGGGCGCAGGTGTCGCTTCGCGCTGGCAGGCGGCGAGCAGGACCAGCGCGAAAAGGCTAGTCAGCCGCATCGACGGGGGTAAGGCCTTCCGGGCCGATGCGGCGGAAGAAGCAGGAGCGCGCGCCGGTGTGGCAGGTGGGGCCGGCCGGGACGGCCTTCACCCAGACGGCATCCTGATCGCAATCGATGCGGAGGTCGCGGACTTGCAGCATATGGCCGGACGTCTCGCCCTTCTTCCAGAGCGCCTGGCGGCTGCGCGACCAGAAATGGGCGAGGCCGGTGCCGATGGTCAGCTTCAGCGCCTGCGCATTCATATGTGCGACCATCAACACTTCGCCGCTGTCGACATGGGTGACGACGGCGGTGATCAGGCCGTCTCTGTCATATTTGGGATTGAGGGTCAGGCCCTTGTCGCGCGCTTCGTCCATGAGCGGGCTATAGAGGGCCGCGCGCCTTATGCGAAGCCCCGATTATGGGGCAGGAATGGAGAAAATGGGGCGATCGACGGGATCCGAACCCGCGACCTCCGGTACCACAAACCGGCGCTCTAACCAACTGAGCTACGATCGCCACAGGAGCAATGCCCCGTAAGAGAAGGGCGACATATGCGGCCCACCCCGCGCCGTCAAGCGGGTGCATGCGGAAAAAGGCGGGGCATCGAAATAAAAAAGAAAAGGGGCGAGAAGCTTGCCGCTTCCACCCCTTTTCCCTTGCCTTCCGAAATCGGCGCGCGCGATGAGAGTACCCTCCCTGCTGCTGCGCTACTCTCTCCGTAAAAACTTTCGCCCACCGCGACGCTGGATTAAATGGGCAAAGGCGCTCTTTCAAGAAGCGCCCTTGAACCCCTAGTTGACCGAATCCTTAAGACCCTTGCCGGCCTTGAACTTCGGTTGGGCGGATGCCTTGATCGTCATCGTTTCCCCGGTGCGCGGGTTGCGACCGGTCGAAGCCTTGCGCTGCGAAACGGAAAAAGTGCCGAAACCGACCAGGCGCACTTCGTCGCCCTTCTTCAGCGAACCGGTGATTGCGTCGAAAACGCCTTCGACGGCCTTGCTGGCGTCGCTCTTGGAAAGGCCGCTGCTTTCAGCGACTGCGCTGATAAGATCCTGCTTGTTCATGCCTTGGGAACCCCCTTCTAGCTGTTTGGATAACTTTAGGAATCGCGGCGTAGGCGGCGCAATAAGGCGCAGCTTTCCGGGCTTGTCAAAGGGAAAGCGGTGCCAATGGCTACTCAGACAAGATTTTAAGTCAAAACCCTGTCAAAGAGCCGCCGATCACGGCTTCCATAACCCCAAATCAGTGCCGGATGGAGGCTTCGCCATCCCGTCCCTGAGCCGGACTCGGCTGGGCGGCGAGGTCATCCTCCTCCGTCCAGGCAATTGCTTCCGGAGTCGAAACGAGCGCGCGGGCCAGCACCTCATCCACATGGGACACCGGAACGATCTCCAGCCCCTCCCGGATGTTGGCAGGTATCTCAGCCAGGTCCTTCTCATTTTCCTGCGGGATCAGCACCGTCTTGATGCCGCCGCGCAGGGCCGCGAGGAGCTTTTCCTTGAGCCCGCCAATGGGAAGGACACGGCCACGCAGCGTGACTTCGCCGGTCATCGCCACGTCCTTGTGCACCGGGATGCCGGTCAGCGTCGACACGATGGTCGTCACCATGCCGATGCCCGCCGACGGGCCATCCTTGGGCACCGCGCCTTCTGGAAGGTGGATGTGAATATCCTTGCGGATGAAGATATTGGGCTTGATCCCATAGCCGGGCGAACGCGCCTTCACATAGGAGAAGGCGGCCTGAACCGACTCGTTCATGACCTCGCCCAGCTTGCCGGTGGTCCTGATCGCGCCCTTGCCGGGGACCGTCACCGCCTCGATGGTCAGCAGTTCGCCGCCCACTTCGGTCCAGGCCAGCCCCGTCACCGCGCCGATCTGATGCTCTTCCTCACCCACGCCATGGCGGAACTTCCGGACGCCTGCATAGTCGGCGAGGTTTTCCGGCGTGATCGTCACCTTGTCATAGGCGCCTTCGAGAATCTTGCGCAGCGCCTTGCGGGCGAGGCGCGCCACCTCGCGTTCCAGCGTGCGGACGCCCGCCTCCCGCGTATAATAGCGGATCAGATCGCGCACCGCGTCTTCGGTGACTTCGAACTCGCCTTCCTTGAGGCCGTGGGCGTCGATCTGCTTGGGCAACAGATGCCGCTGGGCGATCTCGACCTTCTCATCCTCTGTATAGCCTTCGAGCCGGATGATCTCCATGCGGTCGAGCAAGGGCTGCGGCAGGTTGAGCGAGTTGGCCGTCGTCACGAACATCACGTCCGAAAGATCGACGTCGATCTCCAGATAATGATCCTGGAACTTGCTGTTCTGTTCGGGGTCCAGCACCTCCAGCAGCGCCGAGGCCGGATCGCCGCGGAAATCCTGACCCAGCTTGTCGATCTCGTCCAGCAGGAAGAGCGGGTTCATCGTCCCCGCCTTCTTGAGGTTGGTCACGATCTTGCCCGGGAGCGAGCCGATATAGGTCCGCCTGTGGCCGCGGATTTCCGCTTCGTCACGCACGCCGCCCAGCGACTGGCGCACGAATTCACGGCCCGTCGCTTTCGCAATGCTGCGACCAAGCGAGGTCTTGCCGACGCCCGGAGGGCCGACAAGGCACAGGATCGGGCCTTTCAGCTTGTTGGTGCGCGCCTGGACGGCCAGATATTCGATGATCCGGTCCTTGACCTTCTCCAGCGCGAAATGATCCTCGTCCAGGATCGCCTGCGCCTTCTTGAGATCGGTCTTGACCTTGCCCTTCTTGCCCCAGGGAAGCCCCAGCAGCACGTCGAGATAGTTGCGCACCACCGTCGCTTCGGCCGACATGGGCTGCATGCCCTTGAGCTTCTTCAGCTCGGCCGTCGCCTTGGCGCGGGCTTCCTTGCTGAGCTTCGCCTTGGCGATCTTCTCGGTGAGTTCGGCAAGTTCATCGCCCTCCTCACCCTCGCCATTGCCCAGTTCCCGCTGGATCGCCTTCAACTGCTCGTTCAGATAATATTCGCGCTGGGTCTTCTCCATCTGCCGCTTCACGCGGCCGCGAATCTTCTTCTCGACCTGCAACACGCCCAGTTCGCCTTCCATGAAGGCGAACACCATTTCGAGGCGCTTGACCGGATCGGCCTCGACCAGCAGCGACTGCTTGTCGGCGACCTTGACGTTGATATTGGCGGCGACCGCATCGGCCAGACGCCCCGCATCCTCGATCTCACGCAGCTGCACCGGGGTTTCGGCGGGCAGCTTCTTGTTGAGCTTGGCGTAATTTTCGAACTGCTCTGCCACGGAGCGCATCAGCGCGGCGGCTTCCGGCCCTTCGGCAGCCAGTTCATCGACCTGGCTCACTGCCGCGATCATATGCCCTTCGGCGTTGCTGATGCCGTCGAGGCGGGCGCGCTGCTTGCCCTCCACCAACACGCGAACCGTGCCGTCGGGCAGCTTCAGCAATTGCAGCACGACCGCGATCACGCCGGTGTCATAGAGCGAATCCTGACCCGGATCATCCTCTGCGGGGTCCAGCTGGGAAACGAGGAAGATTTCCTTGTCGCCCTCCATCGCCGCTTCCAGCGCGGACACACTTTTGTCGCGACCCACGAACAGCGGCACGATCATCTGCGGAAAGACGACGATGTCGCGCAGCGGAAGAAGGGGATATTGCGTAGTCATTCACTCTCCAGGGCGATCATGTCAGCCCGATGATGCGGTTCATCGCCTTTATGGGGATAGTCACCGCATCGTTCAATCATGCCTTTTAGCGCCGGAATGATGAATAGGGGCTGATCCTGCCATAATTTCGGTCAGAAAGGCAGCTTGAAGCCCGGGGGCAGAGGCAACCCTGCGGTCATCTTGCCCATTTCGGCACTGGAAACTTCATCGGCCTTCTTGCGCGCGTCGTTGAACGCGGCCGTGATCAGGTCCTCCAGCATCTGCTTTTCCGTGGGAGCGAGCAGGCTGTCGTCAATGGCGACGCCCAATATGCGCCCCTTGGCCGAGGCGCGGACCTTGACCAGACCGCCGCCGGCCGAGCCTTCCACTTCCAGCTTGTCGAGATTGTCCTGCGCGCGTTGCAGTTCCTCCTGCACGCGGCTCGCCATGCCTAGAATTTCATTCAGATCTTTCATCGCTCTGCGCTCCATTGTTCAAGCTCATCGCCAAGCTCGGCATCGGGGAAGGCGGCCATCGCCGCCTTGACCACCGGGGTTTCCATGATTTCCGCGCGGGCATCCGCCGCCTCGGCCATTTCCCGCTCCTGCAAGGTCGGCACGGCAGGGCCGTTGCTTTGCGTGACGCGCCATGCGACGCCGGTGACTTCGCGCAGCGCCGGGGTGATGCGGCCGACGAAGCCGGGCAACAGCGAAGATGCGCCGGTAAAGTCCATTTCGGGCGGGGCATAGCGGATCACGCCGATGCAGTCGTGCATTTCCTGCGCGAGTTGCCCTTTGCCCTTTTGCCAGAAGGCTTCGATCAGGTCTTCGAAGCTGGCGGGGAGTTTGGCGGCAGGGGCGCTGGAGGGTGCCGCAGCCTGCGTCTGGCCGGGGGCCATGGCGGGCGCGCCTTCGCGGAGCAGGCGCGCGATCTCGCCCGGATCAGGCATGGTCGCGGCGTGCATCACGCGCAACAGGGCCATTTCGCAGCTTTCGATGGGGAGCGCGGCGCTGGCGACCTCATCATGGCCCTTGAGGATAAGCTGCCAGAGGCGGTGGAGCGGCGCGAAGCCAAGCTGCGACGCCCATTCGGCCAATGCTTCGCGTTCCTCTGCGGACTGGCCGGGATTGGCGATGTCCCGCCCCGCCTTCACCAGCGTCACGGCGTGGACCAGTTCAAGCAGGCCGCGCATCAGCGACAGCGGCTCGACGCCCAGCGCATATTGGTCGCGCACCGCACCGAGCAGCGCGCCGCTGTCCCCCTCGAGCAAAAGCCCGAGCAGGCGACGGGTCGAACCGCGGTCGGACAGGCCGAGCATGTCGCGGACCTGTGACGCCGTGACGAGCGGGGCGCCTTCGCCCATTTCCGCATGAGCTATGGCCTGATCGAGGATCGAGAGGCCATCGCGGGCGGAGCCTTCGGCGGCCTGCGCGATCAGGGCCAGCGCGTCGGGTTCGGCGGCGACCGATTCGGCCTCCACCACATGGGCGAAGTGGGCGGCGAGCAGTTCCGCCGGGATGCGGCGCAGGTCGAAACGCTGGCAACGGGACAGCACCGTCACCGGCACCTTGTTCACTTCCGTCGTCGCGAACAGGAATTTCACATGCGCCGGGGGTTCCTCCAGCGTCTTCAGGAGCGCGTTGAACGCGTTCTTGGACAGCATGTGGACTTCGTCGATGATGTAGATCTTGTAACGGGCCGAGACGGCGGCATAGCGCACCGCCTCTATGATCTCGCGCACATCGTCGACGCCGGTATGGCTGGCGGCGTCCATCTCCACCACATCAATGTGCCGCCCCTCGGCAATCGCCATGCACGGTTCGCAGACGCCGCAGGGGTCGATGGTCGGGCCGCCCTGCCCGTCCGGGCCGATGCAGTTCAGCGCCTTGGCGATCAGGCGGGCGGTAGATGTCTTGCCGACGCCGCGAACGCCGGTCATCAGGAAAGCGTGAGCCAGCCGCCCCCGACGGATCGCGTTGCCCAGCGTCTGGACCATGGCGTCCTGCCCGATCAGTTCGCGGAAATTACGCGGGCGGTATTTGCGCGCAAGCACGCGATAGGGCTGAGGGGAATCGGACATCGGGTCAGTCTAGCGGCTAGTTGCGAGGCTGTCGAAGCCGGAAAAGCTGGATGGAGGTGGGAGCCGGAACGACCCGCAGCGAAATCACTGTGGCTGCTTCCGTCAGGACCTGACCAGGTTCGCGACGACTACGTCCGCCCGACTCCCGGCGCGGCATATGGCGAATGCGGGGCGGGATGGCAAGCGTGCTGTTATTTCCGACATTGCGGACGATGGCTGGCGTGCGCCAGCCTGCCCCGCCCGCGGGACGGGAGCATATTGCTATTCAAGGCCGGTCTTTTGCGCCTTCCCCACGAAATCCAGAGCGGCGCGAGCGGTTTCGGCGATGGCGGCTTCGGCGGCCTTGGAATCCACCGTGGGCCGATCGAGATAGATGGCGAGGATATATTCCTCGCCCGATGGCGCCTTCACCAACGCCACGTCATTATAGGCGGTGCCGCAGCTTCCGGTCTTGCTGCCGGAGGTCCAGCCCTTGGGAAGACCCGCCCTGATGCGGTTGTCGCCGGTGGTGCTGGCGTTGAGCCAGCCCCGCAGCTTTTCGGCACTGGTCGGCGCGAGATCGGTGAAGATCAGGCGGCCCATCAGGCCGGCCATGGCGGCCGGGCTGGTGGTGTCGCGTTCGTCGCCCTCGACATTCTCATTGAGCGCGGGTTCGGCGCGGTCGAGGCGCGTCACCGTGTCGCCATGGGCGCGGATGAACTTCGTCAGGCCTTCGGGGCCGCCGATCATCGGGAGCAACAGATTGGCGGCGCTGTTGTCGCTGACCTCGACAGCGGCGGCGGCCAGTTCCTCCATCGACATGCGGCCGCGCTTCGCGTTCTTCCTGACGACCGGGGCGTAGTCCAGAATATCGGCCCGGGTGAAGCTGATCTGGCCTTCGAGGCCGAATTTTCCGCCTTCCGCACCCGTCAGCACGGCGGCGGCGAGCGGAGCCTTGAACGTCGAGCACATGGCGAAGCGCTCGTCGCGATTGAAACCGAGGATCAGCGCACCCTTGCCGTCGACCAGCGCGACGCCCAGCCGACCACCAGTGCTTTCCTCGATTTCCTTGGGATTGCGGACCGACTTCATGGCCGATTCGCTCACCATATAGCGGGGCGCGGGCGGGAGGAGCGACTGGCGTGGCGCGGTGTCCTGCGCCGCGGCCGGGGCAGCGAGCAGCAGGGCGGCGAGAATCAGGCGTCCGGGCAAGCTTACATTCCCTGCATGTTGCAGAATTCGCCGGGAATGCGGACGGTCAGGCTCTCAAGCTCTTCGTCCAGCACGATCTGGCAGGACAGGCGGCTGGTGCGGGTCGCGGCGGCGGCGAGGTCGAGCATGTCTTCCTCATCCTCGCTCGCCTTCTTGAGCCTTGAAAAGTCCTCGGCATCGACGATGACATGGCAGGTGGAGCAGGCCATCTGGCCTTCGCACGTGCCTTCGAGCGGCTGGCCCGCGGCCTGGGCGACGTCCAGGAGGACCGATCCCGCCGGTGCTTCAACCTCCTGCCGATGCTCTCCATCCGCGCTGATGAAGACGATCTTGGTCATGGTGCGACGTTCCCCGATCTTTTGCTGTCGCATCGTTGGGGCAAAAAACCGGTTCCCACTTTTTTGCACGATGCTTCATAGCGCCCATTTTTGGGCTGCCTTGTTCAATATCCTCGCGGCATCCTCCAATTCGGCCAGCGTCGTGTACCGGCCAAAGCCGATCCGCACCGATCCGCGCGCCTCCACGTCTGACAGGCCGAGTGCGCGCAGCACATGGCTAGGCCGCCCGGACCCGCTTGCGCAAGCACTACCGAGCGAAAAAGCGACATCGCGGCATTCCGACAACAGCCGCGCGCCGTCGATTCCCGCCCGGCGAAGGTTCAGATTACCATGATAGCGCCGGATTTCGCTGCCATTGAGTGTCCATTGGGAAAAGAGCGCGCGGGCGGCCTGCCAGAGTGATTCGACGTGGGCGCGATCGGTTTCGGTACGTTTCCGCATCAGCCGGGCGGCGGCGCCGAATCCGGCGCAAAGGGCTGGTGAAAGGGTGCCGGAACGCAGGCCGCCCTCCTGACCGCCGCCGTGGATGATCGGGGCGAGGGTCACCCCGTCGCGGAGCCAGAGGGCGCCAATGCCCTTGGGACCGTGGATTTTGTGCGCGCTGATCGCGACTATGTCGCATTCGGGCGGGATGAGGACGCGGCCATAGCCCTGCACGGCGTCGCAGAGGAACAAGGCGCCTGCCCTATGAGCAAGGCTGGCCAGTTCCGCGATCGGCTGGATCACGCCGATTTCATTGTTGACCAGCATGGCGGCGACCAACGCCACGCCGGGGCGGATGGCTTTGGCGGCCTGGGTCAGGTCCACGAGGCCGTCCGGGGCCACCGGAAGGATCGTGATGGCGCGCCCTGCCCTGCCCTGTGCTTCGACCGTGTCGAGGACGGCGGCATGTTCCGTGGCGATGGTGACGATGCCGCCATCGGGCGCGCCCTGGATTGCCATGTTGAGGGCTTCGGTCGCGCCGGAGGTGAAGAGCAGGCGGCCGCCTTCGGGAAGGAGCTTCAGGATTTCCGCGCGGGCGACTTCAACCTGCGCTGTGGCGGCACGACCCAGGCGATGAGGGCTATGGGGGTTGGCGAACTGGTCGCGCAGCAGCGGGACCATCGCGTCGAAGGCTTCCGGCGCGAGCGGCGTCGTCGCCTGATAGTCGAGATAGATGGTCATCGGGCGCGGGCCGCCATTTTGGTCCAGGCCGCGATGAAGCGGTCTATGTCAGGCTCGCTGGTCGCGGGGCCGAAGCTGACGCGGATGACTTCGCCCGCCTGCGTTTCGTCCCAGCCCATGGCGTGGAGGACATGGCTGGTCTTGAGCGACCCGGAAGAGCAGGCGCTGCCCGCCGAGACGGAAATGCCGGCGAGGTCGAACTGGATAAGCTGGGCGCGGGCCGAAAGGCCGGGCATGCGGTAGCTGGCAATGGATGGGATGCGGGGAGCATCGCGGGCGACGATCTCGCCGCCGGATGCTTCGACGGCGGCGTCAAGTTTCGCGCGAAGAATGGCGGCTTTGGGGAGCCAGTCGGCACGCGCTTCGAGCGCTGCTGCCATGGCGATGATGGCGGGGAGGTTTTCGGTGCCCGCCCGATAACCCTGTTCCTGGCCGCCGCCGGGGTGGATCAGGGTCAGGTCCTTGATGAGCAGCGCGCCGATCCCCGGGGGACCGCCGAATTTATGGGCGCTGACGGCGATCATATCGGCGTTCGGGAGGGGGAGCTTTCCGGCGCCCTGGGCGCAATCGGCGAAGAGGATGATGCCGTCACGGTCGATCTGGTCGAGGGGCTGGATGACGCCGGTTTCATTGTTGACGTGCTGGACGGCGAGCAACAGCCCAGCTTGGTCATCCCCGCAAAGGCGGGGAGCCATCCCCGACGCTGCGACGGGGGTGGGGTTGGGAGATGGGTTCCCGCCTTCGCGGGAATGACGGCTGTTGAGGAGGCCGTTGTGGTCCACCGGCAGCCGTTCGGCCTGCGGGGTCACGCGCAACACCGAATCATGCTCAACCGGAGAGGTCAGGATGCGCGCTGCCTTGGCGCGGGTCAGTGCGATCGCGATGGCCTCGCTGGCGCCGGAGGTGAAGATGATCTGGCCGTCCCAGCCCAGCGCCGCGCCGATCCGGCGGCGGGCATCCTCCAGAGCGGCGCGGGCGGCGCGGCCGTCGCCATGGGGGCTGGAGGGGTTGGACCAGCTTTCCAGCGCCTCGACCATCGCGGCTTTCGCCTCAGGCAGCATCGGCGTGGTGGCGGCGTGATCCAGATAGAGGCGGTCGGAAGCGAGGCCCAAGAAACACTCATTGATTGCGGAAATGGTGGCGGCTTCTATATAGGCGGTCTGCCGCGCAGCGCCAGCATATGCTGCTGCGCCGTCTCCCTTCGCGGCATCACGCCGCCCAGAACCATAACAGGTGCCATGCCCGACGTAATCTTTCCCGGTCCCGAAGGTCGCCTTGAAGGCCGCTTCAGCCCCCCGCCCCGCCCTCGCGCGCCCGTCGCGATGATCCTGCATCCCCACCCCCAGGGCGGCGGCACGATGAACGACCGGATCACCCAGGCGCTCTACAAGACCTTCGTGAAGCGCGGCTTTGCGGTGCTGCGGTTCAACTTCCGTGGCGTGGGACGTAGTCAGGGCACGTTCGACAACGGCATTGGCGAACTGTCCGATGCCGCCGCCGCGCTCGACTGGGTGCAGAGCTTCCATCCCGAGGCGCAGACGACCTGGATCGCGGGCTTCTCCTTCGGCGCGTGGATCGGCATGCAACTGCTGATGCGGCGGCCGGAAATCCGGGGCTTCATCTCGGTCGCGCCGCCAGCGAACATGTATGACTTCTCCTTCCTCGCGCCCTGCCCCTCTTCGGGCATCATCGTGCAGGGAACGGCCGACGAGGTCGTGACCGCCAGCGCCGTGCAGAAGCTGGTCGACAAGCTGCGGACGCAGAAGGGCATCACCATCCATCATGACGAGATTCGTGGCGCGAACCACTTTTTCGAACATGAACTGGATCAGTTGATGAAGTCGGTGGACAATTATCTGGATATGCGGCTTTCGCCGGATTCACCCATCAGGTGAATTTTGCGCGAGAGTTGAGAGTGGAAGGGGCTGCTTGGACGGCCCCTTTTCTTTTTGGCGGAATAAAAGCTGGCGTTGGATGGGTGCATGGAAATTTGCGCTTGGCCTGAGCGGCAGCGGGCTTTAGCGGCGGCGCGCGATGAGTGAGCAGAAGAACGACGTCCGCCTGATATGGAGCCGCTATTATAGCGCCTTCATTCCCGCGCCCGCCGGCCCCGGCTTTCTGGACCGGCTGAAGGCAGCGAGCGGCGCGATCGGCGGGATCGCCATTACCGGCCTGCTGTGCGGGCTGATGCTGGGGAACGGGATTGCCCATCCCCTGCTGGTGGCGCCCATGGGCGCTTCCGCCGTGTTGCTTTTCGCGGTCCCGGCCAGCCCGCTGGCTCAGCCCTGGTCGGTCTTTGGCGGCAATGTGGTGTCGGCTTTGGCCGGGATCACCGTGGCGAAGCTGATCCCTGATCCGACCATAGCCGCCGCACTCGCCGTAGGTTGCGCTATCGGTGCCATGTCATTGATGCGCTGTCTGCATCCGCCGGGCGGGGCTGTGGCATTGTCGACAGTGCTGGGGGCCACTCATGGCCCGCCGGACTATATGTTCGCCTTTGTACCGGTGGCCGTGAATACCGCGCTGCTCGTGACCGTTGCGATCATCTTCCATCGGCTGGCGGGGCACAGCTATCCCCATGTCGCGCCCAAGGCTGCCAGTACGCATGGCACCAGTGATCCCGCGCCAATCCTGCGCACGCCGTCCGAGCAGGATGTCGAGGAAGCGCTGCACGCCTATGGCGATACGCTGGACGTCGATGCCGCCGACCTTCAGATGGTGTTGCACGATGCGGAAATGCGCGCGGCTGAACGGACGCATGGCAGGCTGACCTGCGGCGAAATCATGTCGCGTGACGTGATATCCATAAGGGAAAACGAGCCAGTGGCTGAGGCGCAGCGATTGCTTCATGCCCGGCGGTTGCTGTCCTTGCCGGTACTGGATCATGCAGGACATGTATGTGGCATAATCGGACCGCTGGATCTGGCGCGGGAGGGCGAGCGCGTACGCGACATCGCATCGCAACCCTATATCGTGCACGTGGACACGCCAGTCGCGGCGCTCTTGCGCCCCTTGACCGGCGGGGCCCGGCGAGAGGCCATCGTCGTGGATGAGGATCGCAGATTGCACGGCCTCATCACCCAGACCGATTTGCTGGCGGCGGTGGCGCCACGCGCCTAGTGGCGATTTTCCAGCACCGGCAGGTCAGGACCCGGAATGGCGGTGATGGCGACATTGGCGAACATGACCAGCCCCGCGACGATCATCAGCGTGCCGCGTTTGCGGTCGCCCTTCTTCACGATGGCGTAGAGGCCGCCGCCGGTCAGAGCCATGCCCGCGAGCATCAGGATGGATAAAATCGTGCCTGCCATGAAGCAGGCCATAGGCGGGCGGGTGGACTGTGGCAATATCACGCCTCTGCCCCTATGAGGCGCGGAAACGAATCAACTTTTTGGTGATTGGACAAGTTTCAGGTGAAAATCGCTATCGCTTCCGATCATGCCGCCGTTGATCTGAAGGCGGAACTCGCAGACTGGCTGCGCGCCGAGGGCCATGAGGTCGATGATCTGGGTCCGGCGACAATCGACCGGGTGGACTATCCCGATTTTGGCTACAAGCTCGGCATTGCCGTGGCTTCGGGCGCAGCAGAGCGTGGCATTGCGCTCTGCGGATCGGGCATCGGCATTTCGATTGCCGTCAACCGCAACCCCGCCTGCCGCTGCGCTCTGGTATCCGAACCACTGTCCGCCGCACTTTCGCGTGAGCATAATGACGCCAACGTCCTTGCCCTGGGCGCGCGCCTGATCGGCGTGGACATGGCCAAGGCCTGCGTCGCCGCTTTTCTTTCCACTGACTTCGGCGGTGGCCGCCATGCTGGCCGCGTCGAGAAACTGTCCAAGCCCGCGCTGTAAGGAGACTTTGCATGAGCACAGCCACCCTCTCCCCCCTGTCCGACATCCGTTCGGAAGGCTATTTCACGCGCGGCCTGGCCGATGCCGATCCGGCGGTCTTTGGCGGCATCGCCAAGGAGCTGAAGCGCGAACAGAACCAGATCGAACTGATCGCTTCGGAAAACATCGTGTCGAAGGCGGTGCTGGAGGCGCAGGGGTCGGTCTTCACCAACAAATATGCCGAGGGCTATCCGGGCAAGCGCTACTATCAGGGCTGCGCGCCATCGGATGAGGTCGAGCAGCTTGCCATCGACCGCGCCAAGGCGCTGTTCAACTGCGGCTTCGTCAATGTGCAGCCCCATTCAGGCGCGCAGGCGAACGGCGCGGTGATGCTGGCGCTGACCAAGCCGGGCGACACCATCATGGGCCTGTCGCTCGACGCCGGCGGCCATCTGACGCATGGCGCCAAGCCCGCGCTGTCGGGCAAATGGTACAATGCCGTGCAGTACGGCGTGCGCGAGGATACGCATCTCATCGACTATGACGTGGTCGAGGCAATGGCGGTCGAGAACAAGCCTTCGCTGATCATCGCGGGCGGTTCGGCCTATCCGCGCCATATCGATTTCGCGCGTTTCCGTAACATTGCCGACAAGGTCGGCGCGCTGTTCATGGTGGACATGGCGCATTTCGCCGGTCTGGTCGCGGGCGGCGAGCATCCGACCCCCTTCGGCCATGCCCATGTCGTGACCACCACCACCCACAAGACCCTGCGCGGTCCGCGCGGCGGCATGATCCTGACCAATGACGAAGCCATTTCGAAGAAGATCAATTCGGCGGTGTTCCCCGGCCTTCAGGGCGGGCCGCTGATGCATGTCATCGCGGCGAAGGCCGTGGCTTTCGGTGAGGCGCTGCGTCCCGAGTTCAAGACCTATGCCAAGGCCATCGTCACCAACGCCAAGGCGCTGGCGGGCAAGCTGGAGCAGCGCGGGCTTGCCGTGGTTTCGGGCGGCACCGACACGCACCTCGCCCTGATCGACCTGCGCCCCTATGGCATTTCGGGCAAGGACGCGGACGAGGCGCTGGAGCGCAGCTTCATCACCTGCAACAAGAATGGCGTGCCGGGCGACCCGCTGCCGCCGACCAAGACCAGCGGCATTCGTGTTGGTTCCCCTGCGGGAACGACGCGGGGGTTCGGCGTGGCGGAGTTCGAAGCGATCGGCGACATGATCGCGGACGTTCTGGAAGGCCTGCGCGACAGCCAGCGTTCTGGGGGCGAGCATGGCGATGCCGCCGTGGAAGCCAGTGTGCGGGAGCGCGTCTCGGCTCTCTGCGCCCGTTTCCCGATCTACGAAGGGTAAGATCGCTTGCGCTGCCCCTTTTGTGCCCATGACGACAGTCAGGTAAAGGACAGCCGCCCGACGGAGGATGGCGCCGCCATCCGCCGGCGGCGTCAGTGCGAAGCCTGCGGCGCGCGCTTCACCACCTTCGAACGGATTCAGCTCCGCGACATCTGGGTGGTGAAGAGCGAGGGGCGCAAGGAAGCCTTCGATCGCGACAAGCTGGCGCGGTCGATCGGCATTGCCTGCCGCAAACGCCCGATCGATCCAAGCCGTCTGGAAAAGCTGATTTCCGGCATCCAGCGGCAGTTGGAAACATCCGGCGACGGCGAAGTCCCGGCGCGGGCCATTGGCGAGATGGTGATGGACGGGCTGAAGCGCCTCGACAGCGTCTCCTATATCCGCTTCGCCAGCGTCTACAAGGACTTCACCGACGCGCGCGATTTCGAGGATTTCGCCTCGACCGTGAAAGAGGTCGGGAGTGACTGAGGCTGGAGCCACCTCCCTGCCCCCCGTCATTGTCCTGGTCCGGCCGCAGCTGGGCGAAAATATCGGCAAGGCGGCGCGGGCCATGTTGAATTTCGGGCTGGTCGAGATGCGGCTTGTGTCGCCGCGCGATGGCTGGCCAAACCCGGACGCAGGCCCGTCAGCGGCTGGCGCGGATGTGGTGCTGGACAAGGCGGAGGTGTTTGAGACGCTGGCCGATGCCGTCGCGGACTGCGCGCATGTCTATGCGACCACCGTGCGCAAGCGGGGCGTGACCAAGCCGGTGGTGACGCCGGAAGAGGCTGCCCGGGAAATCCATGATGCCACCAGGCGCTCCGCCTATGTGTTTGGTCCTGAGCGGTCGGGACTGGAAACCGAGGATGTCGCGCTGGCGCGGAAGATCCTGACCGTGCCGATCAATCCGGAGTTCGGGTCGCTCAATCTGGCGCAGGCAGTGATCCTGTGCGCCTATGAATGGTCCAAACAGGCTTCTCTGGAGCAGCCGACCGTGGTGGATTTGGGCGAACCGGCTCCGCAGGCGGAGCTGGAGGGGATGATCGCGCAGTTCGAGACTCTGCTCGAAGGCGCGGGCTATTTCTTTCCGCCGGACCGCGCGCCCGCGACCAAGCGGACCTTGCGCAACCTGCTGACCAAGCCGGGCTGGAACCATCTGGAGGTTCGGACCCTGCGCGGTGTTTTGTCCGCGCTGGGGAATCCGCGGGCGCGTTAAGCCCTGAGGCGGTCGAACTCCACCATTTCATAGGCGATCGAGGCTTCGACCAATTGCTCCCACAGACCGGCGATCACGTCGGCGGGCGCGCCGAGGCGTTGCGCTTCGGCACGGACGTTTTCGACGACCTCCGCCTTGCGGGGTTCATCGCGGACATGGCCCCGATCCGGCTTGATCCGGGCGGCGGCGCGCATATGGGCGAAACGCTGGTCGAGCAGCGCGACAAGCTGACGGTCGAGTTCGTCCACGCCTGCGCGGACTTCGGCCATGGTCGTGTAGCTTTCGGGGTTCATGAGGGCTCAACTAAGCCCCGAAACCGGGCCTGTCGAGGGTTGACATAGCGTCATCCCTTCGTCATAGGCGCCGCTTCGCGATTGGCCCCGCATCCCGGTGAAGCGGTGGCCCTGCCCCTTTATGGCAAGCAGGCGATGACCGGGAATGACGTTGTTAGCGATTGTAAGGAATTATCATGTCGAAGCGTTCCAGCGCCAAGTACAAACTCGACCGCCGCATGGGCGAGAATATCTGGGGCCGCCCCAAGAGCCCGGTCAACAAGCGTGAATATGGCCCCGGCCAGCACGGCCAGCGCCGCAAGGGCAAGATGTCGGACTATGGCATCCAGCTGCGCGCCAAGCAGAAGCTGAAGGGCTATTACGGCGACATCACCGAAAAGCAGTTCAAGAAGAGCTACATCGAAGCCGCCCGCATGAAGGGTGATACCGGCCAGAACCTGATCGGCCTGCTGGAGCGCCGCCTGGACGCCGTCGTCTATCGCGCCAAGTTCGCGCCGACCATCTTCTCGGCCCGTCAGATCGTTTCGCACGGCCATATCTATGTGAACGGCGTGAAGTGCAACATCGCCAGCCGTCTGGTGAAGCCGGGCGACGAGATCACCTTGGGCAAGAAGGCGCAGGAAATGGCGCTGGTTCTGGAAGCGCAGAGCCTGCCCGAGCGCGACATCCCTGACTATGTGTCGCCCGATGGCGCCGCCAAGGTCACCTATGTCCGCGTTCCCTCGCTGGACGAAGTGCCCTATCCGGTGAAGATGGAGCCCAATCTGGTCGTCGAATTCTATTCGCGCTGATTTCAGCGGCGAATATTCGAAACAAGGAAAAGGGCGGTCCGGTTGGGCCGCCCTTTTCCTTTGCCCTATTGGGTTGGCGGCAGCTTCAACGCCGAACGCAGGAAATGATCGGCGCGGTCGAGCATCTGCGCCCGCGCATCGCTGTCGTTCAGTTGATGGTCGAGGTTCCTGTACTCCACCAATTCGACCGACTTGCCCTTGCCTTTCAGGCGCGAAGCCATGGAACGGGACTCCGCGATCGAAACATTCCGGTCGATATCGCCATGGAAGAGCAGCACCGGCGCAACGAAGGCATCGGCATGGCGCGCGGGCGATCCGCTCTGGGCGATGGCGCTATCGCCGAACATCGCCGCCAGTGACGCCGGGCTGAGATCGCTCTTCCATTCCTGCTGAAGATCGCCAATGTCGGTGACCGGCGCGATGGCGACGATCGCCTTGTAGAGCTGCGGATCGACCACGGCGGACTGGAGCGCGGCATAGCCGCCATAGGACCAGCCTAGGATCGCCAGTTTCGACCGGTCGGCTATGCCCTGGCTGACCAGCCATCTGCCCGCATCATTGATATCGCCGATCGACTTTTGCCAGGATTTAAAGCCGCTGCCGCCCAGCCAATCCGTGCCGAAGCCGGTCGATCCGCGGAAATTGGGCTGGAACACCGCATAGCCCTGATGCGCGAAAAATTGGGCGAGCCAGTCGAAGCCCCATTCATCGCGCCACCAGGGACCGCCATGGGGCATGACGATGGCGGGCAGGCCTTTGCCATTGCTGCCGGGCGGCAGGGTCAGATAGCCGGGGATCATCTGACCGTCCGACGCCGGGAAACCGACCGGCTTGACCGGCGAGAGCTTATATTTGTCCAGGCCGGGTTTGATCGCCATGATCTCGCCCAGTTGTTTGGTCGCCTTGTCGAACAGATAATAGCGGCCAGCATCGATATCGCTGCCGGCATAAAGCACCAGCTTCTGTTCGTCCGCGCTGGCATCGACGAAGCTGACCAGCGGAGCATTGGGCAAAGCCTTGCCGAGCGCCGCCGCCAATTTCTTCAGTTCCGGATCGAAAAAGGTCGAATAGCGACGGTCCGTGGCCCAGCTGACGCCGACGACGCGATGCTGACGGCCGATCTGGATCAGGTCGGTCACATCGACATCAGCGCGATCGTAGACCAGTTCCTTCCTCATGCTGCCGTCCAGGCTGATGCGGTAGACGCCAGCGCGGCCATTTGGGGTGTCGTCGATGCCGTAGACGACGTCCAGATCGGAATCGACGGCCTCTGCCTGAAAACCCTTCGCCTCGATGCCCGACACGGACTGGCTCGAAAGCGGCAGCCAGTCGCGGCTGCCCTTCTTGCGGTAGAAATATTCGTAGCGATGGCCACCATAGCCCATGCTGGTGGTTGGGCGCGTGACCATGATCCGCACCGTGCCATGGCCATCCGCGATATAGGAAAACGCGTCCCCGCGCGGCACTTCGACCATGGAGCGGGACAGGTTGCGCGTGTTCACACGGTCGACGCCCAGACCCTGCCGCCGCTGCGCGGTCATGCGTCCGGTCGTCTGTTCCGGAACATAATAGCGGTCCATGAGGACAGTGCCGTCCTCCCGCTCCCCCATCCAGTCTAGAATCCGGCCGCCGCCCAGCGCTATCCCCAGCTGCGTGTCGCCTTGCCGGGCGCTCACCATCCTGATGTTCGACCCGTCGGCATTGACGCCCAGCATGCGCGTTTCGCCGGTCCTCTGTCCGAACACGGTGCTGATCCGGTAGACGTTGCAGAGGATGCGATCATTGGTGGGCCAGCCGCAGGACGTCAGATTGTCGGGATTGGCGTCAGACGCCAGAACCTGCCTGCGCTCCTCCGCGCTGCCGATCCTGAGCACCGACACGACCGATCCGCGACCCGCGGTCGGCTCGATCATCGCCAGCGACGTGCCGTCGGGCGAGATGCTGACACTGGAAACGGCCGGTCGCGCGCCAAAGGCTTTGGCGGCGTCGCTTTGCGCCTGTGCCGGCATGGCGAGCGCAATCAATGGCAAAAAATTCAGAAACTTCAATTGCATGAAAAGACCCCCCTTGCGGGGTTTGCAATATATACAGCAGTAAAACTGTCAACGGCTGACGCTTGCCCGCCCCGCTGCGCAGTGCCATCATCGCATCGATCCAGATATTGAGGTCCCCTTGCATGCGCCTGTCTTTCGCCACGATCCCGCTGCCGTTGGTAGCGCTGTCCTGCGCTCTGCCGGTTTTCGCTGCCTCGTCCAATGGCCCCTCCATCGAGACGATGAAGGAGGTGGTGAAGGAGATCTCCTCCAACGCTTATGAAGGCCGCGCGCCGGGAACAGTCGGGGAGGAAAAGACCCTTGCCTATCTGGTGCAGCGCTTCGAAGCCCTGGGGCTGAAGCCCGGCAACAAGGGCAGCTGGTTCCAGGATGTGCCGCTGGTCGAGATCGACGCGAAGAATGTGTCGCCGCTGACCTTTACCGGCGGCAAGGCGACGGTATCCGCCAAATATGGACCGGAGATGGTGATGGCCACCTATCGCACCGGCCAGCCGCATATCGAGATCAAGGACAGTCCGGTCGTCTTCGTCGGCTATGGCATCAACGCGCCGGAAAAGAAGTGGAACGACTATGCCGGCGTGAATGTGAAGGGGAAGACCGTCATCATATTGGTGAACGATCCTGACTATCAGACGCCGACGCTTCGCGGGCCGTTCAATGGGCGCGCGATGACCTATTATGGCCGCTGGACCTACAAGTTCGAGGAAGCCGCGCGGCAGGGCGCCGCGGCGGCGATCATCGTGCATGATACGGTGCCCGCGGCCTATGGCTGGAATGTCGTGCAGTCGAGCTGGACCGGGGCGCAGCATGTGGCGGACAGCGCGAACGGCAATGCCGACCAGTCGGCCGCTATCGGCTGGATGCAGAAGGAAAAGGCGGCGGCGCTGATGGCGGGCGCGGGGTTGAACCTCGACATGCTGATGGCGGCGGCGAAGAAGCGCGGGTTCAAGCCGGTGCCGCTGAAGGGCGTGAAGGCGAACCTCAGCTTCGACAATGCCATCCGCAAACATAGCTCGAAGAATGTCGTCGCCCTGCTGCCCGGCAAGACGCGGCCCAATGAATATGTACTCTATGCCGCGCATTGGGATCATCTGGGCCATTGCGAGGCGGCATCCGATGGCGACGATATCTGCAACGGCGCGATCGACAATGCGACGGGAACGGCAGCGCTGGTGGCATTGGCGCAGGCCAATGTGAAGGCGGGACCAACGGATCGCAGCCAGGTCTTTCTGGCAGTGACGGCGGAGGAATCGGGGCTGCTTGGGTCGTCCTATTATGGCAATCATCCCGTGTTTCCGCTGGGCCAGACCGTGGGCGGCGTGAATATGGACGCGCTCAGCATGGCGGGCCTGGCGAAGAATGTCGTGGTGATCGGCAAGGGTAAGTCACAGCTCGACGCCTATCTGGACCGGGCGCTGGCGGCGCAGAAGCGGGTCGCCAGCCTGGAACCCACGCCGGAAAAGGGCTTTTATTACCGCTCCGACCATTTCAGCTTCGCCAAACATGGCGTGCCGATGCTCTATTTCGAGGGTGGGCAGGATCTGGTGAAAGGCGGCCCCGCGGCAGGGGCGAAGGCCGCGAAGGATTATGAGGAGCATCGCTATCACGGCCCCAAGGACGAATATGATCCCGATTGGGACTGGAGCGGCGTGAAAGCGGATCTGAAGCTTTACTATGATGTGGGGCGCGCGCTCGCGAACGCGACGGATTGGCCGAACTGGGTGCCGGGCGACGAATTCCGCACCATCCGCGATCGAAGCCGAAGCGGAAAATAAAAATCCGACCGGGCATTTCCGCCGGCCACTAACCTCCGGATTGGCGTGACGGCGCCCGGTGCGGCGCTTCATGCTGTCCCATTCTCGTACAGTTTGCGATCGCCATTCATGGTTTACGCTACGGAAACCATAGGTTTAAGAAAGCCCAAAAGAATCAGGGTCGCCAAAAATGAGGGGATGGGTCGCACCATGGAGATCAATAACGCTGTAACCATATTACACGTCGGCAAGCTGATCACGCCACAGAGAGAATGCCTATGCGTCGTTCATTCCCTGTCGGCCAGGGAAGCGCTGATTCGCGCCACCCTGCCGCTGGAGGCTGGTCAGAGCGTTACGCTGGGACTGCGAAACGGATTTTCCGTTCCCGCCATCGTCGCCGTCTTCCGGGGCGAGCAGGCATTGCTCATGTTCGAGGAACATGTCTCCATCTCCACTATATTGGCCGAGCAACGAAACGGACGCGACGAACGGGGCGGTGTACGGCTGAACATCAGCATGCCCGTTTCAGTGACGACGCCAACCGGCAGGCACAGCTGCGCGATGAAGGACATTTCCCTGTCCGGCATGATGATCCAGGACGATGCAGCCTTGCTGGAGGAAGGGATGCAGGTCGAGATCCTGATCGATGGACTTGGCAAGCGCGATGCGACGGTATGCTGGCGCTCGGCCCCTCATGCAGGTCTGAGCTTCCATGTCCCGCTGGGCTTCAAGCTGCTGGATCAATGGGCTGCGCAATTAAGCGGGTAACCGAACCGCCCGTCCCTGCATTTGCCGCTGTCATGCGGACTGCTATCCTGTAGAGGCGCGGCAGGAACGCGTGAACAGGAGCCAAGCCCATGACTTTCCGTATGCCCGCCGAATGGGCCCCGCATGAGTGGACCTGGATCGGCTTTCCGACCTGTCCCGAGGAATGGCCGGGCGCATTTGATGAGGCGCGGCGGCAGATCGCGGACTTTGCCAACGCTCTGCATGCCGATGGCAAGGGCGAGGATGTGCGGCTGGTGGTCGCCGATGAGGACGATGCGGAGGTCGCGCGCGGACTGGTGGCGCCGGGTGTGACCGTGGTGGTGCAGAAGCTGGGCGACGTATGGCTGCGCGACACGGCGCCGATCGCGGTGCTGCGCGGCGCGCAGCGGGCATTGGTGGATTTCGGCTTCAATGGCTGGGGCGGCAAATACCGGATGCCGGGCGATGAGGATATCGGCGCGCGACTGGCGGCGATGACGGGCCTGCCGACATCGACCCAGCATTGGGTGTTCGAAGGCGGCGCGGTCGATACCGACGGCACCGGCCTGTTCGTGACGACGGAGCAATGCCTGCTCCATCCCAATCGCAACCCCGAACTGGATCGGGGCAAGATCGAAACGTTGCTGGCCGGAGCGTTGGGCCTGTCCGACATGCTTTGGCTGGGCAACGGGCTGCTCAACGACCATACGGACGGGCATGTCGACAATCTGGCCCGTTTCGTGGCGCCGGGCGTTCTGGCGCTGCCAGAGGCGAGCACGGAGGATGATCCCAATGCGGCCATCTATGTCGATGCGCGCGCGCGTGCCAGGGCGCATGGCGTCGACGTGGCGTCCATCCCCTCCCCCGGCCGCGTCGTGGTGGATGGGGAGATCATCCCGGCGAGCTACATGAATTTCGCCGTCGGCAATGCGGCCGTCATCGTGCCAATCTATGGCCAGCCCAATGATCAGGCGGCTCTGGATGCGTTCAGGCCTTTCTTCCCCGGCCGGGAGATCATCGGACTGCGCAGCGACGCGATCCTGTCGGGCGGCGGCAGCTTCCACTGTTGCAGTCAGCAGATGCCCTCCGGCACATGAGCGCGATGCTGGCGCTGCGGGCGCTGATTTCAGGCATCATCATCGCCATCGTGTCGGTGGTGTCGCGGCGTTATCCGGGGCTGGGCGCGCTGATCGCCTCGCTGCCGCTGATTTCGGTGATGGGAATGATCTGGCTGTGGAACGACAGGCCGGACGCCGAAAATATGGCGCGGCATGCGGAGGCGACATTTTATTATGTCATCCCGTCCCTGCCGATGTTCCTGCTGATCCCGATGCTGCTGCGCCGCGGGGTTTCCTTCGCGCCCGCGCTGATTGCGGGTTGCGTGGCGACAATCCTGCTCTATCTCCTCACCGTTGCCATCGCTGCCCGGATGGGCATCCGTCTCTAGAGTCATTCCGGTTCAGATTGAACCGGAATGACTCTGGGAGTTTTTTGTTTTCCGTGATTTTCGAGCCGCCAGATGATGCCATCTGGCTCGGAATCACTCTAGGGACCGTGTAATGACCAAAGTGACCGTCGCCGCGCTCCAGCTCGCCTTTTCCGACGATCAGGCGGACAATATCGAAATGGTCGCGGGCCATGTCGTGAAAGCCGCGGCGCGGGGCGCGAAGATCGTCCTCCCGCCCGAGCTGTTCGAAGGCCCCTATTTCTGCAAGGTCCAGGATGAGGCTCTGTTCGCGGGCGCCCTGCCCCTGGATGAGCATCCCGCCGTGCGGGAAATGCGCAAGGTGGCGAAGGCCGAGGGCGTCTATATCCCGACCAGCTTCTTCGAACGCGACGGGCAGCATCATTATAATTCGCTCGCCATGATCGATGATGAGGGCGAGATCATGGGCGTCTATCGCAAGAGCCACATTCCCGACGGACCGGGCTATCAGGAGAAATTTTACTTCCGGCCCGGCAATTCGGGCTTCAAGGTGTGGGAAACAAAGTTCGGCACGATCGGCGTCGGCATCTGCTGGGACCAATGGTATCCCGAAACCGCGCGGGTCATGGCGCTGATGGGCGCGGAACTGCTGTTTTATCCCACGGCCATCGGTTCGGAGCCCTATGACGCCGACCTCGACACCAGCCGCATGTGGCGCCGCGCGATGATCGGCCATGCGGTCAGCAACTGCATGCCCGTGATCGCCGCCAATCGCATCGGTGAGGAAGATGGTCAGAAATTCTACGGCCACAGCTTCATCAGCGATGAATGGGGCGATTTCGCCGCAGAGGCCGATGCGAAGGATAATGGCGCACTGGTGGCGACCTTGGACCTGGAGCAAGCGCGCAGGCATCGTGCGGGCATGGGCTTCTTTCGCGACCGGCGGCCGGAGCTTTATGCGCGGATCGCGCAGGACATCTGACAGAAGGAGACGCGCGTGACCATTGCCCGCCATTATGTGATGCATGCCAAGGAAGGCATGGATGCCGCGCTGGAAAGCGCCCTGCGTGCCGTGGCCGATGCCGTCCGGCCGCTGCCCGGCTGCGAGGGCGTGGAGATGCTGCGCGATCTGGGCAATGAACGGCGCTTCGTCTTCATCGAGCAATGGACCGATGTGGGCGCGCACAAGGCGGCCGGGGCGCTGCTCGACAAGGGTCTGTTCGCGCCGATGATGGCGGCGCTTGATGGGCCGCCGGACGGGGCCTATCTCGACTATCTCATGCGCTGAGCGCCACGGCCCGCGCAAATACGGCCTCGAACATGTCAGCCGTCAGCCGGCCGGTATTCTGGTTGTAGCGCGAGCAATGGTAGCTATCGATCACGATCTTCCCGCTGGGCATGCGATGCTCCGCCAGATGAGCGAAGCGGGCTTTGGGGAGCTTGCCGCCCAGAACCTTGACTGCGGACTGGTGCGCGATCTGGCCCAGCGCGACGAAGACCCGCGCATGGGGGAGCATCGCGACAGCGGGTTTCAGGAAGGCGCGGCAATTGCGGATTTCGTCCGGCAGCGGCTTGTTCTGCGGCGGCAGGCATTTGACCGCGTTCAGGATGATGATGTTCCGCAGCACCAGGCTGTCGTCGGCACGCCCTTCGTACGCGCCTTGCGCCAACCCGAATTTGCTGAGCGTCGCGAAGAGCAGATCGCCTGCATAATCCCCGGTGAAGGGCCGGCCCGTACGATTTGCACCGAATTTGCCGGGCGCAAGGCCGATGATCGCAATCCTGCCCCGATCATCGCCAAAGGCCGGAACCGGGGCATTCCACCAGTCGGAATGTTCCACCCGATTTTCTTCGCGATATGCGACCAGGCGGGGGCAGAGTTGACAGTCATGGGGCGGTTCGCTGTGCGGGATAGGGCTTTGCAGCATCATTGTGAGGGGATAGGCGCTGCCTGATGGCCAAGACAAGTCCCCGTCATATTTATGCGCTCGCATTGGGATCGAACCGCTCCCTGTCGGCTCGACAGACGCCGGCGCGCCTGCTGAAGGACGCGGTGCGCCTGATTGCGGAACTGGGAACCGTATCGGCCGTGGCTCCCATCATGATGACCCCGCCCATCGGGCCGTCACGCCGGAAATTCGCCAACAGCGCCCTGCTGGTGGAAAGCAGCCTGCCACCCGAAACCATGCTCCTGCGGTTGCAGGCGATCGAGCATGGCCTTGGGCGCCAGCGCTTCATCCGCTGGGGCGCCCGGCGTCTGGACATCGACATCATCCTCTGGTCTGGCGGTCGCTGGAACAGCCGATCGTTGCACATCCCCCATCCCGCATTTCGCGATCGGGACTTCGTGCTGGCGCCGCTGCATTCTGTCGCACCGGGCTGGCGGGACCCGGTTTCCGGGCTTTCCGTGCGTCATTTGCGCGCACGATTGCGAAAAGCGATTTCTGGAGGTTGACCAGCCGCATCGCCGCCTCTAGTGCGTGCGGACCTCAGGACATGAGGGCCCTTAGCTCAGTCGGTAGAGCAACTGACTTTTAATCAGTAGGTCGCTGGTTCGAATCCAGCAGGGCTCACCACCTCCTCTCACGATCATTCCAGTGCCTTGATCACAAGAGCGGCGAAGCACCACATCTCGATGGAAACCAGCAGGCCGAACAGGATGCCGAACATGGCATGAGGTTTCAGTGCATCGTTCATCGGCCCTCTCCAATTCTTTCTGCAAGGTGAACGGCTTAACCATGCATCCGGTTCCCGGAGCGGTTTGGCGCAAGGAGTCGGTCACCGCATCGGACGCGTGATGCTGAAACGGGGAAGGGATGATCAGCAGTCGTTCGGACCCGCGCTGATACGGATCGGGCAGGATGTGGCGATCTCCATCACGGCATTGAGGCGGCCCAGACCCAGCCATTTGGCGCAATGCGTGGCAAGTTCCAGCAATTCGTCGGGGCTGAACACGCCATGGAGCGCTGCCCAGAAGGCATCATCAAAGGCCACGGAACCTTTTGCGAAGCGTTCGGCGAAAGCAATGGCGAGAGCTTCGCGCGGCGCATAGGCGCCATGGCCGCCGGGGTCATCAACGCCCGCGTAGAAATCTTCGGTCAGGCCGTGGCGCTGCATATCCTCTACGCGGGTTTCCGAGCAGGGAATGCAGCCGTTGATATGGGCGATACGCATGCGGGCGGCTTCGCGGATGCGGACGGGCAGATGCGCGCCGGCTTGCAGCGCATCGCCAAAGCCTTGAACGGCAGTGCCCAGATCGGGCCGGAGGGACCACATGCGGGCGCCCTCCTCTCCGTCGCCGGGCGGGAGGGCGATCCGGGCCACGCTCTCAGAGCCTTTCGACGATAGTGACGTTGGCCATGCCGCCTGCCTCGCACATGGTTTGCAAGCCGTATCGGCCACCCCGGTCATGAAGGGCACTGATCAGGGTCGCCATCAGCTTGGCGCCGGAACCGCCAAGGGGGTGGCCCAGGGAAATGGCGCCGCCATGGACGTTTAGTTTCGCCGGATCGGCGTCAAGCGCCTGCATCCATGCCAGCGGGACCGGAGCAAAGGCTTCGTTGACTTCATAGAGGTCGATATCGGCCAGCTTCATGCCCGCTCTGGCCAGCGCCTTTTCCGTGGCAGGGATGGGCGCTTCGAGCATGATCACCGGATCATGACCCAGCACCGTCATTTCATGCACCCGGGCCAGCGGGGTCAGGCCAAGCGTCTTGAGGCCGCGTTCATTGACTACCAGCAGTGCGGCAGCGCCGTCGCAAATCTGGCTGGCATTGGCGGCGGAGATCACGCCATCCTCGGTCAGAAGCTTGACGCCGGCGATCCTTTCCAATGTGGCGTCGAAGCGGATGCCCTCGTCGATCCTGTGGAGGACGGTTTCGCCTTCCGGGCTGACGACTTCCAGGGGGATGATTTCGGCGTCGAACTTGCCCGCTTGCGTCGCGGCGGCGGCGCGGCGGTGGCTTTCGAGGGCGTAGGCATCGAGAACGTCACGGCTCAGGCCATATTTCTTCGCCAGCATTTCGGCGCCGCCGAACTGGCTGAAAGGCTGGTTCGGATAACGCGCCTCGATGCCGGGGCTGCGATAGGTGCCAAAGCCATGTTTGGCGGCCAGCGTCCAGGGAAGGCCCATGGGAACGCGGGTCATGCTTTCGACGCCGGCGGCGATCACCACATCCTGCACGCCGGACATGACGGTCGCGGCGGCGAAGTGCAGTGCCTGTTGCGACGAGCCGCACTGGCGGTCGACATGCGTGCCGGGGACGGATTCGGGCAGGCCCGAAGCGAGGACGGCGTTGCGGGCGATGTTCGCGCCCTGCTCGCCGCCGGGACAGGCGCAGCCCATGATGACATCCTCGACAGCGGCGGGGTCGATGCCGGAGCGCTCGACAAGCCCTGCGAGGACTTTGCCCGCGAGATCGGCGGGATGGACGGCGGCGAGGCGACCGCCCCGCTTGCCGCCTGCGCTGCGCGCGACGGCGGCGATATAGGCTTCTGCCATGATTTCTCTCCTCTTCAGACGCCGGTGATGCGGATGCCGGAGCCGGGAACCTTATATTTGCGGTTGAGCGCGATCAGGACGGAAGTAAGCCCCTCCGCCACGACCGAATTGCAGAGCGGCCCGGCATTCCAGGCGCGTAGGCCGATTAACTGCGCCAGCGCGACCACCATATCGGCGGCTTCGCTGTCGTCGGCGCAGACGAGGACATCGCATTCGATCTCCTCGTCCAGCTTAGTCAGATGATGCGCGCTGATATTCTGGAAGGCGGAGACGACGCGAACCCCCTCGCCCAGCATTTTCTGCACGGCTTCGACGGCGGAGCCACCGTTGGGGAGCTGCACGCGGCTGACCTTCGGCGGGACCAGCGGGACAGTCACGTCGATCAGGATCTTGCCCGCCAGCGCCGGTTCGACATCCTTCACCGTCGATTGCTGCGCGGCAAAGGGTACGGCAAGGACGACGATATCGGCCTGAGCGGCCGCATCCGGGTTGGCGGCGCCGGTGACGGTGCCTTCGCCCAGCACCTCGTTCATCTGCGCGGCGGCTTCCTGCGCACGCTCGGCAGTGCGGCTGCCGATGATGACCTGATGGCCCTTATGCGCCCAGCGGAGCGCGAGGCCGCCTCCTTCCTTGCCGGTGCCGCCAAGAACGGCGATCCTGGGCAGAGCTTCATTCGACATAGGCTAACCTCTCCTGTTCTTTTTGGCGCCTGCGCGGAGGCGTAAGGATCATGGGCGTGAGTGGGGCCGCAGCCATGCCACGGTCATGCATATGCTGCGCGACCGCCCCATAGGCGGTGCTGCGCTGGCGCGGGGTGCGGCCGAGCGAGCGGATCAGCCCTTCCATCGCAGGGGGCGGCATTTCCTGGCCATGCTGCGTCCCTGCGGCGCGGGAAATGCTCTCGTTCATCAGCGTCCCGCCCAGATCATTGGCACCGGAAGTGAGGCAGGCCTTCGCCCCCTCCCCGCCCAGCTTGACCCAACTGGTCTGGATCGAGCGGATATGCGGGTGCAGCGCGAGCCGCGCGACGGCATGCATCAGGCGGACTTCGCGGAAGGTCGGGCCGTGGCGCGCCTCGCCGCGCAGGCCCATGGGCGCTTCCATATGGACGAAGGGCAGCGGCACGAACTCTGTGAAGCCGCCGGTGCGGCGCTGGAGATCGCGGATGCGGATCAGGTGGCGTGCCCAGTGGCGGGGCGTGTCGACATGGCCGAACATGATGGTGGAGGTGGTGCGGAAACCGACCTTGTGCGCGGTTTCGACGACATGGAGCCATTGATCGGTCGTCAGCTTGTCGGGACAGATGATGGCGCGGACTTCGTCGTCCAATATCTCCGCCGCCGTGCCGGGGAGCGTATCGAGGCCGGCCTGCTTGAGGCGGATCAGGAACTGCTCGACCGTCAGGCCCGAAGTCGCCGCGCCCTGCGACACCTCCAGCGGCGAGAAGGCGTGGATGTGCATGTCCGGCACGGCGGCGCGGACGGCTTTGGCAAGGTTGATATAGGTATCGCCGGTATAATGCGGGTGGATGCCGCCTTGCAGGCAGACCTCCGTGCCGCCGCGATCCCATGCCTCGCGGGTGCGGCGGACGACTTCTTCAAGGTCGAGATCATAGGGACGCCCACGCAGTTGCTCCGCCTTGTCCCCCTTCGAAAAGGCGCAGAAGCTGCATTTATAGGCGCAGATATTGGTATAGTTGATGTTGCGATTGACGACATAGGTGATGGCATCGCCCATCATCTGTTCGCGCAAGGCATCGGCGCTGTCACAAATATGTTCAAGGTCGGATTCGCGGGCCGAGAAGAGGGTGGTGATTTCCTCCTCTTCCAGCAGCGCGCCTGTCGTGGCGCGGTTGACGATGGCGGCGATCATCGGATCGACTGGCAGGGTTGAAGGACGCGTGACGCGGGGTTCCAACGCGATGCCGGGCGACCATCGATCCTCTCGGGCAAAGCCTTCCGCATCGGCATGGGCGAGGATATAGCGGATCATCGCCTTGTCCTGCCAGCGACCATTATCCTGCGCATAGGCGCGATAAACCGGCAGACGCGCCACCAGCATCCGCCCCTCGCCTTCGGTCGCCATGCGCAGACGCTCAACTTCGGGCCATGGGGCTTCGGGGTTCACATGATCGGGCGTCACCGGCGAGACGCCGCCCCAATCGTTGATCCCTGCCGACATCAGGCGCGGGAAATCGGCCGCCGACAGGTTCGGTGGCGCCTGGATATTCATCTGCGGCCCCAAAATCAGGCGCGCCACGGATATGGTCCAGAGCAGTTCGTCCATGTCCGGTTCCGGCGCGTTCGCCATCACCGTGCGTTCCTTCGCGCGGAAATTCTGGACGATGACTTCCTGAATATGGCCGTAGCGCGCATGCAAGTCGCGGATCGCTTGGATGGCTTCGATCCGTTCGGCGCGGGTTTCACCAATGCCGATCAATATGCCGGTGGTGAAGGGAATTTGCAGTTCGCCCGCCAGCCGGATCGTCTCCAGCCGCGCCGCCGGTTCCTTGTCGGGCGAGCGGTAATGGGCCCCACCCTTCGCGCATAGACGGTCGGAAACGGACTCCAGCATCAGGCCCTGCGATACCGACACGCGGCGGAGCGCGGCCATTTCCTCGCGGGTCATGACGCCTGCGTTGATATGCGGCAGCAGTCCCGTTTCGTCGCGCACCAGTGCGGCCATTTCAATCAGGTAGGAAATGGTACTGGAATGGCCGAGCCGCGCCAGTTCCTCACGCGCCGCGGCGAAACGCAGTTCGGGCTTGTCGCCCAGAGTGAAGAGCGCCTCCGTGCAGCCCGCCGCCCTGCCCGCGCGGGCAACGGCCAGCACCTCATCACGCGTCATATAGGCATTTTCGCCCGGGCGTGGCGGCTGGGAGAAGGTGCAATAATGGCAGAGATTGCGGCAAAGCTGGGTCAATGGGATGAACACCTTGCGCGACCAGCTCTGCACCCGGCCATGCCCCTCATCACGCAGCGCGGACGCAGCGGCGAGAAGATCGGGCAGGGGCGCGTTCAGCAACGCACTTGCCTGTTCATTCATCCTGTCCCTGCCTGTCATTCGTACCGCTCCATGTCATTCATTCTGTTCTGCTGGACGTTGCCCCCAACTTCAACCCACGGGACCCGGATGTTCCAGCATCACGCCCTCCCGCTTCGGCAGGCCGGCCAGCAGCGCCGGCGGAAGATCGGTCGGCGCATCCAGCAAGGCAACCAGTGATTGGACGAAATGCTCCAGGCTCGCATCATTGCCCCACATCGGATGATCGCGGCTATGGTCCGCCAAAGCGCGCTGGCGGGCAGACAGGACGGCGCTGATATAGGCGCCCATGAACACGAAGCGCTGATTCTGGAGCGCCGCCGGCAAATGCGGCATCAAGCGGCGCAAATGGTCGAGGCACCGGCCGTAGGCGCTGTTCCAGGCCGGATCGATGGCATCCAGCATCATGTCCCGATGAGTCATGGCGAAGATGACTATGAACTGGACATAATGCTCGTCGGGCAAGTGCAGAACCGGCTCGATGAGGATATCCACCACTTGCCGGATCGTGCGGGGGCCGCCCTGAACCTCCAGCGCGTCAAGCGCCGCATTGCGTTCACGGTCCAGTGCCATCGCGCCATCCATCACGATGGCGCGGACCAGTGCTTCCTTGGAGCCGAAATAATAGCCGACGGCGCCATGATTCTTCTGTCCCGCCGCCGCCGCGATCTCACGCACGGTGACGCCGTCCACGCCCCGTTCGGCGAACAGGCGAAGCGCGACTTTCTTGATCTGCTCGGCAGCGGCGCTGCGGATGGCCTCATCGGCCCTGGCGAGTTGAAGTCTGACCATGTGTGCATTTTTCTCATTGCCAAGGCGCTTCGTCAAGTGCATTATCCAATTGATCTAATCGACGGTCAAACAGTCGAGAAATGTGAGGGATGCCTAAGTGGAATCGCCAGGAAAAGCGGCAATCGACATCGAGTCGCTGGCAGCGTGGATGACGGATCAGGGGCTGGGCTCCGGTCCGCTCAATGACGTGACGCCGCTGGCGGGGGGCACCCAGAATATCCTGCTGCGCTTCAGCCGTGACGGGCGCGATTATGTGTTCCGTCGGCCGCCAGCGCACCCTCGCCCGAACAGCAATGAGACGATGCGGCGCGAGGCGCGGTTGCTCCGTGCCTTGGCCGGCACGGATGTGCCGCATCCGGGACTGATCGCGGATTGCGGCGATGAAAGCGTGCTGGGCATCGCCTTCTATCTGATGGAGCCGGTGGACGGCTTCAATCCGGTTGGGCAATTGCCGGAGCCGCATGCGAGTTCACCGGAAATGCGCCATGCGATGGGACTGGCTCTGGTGGACGGGATCGCGGCGCTGGGGGCGCAGGATCATGTGGCGCTGGGGCTGGCCGATTTCGGGAAGCCGGAGAATTTTCTGGGGCGGCAGGTGGATCGCTGGCGCTCGCAGCTTGCAAGCTATGGCGAATTTGACGGATGGGCCGGGCCGGAGGCTTTGCCCTCGGTCAGCGCCGTTGGAGACTGGCTGGAACGACATCGACCGGAGCGGTTCAGGCCGGGGATCATGCATGGCGACTATCATCTCGCCAATGTGATGTATCGGCCGGATGGACCGGAACTGGCGGCGATCATCGATTGGGAATTGGCGACCATTGGCGATCCGTTGCTGGATCTGGGATGGGTGCTGGCGACATGGCCGGATGGGAAATCGGAAAGCACCGTATCCGTTAAGCCCTGGGATGGTTTTCCGACCGCCGGGGAACTGGTGACGCGCTATGCCGAAGGGTCGGCGCGCGATCTGTCGGCGGTCGACTGGTATCATGTGCTGGCCTGTTACAAGCTCGGCATCCTGCTGGAGGGCACTTATGCGCGCGCCTGTGCGGGCAAGGCGCCGCGGGAGACGGGCGACAGGCTCCATGGCCGGGCCATTCATCTTTTCGAGCGCGCGCAAGCGCTGATCCGCTGACATGCAGAAGGGGAATTTCCTTTGACCAACGAACTCGACTTCACCGGAAAGACGGTGCTGGTGGTCGGCGGATCGAGCGGCATCGGCAATGGCATGGCGCAGGCCTTCCGCCAGCGCGGCGCGGAGGTCCATGTCTGGGGCACGCGGGCGAGCGCGGCGGACTATGCCGGGGAGGAAGGCTCCGACCTTGAGGGCGTGGGCTATACGCAGGTCGATGTCAGTGATGCGGCGGCGATCGCGGCGGCGCCTGTGCCTTTCGAGAAGCTCGACGTGCTGATCCACTCGCAGGGGGCTGTTCTCTATCGGCGGCAGGAATTCGAGGTCGAGGGCTGGAACAAGGTGATGGCGGTCAATCTCGACTCCATCCTGCATATTTCCAATCTTTGCCGGGAAGCGCTGGCCGCCGCCAAGGGTAGCATCATCGCCGTCAGTTCCATCGGCGCGTTCAAGGCGACCTTCGGCAATCCGGCCTATGCCGCGTCCAAGGCGGGCGCGGTCAATCTGGTGCGGGCGCTGGCCATTGCCTGGGCGGGCGAAGGCATCCGCGTCAACGGCATCGCGCCGTCGCTGGTCGATACCAAGATGACGAAGGTGACGATGGAGAATGACGAACGGCGGGAACGCGCGCTGGCGAAGATTCCCATGGGTCGTTTCGGTTCGGTCGAGGAAATGGCCGGGGTTGCATTGTTCCTCGCCTCCCCCCTCTCCGGCTATATTTGCGGGCAGACGCTGGTTGTGGATGGCGGCCTCACCCTCACCTGAATTTTTCCAAAAAGGACCGTGCGATGGACTTCGAATATTCCGACAAGGTGAAGGCGCTGCGGGCGCAGCTCATCGAATTCATGGACGCGCATGTCTATCCGAGGGAGAAGGAGCGCGACCATTTCCACCATGATCCCGCCAATTTATGGAAACGCTGGCCGGGCACGGAGGAGATCAAGGCCAAGGCCAGGCAAGCGGGCCTGTGGAACCTGTTCCTGCCACATGAATATGGCGAATGGAGCCCCGGCCTCACCAATCTGGAATATGCGCCGCTGGCCGAGATCATGGGCCGGGTGATCGGATCGTCGGAATATTTCAACTGCTCCGCGCCCGATACCGGCAATATGGAAGTGCTGGCCCGCTATGGCACGCCGGATCAGCAGGAACAGTGGCTGAAGCCATTGCTGGATGGGACGATCCGCTCCTCCTATGTGATGACGGAGCCGGAAGTGGCTTCATCGGATGCGACCAATGTGGCGACGACGATCATCGCGGACGGCGACGATTATGTCATCAACGGCCGCAAATGGTGGATTTCGGGTGCACTCGATCCCAACACCAAGATTTTTATCCTGCTTGGCAAAACACCCAATGACGGGCCGCGTCACCAGCAGCATTCGCAGATACTGATCCCGGCAGGTACGCCGGGGATCGAGATCGTCCGCCCGCTCGACGTCATGAACGCGGTGCATTCGCCCGGCGGCCATGCGGAGATGCTGTTCAAGGATGTGCGTGTGCCCAAAGCCAACCTGATCCTGGGCGAGGGGCGCGGGTTCGAGATCGCGCAGGGCCGCCTCGGGCCGGGCCGCATCCATCATTGCATGCGCCTTGTCGGGCAGGCGCAGCGGGCGCTGGAATATATGGCGCGGCGGGTGGAGAGCCGCGTCGCCTTCGGCCGCAAGCTGGCCGATCAGGGGAGCATCCGGCAGGATATCGCCCTCTCCTTCTGCGAGATCGAGCAGGCGCGCTTGCTGACGCTGAAGGCCGCCGATGCGATGGACCGCCACGGCAACAAGGTCGCGAAGGACCTGATCGCCGCGATCAAGATCGTCGCGCCGCGCATGACCCAGACCGTGGCCGACCGCGCCATGCAGGTATTCGGCGGCATCGGCATTTCGAGCGACTTCCCGCCCGCCGCCGCCTTCATGAATGCGCGCTACCTGCGCTTCGCGGACGGCCCGGACGAGGTGCACATGGCGCAGCTTGGCAAGCTCAAGATCGCTGAACTGAACCAGTTGCCGGTGCGCTGAAGCTCCTGACTGGAAAGGCGAGGATCATGCTGATGAGCCCCCAAGATCAGACCGACCAGACCAGCCGATTAGGCACGAGCTGGTGGATGGTGGCGGTGCTGTTCGGGCTGTATGTGCTGAGCTGGGTCGACCGGCTGATCGTGTCGATGCTGGTGACGCCCATCAAGACGCATCTGCTGCTGTCCGACGTGCAGATCAGCATGATCACCTCGACCTCCTTCGCGATCTTCTACGCGGTTTTCGGCCTGCCCCTGGGGTGGGCGGCCGATCGATTTTCCCGGCGGTGGATCATCTTTGGCGGGGTGGTGATCTGGGGGATCGCGACGACGGCCTGCGGCTTTGCCCAGACTTATGAGGCGCTGCTGATCGGACGGATTTTCGTCGGCGTGGGCGAAGCGGCGCTGCTGCCCGCGGCCTATTCGCTGATTGCCGATGCCTTCCCGCCGCATCTGCTGACGCGGGCGACCTCGACTTTCCAGATGGCGGGCAAGGTCGGGTCGGCAACCGCCTTTGCCCTGGGTGGGGTCGCGATTGCCTTTGCGACCGCGCATATGGGCATCCACATTCCCTTTCATGGCCCGGCCCAGCCGTGGCAGCTTGTGATGATGATGGTCGGTTTTCCGGGGATCATCTTCGCGCTGCTGCTGTTCACCTTCCCCGATCCGGGCCGGCGACGGTTGCCCGGCGCAGCTCCGGTTGCGGCTTCGGGGGAAATCCGCGCCTTCGTCTCGCGGCACTGGAAGCTGTTGGCGCTGATGTTGGTCGGCACCTCCTGCCTCGCCATGTGCGGCTATTCGATGACCAACTGGGTGCCCGCCTATATCGAGCGGCATTTCGGGTGGAAGCCGGTGCAATATGGGCTGGCCCTGAGCATGATGAACATCGTGTCGGCCGTGTCGCTGGTGGTGAATGGCTGGATCGTCGACCGGCTGTTCGCAAACGGCATGAAGGACGCGCATCTGCGCTTCTATGGCTGGCTGATCCTGGGGTTCCTGCCGGTGGTCGGCTATATGTTCTTCGCCACCAACGTTTATGTGTTCCTGGCCTGCTATTGCGTGGCGCAGTTCATTACCGTGCCGTTCATGGTCTATGTGTCGTCGGTGATGGGGCTGATCGCGCCCGCGACGATCCGGGCGCGGATGCTGGCATTCTTCCTGTTCGTGTTCACGATCCTTGGCCTCGGCGCGGGTCCGGCGATCGTCGCGGCGCTGACCGAATATGTGTTCCATGATGAGGGCGCTTTGGGCCAGTCGCTCGCCGTGGTGGTGACGGTCTGCTCGGTGATCGCGCTCATCTCCTTCCGAATGGCGCTGAAATATCTCGCGCCCGCCATCGCTTCCCGAAAGGATGCTTCATGTCTCTGACCATCGGCGGGGTCGATCCCGCGCGCCGTGACCAGCTTGCCCTTGCAGATGAGAGGGTGAGTTATGACTGGCATCAGCTGGACGCGTTGCTCAATCGGGCGGCCAATGCGCTGAATGGGCTGGACCTGACCGAGCGGCGGGTGGCGGTGTTCGCGCCCAACAGCGCGGAGGCGGTGATCGCCTATGTCGCCTGTCTGGAGGCGGGGATTTCCAGCGTGCCCGTGAGCTTCCACCTGACGCCTTCGGAGGCGGCTTATATCCTGAAGGACAGCGGCGCGGTGGCGGTGCTGGTCGGGCCGGAGACGATGGAGGCAGGTCTTACCGCTGCAGAGGAGGCTGGCGTGAAGACCGTGATCGGCTGGCGCTGCCCGGATCGGGAGGGCGTCATCCATTGGGAGGACTGGCTGGCAGCGGCCTCGACCGATGAGCCGGACCCTGATGTGCCGCCCTTGCCGCATCTCCACTATACGTCCGGCACGACCGGACGGCCCAAGGCGACCGAGACGCCGCCGCAATATTTCCCCCGCGTGGCGAGCGTGAAGGCTCTGGCCGAAGCGATCCGGCCGAAGATCACGCCTTCTCCCGGCATTGCGGTGGGGCCGCTTTACCATACCGGGCCGCTCGGCATGGCGCGCAATGTCTTTGGCGGGATGAGCCTCATCACCGTCGAACATTTCGATGCGGAAAAGACGCTGGCGCTGATCGAGAAATACAAGGTCGCCGGTTCCGTGATGGTGCCCACGCATTTCCAGCGGATGCTGGCGCTGCCTGAAGAGGTGCGCGCCAAATATGACGTGTCGAGCATCCAGCGCCTCGCCCATACCGGGGCCGCCTGCCCCCGCGCCGTCAAGCAGGCGATGATCGACTGGTTCGGGCCGGTGTTGGTGGAAGCCTATGGCGGGACCGAGGCGGGATCGACCACGTTCATCACCTCGCAGGAATGGCTGGAGCGGCCGGGGTCTGTGGGCAAGGCGCTGCCACCCTTCGAGACGGTAATCTATAGCGAGGATGGGCAGGTTCTTGGCGCGCATGAGGTCGGGCAGGTCTACTTCCGCGACACCAGCGGCTATGGCATCGTCTATCGCGGCGATCCGGAAAAGACCGCCGCCGCGCATATCGCGCCGGGCGTTTTCACGCTGGGCGAGATGGGCTATGTCGATGAGGAAGGCTATCTCTTCATCACCGACCGCGTGTCCGACATGATCGTCAGCGGCGGGGTGAATATCTATCCTGCAGAGTCCGAGCATGTGTTGCTGCGCCATCCCAAGGTGGCGGACGTCGCCGTGGTGGCCGCCCCCAATGCCGAGATGGGCGAGGAAGCGCGGGCGCTGGTCATTCCCAAGGATGCCAATGATCCGCCGACGGCCGAGGAACTCAACGCCTTCTGCCGCGCGAACCTCGCCGGTTACAAATGTCCGCGTGGTTACGAGATGGTCGATGATATCGGCCGCACCGTCATGGGGAAGGTCAACAAGAAAGCGTTGCGCCAGCGTTTCTGGCCTTCCGACCGGACCATCGGGGGCTGAATGCGCTTCGTCCTGCCCCTTCTTTTGCTGCTCACCGCCTGCGCACCTTCGGGAGAAGCCCGGCGCGACGGCAGCGACTGGCCCGGCTATGGCGGGATCGACGAGAACCATTATAGCCCGCTGACCGAAATCAATGACGGCAATGTCAGCAAGCTGAAGCTCGCCTGGTATCATGACATCATGGGCGGCGGGTCGAGCCTGTCCGCGCCCATCGCGGTGGATGGCGTGGTCTATTATGCATCGGGCTATAGCGTCATTCATGCGCTGGATGCCTCGACCGGACGGGAACTGTGGACTTACAACCCGCAAAGCTGGAAGGTCGCCGGGCAGAAGATGCGCGCGGCCTGGGGGATACGGGGCATCGCCTATGATAAGGGCATGGTCTTTACCGGGACGATCGACGGACGGCTGATCGCGATCAATGCCAAGTCCGGCCATCCCGTCTGGACGGCTCAGACGATCGGCAAGGATGATGAGCGCTATGTGACCGGCGCGCCCTGGGTGTTCAAGGGCAAGGTCATCATCGGCCATGGCGGTGCGGACTTCGCGCCGATCCGGGGCTATGTGACCGCCTATGACCAGCAGACGGGCAAGCAGCTCTGGCGCTTCTACACCGTGCCCGGCGATCCCAAGCTGGGTTTCGAGAACAAGGCAATGGCGATGGCCGCCAAGACCTGGACCGGCGAGTGGTGGAAATATGGCGGCGGCGGAACCGCGTGGAACGCCATGGCCTATGACCCCAAATATAACCGGATTTACATCGGCGTCGGCAATGGGTCGCCCTGGAACCAGAAGATCCGCTCGCCGGGCGGCGGGGATAATCTGTTCCTCTGCTCCATCGTCGCGCTGGACGCCGATACAGGCGAATATGTCTGGCACTATCAGACCAATCCCGGCGAGACATGGGACTTCAACAGCGCGATGGATATCGAGCTGACCCGGCTGACGATCGACGGGAAAGAGCGTGATGTGCTGATGCATGCGCCGAAAAACGGTTTTTTCTATGTGATCGACCGGGAGACGGGGAAGCTGATCTCCGCCCGCAATATCGTGCCGGTCAACTGGGCCAGCGGCATCGACATCAGGAGCGGGCGGCCGATCGAGAACCCGGCGGCGCGCTATCCCGGCGGGAAGCCGGCGATCGTCTACCCTTCCCCCTTCGGTGCGCATAATATCGAGGCAATGTCGTTCAATCCGGGGACAGGGCTGGTTTATATCCCGACCATGGATCAGGGGCGGGTCTATATCGATCCGGCCGAGCCGCTGAAGGGCTGGACGCATCTGAATGGCCAGCGATTGAGCGTCGGCACGGGCGCGCCGCCTGCGGGCGTGGTGCCGGACCGGGCGGCGAGCAGCTTCCTGCTGGCGTGGAATCCGGTGACTCAGAGCGAAGCATGGCGCGTGCCCATGCCCGGTATCAGAGGCGGCGGCGGCACGGCGACCACGGCGGGCAATCTGCTGTTTCAGGGCAATGCGGCGGGCAAGTTCATCGCCTATGCGGCGAACAGCGGGAAGCCGCTCTGGTCCTTCGACGCGCAGACGGCGGTGATGGCGCAGCCGATCACTTACAAGGCACGCGGCAAGCAATATGTGACGGTGATCGCGGGTGCGCGCTTCCCCAGTGCGACCGGCATGGGGAAGGACTGGAATTACCGCACCCAGCAATGGCGCGTGCTGACCTTCGCGCTGGATGGCAAGGCCAGCCTGCCGCCGGTTCAGCCGGTCGAAACGCCGGTCATCGATGTGCCCGATTTCGTGGTCGATCCGACCAAGGCCACCATCGGCGCGACCGTTTTCGGGCAGCGTTGCTCGATCTGCCACGGCGCCAATGCCGTGTCGGGCGGTACGGCACCTGACCTGCTCCAGTCAGGCGTGCCACTGGACAAGGCCAGCTTCGCAGAGGTGCTGCACAACGGCATCCTGCGCGAACGGGGCATGCCGCGTTTTGAAGAACTGACCGACGCAGAGATCGAAGCTCTGCAACATTATTTCCGCCAACGCGCACGTGAGGTGCTGGCCGCTCGACAAGCGGGTCAGCCGGGCGCCCAGACACATAGAGGCTTGAATGAAGGTCAATGACGTCGTCACCTATGAGGTGGAAGGCTCCATCGCGATCATCACGGTCAATTCGCCGCCGGTGAACGCGCTCTCCAACGCCGTGCGGCAGGGCGTCGCGGGTGCCGTGCAGACGGCCATCGGCGACACCGGGGTCAGCGCCATGGTGCTGATCTGCGAGGGGCGCACCTTCTTCGCCGGTGCGGACATTACGGAACTGGGCAAACCGCCGGTGGAGCCGACCCTGCGCAACCTGCAACTGATCGTGGAAAATGCGACCAAACCCGTCATCGCCGCCATCCATGGCACGGCGCTGGGCGGGGGATTGGAACTCGCCCTGGTGGCCCATTACCGAATCGCCGTGCCATCCGCCAAATGCGGGCTTCCGGAGGTCAATATCGGCCTGCTGCCCGGCGCTGGCGGCACCCAGCGGCTACCGCGCATCGTGGGTATCGAGAAGGCTTTGGAACTGACCACCGCAGGTTCGCCCGTCGGTGCCAGGGCCGCCAGGGAAATGGGCCTGATCGATGAACTGGCGAGCGAGGGCAATCTGCGCGCAGAGGCCATCGCCTTTGCGAGCCAAGTGCTGGACGAAAAGCGCTCCCTGCTCAAGGTGCGCGACCGTACGGAGAAGCTGGACGAAGCGCGCGGCAAGCCGGAAATCTTCGCGGACTTCCGCAAGGCCAATGCCAGGAAATTCCGCGGCTTCAACGCGCCCGAAGCGATCATCCGCTGCGTCGAGGCCACGCTGGAAAAGCCCTTTGACGAGGGCATGGCCTATGAGCGCGAACTGTTCAACGCGCTTCAGACCGACAGCCAGTCCGCCGCCCAGCGCCATGTCTTCTTCGCGGAACGGCAGGCGGCCAAGATCGACGGCATCCCGGCAGACACGCCGCTGCTGCCCATCGCCAGGGTCGGGGTGATCGGCGCGGGCACCATGGGCGGCGGCATTGCGATGAACTTCGCCAATGCCGGCATTCCCGTGACGATCGTGGAGACGAATGAGGAGGCGCTGTTCCGGGGCCTGCGCATCATCCGTGGCAATTATGAAACCACCGCGAAGAAGGGCAAGATGAAGCCCGAGGATGTCGACAGCCGCATGGGCCTGCTGACCGGATCGGTGGCGATGGAGGATCTGGCCGACTGCGATCTGATCATCGAGGCGGTGTTCGAAAATCTTGACGTCAAGCGCGAGGTGTTCGGGAAACTCGACCGGATCGCCAAGCCCGGCGCGATCCTTGCCACCAACACCAGCTATCTCGACATTGACGATATCGCCGCCGCCACCCAGCGGCCGGAGAGCGTGGTCGGCCTGCACTTCTTCTCGCCCGCCAATGTGATGAAGCTGCTGGAAGTGGTGCGGACCAAGGACACGAAGCCCGAAATCACCGCGACCGCCATGAAGCTAGCCAAGACCATCGGCAAGATCGGCGTGCTGGTGGGCAATGGTTTCGGCTTTGTCGGCAACCGCATCCTTGCGGCGCGGAATACGCAGGCAGATCGCCTGGTGCTGGAGGGTGCGACGCCCTGGGCGGTGGACAAGGTGCTTTACGATTTCGGCTTTGCCATGGGGCATTTCCAGATGCGCGATCTGGTGGGGCTCGACGTCGGCTGGAACCGGGAGACGACCAGTTCCGCCAATGTGCGGGAAATCCTCAACGAAATGGGCCGTCATGGGCAGAAGACGAAGGGCGGCTATTATGACTATGACGAGAACCGCAAGCAGACGCCCTCACCCGTCGCGATGCAGGTGATCGAGGATTTCGCCGCCAAGCAGGGCATTGCCCGCCGCGAGGTGAGCGACGAGGAAATCCATGACCGCATTCTTTTCGCCATGGTGAATGAGGGCGCGCGCATTCTCGACGAAGGCATCGCCTCGCGGGCGTCGGACATCGATATCGTCTGGATCACTGGCTATGGCTGGCCGAAATATCGCGGCGGGCCGATGTTCTGGGCGGATTTGCAGGGGCTGCCGGTCGTTCTGGCGAAGCTGAAGGCGCTGGAGGCTGCCCATGGCGAGGCATTCACGCCCTCTCCTCTGATCGAGCGGCTGGTGGCCGAAGGCAAGGAGTTCAAGGACGCATGATAAAAGGCAACCGCATCGCCATCACCGGGGTCGGTGAAACCCCCTTCCTGCGCAAAGGCGAGGAAGGGGTGATGAAGATGATGACCCGCGCCAGCTTAGCGGCGATTGCCGATGCGGGCCTGACGCCGAAGGAGATAGACGGCTATATCTCCAACAAATATGCGGGCCATGGGTCGGACGAGGTCGCCTTTGCGATAGGGGCCGGCGAGAAGCGTTTCTGCGCCACCACCGACAGCGTGGGGGGTACGGCGACGTCGGGACAAGCGCTGCAACTGGCGCAGATGGCGATCGAGGCGGGCTTGGCGCGGCATGTGCTGGTGCCCTATGCGATCCAGTCGACCAAGCCGGGCGGCGTCTATGGCTTTCATGCCCGCGAGCCGCAAAAGGCGGGCATCGAAATGCCGGTCGGCTTCTTCGGCCAGCCCACCTATTTCGCGACCATGGCGAACCGCTATGCCCATGAATATGGCATGACGGAGGAGGAGCAGGCCTCCATCCCCATGACCTATCGCGCTTGGGCGGTACTGACGCCGAGCGCGCAGAAGCGCGATCCGATGGATTTGGAAACCTATCGCCAGTCGCCCATGATCTCGACGCCTTTACGGGCGGCGGATTGCTGTCTGACGACGGACGGGGGCGGCGCCTATGTGGTGAGCGCCATCGAGGAAGCCCGCGACATGCCGCATCCGGTGGTGAGCGTGCAGGGGCTTGGGCTGGGCTTCAACAACTGGCCGCAGGGGGTACTGTTCACCCAGACGCCCTGCACTTACGACTTCCCCGGCGAGGTTTCCGCGAAGCTGGCCTATGCCATGGCGGGTTGCGATCCCAAGGACTTAAACCTCGCGCAAATCTATGACGGCTTCACCATCTCCGCACTGGTGCAGACCGAGATGCTGGGGCTTTGCGAGCGGGGCGAAGGGCCACGCTTCTATGCGGCCGGCCATGGAAGGCCGGGCGGGCGGATGCCGATCAACACCAGCGGCGGGCACATGTCGGGCGGCTATGTGCCCGGCATGAACCTGCTGATCGAGGCGGTCCGGCAATTGCGGGGCAAGGAAGGCGATCGGCAGGTGCCGAATGCGCGACTCTGCGCCGTCGCGGGGCTTGGCGGAAACAACCACTCCACCACCATTTTGGCGCGGAGCTGATCCATGGGCATTCCGATTTACCCTCCGAAGATCGAGGACCCGCTGTTCCAAGGCTATTATGACGGGCTGGAAGCAGGCGAACTGCGCATCACCGCCGATGCCGAGACGGGCGAATGGATATGGTATCCGCCAGAGGTCATTCCCGGAAAGCCCGATGCCGTGCTGGAATGGCGCAAGGTTTCGCAGGAAGGCACTGCCTATACCTTCACCACCGTGATCCGCAGCCTGTTGCCGGGCGATCACAAGGCGGAGGTGCCCTTCACCGTCGTCCTGTTCGAACCGGACGATGCGCCGGGCGTGCGCGTGCCGGGGCTGTTGGTTGATGCGGACGATGTCGAGCCGCGCTGCGGCATGCGGTTGCGTTTCCAGCCGGTACAGGCTGGGGATCACAAGATCGCCGGTTTTGCGTCCCTTGATTGAGGCGCGCTCCATGGGAATGGGCCGCCGCGAAGTCTTGCTGGGCGGGGCGGCGATGACCCTCGCCGGTTGCGCGCCATCCATGGGAGTCGGCCGAGCCTCCCCGCCAGGGCCGCTCAACCTTGCCGGCTTCGCGCTCGTCCGTCAGGGACTGGACGCACCCGAAGGCATAGCGAGCAGCCCCGATGGCCGCCTGTTCATCTCCAATGGCGGCGGCGCGATCGGCGTGCTGGAACGCGATGGGACGCTGCGCCAGATCGGCAAGGCGCTGGCCCCCAATGGCGTGGCGGTCGATCGGGAAGGCCGCGTCGTCATTGCCAATATGGGCCTGCTCAAAAAAGGGCCGGGACCGTTGCAGCGGATCGATGTGGCGACGGGCAGGGTCGAAACACTGGTTTCGGAACTGGAGGGGCGGCAACTGGTCGCCTCCAACGGCCCGGCAACGACGCGCGACGGCGACATCTATTGCACGCACAGCACATGGGGGCCGATCGGCAATATCGGCACAACGACGCCCGCCGGTTTCATCTACAGGGTTGCGCCGGATGGCAAGGCTTCCATCGTCGCCCGTGGTCTGAGGGGGGTGAACGGCCTCTGCCTCGATAGGGAGGAGCGTTATGTCTATGCATCGCTCACCGCCGAAGGGCGGGTCCGGCGCTGGCGGCGACGGGCGGATGGATCGCTCACCGATCCCAAGGATCATGGCCCGCAACTGGGCGTCGTGATCCCCGATCATCAGGCGAAGGACATTCGCGCCATGGCGGCGTCGGAGCGCGCAGAGCTTGGCTATTGCGACGGTATCGCCTTCGACGAAGCGGGCAATCTCTGGGTGACCTTGCCCTTCGCCAACCGGATCGTCGCCATCACGCCGGATGGACGGAAAATCGATATCATCCATGATCCCGAGGGGAAGATGCTATCCAGCCCGACCAACCTTTGCTGGGGCGGCGCGGATTTGCGTGACCTTTATGTCGTCTCGCGGGCAAGCGGGATGGTGGTGAAGGCGCGGACCGACGTTGCGGGCCTGCCGTTGGCGAACTGGCCGCAAATCTGATGAATGGATGGCTTAAGCCACCTCGATCACGACCTTCCCCTGTATCTTCCGGTCCATCATCCAGCGGATCGCTTCCCGGCTCTGCTCAAAGGGAAAGCGCTTGCTGACCGCCGGACACAATCCACCCTCCGCATACCAGCGATAGAGCTGCGCCATATTCGCGGCATGAAGATCGGGTTCGCGGCGGCTATGCACGCCCCAGGTCACGCCGACGATGGAGGCCGTTTTCACCAGAGGCAGGTTGAGCGGAATTGCCGGGATCGTGCCCGCCGCAAAACCCACGACCAGATAGCGCCCGTCCCAGCCCATCGTGCGAAAAGCCGGTTCAGCCAGCGCGCCGCCGACGGGATCGAAGATCACATCGACGCCGCGCTCGCCCGTCAGCGCCTTCACTGCCTGCTTGAGGTCAACCTGCGCATAATTGACCGTCTCATCCGCGCCATGCGCCCGGGCCAGCGTCAGTTTTTCCTCGCTCGAAGCAGCCGCGATCACATGCGCGCCCATCAGCTTGCCGACCTCCACCGCCGCCAACCCGACGCCGCCAGCCGCGCCCAGCACCAATAATGTTTCGCCCGGCCGTAACCGCCCCCGCTGCTCCAGGCCATGGAGCGCCGTCGCATAGACCATGGTGAAACCCGCCCCGATGTCGAAGCCCATGCTCTCGGGGATCACCGTCGTCCGAAAGGCGGGCGCGATGGCGAGTTCGGCAAAGGCGCCCTCAAAGGGGATCGTCGCCACCCTGTCCCCAACGCGCAGCCCTTCGACACCCTCCCCCACAGCATCGATGACGCCCGCTGCCTCGCTGCCCGGAATGAAGGGCAAGGGCGGCTGCCGCTGGTAAAGGTTCTGGATCATCAGCGCGTCGGGGAAGTTGACGCTGGCTGCCTTCACCCGGAAACGGATTTCCCCCGGCCCCGGCACCGGTTCCGGCACATCGGCAAAGCGCAATTCCTCCGGTGGGCCATGATGCTCGCACAGCAGCGCGCGCATCGATCAGATTCCTTCGAACTGCTGGCGCATCTTGTAGTAATCGTCGTTCGGATATTTCTCGCTATGCTGGCCCGCGGGCCATTGAGCATAGGTCGTTTCCGAGGGAAAAGCAGGCGATGTATAGTCCGACAGCCCCCGGCGACGAATGATTTTCCACTCCCCGTTACGCCGTTCCAGATCGTCCAGATAGCGCCCCTGGAAGAACTGATCCTCCTCCCCCGTGCCATCCTTCCGGTCGCGGCGATGCTGCGCGAAATAATAGCATTCGGAAAAGGCCTTATCCCCCCTCACCTCGACCGAGACGTTGGAGATATGGTGGCAGGCATATTTGAGGGCCGAGACGATCTTGAAGGCAAAACCGACGAAATCGGACGATTTTCCTTCGAACCTGCCGTGTTTATGCGTCGATTCCGGCCAGAACAGCGACTTCATCAGCGCTTCATCCGCCCGGTCATTGGCGCGGGCATAAGCAAAGAGAATCTCGGTGATCGCCTGCTTGGATTCGATCACGTCCAGACGATCGGCCACGCTCATCGGCTTGCCCTTCCCTTTTGCGGTCGCGGCCGAAGCCTGCCCCACCGCCGCCAGACCAAAGGGAACGGCCAGCATGGCGGCCAGCGTTCCGCGACGATTTTGGCTTTCCAGATCAGATATGGCCATGCTCATTCTCCCGCTATTTCCAGCAGGCCCGGCTCGGCCTTCAGACGGGGCAGCACTTCCTTTTCGAACAGGCGCAGGCTGCGCCAGGAAACCTCGGGGTCAAGGCCGCCCAGCAGCGCATGGAAGGTGACCGCCGTGCCGCGTCCCAATTGCTTGAGGTAAGCGAAACACTCGTCCGGGGTCAGCACCTTGATATTGGGCATGGCCTTCAGCCCCTCGATCGTTTCGGCGGGCTGATAGCGGGTCTGCCCGGTGCCGCGCTCCTTTGCCCATTCGGCATAGGCGTTGGTGGCATAGGCGACATGCGGCGCGACCAGCGGCCAGTCGCGATCGGGATCATCCGATACATAAAGGAAGCTCGCCGCAGGCTTGCGCAGTTCCTCCGGCGGCCCGAAGCCCGCCTTCGCCCGCTCTTCCTTGTAGAGCGTGAAGAGGTCGGGATGGCCGGGAAAATATTGATAGCCTCCCTTGGCCGCGCGGATGGCGGACTTGTCGGTCGATCCGCCCATATAGATTTTCGGCCCACCCGGCGTCGCCGGTGCGGGCGTCACGCGGACAGTACGGCCACGGAATTCGAACGGCTCGCCGGTCCACGCATTTTTCAGCGTCGCCATCGCCTCGTTCATGATGGCGAACCGCTTGGTCATGTCGCGGTCGAACATCTCGAACTCATGGGGGCGATAGCCCATGCCCGCGGTCAGCCAGATACGGCCCGGCGCGATATTGTCCAGCACGGCCAAATCCTCGGCCAGACGCAGCGGATCGTGCATCGTCACCACCAGCGCCGAGAGATGCGCGACGATATTCCGCGTGGCGCCCAGGATCGAGGCCGCCTGTATCATGGAGGACGGACAATAACCCCCTTCCGCGCCATGATGTTCGGCCAGGAAGACCTGCGTGAAGCCCAGCCTGTCGGCCCATTGCGCCTGCTCGATCGCGGTACGGTAGAGCGCAGGATGGGAGGCACCGAAATCCGGGCGGTTCATGTCGTAGCGAAGGTTCAATTGCACCTTTCGGTTCCTCTCTTCTTGTCCTGTCAGGCGGCGGAGACGCGCGACTCGATGCGACCGGTGACGTCAGCCGCCTGCATCGCCTTGCGGTTCTCTATCAACGCTTCGATCTCGGCGTCCGAATAGCCGACCTCGCCCAATATCTGCCGCGTATGCTCGCCCAAACGCGGCGCTGAACCCTTGGCGAAGCTGGGCGTAAGGCTGAAATGCATGAAGCTGCCGAACTGGCGGACATGGCCGTACATGGAATCGAAATTCTCTATCACCCTGTTACTGGCCGTCGCCCAGTCCTGCCAAAGCGCTTCGCGGACCCAACTGGTTTCGCGGGCGATTTCGCTGGGCGCGCCGGCAGCCTCCAGCAGGGCATGGGCGTCTTCGCAGCTCTTGTCCGCGAAGAAAGGCTTCAGTGCTTCCAACAGCACCGCATCATTGGCGGAACGGTCGCGCGCCGTAGCGAAGCGGGGATCGCGCAGCCATTGTTCCTGCCCGACGGCCTTCGCCAGAGCGGCAAAGCGCTCATCCGACCGGCAGGAAATGCAGAGCCAGCCATCGGTCGTCCTGTAAATCCGGTCGAGCGCGTTGAAACCCGCCTGTTCCTGATCGAGCCGGAAGCCATAGACGACCTTTTTATCGGCATCGAGGAAATGTTCTGAGGTGGTCCAAAGGCTCGAATGAAGCTGCGGAATCTCCATATAATCGCCCTTGCCGGTGACGGAGCGATGTTCGAGCCCCATAAGGATGCCCGCCGCGCCGAGGAAGCCGTTATTATAATCCTCATTGCCGAAGACCGCGCGGGTCGGCGGATTGCCTTCACCGCCGCCTTCATAGAGCAGACCGGTCCAGCCCGATACCAAGGGCGCGAAACTCTTGAGCAGCGATTTCGGCCCCTTCGAGCCATAGCCCGGCAGATAGACATAGATGAGGCGCGGATTAATCTTCGACAGCGCTTCATAGCCGATGCCGAGCTTGTCGGCCTTGCCGGGGCGCAGATTATGCGTAACCACATCGGCCGTCGCCACCAGCTTGAGCGCCGCTTCCAGCGCCTGCGGGTCCTTGAGGTTGAGCACGATGTCGCGCTTGCCGCGCTGGGCCGCGTCGAAACAGTCGGGCAGCGGGCGCATCTGGTCGCCGCCGGGGGTTTCGATCTTGATGACGTCCGCGCCCAGATCGGACAGCAGGCGACCGCCATAGCCCACGGCGAAAAAGGAGGAGAAATCCACCACCCTGATGCCTTCCAGCGGGCGATCAAGCGGCTTACCGTCGGCGGCGAGCGCTGCGCGGCGGCGGGCGATAAGGTCAGCCAGCGCGGCATTGTCGGCACCCACTTCCGGCGCGGGCCGGGGGGCGGCGCAGGGCGCATTCGTCATGCGCACGGCAGGCGCGGCCTGATAGATGGTGCCGAAATCCCTGTCCGGCATGGCGACGCGCTGGCCGACAAATTCCACCTGATCGTCCAGCAGCACTTCGGCCGGTTCCAGCACCGGGAGCGCCGCCACGTCCGCCGCGTGGAACAGCGAAATCCATTCGGCGCGCGGTCTGGTCTTGAAGGCGTCGAAAATCTCGACGCGGGCGATATGATATTCATCGTCGGTCAGCGGCACCGACATTTCCGGCGCCGTCACGGTTTGAATCCGGTCGCCAAAACCCAGCACGTCCATCGCCGCCTTGAAGCCGCCCTGCCCGCCCGTGTGCATCTGGAGATACAGGCCGTCCCCGCATTCGAACATGCCCGTCGCCAGCCGGGTTTTCCCGAAACGGTCCACCGCGCCGGAATCGCCCGCCTTGATGTAGCTGATGCCCTCTTCCTGCCACCAGTTGTTCATGGGGGATTGGGCGAGCATGGCATCGAGCAGCGATGCCTCCACGCGCTGCCCCTTGCCGATATGGCGGCGGGCCCGAACGGCGGACAGCGCGCCGATCACGCCCAGAAAAGCCTGCCCATAATGCAATGCCGGATGGCCGAGATAGACCGGGCCAAGCCGGAACGAGCTGGAGCGATCGATCATCGTCCCCAGCAGCGCGGCGGCAAGCGATTCCCCATGGGGGCGGCCGGCAAAGGGCGTGTCGGCGCCATAGGCGGTGAGCGCGCAGACCACCAGTTCGGGGAAATCGCGGGCCAGGCTCCCGCCATCCAGGCCGAGGGAGGCCGCATCCTTTTCATCCAGCGCGTGAATGAAGATGTCCGCCCCTTCCAGCAGGCCCCGCAGGGATTCGAGGCCCTCCGCAGCCCGCACATCCAGCTCGACGCTGCGCTTCGACCTGTCCCAGCTCTTGCGGCTCAAATCATGGGCGAAAAAGGCGCCGCCTTTCGGCTCGACCTTCAGCACGTCGGCGCCATGATCGGCAAGCAGCATGGCGGCAATGGCGACAGGCATTTGATCCGCCAGTTCAATGACGGTCAGATGATCCAGGGGACCGGGCATCTCATCACTCCTATGGCGGGCTGACGCCCGCTGCCTTTTGGGAATTATATTTATGGCCTCGCATCTTCCGACGGATCGAAAAATGCTCTTGGATGCAAGAAACACCAGTTCGACCCCAAGTGCAAGTAATTTTGCACCATAGGTTCAAATTCATTCGGCCGCCTTGTCTTTCGCCGCCAGTCGCGACGGGTCATAGTGGGGGCGGTTCATCTGGAAACTATCGCTGTTGCGCACATACCAGCCGCTGCCATGGGTACGGCCGATCAGCTTCATCGCCGGCGTGTCGAAATAGACCCGTTCCCGGTCGCTGATGAATTCATCACGGATATGCGCCATCAGGATTTCGCCGATCACCACGGTCTGCATCGCGCCGATATCCATGGCTGCGACCTTGCGGCATTCGAAGCTGACCGGACTGGTGGCGATGCGCGGCGGCGCGACCACGACCGAAGGCGTGGTTTCGATGCCGGCATAGTCGATCTCGCTGACGTCCGCGGGCGCATCGACGCTGCACAGGTTCATCTTCTCCGCATCCGCTTCGCAGACCAGATTCACCACGAATTCGCCGGTCGCGATGATGTTGGAGGCGGTGTTCTTGAGGCCGCGCGATGCCGGTTCCTTGAGCAGCCCCAGCACCACCAGCGGCGGCTCTGTCCCGACGCAGTTGAAGAAGCTGTAGGGCGCGGCGTTCAATATGCCGTCCGCCGACTGGCTGGTGATCCAGGCGATGGGACGGGGCGTGATCGTGGAATTGACGATCTTGTACCGCGTGACCATCGGAAGCTCGCGCATGTCGAATTGCATGGGCCGGACCTTTCCCTACTGCGCTGCCCTGGCGGCCGCTTTGGCGGCGGCACGGGCCTTGAACTTTTCCCGTGCACGCGGCACTTCCTCACCCGCCTGACATGTGTGGCAATAGACCACTTCCAACGCATGGATGGTCGCCAGATCGCTGCTTTCCGCCTGCTGGAGCAGCCGCTTGGTCAGTTCGACCGCGTGGCGATTGCCGTCACCGATCACTTTCCCCAGCGCAATGGCCGCCTCAACGGCCATCCCAGGCGCCACGACACGGCTGACCAGCCCCAGCGACAGAGCCTCTGCCGAATCCAGAGTCCGACCCGAAAAGATGATCTCCGCCGCCCGCGCCCGGCCCAGTTGTTTCGTCAGGAACCAGGCGGCGCCGCCATCCGGCACCAGTCCGAACTCCAGGAAAGGTGCCCCGAAACGCGCGTCCTCCGCGGCGAAGATCATGTCGCAGGCCATGGCGAGGCTCCACGAAACGCCAAAGGCGCCCCCTTCCACCGCGGCCACGGTCGGGATCGGCAGGGCGCGGATGCGGCTGATGATCCGCTGCCCCATTTCGAGTCGCGCCGCGAGAGCCAGAGCGCCCTCGCCCCTTGCCGGAGGCAGCTTCACATCGCCGCCATTGGAGAAATAGCCCTCCGCCCCGCTGATGATCAGCAGGCGGGCCGGCGTCGCATTTTCAAGCATATCGAGCGCAGCGGAAAATTGCTCCCACATCGCGAAGGACACCGTGTTCTTCGCGCGGGGTCGGTTAAGGACGATATGCGCGATCCCGTCATCGTTCAGATCGAACAGCAATTCGGGGGCTTCGCTCATCCCGTTCATCTCTCGCTCTCCATTCCCGCGCCCTTCGTCAGGCGCAGGAAATGACTAGCCGACAGTGCACTCCACTTCAAGTAAATTTGCATTCATGTGCAAATTCATGCAACCGCAGCCTTGGGACGCTGGATCGTGGGCAGAGCAGCCATGCCGCGTTCGGCGATGTCCTTGATCAGCGCCTCCACTTCCTTGCGCGCGGCGCCCTTGAGCGCGCCCAGCAGGCTGGTCAGATAGCTGCTCACCAGCCGCACGATCACCTCGTCATCGGGAATGCGGCCCTGCGCCCAGTCGTTGATCGTCGCATATTCGAAACGCACCAGATCCTCGACCAGCTTGTCGACTTCGACCCAGGGCTGAAGCTGCTTCTTGGCCTCCAGCACCTCGATCCACTGGCGGTTATGGTGAACCGCGGGCGAGTGCATCGCCGCCCAGATGTCATGATCGACATCGGAGCTGAAATAGAGCGCCATGATCGCGCGGATATAATTGCGGATCTTGCGGTTGCGCTGCACGACGGAGATCATGCGTTCCAGATTGTGCTGCATCGTGCCGGGCGCGCTGGCATAGGCGATGCGGCCAACATATTCGTCGAAATATTCCTGAATGGCCGACGCGATCATCCGTTCGCGCGTCTGGAAGGCGTTGTAAAGCGTGCGCTTCGCCACGCCCGCGCGCTGGCCGATCTCGTTCATGCTGAGCGCGGCTATGCCCTGTTCAGCGATGACCTTGCGGGTTTCCTCCAGAATTCTGCGCCGCCGATCGATGATCGCCGGGCTGGAATAGGTCTGGGGCCGCTCGCCGCTTTCCTTCAATTCTTCGTTCGCTTTACTCGCCAAAGTCGCTCGCCTTCATACCCAAATGACCGTCCCTTCCATGACGGGATCATAGCGGGATTGCATGAACGTGCAAATTCATCGTCCCCGGACGCAGAAAAGCCCCGCCCCGCCCAAAGGCGGAGCGGGGCAGCCAGAGGCCCGCCGGGAGTGGAGCGGACCTTGCATCTTCCTACTTTCCCTTCGGCGCGGTTTCCCGCGCGCGCTGCCGGATATAGTGGCGCAGCCCTTCCAGTTCGGCATCGGTCAGCTGGCCGAAAGACCCCATGCCCCGCGCCATCAGCGCGCCGTCATGCACCACGGATTTAAAAGTTTCGGCGTCCAGCGGCACGCCCGATTTGCGCAGGTCCGGCGCGGCGCCGCCCGCCATCATGCCCGCGCCATGGCAGATGACGCAGCTGCTGTTGTAGATGCCCGCGCCGATCTTCGCCTTGTCGGCATCCACCACGAAAGCGGGATCGTCCTGAATGGGTTCGTCTACCGGATCGACTGTGGGCAGCTTCCTGGCCCCGCCAATGGTGAAGGTCAGCAAGCGCCGCTGCTGCTGGCGATAATCCCAGTTCGGCTTGTTGGGGAAGCTGCTGCGGAAACCGGTGATGACGCTGACATATTGTTTGCCGCCAACCGAATAGCTGATCGGCGCGGACAGGATGCCGTTCTGCGCCGGATAGGACCAGAGCTTGCGCCCGGTCTTTGTCGAGAAGGCGTTGAGCATGCCGTCATTGGTGCCCTGGAACACCAGATCGCCCGCCGTCGCCAGCGTTCCGCCGTTGAACACACCGGGCTGTGGCACCGACCAGGCAATCCTGTTGCCGGCGACGTCATAGGCGACGAGCTTGCTGACGGCGGCCGGCGGGACGAGGTTCGCAGGCGGCGCGCCAAGACCCGTGTTCACCATCATGCCGGGCTTGTAGTTCCAGTCCTTGAGGTTCGCCGGATCGGTGACGACGCGCCCGCCCTCCATGACCGGGATATAGCTGTAACCCGTCTTCGGGCTGAACGACATGGCCTGAATCCCGTGCGCGCCGTTGGGGAAGGGATACATCATGAACGCCGATCCATTGGGATAGGCCGCCTCCGGATTGAGTTCCGGCCGTCCGGTCGCCGGATCGATGCGCTTGGCCCAATTCTGCCGGGCGAACTCGCCGGCCTGGATGAATTTGCCGGTTTCACGGTCGATGGCATAGAAAAAGCCGTTCTTCGGCGCATGCATCAGCACCGACCGTTTCCTGCCGCCGATCATGATATCGGCCAGTTCGATATCCATCGCGTCGTTCCAGTCATAGCTGTTCTCAGGGTTCACCTGATAATGCCAGACATATTCGCCGGTCTTCACGTCCAGCGCGACGATAGAGGAAAGGTAGAGATTATCGCCACCGCCGGGGCTGCGGATCTTCTGGTTCCATGGGAAGCCATTGCCGGTGCCCAGATAGATGCGGTCATATTTGGCGTCATAGGCCATGGCGTGCCAGACGGAGCCGCCTCCGCCGAACTTCCACCATTCGCCGGTCCAGGTCTTGGCGGCGGCTTCCATCGCCTTGTTCTCGAACCCCTTGGCCGGATCGCCGGGCACGACATACCAGCGCCAGGCTTTCTTTCCGGTCTTGATGTCATAGGCGGTCACATAACCGCGAACCGGACTGTAATCCGCCCCGCCAAAGCCGATCACCACCTTGTCGCCCGCGACCCATGGCGGGCCGGTGATATAGCCACCCTCGGCCTCATCGAGCGTCTTGACCGACCAGCGCGGCTTGCCCGTCCGGGCATCGACCGCAATCAGGCGGCCTTCGCGGGTGGCGGTGAAAATGGTGCCGTCCTTGTACGCGATGCCGCGCGTGCCCCAGCCGGCGCGCATACGCCATTTGGCTTCAGGCTGGCTCGCCACGTCGGGATCATATTGCCAGAGCAGCTTGCCGGTGCGCGCATCGACCGCATGGACGACGCTGAGCCCTACGGCGAAATAGATGACCCCGTTCACCGCCAGCGGCTGGGTATAGCTGTCATAGCTATCGACATCATAGGACCAGGCGAGGCCAAGCTTGCCGACATTCGCTTCGGTGATCTGCTGGAGCGGGCTGTAATGCTGTTCGCTGTCGTCACCGCCAAAGCTGGACCAGTTGACCGCGCCGGGACCGGCACCTTGGGCCGAACGGGAGATGACACCGGTGGAGAGCGAGAGAGCAGCGGCGCCCGCCGCCAAAACCGATAATCCTGCCTTCATGGGTCCCATCCTCTTGTCGGGGGCGTCGAGCCCGTCTTTTCTTGCACCATCGTGCAATATTATGGACTTGTCAACGCGACTCATCGATTGACAGGAACGCAGTGCCAGCTTTAATATTGCACTAAAGATCATATTTCAGGAGCAGGATCGTGAACCGTGGAGCGCCCCTATGACCGTCCGAGTCGAAAGGCAGGAGCAGGTCGGCGTGGTCACGCTCGACCAACCGGGGCGGGCGAACGCATTCACCATGGCGATGCGCGAGGAAATCTGGCGCGCTTTTGACGATCTGGCGGAAGATGACGCCATCCGCGCCCTCATCCTGACCGGCGCCAAGGGCCAGTTCTGCTCAGGCGCCGACACCGGCGACATGGGCCGGCAGGACACGGCGGCCTTCCTGCGCCGGATGCGCTGGCTGCACCGGATGGTGAAGGCGGTCAGCGGCATCCGCAAGCCGGTGATCGCGGCGATCGACGGCGCCTGCGTCGGTGCGGGATGGAGCCTGGCGCTGGCCTGCGATATCGCCATCGCCACGCCGGGGGCGCGCTTTTGCCAAAGCTTCGGCAGGATCGGCTATGTGCCCGATGCAGGGGCCGTATGGCAGCTGAGCCGCCTGGTCGGCCCGATGCGCGCCAAGGAGATCGTTTATTCCGGCCGCATGATCGATGCACCCGAAGCGCTGAGCCTGGGGCTGGTGCTGGAACTGGTCGAGAGTGATGCATTGATGGCGCGGGCGCTGGAGATGGCAGGGTCGCTGGCGCGAGGGCCGACGCTTGCCACCGGCATGGCCAAGCGGCAGTTCGAAGCGGCTCAGGCCCTTTCCCTCGACCAGTATCTGGAGCTGGAATTCGCCATGCAGCCGTTGATGGCAACCACCGAGGATCATCGGGAAGGCCTGTCCGCAGCGCGGGAAAAGCGGCCGCCGCAGTTTCGAGGGCTTTGAAGATCCATGCCGGACACAAACTCTCCCGAGCGCCCCCTGCCCCTGCCCGATCCGCTGTCGGAGCCTTTCTGGGCAGCGGCCCGGCGCCATGAACTGCATATGCAGACATGCGACGCGTGCGGGCGCATGGCCTATCCGCCCGAGATCGCCTGCCGCGCCTGTGGCGGGACTGAACTGCGCTTCACGCCAGTATCCGGGCGGGCGGCGCTGCACAGCTGGACGGTTCTGCACGATCCGCCTTCACCCGGCTTTCGCGACCGTCTGCCGGTGATCCTGGCGGTGGTGGAACTGGAGGAACAGGCGCGCCTGCTGATGAGCAGCGACCTAGTCGGCATCGCGCCCGAGGCGTTGCGCATCGGCCTGGCCCTTGAAGCACGGTTCGAGGATGTGACGGACGACTGTACGCTCGTGCAATTCGGTCCGGCGGAGCACTGAGCCATGTGGGACTATCGGGACAAGGTGGCCATAGCCGGGGTCGGATACAGCAAGCTGGAACGGCGGTCGGATCGGACATTGGCCGCATTGACGCTGGAAGCGTGCGATGCGGCGCTGGCCGATGCCGGGCTGCAACGCAGCGACCTTGACGGCATTGCGACGTCGCCATCCATGCCACGCTATGGCGGCAGAAAGGGTGTGGACGAAGGGATCGACGTGGTGACGCCCTGGTATCTGGCCGGCCTGCTGGGCGTGGGCCCGGCCGTGCAATGGATCGGTTCCACCAACGGCATGGTGACGCAGAGCCTGATCGACGGGGCGCTGGCCATCATCGCCGGGCTTTGCGACCATGTGCTGGTCTATCGCGCGCTGCATGTGCCCGATGGGCGCTATGTGAATTTCGAGTCCCCTGATGCCGTGGGAGCAGATCAATATCTGGCGCCCTACGGCTTCAGCATGCCGCCTGCCTGGGCGGCGGTCGTGCTGCGCCGTTATTTCGAACTATATGGCTATGCCCGGTCGGACTTCGCCACCTATATCGCCGGCAACCGCGCCAATGCGCAGCTCAATCCCCATGCCTATTGGCGGGGCAGGACGATCATGGCGGAGGATTATCTGAGCAGCCGGATGATCGCCGATCCCATATCCATCCTCGACTGCGACATTCCGGTCGACGGCTGTTGCGCCCTGATCCTGACCTCTGCCGAACGGGCGCGGCACCTGCGCCAGCCGCCCGCGTTGCTGACCGGATTTGCCGCATCCACTTATCAGGGGGCGGGCGGCACGCCGATGAATCTTGAGGATATGCGGGATGGCGCGAAGGATGTCGCGCGCAGACTGTGGGCCGCTACCGGCCTGTCGCCCGCGGATGTGGACAACGCGCAGCTTTATGATGGTTTCAGCGTGCTGGTCCTCACCTGGCTGGAGGGCATGGGCTTCGTTGGCGATGGCGAAGGCCTGGCCTTTCTGCGGGAGGGGCAGGGCAAGCCAGGTGGCAGATTGCCGATCAACACGGGCGGCGGGGCACTGGGCGAGGGACGGCTGCACGGCATGACGCAGCTGGCCGAAGCGGTGATGCAGGTCACGGATCGGGCCGGCGCGCGGCAGGTGCCGGGCGCGTCGCGATCGCTGGCGACGATCTCCAACGGGCTGGCGAAATCAACCGCCTTCCTGTTCAGCAGGGATGGGTAGGCGGGACGGGCAGGATCGTCCGGGCCGGCACTTCCATGACGCCGAACAAGCGGGGCCGATCCGTGCCGTTGACATAAAGGGTGAGCCCGGACGCGCGATATCGCATCGCCAGACTGCGCCGTTCCGGGTCCTGCCATTGCGCGACGGACAACGGCTCCCCCTGTTCGTCCATCCATTCGACATCCGCATCGGAAAGCCAGCGCGTCCCGCCAAGGTCAGACTGCGAAGCGCGCAGGCTCGCAAGAGTGAAGGCATGAGCCTGAACCTCCCGATCGCGCCCGATCCAGTCGACCCAACCGACCGCATTATCCTGCGCATAGGCATTATTATTGCCCTGCTGCGTGCGACCGAATTCATCGCCCGCCGTCAGCATGATGGTGCCGCGGGAACAGAACAGCGTCGTCAGCAGCACCTTGATGTCCCGCTGTCGCGCCGTCTGGATGGCCGGGTCGGCGCTTGCCCCTTCCACGCCATTGTTCCAGCTGAAATTCTCGCCATGGCCATCGCGGTTCTGCTCGCCATTGGCCTCATTGTGCCTGCGTTCATGGGCCGTCAGGTCCGCGAGCGTGAAACCGTCATGCGCGGCCAGGAAATTCACGGAGCGCGTGGCCGGGGCGTTACCGAATATGTCTGATGATCCAGCGAGCCGCGTCGCCAGAGCGCCAAGCATTCCCCCGTCACCGCGCCAGAACCGCCGCACGTCGTCGCGATAACGGTCGTTCCATTCGAGCCAGCCTTCCCCGAAATGGCCAAGCTGATAGCCGCCGGGACCGATATCCCACGGCTCCGCAATCAGGATGCGGCTGGCCAGCAGCGGATCGGCGCGCATCGCTTCCAGCAGCGGCGCCCGCGCATCGAAACCGGTCAGCGAACGCCCCAGCGCCGGAGCGAGATCGAAGCGAAATCCATCCACGCCCGCCCCGTTCACGAAATGCAGCAGCGAATCCAGGATCAGGCGCCGCGAGATGGGATGATTGCAGTCGATGCTGTTCCCCGTGCCGGTATCGTTGATCAGACGGCCATCGGGTTCATGCCGAAAATAGCTGCGCGCATCGAGGCCGCGCAGCGACAGCGTCGGCCCGAACATGTCGCTTTCCCCGTCATGATTATAGACCATGTCGAGGATGACGCCGATCCCGGCTTCGTGCAGCGCCTCCACCGCGCCGCGCAGTTCCGCCATGCCGCCGGGGGCCAGCCGGGGATCGAGCGCGAAATAGCTGACGGGATTATAACCCCAGGCATTGCGCAGGCCGAGCGGCCCCAGATGCCGCTCATCGATCCAGGCGTTGATCGGCATCAATTCCACCGCCGACACATGCAGGCGACGCAGATGATCAATGATGGCGGGATGGCCCAGGGCCGCTATGGTCCCGCGCTGCCTCTGGGGAATGTCCGGGTGCAACATGGTGAAGCCACGGACCTGCACTTCGTAGATCAGGCCGCCAGGACGGAATATCGGCGGCTGCGGGGCAAGAGGTGGAAGCGGCGCCGTCACCACCGCTTTGGGCATCAGCGGCGCGGTATCCTTCCCCTCGCCTCTTCGCGCCGCCAGAGCCGGATCATGGGCGAACGCCCGGTCGATCGCTTTCGCATAGGGATCGATCAGCAGCTTGTCCGGATCGAACCAGAGTCCTGCCACCGGATCATAGGGGCCGTCCGCCCGGATGCCGTAGCGCGCGCCCTCGCCCATGCCCGGCACATCGATGGACCAGACGCCCTCCCTATCCCGCTCCATGGGCAGGCGCGTCTCTTCGTCGTCGGCATCGAACAGGCAGAGCCAGAGCCGATCGGCATCGGGCGAATGAACGCGAAACCGGGTTCCCTTCCCATGAAGGTCCGGCCCAAGCGCCCTCGGGCTCATTCCGCCTCCCGGACCAGCGCGCGGAACAGTTCGGCATAGCGCGCCGCGCTGTGGGTCCAGGAAAAATCGGCGCGCATCCCCGCCTTCTGCATCGCCCGCCAATCGGCCTTGTTCGCATGCAGCCGGACAGCCCGCGTGATGGCGCCGTGCAGCCCCAGCGGATCGGATGACGGGAAAACGATCCCCGTCGCAGCCCCGGCGTTCACCGCCGCCTCATTGGCATCGATGACCGTGTCGGCCAACCCGCCGATGCGCGCCACGACCGGCACGCAGCCGTAACGCAGCCCGTAAAGCTGGGTCAGGCCACAGGGTTCGAAACGCGAAGGGATCAATATGGCGTCCGCCCCCGCCTGCATCAGATGGGAGAGAGGTTCGTCATAGCCGATCTGCGTCCCCACCCGGCCGCGATGCCGGTCCGCCGCGGCAAGGAAAGCGCCCTCCAGCGGGTGATCGCCCGATCCCAGAACCGCCAGCTTGCCGCCCTGTCCCACCAGATGATCGATCGCGCTCATCACCATGTCCATGCCCTTCTGCCAGGTCAGGCGGCTGACGATGATGAACAGCGGCGCATCATCGCGATCCAGGGCGAAGCGCGCCTCCAGCGCCCGGCGGTTCGCGCTGCGCCCGCCAAGTGTGCGCGCGCTGAACGGCTTGATGATCAGCGGGTCGGCCATCGGGTCCCAGATGGCGGTATCGACACCGTTCAAAATGCCGTGCAGCCGGTCGGCCCGCCCGTTGATCAGGCCATCCAGCCCCATGCCATGGACGGAAGAACGAATCTCGTCGGCATAGGTCGGACTGACGGTCGTGATGGCATCGGCGGAAACCAGCCCCGCCTTCAGATAGCCGGTGCCGCCATAATATTCGACGCCGTCGACGCCCCATGCTTCGGGCGGCAGGCCAAGATGCGTGAAGATATCCGCGCCGAAACGCCCCTGGAACGCCAGATTATGGATCGTCACCACCTTGGGCACCGCATGAGCGGGACCAAAGCGCATATAGGCCGCCGTCATCGCCGCCTGCCAGTCATGCGCATGAACGAGATCGGGCCGCCAACCCTTCAGCCCCTCGGCGGCTATGTCGGCGCCAACACGGGACAAGGCGGCGAAGCGTTTCCAGTTGTCGCCCCATTCCCCCCCGGCGGGGTCGCCATAGGGCCCACCTTCGCGCGCGAAGAAATCGGGCGCGTCCAGCACCAGCAGGTCGAGTTCCCCGACCCTGGCGGCGAGAACCGCCGCAGGCGCGCCGAACAGCGCGTCATAGCGCCGCACCGCCTTCGCCTTGCCCAGCCGTGGCAGGACGGAGGGATAGCCCGGCACCAGCGTCCGCACCCCCATGCCATGGGCGATCAGCGCGCCGGGAAGCGCACCGGCGACATCGGCCAGTCCCCCCGTCTTGATCAGCGGATAGATTTCGGACGCGACCGAAAGGACCTGCATCGAAGCCGTCTTGCCCAAATCAGTCCACCAGCCGTTCGATCATATATTGGGTGATCAGCGTCACGCCGCTGTCGGTGCGGCGGAAACGCCGCGCGTCATGGTCGGGATGCTCGCCCACGATCAGGCCCGGCGGGATGATGACGCCCGAATCCAGCACGCATTTATGCAGCCGCGCGCCACGCCCGATCACGCAGTCCGGCATGATGACGCTTTCCGTGACTGATGAGAAGCTGTGCGTCCGCACGCCCGAAAAGAGCAGGCTGCGATGGAGCGACGAGCCGGAAACGATGCAACCGCCCGCGACCAGGGAAGACGTGGCCGACCCGCGCCGCCCCTCCTCATTATGGACGAATTTGGCGGGTGGCGTGACTTCGGAATAGGTCCAGAGCGGCCAGCTGCGATCATAAAGATCGAGCGAGGGCACCACATCGGTCAGGTCGATATTGGCCTGCCAATAGGCATCGATCGTGCCGACGTCACGCCAATAGGGCACGGGTTCGCTTTCGGCGCGCACGCAGCTGCTGGAAAAGCGGTGGGCGACGGCTTTGCCATGTTTGACGATGTGCGGGATGATGTCGCCGCCGAAATCCCGCTTGCTGTCGCGGTCATCCGCGTCCCGGCGCAGTTCCTCTATCAGAAAGGCGGTGCTGAACACGTAAATGCCCATCGACGCCAGCGCCATGGCGCGATTGCCGGGGATGCTGGGCGGATTTTTCGGCTTTTCGACGAAGGCGGTGATGACGTCCTTTTCATCGACATGCATGACGCCGAAGCCACTGGCCTCCTTCACTGGCACTTCCATGCAGCCGACGGTGACGTCCGCGCCGCTGTCGACATGCTGCTGGAGCATCAGCTCATAGTCCATTTTATAGACATGGTCGCCCGCCAATATGACCATATATTCGGGCGCATAGCTTTCGATGATGTCGATATTCTGGAAGACGGCGTCGGCCGTGCCCTCATACCACTGGCTTTCCGACACGCGCTGGCTGGCGGGCAGGATGTCGAAGCTTTCATTGCGTTCGGGCCGCAGGAAGTTCCAGCCGCGCTGGAGATGGCGGATCAGCGAATGCGCCTTGTACTGCGTCGCGACGCCGACGCGCCGGATGCCGCTGTTAAGCGCATTGGACAGCGCGAAGTCGATGATCCGCGCCTTGCCGCCGAAATGGACGGCTGGCTTGGCGCGCCTGTCGGTCAACTCGCCAAGCCGGCTGCCCCGTCCCCCGGCCAGCACATAGGCCATGGCGTCACGGGCGATCGGCTGGTTTCTGGGTGGCATCGGCATCCTCTCCTTCATGCCCGCGATCGCTTGGCGCGCGTCCGTCGGTTTCAATAGTCCAGTTCCAGCATCAACGTGCCGAAAGGCGGGATGGTGATATTGGCCCATCCTTCCTCATCGGCGGCGACGACCCCCATATTCCCTATGCCGCTGCCGCCATAATCGGCCGCATCGCTGTTCAGGATTTCACGCCAGCGTCCAGCGCAAGGCAAGCGCATCCTGTAGCCC
>NZ_JALDYQ010000120.1:0-8288 GCF_032153725.1 Sphingobium sp. | reverse complement strand
CGCTGCGCGTCCCGGTCATGCTCGATGGTTTCATCGGCTGCGCGGCGGTCGCGCCGCTGGCGAAGGACAATGCCGGGATCGGCGGCCATTGCCTGGCGGCGCACCTGTCGGCGGAAGCGGCGCACGGGCGGTTGCTGGCGGCGCTGGGACTGGAACCGCTGTTGCGGCTGGACATGCGGCTGGGCGAAGGCAGCGGCGCGGCGGTCGCGGCGCAGATCGTGCGGTCGGCCCTGGCCGCCCATGGCGGCATGGCGACCTTTGCAGAGGCGGCGGTTGCTGGCGCGCTATGAACGGCGCCGTCACGCTTTACCTGATGCGTCATGGCGTGCCGCAGCCCGGCGGCAGGTTGCTGGGGCATCTGGATGCGCCGCCGGAAGCGGAAGGGATCGCGCTTTGTGTCGAGCGGGCAAGGGGATTGGACTTTGCGCGGGTGGTGACGTCCGACCTGTCGCGGGCGCAGGCGCCGGGCGCGATCATCGCGGCGGAACGGGGCGTCGGCCATGGCGTCGACGCGCGCTGGCGGGAACTGCATTTCGGGCAATGGGAAGGCGCCGATCCCATAACCCTTCCCGCCGATGATCTGGCGCGATTCTGGGATGATCCGGACGGTTTCCCGCCGCCGGGGGGCGAAAGCTGGGCCGATCTTCGCGCCCGGATCGGGGCGGGGCTGGACGACCTTGCCGGGCCGGCGCTGGTCGTCAGTCATGCCGGGGCGATGCGGGCGGCGTTGGCAGTGCTGTGCGGTTTCGACGCGCGGCAGGGCTGGGCGGTCGACCTGCCCTATGGCGCGGTGTTGAGCCTGCGGGTCTGGCCGGGCGCGCAGGGGGCAGAGCGGCCTTCGGGGCAGATTATCGGGCTGGTGACATGAAGCGGCTGGTGCTGGCGCTGCAATTGATGACGCGCTTGCCCCTGCCGTTGCTGGCGGCCGATGAGGCGGATTTCGCCGCCGCGATCCGCTGGTTTCCCGCCGCCGGGATTGCCGTCGGCCTGATCGTCGCGGGGGCCGCGGGCCTTGGCATCCGGGTCGATCCATGGGCAGGCGCCCTGTGCGGGCTGGTGGCGTGGGTTGCCGTAACCGGCGCGCTGCATATGGACGGATTGGGCGACATTGCCGACGCGGCGGGGGCGGCGCATGGCGATCGCGCGCGTCTGTCCGCCGTTCTGGCCGATCCCCATATCGGCAGTTTCGGCGTGGTCGCCATCGGCCTGCAATTGCTGGCCAAGCTGGTGCTGCTGCGCCTGTGGGTGGAGAGCTATCCGGTGTGGATGCTCGTTCCGGTGGCGATGGTGGCGCGAATCGGGCCGCTGGTCTGGACGCGATGGCTGCCGCCGCTGCACGAGGGACTGGCGAGCCGCTTCCGGGCTGGCTGGCGGGCCGGTGCGCTGGTCTTCTGGGTGATGCTGGGGCTGGCGCTGAGCTATTGGGCGCCGGGCTTGTGGGCGGCGGCCCTGCTGATCCCGCTCTGGGGACTGTGGCTGCGGTCGCGCATGGGCGGGATTTCCGGCGATGGGCATGGCGCGGGCATCGAACTGCTGGAAAGCGGCCTGCTGGCCGCGATGGTGCTGGCGCGATGAGCGGCTTCACCTGGCATGGCGGGCGGCTGGCCGAAGCGCGGGCGGCTTATGGCGGGGAGGAGTGGATCGACCTGTCGACCGGCATAAGTCCGCTGACTTGGCCGGGCATCGATGATGTGTCCACGGATTGGCGGTGCCTGCCGGATCCGCGGGACCTGGCGGAGATGGAGGCGGCGGCGGCCGCGCATTTCGGGGTCGATCCCGACCATGTCTGCACCCTGCCGGGCAGCGAAATGGGCCTGCGCCTGTTGGGCCGGATGCTTGATATGCCCGCCCGCTGGCTGGTGCCGAGCTATCGCACCCATGGCGAGGTTTTCGCGCGGGGCCGGCCCATGGTCGAGGGCGAAGAGGCCCCGCGCGAAGCGGTCGCGCTGCTGCTGGCCAATCCGAATAATCCGGATGGCCGCCTGATCCCGCCCGCCCGCCTGCTGGAATGGCTGGAGGGGCTGGAGCAGGCCGGGGGCTGGCTGATCGTGGACGAAGCCTATGCCGATGCCGTGCCGTCCTGTAGCCTGGCGGGAGCGGTGGGCGATCGGCGGCGATTGATCCTGTTGCGGTCCTTCGGCAAATTTTTCGGACTGGCTGGCGTGCGCTTGGGCTTTCTCGTCGGGCCGAGGGCGATCGTTGCGGCGGCGCGCCGGATATTGGGGGAATGGCCGGTATCGACGGCGGCGGTCGCCTTTGGACGGGCGGCCTACCGGGATCGGGCGTGGATCGGGGATGCGATCGGGCTATTGGAGGAACGGGCAGGGTTGCTGGATGCGTTATTGGCGCGCCATGGGCTGGCGGCGCGGGGGGAATGTCCGCTGTTCCGGCTGGTGGAGGTCGAGGATGGATCGGCCCTGTTCGACCGGCTTGCCCGAAAAGCGATCCTGACGCGGCCTTTCGAGGAAAACCGGCGCTGGTTGCGGCTTGGCCTGCCGGGCGGCGCGGCGGAATGGGAGCGACTGGACCGGGCGCTGGCCGATGGCTGAACCGGTGGCGCTGGCCGCGCTGATGCTGGATGCGGCGCTGGGCTGGCCGGCATGGCTGCATGCGCGGATCGGGCATCCCGTGGGTGGGTTTGCCCGGATCATCGACGTCTTGGAACGGCGGTGGAACCGGAATGCATGGAGCGGCCCGGCGCGGCGATGGGCCGGTATCGCCCTGCTGCTGTTGCTGTTGGGCATTGCGGGTGGCGCGGGGTTGGCCATGCAATGGGCGATTCGCCGGTGGACCGGGGATATGGCGTGGATATGGCTGGCGGCGGCGGCCTGGCCCGCATTGGCGCAGCGGAGCCTTCATGCGCATGTGGTGCCGGTCGCGCGGGCGCTGGCGAGCGAGGAACTGGACGAAGCGCGGCGGGCGGTCGCCCGGATCGTGGGGCGCGACACCGATGCGCTGGATGAGGCCGGAGTGGCCCGGGCCGGGATCGAGAGTCTGGCGGAAAGCTTTTGCGACGGGATCGTGGCGCCGTTGTTCTGGCTGCTCCTGCTGGGGCTGCCGGGAATCTGGGCCTATAAGGCCGTGAACACCGCCGACAGCATGATCGGGCACAAGGAAGCGCCGTTCACCCATTTCGGCTGGGCCGCAGCGCGGTTCGACGATCTGCTGAACTGGGTGCCGGCGCGACTGGCGGCTCTTCTCCTTTGCATCGCGGGGGGAGGAGGATGGGCCGTGTTGCGGCGGGATCACCGGCGGCATGCCTCGCCCAATGCGGGCTGGCCTGAAGCCGCCATGGCGGGGGTGTTGCGAATCAGGCTGGCGGGGCCGGTTCGCTATGACGGCATTCTGCATGACAAGCCCTGGATCGGTGAAGGCGGCGACGCGGATGTCGGCGCGATGCGGGCGGCGCTTCGCGTCTATCTTTGGGCCTGTCTGATGTTGTGGGGCCTGACCGCGATCGGGGAGGGAATCGGATGACGACCGTGCTGGTGCTGGGAGGGTGCCGCTCCGGCAAGAGCCGCTATGCGCAGGCGCGTTGCGAGGCCATGGCGGGCGGCAGGCTGGCCTATATCGCGACGGCCCAGGCTTTCGACGCGGAAATGGCGGACAGGATCGCGCGTCACCGGCTTGATCGCGGGGGCCGCTGGCTGACCATCGAGGCGCCGCTGGATCTTGCGGCAGCCCTGTTCGAAACGTCAGGTGAAGTGGACGCGATCCTGGTCGACTGTCTGACGCTCTGGCTGTCCAATCTGATGCTGGCAGGGGCTGATATAGGCGCTGCCCGCGCCGCTTTGGCGGATGCGGTGGCGGCTTGTCCCGTGCCTGTCATATTGGTGGCCAATGAAGTGGGGCTGGGGATCGTGCCGGATAATGCGCTGGCCCGGCGGTTTCGGGACGAGGCGGGGTGGTTGAACCAGGAAATGGCGGCCTTATGCCGGGAGGTCATATTGCTGACGGCGGGGCTGCCCTTGACACTCAAGGGTTAATATTGCACCATAGTATAGAATTATGAGGGGGCAATGGCGGATTCGCGACGGGACCGTTCTGGACCGCGTGAACGGAAACGCGACCTAGACGGGGGTATAAGAAAACTTCGTTGCGCAAAATGCCGGTGTAATATTTGGGTTCGTGCGTCTTGCCTGCTTCCATCTCAGGCAATAAGGGCGAAGATGGCTGTAAGGCTGTGGAGGGGTTTATGGGAAGCAACAGGTCCGGCAAGGGGCATGCGTGCTGTGAACGCTACCATCAATTACTGAATGCTAAAGGTGACGGGCGGTCTTTTCGCTCCGCTTTGTACTGGCTGAATCAGGGGGATCGTCTGTGAGTGCGCTTAATCCGGACTATGTGTTCGTCTTCATATTGGCGGCCTTTGTGGGGTTCCAGCTGATCAAGAAGGTGTCGCCGCTGCTGCATTCGCCCTTGATGTCGCTGACCAATGCGATTGCAGCGGTGGTGATCGTGGGCGCGATCTCTGTGACGGGCGAGGCAGGGGCGACGCCGCTGGCCAAGACGCTGGGCTTTGTCGCGGTGTTCTGCGCGACGGTCAATCTGGTGAGCGGTTTCATGATCACCGATCGCATGCTCAAGATGTTCAAGCCGCGGGGTAAGTGAGATGAATGCTTTTGTCCCTTTCGCGGCGATCCTCTCGTCAGTGCTGTTCATCCTTGCGCTTATGTGGATGAGCCATCCTTCGACCGCGCGCCGGGGCGTGCGCGCGGGTGAGATCGGCATGGCCGTCGCCATCATCGGCGCGCTGGTCCAGCATGAGGTGGTCGACTATAACCTCATCATCATCGCCATGGTCGCGGGCGCGGCGGCGGGCATTCCGATGGCGCTGTTGATGCCGATGACGGCAATCCCGCAGCGAACCGCCATCTCCCACGCCTTCGGCGCGCTGGCCGTCGGCCTGATCGGCGCCGCAGAATATTACAAACATGCCCATGCCGGCTATGGCGGCAGCTTCATCCTGTGGGCGCTGATGTTCGAAATGCTGCTGGGTTTCCTGACCTGCACGGCATCCGTCATCGCCTTTGCCAAATTGCAGGAGTTGCTGGGCAGCCGTCCGGTTTCCTTCGTCGGGCAGCGGGTGCTGAATGGCGCCGTCGCGCTGGCGACGGTGGTGATCGGCGCGATGCTGGCGATCGATCCGACGCAGACCTGGCTGTTCCCGGCCTTTGTCGCGCTGGCGCTGGTGTTCGGCATATTGCTGGTGATCCCGATCGGCGGGGCGGACATGCCGACCGTCATCGCGCTGCTCAACAGCTATGCGGGTCTGGCCGCATCCGCCATGGGCTTTGCGCTGGGTAACAAGCTGCTGATCGTGGCGGGCGCGCTGGACGGGGCTTCGGGCTTCATCCTGGCGGTGATCATGTGCAAGGCGATGAACCGCAGCTTCGCCAATGTCATGTTCGGCGGCTTCGGCAAGGTCGTGGCGGGCGTGGCGGGCGGCAAGGACGACCGGGTGGTGCGTTCCGCGTCGGCCGAGGAAGCCGCGATGCAGCTGGAAAATGCCAGCAATGTCGTGATCATTCCGGGCTATGGCATGGCCGTGGCGCAGGCCCAGCACAAGGTCAGCGAGCTGTATCAGGCGCTCACCAAGAAGGGCGTGGACGTCAAGTTCGCGATCCATCCGGTGGCGGGCCGTATGCCCGGCCATATGAACGTGCTGCTGGCCGAGGCGAACGTGCCCTATGAGCAGCTGGTCGAGCTGGACGACATCAACCCGGAACTGCCGCAGGCGGACGTGGCGCTGATCATCGGCGCGAACGACACGATTAACCCGTCGGCGCGCGACGATCCGCAGAGCGCGATCGCGGGCATGCCGATCATCGAGGCGGATCGCGCCAAGTCGGTGTTCGTGATCAAGCGCTCCATGAACGCGGGCTTCGCCGGGATCGACAATCCGATCTATTACAACAGCAACACCCAGATGCTGTTCGGCGACGCCAAGGACATGGTCGGCACCATCGCCAAGGAACTGGCCGGTGGTTCGGGACTGCATTGATCGAGGCGCGTTGCGCGACGAGTGAAGGAAGGCCCGCCGGATGCATCCGGCGGGCTTTTTCATTCCACGATGACGCCGGGTGGGCTGGATTTGGGTGACACAGGTGACACGACGGATTTACGGCGGGCCCCGGATCTGGGCCCGGATCTAGGCCGAACCCTGCCATTGGGTTTTGACGGTTGAAAGAGCCGCGAGCGGCATAGCGCGGCGCGGGGGCTGTAGGACAGCGCTATTTGGGCAGGGCGCCCGATCCGCCAGCGACAAAGATGCGCCGTCGTCAACCGCGACCGCCACATGCCGTCGATACAGGGATTATCGATACAGGGATTGCAGCCTTCGCTATGCGCGGTTGGCGGGGGAAGCGTTCTTCTTGCGCAGGGCGGGGCGCGGCTTTGCCACGGCGGCGCGCGCGCTTTGCTGCTGGAGGATCATCTGCTCCCCGAATTTGGTCATCGATATGATGAGCGCTTCGGCCAGATTCGCGTCCCGTTCATGGCATGCGAGCGTCAGCCGGCCATTGTCCCGCAAAATGCGATCGACATCGTTGCGCGCATCGCCGCCCAATCGGCTGACGCTCATGCGCATTTTCCATGACCGCAGCAGCCGTTGAAGGCTGCTGTTCCCGCATTTGTCCACCCAGAAATTGTGCAGGCGGTTGCGGGCGTAGAGGAAGGCGGGCAGATCATCCGACCGGGCGCTTTCCGTCATGGCGGCGAACAGCGTTTCCATCTCCACCAGTTCCTCGTCGGTGGCGGCCCGCAAAAAGCTTCGGATCATCAGCCCGTTCAGCGCCGCCCGGATCTCATAGAGTTCGGCGACTTCGGAAATGCTGATATTGGCCACTCGCGGCCGCCGCCGGGCCGGGATTTCCACCAGTCCTTCCTTTTCCAGGAGCAGCAACGCCTCTCGCACGGGGGTACGGCTGGTTGCGAAGCGCGCCGCCAGTTCCACCGAATTGAGATCGGCGCCGGGGGCAAGGCGACCTTCGGATATATCGCGGGCGATATCGGCTGCGATCTGCCCCACAAGGGAGTCCTGGCGATCCTGAAGATCAAGGGCGATCGAAGCTTCGTGATCTGCCCCGTCGTGGAAAGGAATGACGTCGCTCATAAATCCTGCATAGCGCAATCAACACGGGCTGACCATCAGTGGAAAGCATCCATAACTGTATGCACAATATATCGAAATGTCGATATATATGTCATTTTTATCCAAAAGTGTCGACATTATACTTTGCTTGCAGCATGGTTGGCCTGTCAGCATCTTTATGGAATCGGTCATGCCCCAAGCCCTCCCGCCCATGCAGCCCCTTTGGGATGCCACGCATTTGATTGGTGATGCCGATGCGCTCGGCAAGGTCATGCAGGAACGCGGCTACTGGTTTTTCCGGGACGTGCTGGATGCCGGCGCCGTGAAACGGATGCGTGACCGCTACATGGCTTTCCTCAGGGATGGGGGCGTCATCGCTGCTGATGCCGACGAACCGATCTGGAACGGCGCGCCGCTTGACAATATCCCCGAGAAAATCGAGCCGCTGCACGAACAGCGCGCCTGGCGCAGCTTCGTCGCGGAACCGACGATCCATGCCTTCTTCACGCGCCTTCTGGGGGTTGCGCCTTTCTGGATTCCCAGCGTCGAATATCGGATCACGCCGCCCCGGAAAGGGCTGGTCAACGATTTCCTGACCGGCCGGCATCAGGACGGATTTGCCAATGGCGGCATCGAATTGCTGACATGCTGGGTGCCGCTTACCGATATTGACGGCGAGGTCGGCGGGCTGGCCATGGCGGAGGGCCTGCAGAAGGGCGGCATATTGCACGACCTGAACGATGTGCCCAAGCACCGCATTCCCGATGGCGCCATTCCGGACGATGTGTGGCACCGCAGCGACTACAGGCCGGGCGATCTGGTGATGTTCTGCCCGGAAATTCCCCATAGCGGCATGGTCAACAGATCGGACAAATTCCGCCTGTCGGTGGACGTGCGGGTCATGCCGATCACCGGCAAGCTGCCGGTTGTCGGCAATGTCGTGGAGATCGGCAGCGATTATGTGGTCACCGCCAATCATGACGGTCGCGACGTCCGCCTGATACTGGACGACAACACTTATTGCCGCGGCATAACGGGCGCCCGCATTCCGTTGCCCGACATGGTGGAGCGGGTGCAGCCGGGCGATCCGGTCATCGTTTCGTTCGAAGGGGAACATGCCGTCCTGCTGCGACCGCAGCGCTGAGATTCTGTTTGGAAATGCGCGGAAAAGCGCATTTCGGGTCCGCACCGGGCC
>NZ_JALDYQ010000049.1:0-41246 GCF_032153725.1 Sphingobium sp. | reverse complement strand
ACCCCCGCCAACAGACGTGCAAGCCATCAACAGCCCCACATCATCCATGCGATGGAGCAGCATCATGGTTTGACAGGGCAGATCATCGGCCTACTCATCCGTACATGCAAAGTGCGGACTGTTCTTCATCGAGTCTCGTCTGGATTTCGGGCGCGACGGAAGGGATAGGATTGGGACTCGCACGCAATATTCCCTATCCGAATGCACGGATCGTCAACCTTTCCCGCCGCGAGCATCCGGATTATGAAAGTCATTATCTGGATCTGGCCGACCAGACGAGCTGGCCCGGCATTGCGGCACTCTTCACGCAGACGCTCCGCACCTTTCGCGGTGAGCGCGCCATCTTCATCCAGAACGCCCATCTGAAAGGCATGACTGGCTTTGCCGGAGAAGTGCCTTCCGACGATTATGAACGGGATATCATCGCCAATGTCGCCGCGCCCTTGCGGCTGGGTGAAATGTTCCTGCACGCCGTCCGCGAAAGTGGCTTTGCAGGGGAAGCCGGGTTGGTGATGATGTCTTCCTCCTCGGCACGCTCGCCGACGGTCGGACAGACCGTCTATTGCGCAGGCAAGGCCGCTCTCGAAATGTGGGTGCGTGTCGCGCGACGCGAACTTGCCTTGCGCGAGAGGCGCAATATCTGGGTCACGGCGGTGCGGCCCGGCTTCGTCGACACATCGCTCACCCGGCACATCGCGACGATGGCGGACAGCGACTATCCGCTGGCGCCACAGATGCGCAAGCAGATGGCAAGCGGCGTCGGCATCATGGATATCGATACCGCCGCGCGCCAGATCTGGGCTGCCCTGCCCACCGACCAGTCACTGCTTCTTTTCGGCGAGCAGGTGCGGCAAGAGGTTTGACCCCCTGCCCCGCCCGACCTGGGACGCGCGCTCTACTTCTCTGTTATCGCATCGTACGCAAAGCCGGTTCCCTACTCAGGACAGGCTTTGCGTACGATGCTCCAGGCGCTCAGCGCGCGTCGGCCAGGATCATGTCGGATGCCTTTTCGGCGATCATCATGGTGGCGGCATTGGTGTTTCCGGACACCACGGCAGGCATGACCGACGCATCGACCACGCGCAGCCCGTCAACGCCATTGACCTTGAGTTCGCCCGAAACCACGGCAGTCTCGTCCATCCCCATCGCGCAGGTAGCGGCCTGATGATAGGCGGTCGATCCGCTCGCTCGCAGGAACGCCAGCAATGCCTCATCCGTTTGTGCGGCGGGCCCAGGTGTCAGTTCATGGTCGAAATAGGGTGCAAGCGACGGACTGGCCATCACCCGCCGCGCCCAGCGCAGGACGGCGATCTGCGCACGCTGGTCGGCCTCGGCTGACAGGTAATTGGGCTTGATCGACGGAGCATCGCGGAAATCGGGTGTCCTGGCGTGGATCGCGCCCTTGGACTGCGGTCGCATGACATAGCCGCCAACGGTCATGCCGGCCTGCTTTTCCATCGACATCGTGCCACTTTTCGCCAATGCCTCGAAATCGATCGTGGCGGGACTGGCGAAGAACTGGAGATCGGGCAGGTCGAGCGCGGGGTCCGATTTCAGGAAGGCGGTCAGATTGGCCCCACCCAATGCCAGCAACCCGGTCCGGGTGAAGGCGAAGCGGAGCATCTGCCCCATCAGCGGCAATCCGCGCGACATCTGGTTCAGGCTGGGGGTGCCGGGCTTGAGCCGCGCCCGCACCATCGATGCATAATGATCCTGCAAATTCTCGCCGACTTGCGGGCTGTGGACCAGGGTCGCAATGCCCAGAGCCTTGAGCCTTTCCGCGTCGCCAATGCCCGACAGTTCCAGCAACTGCGGCGAATTGATCGCGCCGCCCGACAGGATCACTTCGCGGCGCGCGCGGATTTGCCGTCGCTCATTATCCTTCCAATATTCGATGCCGACGGCCTTCTTGCCTTCGAACAGCACCCGCGCAACCAGCGCCTCGGTGATGACCTGCACGTTCGATCGCCGCATGGCCGGGTGCAGATAGGCAACCGCCGCCGAGTTGCGAAGCCCCTTCAGCGCGTTGAGGCGAACCCGCGCGACGCCTTCGCGCGTGGTGCCGTTCAGATCGGCGGCGACCGGCGCGCCCGCTTCCTCGAACGCCTTAGCAAGGGCGTCCAGCATCCGGTGCTGCATCGGCACATCGCAGATGTTGAGCGGCCCCTGCTGCTGATCCCTGGTGACGCCTTCCCCCTGCTGATTCTCGATCCTCCGGAAATAGCGCTCCGCATCGCTCCAGCCCCATCCGGTGAGGCCGCGCTGCCGCCATCCCTCATAATCTTCCGGCAAACCGCGCACCCACAACATGCCATTGATCGAGGAAGAGCCGCCCAGCACCTTGCCACGCGGGAAGGAATGCTGGCGCCCATCAGTGTTCGGATCTGGATCCGTCATATAGTTCCAGTTGACGCGCGGATCATTCAACATCTTGGTGAAGCCCGCCGGCACATGGATATTGAGGGAACTGAATGCCTGAGCGGGATTCATCAAATGCCGCTGCGGCCGGTCGTCGACGCCGGCCTCCAGCACGACGACCTGATGGCGCCCGTCCGCGCTGAGCCGGTTGGCAAGGACGCAACCGGCAGAGCCCGCGCCGACAATGATATAGTCCGCTTCCATGCTGCCATTCGCCGCCTCGGCCATGCTGTCGCTCTCCTTTGCTCTGTCATGGCATTGACGCCTAAAGCGGGTCCGGCCACAATCAATTTGTCGGACCGGAGCACAGAACATCGCTCTTATGATGGCTTGGCATGAGCCATCGAAATCGGGGCCGCGCCCGCGCTATGTCGATGGCACAAAGCTTATAGAGCCAGGGATGAGGATGGAATGACGACGCTTTTCTCGCTCGCAGGACGCACGGCTATGGTCACCGGCGCCTCCCGCGGACTGGGCCGGGCCATCGCCCTTGGCCTGGCGGAAGCGGGCGCCGATCTGATCGTCGCCGCGCGGGACAATGCCAAGCTGGAGGAAACTGCCGGGGCAATCCGCGCGCTGGGCCGCAAGGCCCGGACCATCGCCTTCGATCTTGCCGATCTGGACGCCGTTCAAGCCGCGGCCGATCAGCTGACCGGCGAAGGGGCGATCATCGACATATTGGTGAACAATGGCGCGATCGGCGGCTGGGGCGCGCTGCATCAGTCGACGCTCACCCATTGGGACAATATGTTCGATGTCAACGTGTCATCCATGTACATCCTGTGCCGCGATCTTTCGAGGAGCATGGTGGAGCGCAAATGGGGGCGCATCATCAATTTCGCCTCCTATGTCGCCGATACCGGGCGGCCGAATCTGTCCGCCTATGTCGCCAGCAAGCATGCCGTGCTGGGGCTGACGCGCGCGGTCGCCGCCGATCTTGCACCCCATGGCGTGACCTGCAACGCCATCGCGCCGGGCTTTTTCGATACGGACATGGCCGCGCCGACCGTGGGTCACCCGGAGCGGGCCAGGATCTTCCGCGATGCCATCGCCATCGGCCGGTTCGGCGATCCCAGGGAAATGGTCGGGCCGGTCCAGTTCCTCGCGTCCGATGCCTCCGCCTATATTACAGGCCACATGCTGCCGGTAGACGGCGGCGTGGCGAATATCCTGTCCTTGCCCATCGTCGTCGAAACCTGAACATCCGGGCCGGCGCTCGCCCGTCCATCACCACCGCTCACCTGGAAGGAAAACGCCCTGTGACCGACACTCTTCTTCATCTCGCAAGTCCCGAAAAGCTGTTCATCGGCGGCGGCTGGTCCAGCTCCTCCGGCTCCGACGGCATCGAGATCATCTCGCCCTCGACCGAGGAAAAGATCGGCCGCGTGGCCAAGGCGACAACGGCAGACATGGATCGCGCCGTCGCCGCTGCCCGCGACGCGTTCGACAACGGCCCCTGGCCACGCATGTCCGGCGCCGAACGCGCGGCCTATCTGCGCCGCATCGCAGAGGAAATGGCAAAGCGCGCCGATGATTTCGCCCACGCCTGGACGCTTCAGGTCGGCATGCCCTACACGCAATCCTCGCAGACTGCGCCTTATATGGCCGGCTATTACACCTATTTCGCCGATCTGGCCGAGCAGGGCTTTGAGGAAGTGCGCCAATCCATGATGGGCGGCCATGCGATCATCGCCCGCGAACCGGTCGGCGTCGTCGCTGCGGTCGTGCCCTGGAACGCGCCGCTCGCCACGCTGTCGCTGAAGGTCGCGGCGGGGCTGGCGGCAGGTTGCACCATCATTGCCAAGCCTTCGCCCGAAACCCCGCTGGAGGCGCTGATCCTGGCCGAATGCGTGGCCGCCGCCGGCGTGCCGGAAGGCGTGTTCTCGGTTCTGACCGCCGACCGCGACGTGTCGGATTATCTGATCCGCAAGCCCGAAGTCGACAAGGTCAGCTTCACCGGCTCCACCGCGGCAGGCCTGCACATCGCGTCGGTCGTCAGCGGACGCAGCGGCCGGATCACGACCGAACTGGGGGGCAAGTCCGCCGCCATCATCCTGGACGACGCCGACATCGGCAAGGTCGTGGCCGGCATCATGCCAAACCTGGTCGGCCTGTGCGGACAGCAATGCGCCGCCTTCAGCCGCATCCTGGTTCCCCATGCCCTGAAAGGCGCGGTGGCGGACGCACTGGCCGCCGCGATGCAGCATGTCACCGTCGGCGATCCCTTTGCCGAGGCGACCCAGATGGGTCCGCTCATCACCCGCAACCAGCATGGCCGGGTGTTCGACTATATCGCAAAAGGCAAGGCGGAAGGGGCAAAGGTCGTGACCGGCGGCAACCGCCCCGCGCATCTGGACAAGGGATGGTTTGTGGAGCCAACCCTGTTCACCGACGCCGACAACAGCATGATCATCGCGCGCGAGGAGATTTTCGGACCCGTGGGCACGATCATCCCCTATGGCAGTGAGGAGGAAGCCGTTGCCATCGCTAATGACAGCAATTACGGCCTCTCCGGCGGCGTCTTCACCGAAGATACGGATCGCGCCTATGCCATTGCGCGCCGTATCCGGACTGGCAATTTCGGCCATAATGGCCGCGTGATCGACTATACCATCCCTTATGGCGGCTTCAAGCAGTCGGGCGTCGGTCGGGAGGGCGGCATCGAAGGGCTGCACAGCTTCACCGAGATCAAGGCGATCTTCATGCAGGAACTGCCCAGCCACCTGCGCTCATGAAGATGCGGGTCGCGACCGGGCGCAGGCAGGACTGGCCGGACAATTATCAGGCCGGCACTGCCTGGTGGACGGTCGCGGTGCTAATGATCTTCCAGATCATATCGATGATCGACCGGCAGGTGATGTCGGTCCTCATCCCGGAAATGCGAGCTGACCTGTCGCTCAACGATTTCCAGATCAGCATGGTGCAGGGCCTTTCCTTCGCCCTGTTCTATGGCGTCATGGGCCTTGTCATCGGCGGCATGGTGGACCGTTATTCGCGGCGCGCCATCATGTTCGCCGGCGTCTTCATCTGGTCGCTGGCGGCGACGGGAACCGGGCTGGCGCGCAATTATGGCGAGCTGTTTGCGGGACGGCTGATGGTCGGCTGCGGCGAGGCGGGCGTTTCGCCCGCCGGGCAGTCGCTCCTCTCCTCCATCTTCCCGCGCCATCGGCTGACCACGCCAATGGCCTGCTTCACCGTGTCGGGCATTATCGGCATCTCGCTCTCCTATGCATTGGGCGGCCTCCTGCTCCAGCGCTTTGGCAGTGATCCGCTGGGCGGCCCCTTTGCAGGGCTGGCGCCCTGGCGGCAGGTACTGATCGTCACTGGCCTGCCGGGCGTCCTGGTCGCATTCCTGGCCTTCGCCATCCGAAATCCCGTGCGCCGTGCCGCGCCCCTCTCCCGACCGGATCAGGCCGGATGGGGCGCCTTCTTCCGCTATATCGGCACCCATGCGCGCCTGATGATCGGCATGATCCTCGGTTCGGCGATCATGGCGGTGGCGCTCCAGGGAACCATGGTGTGGACCCCGACCTATGCCCGTCGCGTCCTGAACGCCAGCCCGGCGGAAATCGGCACGATGATGGCGCTCGCCGTAGCTGTCGGCGGCGTTTTGGGCGGACTGGCCCTCGGGCTGCTGATCGACCGCCAGTTCACGCGGGGCACCCGCGACATGGCGCTGCGGCTGCTCTCGGGCTTCTGCATCCTGATCCCTCCGATACTTGCCGTGGCCTTTGTGATCGGCAATCTCAACCTGCTGTTCGCCGCCGTGACTCTGATGATGATGACCATGGGGTCCAGTTACGGTCCGACCATGGCCGCCGTGCAGATGATCGCGCCGCCGGAGATGCGCGGCCGGTTCGCCGCGCTGATGGTGCTGGCGTCGAACCTGTGCGGCTATGCGGTGGGGCCGATGCTGATCGGCTTTCTGACCGACCATGTCTTTGGCGATCCGATGAAGATCGGCCATGCGATCATCACCTGCCTGCTCACCGCCGGTCCCCTGAGCGCATGGATGGTCTGGTCAGCCAGAAAGGATTTCCTGCGGCTGCTGGATCAATAAAATGTGCCGCCGCCATCACAATTGCGCTGATATCGCGCATCCCTCTATCGGATGAGCCGCCTTGCCACCATGCTGCATCGCGCAAAACCGGAACCCGGACTTCTTGAAGAGTAGAGAATCATGACGACGACCATTCCTGCCCTGATGCGCAACGCCGCTGCCCGTTATGGGGATCGCGCGGCGCTTGTCTCGCAGGTCGACGGCGCGATCAGCTATCGCGAACTCGACCGTCAGGCTGACCTGATCGCCAAGGCGCTGATCGCAGATGGCGCGCAACCGGGCGACCGCGCCGCCATCTGGGCGCCCAATATGTGGGAATGGGTCGCCGCGGCAATCGGCATCCAGCGCGCGGCCGGCGTGATGGTGCCGCTCAATACGCGGCTGAAAGGCGGTGAGATCGGCGACATCATCCGCCGGGGCAAAATCGTCCGGCTCTTCACAATCGGCAATTTTCTCGGCCGCTATTATCCCAGGATGTTGCAGGACGAAGCCATGCCCGGCCTGCGCCGCCGCATCGTCCTGCGCGCCGCTCCCGCGGAGTTGGGGCCGGACGAAATCCGCTGGGAAGATTTCGTCGCGATGGCCGAGAACACCGGTGCCGAGCAGCTGGCCGAGCGCGAAGCGATGGTGAAACCCGACACGCTGGCGGACCTCATGTTCACCTCCGGCACGACAGGTACGCCCAAGGGCGCCCTGTTCGACCATAGCCGCTCGGTGGTTGGCGGACGCATCTGGGCCGACATAACGCGCCTGACGCCCGACGACCATTATTGCGTCTTCGGTCCTTTCTCCCACAATGCATCGTACAAGGCAGGCTGGGTCACGGGGCTGATAGGCGGCAGCACCGTCTATTGGCCGGAAAGCTATGACGCGGTTTCAGTCCTCGACCTGATCGCCAACAACCGCATTTCGGTCATGCCGGCGCCGCCCACCGTGTTTCAGGAAATCCTGGCCCACCCCAACTGGCGCGACTGGGATATGTCCAGCTATCGTTTCCTGTCGACCGGGGCCACGGTCGTCCCGATCGAGCTGATGAAGCGCCTGCGGGCCGAAACCACCATAACCGAGATCACGACCGGCTATGGCATGACCGAATGCTGCGGCTCGGCCACCCATACCCGGCCCGGTGACCCGATGGAGCGGGTTGCCTATACCGTCGGCACGGCAATAGCCGGCACCGAGATACGCGTTGCCGGCGCCGACGGCCAATCGCTGCCCATCGGCGAACCGGGTGAAGTGCTGATCCGCGACGACAAGCTGCTGATCGAATATCTGGACAATCCCGAAGCCACCAGGGCGACGCTGGATGCAGAGGGTTGGCTCCATTCAGGTGATGTCGGCTATCTCGATGCGGACGGCTATCTGAAGCTGACCGACCGGCTGAAGGACATGTATATTGTCGGCGGCTTCAACGTCTATCCGGCAGAGATCGAAAAGCAGATGACCGGCCTTCCCGGCGTCCACCAATCCGCCATCATCGGCATACCGGATGCGCGACTGGGGGAAGTGGGCCATGCCTTCATCGTCCGTTCCGCCGGATCGACGATCACCGGCGAGGAGATCATCGCCTGGAGCAAGGCCAATCTCGCCAATTACAAGGTGCCGCGCGGCGTGACCTTCCTCGATGCCCTGCCGATGAATTCCACCGGCAAGGTCATCAAGTTCGCGTTGAAGGAGATGATCAAGGTCGCCTGACCTGCCAGGCTGCCTGATCGGCGGGGATGGTTCAGGCCTCCGCCTCCTGCGGACGCTTTTCAAATTCACGCAGATATTCAAACAACCCCACCGGCGTCGGCTTGCGGCCCGGATTATACCAGGGCAGGAAATTCTTCAGCAGTTGCGGGAAAAACACGCGCGTCTGGAAGCGCTTCAATGCCTTGATGTCACGACCAAAGGCGGCCTGTTCTTCAGCATTCATCGACAGCATGTCCTGCTGGATCATGTATGAAAACATCCGGCCCATATAACCCCATAAATGGACCATGGCGTAGAGGCAGCCGTAAATACGGTAGAAATAGCCGTTCCAGATCTTGCCCCACAGGCCACGACTGTAGAGCGCATGGTAAATCTGGAAACAGACTTCGCGATGTTCGAATTCCTCGGCCATATGCCATTTCCACAGGGCGATCGCATTGGGATCAGCCCCTTCGATCAATTTGTCCATACGCCCGAACCAGATGCCGCCCTGCACCGCGCCCAGGGATTCGAACCCGTCAGCATAGGCCAGCATGAATTTGAGCGAGCGGTTTTGACAAAAGCCTTCCAGATCATCGGCCAGTTGCTTTTCGAACCCGGCAAGGGCCGGATAACCCTGCGCGGCGATGACCTTGTTGAACATGCGATGCTGGCGAAAATGCTGGGACTCCTGCCCGATGAAGGTGGCCATATCCTCCCTCAGCTTCTCCTTGTCTGCCGGCAGAAAATCCATCGCCTTTTGCAGCACCTTGATCAGCCAGGGCTCAACCGGGCCGGGAATGATCGACGTCGCATTCTGCAACTGGGCAAAGGCGATGTTCGGCGCCCAATGCGCCCGGATTTTGGAATAATCAATCCGTGGATAACGCACGATCATCGGCACATTTCCCTCCCTCTCCTGTCAGGATACGATACCGTACCACAGCTGGCATACCCTGTCACAGCAGTGGCTCATCGGATCATGGCTGTGATGCCTCCTCGTTCAGCCTCCTCGCTGAGACGAAGCCGGATAGAATGAATGGAGCAAGGAGAGGGGTATGAAACCGCAACCATATCGCATCGATGCGCCGCAAGCCGTGCTTGATCGCATCCAGGCCCGGTTGGCCGACAGCAGGATCGGCTATATGCCGGATGATGAGGATCAGTGGCGTTACGGCATGGATGCGCGTTATCTGGCCGATCTGGTCGATTATTGGCGCGCAGGCTATGACTGGCGGCACGAAGAAGCCAAGCTCAATCGCTGGCCGCAGTTCCTTGCCGAAATCGACGGAATCCTCATTCATTTCTATCATGTGCAGGGCGATGGACGGCATCCGCTTCCCATCCTGCTGACCCACGGATGGCCGGGTTCGATCGTCGAATTTCAGGAGGTGATCCCCCTGTTGGTCGAGGCGGGCTTTTCCGTCATAGTCCCCTCCCTCCCCGGTTTCGGCTGGTCCGGCAGGCCGCCCCGACCCATCGGCCCTGCCCGCGTCGCGGCATTGTGGCGCAAGCTGATGATCGACGTCCTTGGTTATCCGCGCTTCTTCGCGCAGGGGGGCGACTGGGGCTCGGCCGTGACGACGCAGCTCGGCATTTCCCATGCCGATGCCGTCGCGGCGATCCACCTCAACTTCTTCATGCCGCCTCCGCCCGGTCCCGACGCGGACGCGGAACTCATCGACTATTGGGCATCCGTCGGCAGGCTGATGGAGGCCGAAAGCGGTTATCAGCATGAACAGGCCACCAAACCGCAGACCATCGGCCTCGCCCTGCACGACAATCCGGTCGGCTGGGCCGCCTGGGTGGTCGAGAAATTCCGGGGTTGGGGCGATACCAAGGGCGACATTGAGAGCCGGTTCAGCAAGGATCATCTAATCACCAACCTCATGACCTATCTGGTCAATGATGCGGTGATGTCCTCGATCTGGATGTATTATGGCGTTGGTCAGGATGCGATGGCGGCCGGATTCGTCACTGCGCCGACAGCGCTCGCGCATTTCCCGGCCGAATTCTATCCCATGCCGAACCGCGCGCTGGCCGAACGCCAATATAATGTGGTGCGCATGACAAAGATGGAAGCAGGCGGCCATTTCGCCGCGATGGAGGAACCGCAAGCCTTTGCCCGCGACGTGATCACCTTTTTCGAAGCGCAGTCGGGAGCGATGCCCTGATCGTCCAGGGCGCGCATTTTGCTTTCACATCGTTTTCGCGCAAAACCGGCTCCCCTCAGACGAGAACATATTCGGGCTGACATAAAAAGGGCCGGTCATTCCTGCACGAATGACCGGCCCTGCCCTGGCTACCCGCTCAGATGCCCCATATTTCGGCCGCATTCGTGCCGACGATCTTTCGTCCGCCCTCTTCACCGACGGTGTCGAATATTCCCTTCATGATCGCGTCGCTATTGCCCATCACGCCTTCTGGGTGCGGATAGTCGACCGACCACATGACCCGGTCGGCGCCGATACGCGCGATATTCTCCATCGCCACATCATCTTCCATGAAAGTGGTGTAGCAGTGATTATGCCAGTACCAGCTTGGCTTCTGCGCCAGCCTGGGCCGCAATTCGGTCGCATAGTCGCGAGCCACCTTGTCCGCATTTTCCAGCGTGCCCGGCACCCAGCTCGCGCCGCCTTCGGTAAAGACGACCTTGAGGCCGGGGAAGCGGTCGAATACCCCCGAAAAGACCAGTTGCCCGAAAAGGCCTGTGAAGGGCATCAGATTGGCGTTGAGGTTCGCGCCCAGCGATCCGCGCCCGCTAAATTGCAGATAGGCGCCGATGTGGAACGACACCGGAAAGCCGCTTTCCTCGATCGCGGCCCACATCGGGTCCATATCCTTGCTGTTGTAGCGCACGCCCCGGGGATTGACGGGAATGTCAATCGCCTTGAAGCCTAGCGCCTTCAGCTTCTGGAGATAATCCCTGGTCTGTTCCGGCCAGAGAAAGGTCGGCAGCAGAGCGACCGGGAACAGCCGGTCGGGCGCGGCCTCCTTCCATTCTGCCGCCCATTCGTTGCAGACATCGACGCAGCGGAACCAGAGTTCCTTGTCCGCCATGCGGATAAGGCTGTTCAGCCGGCCATGATAGACGATGGAGGCGTCGATCCCCTCTGCATCCATGTCGGCCAGACGCTTCGACACGTCCCAGAAACCTTCACGGCCTTCGGGAAATTCCGGCGGCAAACCGGGCACGTCATAGGACTCACCGTCAACCGTCAGATGAAAGGCGGTTTCGTCTTTCCAGAATTTGGGCGCGCGATCCTTGTCCGCGCCTTTCAGCCGGTCTTCCCACAGGCCGGGAACCTCGATCAGATGATCGTCGGCCGAAATCACACGCAAACCTTCCGGGCGCTTCCAGACGGGCGCGGGAATGATCCGGTCCCGGGGCCACGGCGTAGCGAAGTAGCTGTTCATCCCTGTTGACCTTTCTTGCAATGTCGTCGGCCGCCATCAGGCGTCCGCCGGTGCCGCGATGATGGTCATGCATACCATGTTCTGGAACGCGCTGCCCCGTCGCCCAGTGCTGCTGACCATCTCATCAGAATTCTGATGAATGGACCATGATTGTCCCGGATCAAATCGATGAAAGACCGGATGTTCCGATCAATTGTTCAGAATCATGGAATAGTCTTTTTGAAACTTGGCGGATTATGCGGAGAAGCATTGAGGTTTAGAAGGAACAGAAGATTGGTCGGCAATCGGCTGCCGGCGGCCTTTACCCTTCGGCTCGCCGCGACAACGCCGATCATGCCGAGACAGAAACAATGAGGAGATGGTGGAATGGCAACCCGGAATATCATGCTCAGGGACCGCACAGGGCTGACGGTCCGGCCACTTGCCGCCGGTTTTGGCGCGGAGGTGAGCGGCCTCGATCTCTCCCGGCCGCTGGACGACGCCACGGTCGCCGCCATTCGCGACATCTGGATCGAGGCGGGCCTGTTGCTGTTTCGCGATGCCAGTCATGATGATGAGGCACAAATGCGACTCAGCCGCGCATTCGGTGAGATGGAACCGGCAGCCACCGCCGATATGAACGACCCCAACAATCAGTATATGATGACGCTGGCTTATGATCCGGACGACAAGTCGCCCCGTTTTCAGCAGCATTATCATTTCGGCGGAAAGGATCGGGCGGGCTATATTCCCTGGCACTGGGACCAGTCCTTCATGCCGACCATCGTTCGCGGTGCGGTGTTGCGCATGGAAAAGCCCGCCCGTGAGATGGGGGAAACCGGCTTCATCGATGCGATCGAGGCTTATGAACGCCTTTCGCCCGCCATGCAGCAACGGATCGAAGGGATGGAGGTGGTCTATCACTTCGTCACCGACTTCACCCAATGCCCTTATGGCGTCCCTGACGATCTGCGCGCGCTGCCGCGCGACCGCCCGGCAAGCCAGTCCAGCTATGATTTCCCGCCCTCGGTCCATCCGATGGTGATCACCCAGCATGAGACAGGCCGGAAGGCACTCAAGATCTCGCCACTCCAGGCCTGGTATATACTCGGCATGGAACAGGAGGAGAGCGACGCATTGCTGGCCGAACTGACGGAACATCTGGTCGATCAGCGTCATGCCTATTTCCACCGCTGGCAGAAGAACGACATGCTCGTCTGGGACAACTGGCGAATGATCCATATGGCGAACGGCGTGCCGCTCGACTGCGCGCGCAGGGCGCGGCGCACGACCATCATGGGCGATTATGAAGTCGGCCGCTATCTTGACCCGACGCTCGACCGCAACCGGACCGTCAAGCGGATCGTCGACTGACGGGACGGGCGTGGCCGGTCCGATCCGGCCACGTCCCTTATCGTCCCGTGAAGTGCGGCGGGCGCTTGCCCATGAAGGCCGCCGTGGCTTCGCCATAATCCTGCGTCATCGTACCCAGTATCTGCACCCGGTTTTCGGCCTCCACCGCAGCCTCGTAGCTGTTGGCGTCGAGATTGGCCCACATCAGCTTCTTGGTATGCGCAACCGAATAGGGGCTGTTCGCCAGCACCGAACGCGCATAGGCAATGGCATCGTCCAGCAGGCTTTCCGGCGCCGAAATCGATCGGACCAGTCCCATGCTTTCTGCCTCCTCCGCTTCGATCGAACGGCCGGTCAGCAGGATGTCGAACGCACGGGAAGCGCCAATCATCCGCGGCAAGAGATAGCTGATGCCGCTTTCCCCGCCGGTCAGGCCGATGCGCACCGCCGCCACGAGGAAACGCGCGGAGGACGTTGCAATGCGGACATCGCAACTGAGCGCCATCGCCATGCCCGCGCCAACCGCCGGACCGTTGACCGCAGCGATCACCAGCTTCGGCATCGCGCGGATGCGCCCGCCCATGCCGGCGAACTGCTGTTGCCAGTGGAGCTTTTCGACCACCCCGCTGCTGCCCGTCTGGTTGCGCGCGTTGGACGCCTCCAGATCCTGGCCCGAGCAGAAGCCCCGGCCCGCGCCGGTGATGATGACGGCGCGGCATTCAGGGTCCGCTGCCAGATCGTCCAGCATCGCATTGAGGCGCCCGACCGTGTCCCGCAGCAGGGCATTGAGCCTTGACGGCCGGTTGAGGGTGATCACGCAGATGCCCACTTCGGGGCGATCCAGTAGGATGTCGGCTTCGCTCGCAGGCTCTCCCACGGCGTCAGGCCGCCATGCCGGAAAAGGCGGGCATCCCCTTGGTGCTGATCCGGTGCAGCAGGCGCCGCTTCCCATCCTCGTCCGAATATTCGATCGGGGTCGCGCAATGCACGGTGCCGAAATTGTCCCACAACACGATATCGCCCGCCTGCACCTTGTAGCTGATACGATGTTCGGGCCGGACGATATGTTCGCGCAATTGGCGGATCAGCGCGGTCGCTTCCGCATCGTCCATGCCGTGGATGGCATAGGCCGTGCCGGAGGTGAAGATGCCCTTACGGCCCGTCACCGGATGCGTCATGATCAGCGGATGATCGGGCGCATCGGTCTTGCGCACCGGCCGATTGGGGTCTGGTTGCGTCTCCCCCTCGATCCAGGGCGCGCGTCCCAGTTCATGGATTGCCACCAGCCCGTCGATCCTGCGTTTCATCTCTTCGGGCAGGCTGTCATAGGCCGCCGTCGTGCTGGCAAAATGGGTTTCACCACCGGCATCGGGCGCTTCCTTGCCGAACAGCATCGTGACGGCGCCCGGTTCCGCCTCATAACTGCTGTCCGAATGCCAGTGGACAGCGCCGTCACGCACCGAAAGGGGCGTCGCCGGATCATTGTTGATATGAATGATCTCGGGGTGATCGGCATTGCGATGCTCGGGAATGAAAAATTCCAGTGGACGGCCGAAAAAGCCCGCAAATCGGACATAGTCGGCATCGCTCAGCATCTGCCGCGGCAGGACGATGACGCCCCGTTCGAACAGCAGTTCGATCAGGTCCCGCATCGTACCGTCGGACATGTCTTTCGACAGGTCCAGACCATGGACGATTGATCCGATGGCGGGGGACATGGCGACGGCTTGGATGGCCATGGCAAATTCTCCTGCGCGCATGATTTCCGCTTCAGTTAGCCGTCAATCGGGCAACGCGCGCAAGCGTCATTGCGCCGTTCGCGCCACTGTTCAGGTAGCCGATGACTGGCCAATGCGGCGCAACAGGCTTTCCTGCGCCGTGGACGCGACCAGCCGCCCCTGCCGGTCGAAGATCTGTCCCAAGGACAGGCCCAGGCCATCGCTCGCCGACGGGCTGACCGTATGGTGCAGCAGCCATTCGCCGCACCGCACGGGGCGATGGAACCAGACTGCATGATCCAGGCTGGAAATCAGGAATTCCCGGCTGTTGGTCGGGAAGATATGGGGCACCGCCGCCACCCCGCCGAGCCAATAGTCGCTGGCAAAGGCCAGCAGGCACTGATGCAGGCGCGGATCGTCGATTTCCGCGGCGCTCGGCTGACGGAACCAGAAGGCGCGCTCGGGCTGCTCCTTGCGCTGCATGAAATAGGCTTCGGGTGCGACCGGACGCATCTCGACGGGCAGTGCACCAGAAAAATTACGGATGGCAGCCTCGTTCAGTTCCGCTTCCCTGTCCCGTACGAAATGCTGCACCGGGGCCACCTGCTCGGGCGGCGGAACGGACGGCATGACAACGGACTGATGGACGAAGCCCGGTTCCGGCGCGTGAAATTCACACATCACCGTGAAGATCGCCTGCCCTTCTTGGAAGGCCGTCACCTGCCGGTTGGCGAAGCGGCGGCTATCGCGCAGTCGCGCGACCCGATAGTCCAGCGGCAGGTTGGTCAGACCGGGCGCCAGGAAATAGGCGTGGAGGGAGCTGACCGGCAGCGCTTCCACCGTCCGCACGGCGGCGGCCAGCGCCTGCGCGAGCAGCCGACCGCCGAACACCGTCCCGATATGATTGATCGTGCCCGATCCAGCGCTGAATGCGTCGGGCCCGCTTTCGGTCAGCGCCAGGATATCGACAGCGGAATCACGCGTCGATACCGCTCCGTCATCGTGGATCATCGCCCCTGCACCGTTCATCCTTCCAGCCCAAGCGCCCGGCGCGCCGCCAATACGCTGTCCATCTCATCCAGACCGCTCCGAGGGACGTCATAGCGCGACCGATCGTCAATCTCTCCAATATGCGCCCATATGTCTTCGGCACTCGGCGCCACCGGTCCAGGACTGTACCAACCCTGCGTCAGGCCAACGAACAGACGGGAATATTTGCCGCCCAGCACCGAATACATGTGCTGGGATCGATCACACTGCCGGCTGGCCATGTAACAGGCCAGCGCGGCCACGAAATCGGGCTTCATGCCGTCGATGAAATGGCGGGAGCGTTCACCCGCCGCCCGAAGAAATGCGATGTCGGGGCGCTGTTCCAGCGGCGTTCCGCCCAGTCGCCCGCCCTGGGCGTTGGGAAAAAGCGTGTTGACGACCACGCCGTCAGGCGCTTCCTGCGCGATCACGTTCATCAGGCCGATCAGCGCCGTCTTGGCCGAGCCATAATTGGCGCGGAAGGGATTGCCGAATATCCCCGACTGCGAACTGACCAGCACGATCCGGCCATAAGCCTGCCGCACCATTTCGCGATAGGCCGGCTGGCAGACGTTGAAGGCGCCCTTGGCATGAACGGCATAGACCGCCTCTATATCTTCCTCGCTGAGCGAACCGAAGGCGCCATTGCGCTGGTTCCCAGCGTTGCTGATGACGATGTCGACGCGACCGAAGGCGGCCAGCGCCGTGTCGATGATCGCCTGCCCGCCCGCTGCCGTCGCTACCGTATCATAATTGGCGACCGCCCGGCCGCCCTGGTCCTTCAGTTCCTCGACAATGGCGTCGGCATAGCCGCGCGATGCGCCTTCCCCCGTGGGCGCGCCGCCCAGATCATTCGCGACGATCGCGGCTCCGCGCCGCGCCAACTCACGGCAAAAGGCCGAGCCAAGCGCGCCACCCGCGCCCGTCACCACCGCCACCTGCCCGCTGAAGTCGATCCCGGCCATCCATCACTCTCCTGTCGCCATGACCATGACGAACGACCCGTGCCGGGCCAAGGCCGGACCGGATGGATTTCGGCCATGTGATGCTTGTCGAAGGGGAGGAGGTCAGCCCTCCGCCTGTCTGGGCTCGGTCGCCTTGAACAGCATGCGCGCCAGCGCGCCTTCCGCAACGCCCTCCTCCGGCGCCTCATCGGGGAAGAACCAGTCGCGGAACAGCACCGCGCCCGCCAGCATGCCGAAGGCGTAGCGCACGACGAGTTCTGGTGGCACATCGAATTGCAACGCCGCCTGCGCATATTGCTCACGCTTCCGGGCAACCGCGCGTGAAAAATAATCGTCCAGCCCGTGCAGCGCCGTCGCCTCCATCTCTCCATTGGATTTGACCAGGGCCAACAGCAGATCGGCATTGTCCCGCAGGAACGGATAGAGCGTATGCACGAAATGCGCGCTGCGTCGCTCTCTATCCGGAGGGAGTCGATCGCTATTCGCCAGGAATTCGCTGAAGCGGGTGTTGAAGGGTTCGATCACCGCTTCGGCGAACAGCGCCGCCTTGCTGCCGAAATTGTTGAAAATCAGCGGTTCGGCCACTTCCGCCCTCGTCGCGATATGCCGCGTGGTGGCCCCGGAAAAGCCGCGCTCGGCGAACAGCGCGCGGGCCGCTTCCAATATCAGCGCACGAATTTCCGCTGTCGTCCGGCGCAGGCGGCGTTGCGGGGCCTTCAACACCCCTTGGGAGGAAAAATCGTGCATGCCGCGATTTAGCATTGTTTTCCACCCAATGGCAAGTTAAATAGTATTTGCTATTTAACGGCCCCGCCGAGCCCGCGCGGCAGGAAGCTGAGAGGAGGCGATATGAGCAATCAGTATGATCTGGTGATCCGTGGCGGAACCGTGGTCGACGGCACGGGGGCCGCGCCCTTCGCTGCGGACGTGGCGGTTCGCGACGGCGTGATTGTCGAAATCGGCACCATTGATGGCCAGGGGCAGGAGGAAATCGACGCCACCGGCCTGGCCGTGACGCCGGGCTTTATCGATGCGCACACCCATTATGACGGCCAGATCACCTGGGAAAGCCAGATGGCGCCGTCCTCCGACCATGGCGTCACGACGATCGTGATGGGCAGTTGTGGCGTCGGCTTTGCTCCCGTGCGCGACGGCGACCATCACCTGATGATCAAGCTGATGGAAGGCGTGGAAGATATTCCCGAAGTCGTCATGGCCGAAGGCGTGCCCTTCAACTGGAGCAGCTTCCCCGAATATCTCGATGCGCTCGATCAGCGGCAGGCCGACGTCGATTTTGCCGCTCAGATTCCGCACAGCCCGCTGCGCGTCTATGTAATGGGCAAGCGCGGCGCCGATCTGGAGCCGCCGACGCCGGAGGATCTGGTCGAAATGCGCCGTTGCGTCAGTGAAGCGGTCAAGGCCGGCGCGCTTGGGGTCGCCAGTTCGCGCAATCTGTTCCACCGTTTCCGTTCGGGCGCGCTGGCGCCATCGGTCACGACCGAACTGGACGAGGTGCTCGCGCTCGCCGAAGGCCTGAAGGATGCGGGCTCCGGCGTTTTCCAGTGCAACCCCAATCTCGACAATGATGCAAAAACGGAACTGGCGATCTTCCGCGCCATTGCCGAACGGACTGGTCGTCCGGTGACTTTCAGCCTTATTGCCATACCCACCCGGCCGGAAAACTGGGACAATTATGTCGAAGGCATCAAACAGGCAGCCAGCGATGGCCTGACCATCCGGGCGCAGTTCATGCCGCGTCCGATGGGCGTGCTCTATGGCCTTGATCTGAGCTATCACCCCTTCTCGCTCAATCCCGGTTTCCGGCCGCTCGCGCAATTGCCGCTGGAAGAAAAGGTCGCACGCATGCGCGATCCGGAACTACGCGCGCGCCTGCTGGCGGAAGAGCCGGAAGATCCCAATCCCGCCTTCGTCGGCCTGCTGAAATCGATCACCGCGCTATACCGCATTTCCGATCCGGCCGACTATAATTTCAAGCCTGAAGACAGTTTGCAGGCGGAAGCCGCCCGTCGCGGCATACCGGCCCGGGAACTCATCTATGACGCGCTGCTGGAGGATGAAGGTCGCGCCATCCTCTGCTCCTATTCCTCCGAAGTTCAGGAATATCTGGCCAAGACCCGCGACCTGATCGGTCAGGACAACAGCATCGTCGCGCTGGGCGATGGCGGTGCCCATTATGGCATGATCTGCGATGCGGCCTACACCACCTACCTGCTGACGGGCCGTCTGGACCGCGACGGGTTGGACCTGACGACCATCATCAAGGCACTGACCAGCCAGCCGGCTAAGTCGATCGGCCTTGAGGATCGCGGTGTCGTGGGCGTCGGTTACAAGGCGGATCTCAACGTCATCGATATCGACAATATGACACTCTACCGCCCACGGATGAAGGCCGACCTTCCGGCCGGCGGCAAACGGCTTTCGCAGAAGTCGAAGGGTTATGTGGCCACGGTCGTCAGCGGCACCGTCACCTATCGCAACGGCGAAGCCACCGGCGCCCTGCCCGGCCGTCTGGTCCGCGGCGTCAAGAACGCGCCCGGGACAAAGGCCGAGGCCGAACGCGAAATCTCCTGATCCTGCCGATCAGGTGGCCGCGCGGCAAAAGGGGACGCGTGGCGAAAAGGGGGCTGGCGCGGCATTAACCGCGGCCTTCAGCATATCATATCCTCGATCCCCTTCGCCCTTGTCAAAGGTTCGATTATTTGGACTATCCAGTCCAATTACAATCATTTTGGGAGAAGGACCATGGCGGACAAGCTCAGGGTCGGGATCATCAGCGCCAATTGGAGCCTGAAGGTCCATGGCGCGGCCTGGCGGCGGATCGAGGGCGTGGAGGTCGCGGCGATCTGCACCTCGCGGCAGGAAACGGCGGAGCGCGCCGCCCGCGAATATGACATTCCCAGGGCCTATTGGAACCATGAGGAGATGTCGGCCGATCCGGACCTCGACATCATCGACGTGGGCACCCGCCCCTCCTTCCGCTTTCCGATGGTCATGGCGGCACTGCGCAACGGCAAGCATGTCTATGACGCGCTGCCCTTCGCGGTCAGCCTGGCCGATGCCGAGGCTATGCGCGACGCGCAGAAGGCGGCGGGAGTCGTCGGCGTGGTCGATGCGCAGTTCCGTTGGGCACCCCATGCGCAGCAGATGAAGGCGATGATCGACGCCGGTTTCATCGGCCGCCCGCTCGGCTTCAACGTGCAGTTGATGCTGCCGCTGATCGTCGCGAACGACAAACCCTATGCCTATTGTGCCTATTCCGAGCATACCGATCCCTATTACTGGCTCGCGGAGAAGGACAGCGGCGGCAGCGCCTGGCGCAATTTCGCCACTCATGCGCTGCTGTTCCTCACCCATCTGATCGGGCCGGTGGAGGAAGCGACCGGCATGCTGACCACCGGCGTCCCCGAATGGCATCTGCCCAATGGCGAAGTGCTGCGCCCGGAAACGCATGATCTGGGCAGCGCCACCCTGCGCATGGCCAATGGCGCGGTCGGCAGCCTGCAGGCGGGCTGGTGCGTGCCCGATACCGAAGGCTGGCGGATCGAAATCTGGGGTGACCGGGGCAGGTTGCTGCTGGTCGATGACAGTTTCGGCAATTTCCCGTCGGCCCGGCTCTATGCGGGCGATGCGCGGCTGTTGACCTATGGTCAGCGCACCTGCGAGGAAGTGGTGATCGATCCCACGCTTTATGCCGTGCCCGGAATGGCGAATACCAGTCCCGAACCCCGCCCCTTCGCCGCGATGGACTGGATGTTCAACCATATGGTCGAGGCCATCCGCAACGGCCATGAAGGATCGCCCAGTTTCACCGAAGCGGCCGCGGTCCATCGCGTGGTGGAGGCGGTCGAGCGCGCCAATGTCGAACGGCGCTGGGTTCGCATGACGGAAATGGGCTGAATATGGAAAAAGGGGGTCGCGCCATCGGCGCGCGCCCCTTTCCTTGCCGTTATGGCTCAATAGGTGAAGCGGACCTCAAGACCATATAAGCGGGGGGCACCCATAAGTTGGGAGGAGAAACCGATCTCATTTTCCAGCGAATAGTTCGCGACGACATATTTCTTGTCGAGCAGATTGTTCACGAAAAAGGCTGCATTGACGTTCTGGCCGGCGATCCGGTTGAGTTCGATGCGGCCGTTCACAAGGCCATAGCCCGGCGTCATGCCATAAATGGCGTGATAGGGGCGATCCTGGATCGAGAATTTGGACTGATGATAATAGGTCAGCTGCACCGCCCCTTGCCCGGCGACCGATCCCAGATTGGCGGACACACGACCCGATAGTCCATATTGCCATTTGGGCGCGCCGGAAAAGTCCGCGACATTGGCAACGTTGACCATAGTGCCCGATGTCGAGTCGAAGATATCGAAGCGCTTATATTTGGGATCGGTGTGCGACACGAACCCGCCAAGTTCGATGAATCCGGTCGGCTTCAGCGTGGTTTCGACCTCGAAACCCTGAATGCGGGCATTGGCGGCGTTCACGACATTCGTGAACACCAGTTTCGTGACCGGGTCCTGATAGGGAACCAGACGTTGAATGTCCGAATAGTTTGATCGATAGATTGCGGCATTCAGGCTGAATGACCCACCATTGTCGAAGCGGTGACTATATTTGGCCCCGATTTCAAAATCGACGACCGTATCGGGATCGAACGGAACCAATTGAGCCGCCGACTGTGATCGCGTGCCCCAACCGCCGGCGCGATACCCCTTGCGATTGGAGAAATAGACGAGCAGGTCCGGCGTGACCTTCCAGTCCAGCGTCGCCGTATAGGTGAATTTCGAGAAATTCTTCTTCAGGTTCACGAAGCAGGTTGCCGGATCAAAATCATAGGGATTGCCCGGCGCGGCCGAGACATCCGCGCCGAAACCGCAGCGCTGCCCCGATGTTCCGATCAGGTAGATGGTGCCGAATTCCGCCTGACGCGTATCCCAGGTATAGCGACCGCCCAGTGTCAGGGACAGGCCATTGACGATATTGTCCAGCTTCTGGGTCGCCGAGCCGAAGACCGACCTGGTGGTGTTCCTGACATTTTCGAACACATTATAGGGCGTCTGGAATGCGTCGAAAGCGGGACTGATCAGCGATGTCGAATTGGAATAGGCATCCACCTTTTCCTGCATGTAATAGCCACCGATGATCCAGTCCAGCTCGTCCCCCCGGCCCAGGATCTGGAATTCCTCCGAAATTTCCCGACCATTCTGATTCGTGCCATATTCCATGTATCGAAGGTCGGAACCGTCGATATTCTCGAAATTGCTGGTCTTATATTCACGATAGCCGACAATGTTCTTCAACGTCACGGCATCACTGATTTCATAGCTCGTCGTGTTGGCGATATTCCAGGCCGGTGCTGTCCGGGCAAAGGAGCGGACATTCGAACGCGCATCGTAGAAGCCCAGGCTCTGGCTATCATCATAGGCCGCCTGGACGACCGGCGTGGTCTGGAAGGTGGTGAGCGTGCTCGGCGAGACGAATTGCGTCATCTTGAAACCGCTGCCGTTCGTGCCGGAACGCATGTAATTGCCGGTGAAGATGGATTCCAGCCGATCCGTCGGATTGAGCTTCAGCGTCACGCGGAACGCGCCCCCGTCCAGATCCTGCGCGTCCTCTTCCTTGCCGGCCGGTGTATAGACCTCATGACCATTCACGAATTCAGGCCGCAGCAGCTCGGCTCCGTTGCGTGCCGTTACATGCACATAGCCATCGCGCTTTTCATAGCGCCCTGCAATGCGCAGAGCCGCCTTCTCGCCCAATGGAATGTTGACATAGCCTTCGACCTTCCGATCATTGAAATTGCCGATGCCGGCAAGGACGGAAGCCTCGAACTGCTCGGTGGGCAGCGCAGGACGGAAGATGATGTTACCGCCCGTCACGTTAAGACCGAACAATGTGCCCTGCGCGCCCTTGAGCACTTCAACCGAAGCCAGGTCGAACGACACCTGATCTATGCCATAGGTCCGCTTGAACAATTGGTCGCCGACATAAATGCCAACAGACGGGTCGACCGAGGCCAGCGTGTCGCCCTGCCGCTGGCCGCGGATGGTGAACAGCGGAATCTGGCGACCGCCGCCAGCGCTCTGGCTGACATTGGTGGAAGGCGCGATGCGGCGAATATCCTGCACGCTGACGACGCCCTGCCGCTCGATCGCTTCCGTGCCCAGCGCCGTCACGGCAACCGGCACGTCCTGCAATCGTTCTTCGCGCCGGCGGGCCGTCACGACGATCTCGTCAGACCGGACCGCGGGCTCCGGTTTCGCATCCTTTTGAACCTGAGCCGCAGCAGGCATCCAGACCAGCGCGCTGCACCCGAAGCCCAGAATGTGCAACGCCTTCAACCGTCCACGCATCCTCTTTCTCCCCAACGATTCTTGATGATCTCTGGGCTGGATGGATATCAATGTAGTGATCACTACACAACTCATGCATGAAACATGGCGGAGAGTTCGCATTCATGATGCTTTCGCCGTCGGTCATGGGCTGATCGATGCCGATCGCTATCAGGCACGTGATGAATGATCCAACCCTCTGCCTTTCGCCCATGCAGCATTTATAGGGCGGGCGAACATCGCGCTTCATGATTCGATCGGGGTCACATTCATGCGTACAGCCTATATCGTCTCGCCCGTCCGCACCGCAGTCGGCAAATATCTGGGGTCACTGGCCGACATGCCTGCCGAACGGCTGGCGGAGACGGTCATCCGAGCGGTCGTCGCGCGCAGCGGCATCGATCCGGCAGCGATCGACGATGTCATCTTGGCGCAGAGCTACGCCAATGGCGAAGCGCCCAGCATCGGCCGCTGGGCGGCGCTGGCCGCCGATTTGCCATTGGAAGTGCCTGGCATGCAACTCGACCGCCGTTGCGCGGGGGGCCTCACCGCCGTCGCGACCGCCGCTGCCATGGTACAGGGGGGCATGGCCGACGTCATCCTGGCCGGTGGCGCGGAAAGCATGAGCAATGTCGAATATTATACCAACGGCATGCGCAAGGGGATGCGCGCGGGCAATGCAATGCTCTATGATCGGCTGGATCGTCAGCGTGAACGGTCGCAACCGGTCGAACGCTTCGGCGTGATTTCCGGCATGATCGAGACGGCCGAAAATGTCGCGCGCGACCATGAAATCGCACGCGCCGATGCCGACGCCTATGCCGCCCGCAGCCATCAGCGGGCCACCGCTGCCTGGGACGCGGGCAAATTCACCGATGAGCTGGTGCCGGTAACGGTCAAGACCCGCAAGGGCGAGGTCGTCGTTGACCGGGACGAAGGAATCCGTCCCGACGCGACCGCCCAATCCATGGCCGCTCTGCGCCCGCTCATGAAGGACGGCATCGTCACCGCCGGCAATGCCAGCCAGCAGAATGACGCCGCCGCCGCCTGCCTGGTGGTGTCGGAGGAAAAGCTCAAGGAGCTGCACCTTGTCCCGATGGCGCGTTTCGTCGGCTATTCGGTCGCCGGATGCCATCCGGGCGTGATGGGCATCGGTCCTGTTCCCGCGGTGGAAAAGCTGTTCCGCCAGACCGGCCTTGGCTGGAGCGATATCGACCTTGTCGAACTGAACGAAGCATTTGCTCCGCAGGTTCTGGCCTGCCTCAAAGGGTGGGACTGGAACGATCCGGAAAGGCTCAACGTCAATGGCGGTGGCATATCGCTGGGCCATCCGATCGCTGCCACCGGCGCGCGCATCCTGGCGTCCATGCTGCACGAAATGCATCGGCGCGGCGCGCGCTATGGACTGGAAACCATGTGCGTAGGCGGCGGCCAGGGTGCGGCGGCCATCTTCGAACGCGTCTGATCCGGCCCTATGTCCCGGCAGCCGTGCCGACGACAGGGGCGGTTCAACCGGGGTGAGAGCCCCCGCCCGCCACTTCAAGCCCGCGCCCCGTGATCATCGCGGCTTCATCGCTGGACAGGAACAGCACGGCCGCGGCGACCTCTCGCGGTTCGACGGCGCGATGGATCATCTGATGTTCCGACGCGATCACCCCCTGTTGCTCGGTCGTGAACATGGAGGTGATCAGCGGCGTCGCGGTCAGGCCGGGAAGCACGCTGTTCACCCGGATATTATCCTTGGCATAGGCGCAGCTTGCATATTGGCTGAGATGGATGACGCCCGCCTTGGCCGCCGAATAGGACGGCGCCGCCGAAGGCGTGTAGATGCGGCCCGACATGGACGCGGTGTTGACGATGGTGCCACCGCCATTGGTCCTCATCACCGGCACCTCATATTTCATCGCCAGGAAAACGCTGGTGAGCGAAATCCTCATCGTCCAGTTCCAGTCCTCCAGGCTCAATTCCTCCAGGCTGCCGGGACGCGACAGGCCGACATTGTTGAAGGCGTGGCGCACCGGTCCGTGCGCCGCGCAGGCGGCCTCGATCATTCCCTTCACCGACCCTTCGTCCGCGGCATCGGTTTCGACGAACAAGGCCTTTCCACCCTGCTCGATAATGGCGGCGCGGACCGCAGCGCCCTTGACCGGATCGAGTTCGGCGAGCGTCACCAGCGCCCCTTCCGCCGCGAAGGCCTGCGCGGTCGCCGCCCCTATGCCTGACCCCGCGCCGGTCACGATCACGGAACGCCCCTCGAAACGCCGCGCCTGCATCATGTCATTCTCCCGTCGGCTTCATCGTCAGGCGGGCCAGCCTGTCCTTGTCCTCATTTTCCCAAAAGGGATTCCAACTCTCGAAATCCTGCGGCAGGTCCGGCGGATTGTCATGCGCGGCCCAACCGGTGAAAGGTGCGGTGGGACGTTCCTGCCAATCGGCGGCGTACCAATGTTTCTCGCGCCGCCGAACGAAAAACCATTCGCCGTCGCGCCTTTCATAGCTGTCGAAATAGGCGATCGCCATGATCACCCATTTGCCGTCATCCTCATGCTCGGCCCGGCAATAGACGACGCCATGGGCATGGTCGGCATCGTCAAATTCGACCCGATGCCCGCAAATCTGGTGGATGGACCGATAGAAGGTCCGAACCGCCGGTTCTATGATCGATTTGAGTACCGCCCGCCCGGTCCCGCGCCGCCCACAATGGACGTCGGGAATGAACAGGCCGACCCAGGCATCCAGGTCGCGCCCGTCCACCGCCAATGCATAGCGAATGGGAAGCTGCTGGATCGCGGCCAGCGATTCCAGCCGGTCGATGCGCGCCTCCAGTTCCATCATGCCAGCCTCTCCAGATTTGCGGGGTCAAAGGGCAGGAAGGGCTGGTCATTGCACGCCCTGGTGAACCAGTCGGGATCATTCAGGATCGCCCGCCCCACTGCGACAAGGTCGAATTCACCCCGATCGAACCGCTCGATCAGCAGCGGCAGATTGTTCACCGACTGCTGGCTGTCGTCGATATGCTTCGCATCGCCCTTGGCTTTATCAAGCGCGACGCCGCCAACCGTCATCGATGCCTTGCCCGTCAGCTTCTTCGCCCAGCCGGCGAGGTTGAGGTGCGACCCTTCGAAGATCGGCGTATCGAAATAGCGCTGGCTGGCATCGAACAGATCGACCCCTGCCTCCGCCAGCGGACCGATCAATTCGCCCAGCGCATCGGGCGTGTTGGCCAGCACCGCGCGATAATCCTGCATCTTGAACTGGGAAAAGCGCAGCACGATCGGCCTGTCCTCGCCGACCTCGGCGCGGATCGCCTTCACCACCGCCACGCCGAAGGCCGCGCGACGGACGGGATCACCGCCCCATTGGTCTACGCGGCGATTGGTATAGTCCCACAGGAACGTGTCGATCAGATAGCCGTGCGCCCCATGGATGGCGATGCCATCGGCGCCCAGCGCCACCGCATTGCGCGCCGCCAGCGCATAGGCGGCGATGATGTCGGCAATGTCGCTGTCGGTCATCGGCGGCACCGGCGTCAGGCTTTCCTCGCGACCCTCCGGCCGGAAGGAGATGACGCCGTCCGTCGGCCCCCATATGCCCGATGGCCGCATCGGATTGCCGGTCCCGGTCCCGGCATATTCGACGTTCCACATCGCGCCCTGATGCCAGAGCTGCGGGATGATCCGTCCGCCCGCGCCATGGACCGCGTCGATCACCTTCCTCCAGCCCGCCAGCACATCGACGCCGTCCAGCCGGGGAATATCGGGATGATCGGCCGCCGCATAATGGGGCAGCGCGACGCCTTCGGTCAGGATCGCGCCCAGGCCCGTCGCGGCGCGGCGTCCATAATAGCTCGCCACATCATCCGTCGGCACGCCCAGCGGCGAGCGGTAACGGGTCATCGGCGCCATCAGCACCCGGTTGGGCAGCGTCAGGCCGCGCAGGGTGAAGGGTGCCAGCAGGGAATCGATGCGGCTCATGTCATTGTCCTGTGAAGTCCGGCTTCCGCTTTTCGATGAAGGCCTTACGTTTTTCAGCCGTGTCGGCGGTCGACTGGCTCATGAAGATGGCGCGATTTTCCATTTCGATCGCGGCCCCCAGGCTGGGCGCGTCGACATTCAGCCACATCGATCCCTTGGTGACGGCAATGCCGATCGGGCTGTTCACCATCACCGCTTCGGCCAGTTTCAGCGCCTCGTCCATCAGCGCCTCGTCATCGACGCAGCGCAGGATCATGCCGATCTGCGCCGCCTCCTCCGCCATGACGGCCCGGCCCGTCAGCATCAGTTCCGCCGCGCGCTGCATGCCGACCAGACGCGGCAACAGATAACTGAAGCCGATTTCATGGCCCGTGCCCGCATTGTGGAAGGCATTGACGAACTTGGCCGAACGGGCGGCGATGGTCATGTCGGCGGCAAGGGCAATCGGATAGCCGGCGCCCGCGGTCACGCCGTTCACCGCGCAGATGACCGGTTGCGGCAGGGCGTGCATCAGCACCGGTATCTGCCCCAGCTTCGCCATCACCCGCTGCTGGAACTGCGCCTTGCCCAGCCCCTCGGCCACCCAGTCGGGCTTCCCCGCGCCGCGTATGTCATGCCCGGCGCAGAAGCCCCTCCCCGCGCCCGTCAGGATGACGACCCGCACATCATGGTCGTAACGGATCGCTTCCAGATGGTCGACCAGCTCCTCATACATGGAAAAGGTCAGCGAATTGAGCGCATCGGGACGATTGAGTGTCAGGCGGCAGACACCCTCCACCGGCGTATCACGCAAAATATGGCCCATGCCTCTCCCATCCTTTCGTTTCCAGCGCTTGCCATGGCTGTGAACCATAGTCGGCCAAAAGGCGAGTATACGGAAAGTCCTGACGTCCTGTCCGTCCGGGCATATCATGGTTGTGAACACACTGCTGCGGGACTTGTCATCATGGTGCCGGATGGCAAGGGAACAAAGCATCATCAGCAAGGTGAACCATGGCCAGACTGCCCCTAGAAAAGATCCGCATACTCGACCTCACCCGCGTTTTGGCGGGGCCGTTCGGATCGCAGGTGCTGGCCGACATGGGCGCCGACGTCATCAAGATCGAGCGTCCGGTGGTGGGTGACGACGCCCGCATCTTCGGCGAGCCCTATCTGCGCGACTCGGAGGGTAACCGGACACGCGAAAACGCCTTCTATATGTCGGTCAACCGCAACAAGCGATCGGTCGCGCTCAACATCGCCAGTCCCAAGGGGCAGGCATTGATCAGGGAACTGGTCGAAACCTGCGATGTGGTGATGGAAAATTACAAGGTCGGCGATCTCAAGCGCTACGGCCTTGATTATGAAAGCCTGAAGGCGATCAATCCCGGCATCATCTACTGCTCGGTGACAGGCTATGGCCAGGACGGGCCGCTGGCGACCAAGCCTGGCTATGACGCGGTGTTCCAGGGCGAATGCGGCCTGATGAGCGTGACCGGCGTGCCGGAGGGCAAGCCCGGCGCCGGGCCGATGAAGGTCGGTCCCAGCATCATCGACCTGTTCACCGGCCTCAACGTCGCCAATGCCATTCTCGCCGCGCTTTATCATCGCGACGCGGCGGGCGGCAAAGGCCAGTATATCGACATCGCCCTGCTCGATTGCGGCATTTCGGCCCTGTCGCATTACGCGCAAATCTTTCTGACCTCAGGCGAAGTGCCCGTGCGACGCGGTACGCAGGGCAATGGCGGCATGCCCACCAGCATGTTCCCGTGCAGCGATGGCGCGATCATGATCACCTCGGGCAATGACAAGCAATATGACGCGCTGTGCGACGCGGTGGGTCGTCCCGAACTGAAGACCGATCCCCGCTTCTACACCAATGTCGAGCGCGTGAAGAACCGCGACGAGATCACTGAGATGTTCAACGCGATCTTCGTGACCAACACAGTTGACTATTGGCTGGACAAGCTGGGCGCGGCAGGCATCCCCAGCGGGCCGATCAACGATCTGGAACAGGTCTTCGCCTATCCGCAGGCTGTGCATCGCGGCCTGCGCGTGCGCGCGGCCCACCCGCTGAAGCCCGATCTCGACGTGATCCGCAGCCCGCTGAATTTCTCGGAAACCCCGATCACCGACTATCGCGCGCCACCGATGCTGGGCGAACATACGCGTGAGGTGCTGGCGCAGGAACTGGGGCTGGACGAAGCCGCTCTGGACGCTCTCACCGCAGAGGGCATCATCTGAAACGATGCCGGACACCTGCTCCGACCGTGAACAGCTCCTCTCGCATTCGCAGGACCCTGGTTCAAATATAACCCCGACGTTCCCGATAAGCGGCGAAGCGATCAGCCAGACCCTGCCGGGTTAGGCCGAAATCCTCGGGAATATGCTTCGGCCCCTTGGTGGACCGGCGCGGATGGGTATCCAGCCAGACCTGCATCGCAGCTTCCGTCCCGGTGGTGAGCGTCAGGCCCAACTGGTCATAGATCGACCGGATCGTCGCCATCTGGTCGCGCGTGAAGTCGCCAAATTCGACATCGACGAACATGTTGCCGCTATTCGCCCTGACGGCTTCGGCCCGCTCCAGCGCTTGCGCCCACATCTCCGCTTCGCGCTGGCCGACATCGGCACGCTCTGCCCTGTCGGCGCAGAAAGCGCGCCGGGCGGAAAAGATGAGATTGCTGATGGAAGGCATGGAATCCACCGGATCACGGTGGGTCTGGATGACCTTCGCGTCTGGAAAAACGTTCAGCACTTCCCGCAACGAGAAGAGATCGGTCGGATTCTTCAGCAACCAGCGCCGCCCGTCTCCCGCCCCGATCAGGCGCAGCACATCGGCCAGCCAGCGATAGCTGTCCGTGTCGTCCCGGCTGCGATACCAGCGGTCATAATGGGGCACTTCCCACATCGATGGCCACATATTGCTGGAAAAGCTGGAGCCAAGGATGAACAGCGATTCCTCAATCCCTTCCGCCGTCATCATATGATCGTCCGCCGCCTCCGGAGAGGCCGCCAGAAATCCATCCAGCGTCGCCTTTTCGGACAGATATTGCGGAATGCCGTCCCAGGCCGCCCGAGGCGGACGGGGCATCGGATAGACGGTCAGCCAATGTTCCGGTCCCTGGAATTGCGGATCGAGCGACATCAGCAGATGCAGCGCCGTGGTGCCCGACCGCACCAAGCCAGCGATGATGATCGGCTCCCTGATGGAGCAATCCAGCACCTCGGGCCGGTCCTTCAGGCCCTGGACCGCCAATGCCCGGGTATCGAGCGACTGGCCGATCCGCCAGGCGCTGGCCCGCACGCAGGCCGGATCGAGATACAGCGCCCTGATATCCGACAGCAACAGATCAAACCCTTCCCGGAAGGACGGATCGCCGAAATCCGACAGGCCAGTGCGCGCCGTCGATGCGGCCAGCATCGCTTCCGGGGTCAGCAACTGTTCGCCGCGAACGGCTTCCTGGCTGGTCATTGTGCGCTCCACGGATCGACATGCACCTTGGTTTCATTGGCGCCGGCCCGCAGCGCTTCGAACAGGTCGGGAAAAGCATCCAGCCCCACCGTTTTCGAGATCATCAGCCGCGGCTCGACATGCCCCGCCCCCAGCATGTCCGCGCAATGCTGGAATTCGCGCAGATCATAGGCGAAGGAGAATTTGATCGTCACCTGCTTCCACGTGGCGAGCGAAGGCAGGATCGGGTCGGGCGACGTGCAGAAGCCCAGCGAGACGAGCATACCGCCCGGCGCGACCAGTTCGATCGCCTTTTGCGTCATGCCGATCGCGCCAGTGCATTCCAGCACGATATCGGGCATGCCGCCAAGCGCTGAGGCGATCCGTTCGCCTTCGCCCTCGCCCAGCGTTTCGAAACCGCTGGCGCCCATCTGGACGGCAAGATCCGCTCGGCGGGCCGAGCGGGATATGGCAACGATCTTGCCCGCGCCCAACAGGCGCGCCCAATAAATGGCGGCAAGGCCGATCGAGCCTGCTCCCAGCACCGCGACGCGCGCGCCCGGCTGCATCCGGGCCAGCCGTACCCCGCGCAGTCCGACGGCCAGCGGTTCGACCAATGCGCCGTCAGCAGCGGACAATGTTTCCGGCAGGATCACCGAACTCTGCGCCGCGATCCGCATATATTCGCCAAAGCCGCCGACGCGCCCCTCCATCCGCATGCAGGCCATGGGATAACCCGCAAGGCAGGCCTGGCATTGACCACATCCGCCGACCGGCATGGCCGTGACGAACTGGCCGAGCTTCAGATGATCGACGCCCTTGCCCAGAGCGACGATCTCTCCGCAATATTCATGGCCGATGACGCTATTGTCGGGAAAATCATTGCCATGCCCTGACGTCATGTGCAGATCGGTGCCACACACGCCGCAGCGCTGTACCTTGATGACGGCCTCGCCCGCGCGCGGCGTCGGATCATCCACCGTCTCCACCACCAGCGGCATGCCCGCCCGCTTGAACACTGCTGCCTTCATCTCTCTCTCCTTCGGCGGTCCGGCGCATGTCAGGGGAGTGGACGGCCGTCGCCTTTGCCACTGACAGTATAGATACTTATTAGTACCTAAATTGACAAGAGCGTGTTCCGCCATGCTGGTGCGGGCGAAAGAGTGCATGGACCGGCCATGGGCTTGCAAGTGGACCGCGCAAGGATCGCAAACATGATGAGGCTTGGCAGAAAGGCATCGCCGCTTCATGAAAGTGCCATGCCCCGTATCACCTTCATCGCTCCGTCCGGCGTCCAGCGCACCTTCGATGGGGAAGTCGGCCAGTCCGTGATGGAGATCGCCAAGCGCAACGGCGTGGAAGGCATTGTGGGCGAATGTGGCGGCAGTTGCGCCTGCTCGACCTGCCATATCTATGTGGACGATGCGTGGCGCCTGGCCGTGGGGCCGCCTTCCCCCGATGAAGCGGACATGCTCGATTTCGCTTATGACAGACGCACGACATCGCGCCTTGCCTGTCAGATTCGCCTGCATCCGGAGCTGGACGGACTGATCGTCCATACCCCGGAACGGCAGAGCAGCTGATCAGTCCCAGGCCACGGGCAACTGACGCTGGCCCCAATAAATCCAGCTGTCGATGCGTTCCGTCTCGCCCGTAAGGCGGAGATTGGGCAACCGATCGACCAGCTTGCGCAGGCCGATCTGCGCCTCCAGCCGCGCAATTGGCGCACCCAGGCAGAAATGGACGCCATAGCCAAAGCTCAGATGCCGCCTGGACTGGTTCAGCGGACGATCCAGCCTGAATGTATCGGGGTCGTCGAAAATATTGGGGTCACGATTGGCGCCCATCATGGAGAACATCAGCTTGGCGCGTTCCGGCAGCTCCGCGCCGTGCATGGTCACGGGACAAAGGCTGGTGCGGAAGTGCGAATTGATCGGCGGGTCAAAGCGCAGGCTTTCCTCAACCGCATTTTCGACCAGATCGGGATTGGCCTTCAGCTGTTCCCAGCGCTCCGGCTCTTCCAGCAGGCGCCAGACGACATTGGTGAGCAGGCTGGTCGTCGTTTCCTGACCGCCCGTCAGAAAGGCGGTGCAGATTTGGAAAAGTTCCATATCGTCGAACCGGCGACCTTCGACCCGGCTGACGAGGCCCAAGGATATATAGTCCAGAGGCAGGACCGTGCCCCAATGTTCAAGCCCCGGATCGTCGATGCCCGCATCGCGCAGCATCTGCTTGCGTTGCTCGATCAATCCCATGAAATGCGGCTGGATTTCCCGCATCAGCGTCTGTTCGGCACTGGGATTCTTGTCGTTGAACAGCAGCGACTGCAATTCATCCGCCCAATGTTTGTAATCGGCATAGAGCGACTGGTCTGCCCCCAGCATGAAGCACATGGTCCGTGCCGGCAGCGGCAGGGCGAAAAGGTCGTGGAAATTACCATGCTTGTCGGCGCGGCTTTCAAGGCCGCTGACCAGATCCTCCGCGATTCGTTCCACTTCCGGACGATAATATTTCATCCGCGACGGCGTCATGCCCTTCCGCAAGGCAGCGATGTAGTCGAGGTGGAAGGGGGGGTCGGTCAATATGCCGAAATCGCTGAACGTCTCCCAATCCATGGGCGCATCGCCCCATTTGAAGGACCAGACCGGGTTGTCGGACAGGATCTTGTCACGGATCTCTTTATAATCGCTCGTGATGTAGAACTGATAATCGGCGCCCTGATAGTGATAAATGGGACATGCTTTCGCCAGCGCCGAATAGGCGGGACCGGGGTTGCGGACGGTTTCAGGGTTCAGCGGATCAAAGGCATGATCGTCCGCCGTCTTCAACTTGCGTTCGCTCTGTTCTGCCGGCGCGGGAACCTGCGCTGTCTCGGTCATCCCCAGTCTCCTATATGCTTGATGGGAGCGAGACTAGGGAGGCGGACGACCAATTTGAACAGTCAGTTGTTTAGGACCCTAATCATCCTGATAGGGGCCGCCGACGAATTCACGATCAAATCGCTGGTGCAGTTCACCCAATATTCGTACCAGCGACGACTGATCCTCAGGCGCCAGTTCACGGAAGAAGCGGGCGATCTTGGCCTGGCGGGCGATCTCCACGATCGCCTGTTCCACCAGCGCCCGCCCTGTTTCGGTCAAGCGCAGCGCATAGGCCCGCCGATCCTTGCGCCGCCGCCTCTGGACAAGGCCATTGCGCTCAAGCCGCGCAATACGGGTGGAGATAACCGCGTTCGACAAATAGAGGGTGGAAGCAAGGTCCGTCGCCCGCATTTCCCGCTCTTCATCAATGCCCAGCGTCGCCAGCAGGTCAAGGTCCGCAAAGCTGCAATGATATCGCCGCGCGATGCTGTCGAGATCCGTGGTGACGAGATGGCCGACCGTGAAAAGATGCCACAGCGCGCCGAAATGCGCGTCGTCCACTTGCGGCAGGAGCCGGGCATAATAAGCGCGCCCGGCCTTCAATTGATCGATGGGCCTACGCGGCAATATCCTGCTCCACTCATGATCATGGCGCCAGACTGCACAAATGCCCTATCCTACGCCAGCCTTTTCCCCGGCAAGCCCCCCCGGATTCAACGCATAGGGCATGCTTGTCAATATAGGTTCATCATAGTAGCTATTTTGTCTGGAACGGAGAGGAGCGGCCCCGGCACCCTTTGCCACCGGCCCGCCAGACCAAAAAAACGGAGAGAGGAATGAGGAATTTTTTCAGCGGCTTTTTTCAATTGGGTTATGTGACCCGCAACGTCTCCGTGGCCATTGCCGCCTTTCGGGAAAAGTTCGGCCCGATCGAATTCCTGATCAACGATCCCACGTCGATCGACGGCAAGGCGCCCCCGACCCGCCGCATCGCACTGGCCTACATCGACGATGTCATGACCGAGATCATCGAACCTGATCCGGCGCAAAAGACCATTTACGACGACGCCCTGCCCGCGGTCGAAGGCCCGATCCGCCTGCATCATTTCGGCTATCTGATCGACGATCATGCCGCCATGCTGGAACGACTGCGGAACATGGGCTATGCCGTGCCCCTGCATGGGTCGGTGCCCGGCGCGCTGGATTACAGCTATGCCGACACCCGCGCTGACCTTGGCGTCTTTTCCGAATTCATCCGGCTGGATGAAGGCGGCCGCGCCTTCTTCAACACCCTGCCCCGCACCAGCACGCGCTGAATGCCGCCTCACGCTATCGGCGACGGGCCTGACAGGCCGCCCCAAGAGCGATGCAAGCGGCCATGTAAAGCGCAACCACTGCCTCCGACTCCATGAAGCGCAGGACAAGCGCCGCCATCAGCGCGCCAGCGGTTTGCCCGAGCAAGCGGCACAGGGACAGCATGCCCGCTGCGGCGCCTGCCCGGTCAAGGGGGGCGGTGACCAGCATCACTCTGTTATTGGGCGCCTGAAACAGACCGAAGCCAATGCCGCAGAGCGCCATGGCGAGGACAAGGGCAGCCAAAGGCGGCCTCGACGAGAGAAGCGACGCCATGGCCATCAACGCGGCCGCCATGAGGCAGAGGCCAAGCGCGCTCATCAGGCCGGACCAGTTCCGTTCCGCAAGTCCCCCGGCTATGGGCGAAATAAGCCCAAGGCCCACCGGAAAGGGCAGGATCAGCAGGCCGACCGTCGCAGCGCTCACATTCAGATGGTGCATCATCAGGAACGGCAACGAAACCAGCGCGCACATCTGCGCGGCGAAAGCGCAGATAGAGGCGCCATAAGCGCGGCGCAGGCGACCCAAGCCCATGAGGTCGAGTGGAATAAGCGGGCGCGCAACGGATCGCACGCGCCGGACCAACAGCATCCCGACCATTATTCCCAGCAAGCCCTGCCCTACAGACCAGAATGACAGGCCGCCATGCACGACATCCGATGCGGTCAGAAACAGGGCGCCGAACATGATGGCGTTGAGCAAAGCGCTCTGCCAGTCGAACAATCTGGTTACCGGCGCGATGTCAGGCGCAAAACCGATCACCAGCAGCAAGACGATCAGGCCCAGCGGGATGTTGACAAGAAAAAGCCAGGGCCAATTGCCGAACGACAGAATGACGCCGGCAAGGCCAGGGCCCGCCGCCGCCGCGCCGGCTATGACAAGCGCATTATAACCGATGCCGCGCCCCAGCAGCGCTTTGGGCCAGACGAAGCGCATCTGCGCGCCGTTGACGCCCATCATCGCCGCCGCCCCCAAGCCCTGGGCAAAGCGACAGGCCGTCAGCACGTCAAGCCGGGACGCAAAGGCGCAGCCGGCCGACATCAGGGTGAAGAGGATCAGCCCACCCAGATAGACCCGATGATAACCGCATCTTTCGCCCAAAGCCGCGACCGGCAAAAGGGTCATGACGATCGCGATCTGATAGGCGGTCACGATCCAGGTGGTCGATGCCGAACTGACCATCAGATCGCGCGCCATGGGCGGCAGGGCGATATTGACGATGGCGCTGTCGAGAACCGACATGGCCATGCCGATCCACAAGCCCGCCAGGACCCAGTAACGGCGCGGCGCCGGCAGTCCGTCGGCTGGCGAACCGCTCACCGATGCGCTTTGCCCGCATAGGCATCGGTCGCCCGGATCAGGCGGTCGAGTATGCCCGGTTCGGTAAAGGCATGGCCAGCCCCTTCGATCAGGTGGAAATCCGCCTCCGGCCACGCCTTGTGCAGTTCATGCGCGGTTCGCGTCGGGCAGGCCATGTCATAGCGTCCCTGGACGATGGTGCCGGCTATGCCCCGCAGCTTGTGCGCGTCGCGGATAAGCTGGTTGTCCTCCAGCCAGCCATTGTGCACGAAATAATGATTTTCGATGCGGGCGAAGGCCAGAGCGAAATGCGGATCACCGAAACCGGCAGTCATGTCGGCGTCGGGCAACAGCGTCAGCGTCCGCCCTTCCCACAGCGCCCACGCCTGCGCCGCTTCCAGCCGAACCGCTTCGTCCTCTCCGGTCAGCCGCTTGCGATAGGCAGCACGCAGGTCGTGGCGTTCTTCTTCCGCTATGGGTTTCAGAAAAGCGTCCCATTTTTCCGGATGCACTTCGGACGCGCCATATTGATAATACCAGTCCAGCTCCGACGGCCGCACGGTGAAGATGCCGCGCAACACCAGTTCGCTGACATGGCGGGGATGCGTCTGCGCATAAGCGAGAGCCAGCGCCGATCCCCATGACCCGCCAAAGACCAGCCATTGCTCCACCCCCATCTCGGCGCGCAACTTTTCCATGTCGGCGACAAGGTGCCAGGTGGTGTTCGCCTCCAGCCCGGCATGGGGCGTCGAACGCCCGCAACCGCGCTGGTCGAACAGCATCACGTCATAGAGGTCGGGATCGAACAATTGCCGGTGCCGGGGCGATATGCCGCCCCCCGGCCCGCCATGCAGGAACACCGCCGGCCTGCCGCCGGGCGTGCCGCTGCGCTCATAATAGAGCATATGACCGTCACCGACGTCCAGCATGCCGGTTTCATAGGGGTCGATGGGCGGATAGAAGCTGCGAAGGTCGTTCATCTCATCCCTGATGCAGCCTGCGGGGCACAAGGTCCAGCGGCGCGTTCGTCGCCGCCTCCACCGCTTCATGCATCAGATGATGGTCGGGCGAGCGGTGGCAGGCCGGATCGGTCCGCCCAGCATCGCCGGCCAGCGCCAGCGCCTGACAGCGGCAGCCGCCCCAGTCGATCTCCCGCTGGTCGCACCCACGGCAGGGCTGCGGCATCCAGTCCGTGCCGCGAAAGCGCGCAAACGCGTCGGACCCGCTCCAGATCGCGCTCAGCCCCTGCTCACGGATCGACGGAAAGGCGAAGCCCGGCAATGTCTCCGCTGCGTGGCAGGGCAGCGCCTTGCCGGAGGGCGAGATATTGATGAAGCGATTGCCCCATCCGCCCATGCAGGCCTTGGGCCGGGCGGCGTGATAGTCCGGCACGACATAGTCGATAACGATCTGCCCTTTCAGCCTTTCACGCGCCGCCGCGACCACAGCGTTCACATATTCAAGCTGTGGACGGCTCGGCAGCAGCGCATTGCGGTTGAGCAGCGCCCAGCCATAATATTGGGTGTGCGCGACCTCGATCCGTTCGGCGCCCAGTTCCTCGCCCAGCGCGATCATGGCCTCCACCCGCTCGATATTCTGACGGTGGATGACGAAATTGGCGGTCAGCGGCAGACCTGCCTCGCGGATGCGGCGGGCGGCCTCCAGCTTCTTTTCATGGCCGCCCTTATAGCCGCCGAAACGGTTGGCTTCACCGGTTTGCGCATCCTGAAAGCTGAGCTGGATATGGTCGATCCCGGCGGCGAGCAGGTCCGTCATGGCCGCATCGCTCAGCAACACGCCGGAGGTGATGATGTTGGTGTAGAGCCCCGCCCCCGACGCATGGGCCACCAGATCGCGCAGGTCGCGCCGGGCCATGGGTTCGCCGCCGGAAAAATGGACCTGCAATATGCCGATGGCGGCGGCTTCATCGAGGACGCGGCACCACTCCTCGGTCGACAATTCGGATTTGGGCGCGTCCATCTCCAGCGGATTGGAGCAATAGGCGCATTGCAGCGGGCAGCGATGCGTCAATTCCGCGATCAGACCCAAGGGTGGCGCCAGCGCGCTCATAGCTGGATGCCCCCACGCGCGGAAAGGTCGTCCAGCGCCGCGATCACATCGCTGGCGATCAGTTCGCGCGGCGCATCGAAGCGGGCGGCGAGATCGTCGACGATCGCGCCGATCGAACGCGCGCCATCGACCAGCTTCAAAATCTCGACGGCGATCTCGTCGGGCATGAACAGTTTTTCCGGCGCCAGCAGCACCCAGGCGTCGCGCACCGCATCGAAGCGGAATTTGACGCCGCGCCGGAAGGCCGGGATGGCGGCTTCGTCGGTCATGCCGCCTCATCCGGCACGAAAGCGCCCGGCGGGATCATCCCCGGCGCCACATAGGCGAAGTACAGCCCATCCAGCTGGCACCAGAGCACATCGCATTTGAACCGCAGCGCCGCCAGTACCGCCTGCTGCTTTTCCGCCGTATCGGCATGACGCTTCACATAGGCCAGCGCCCAGTCGCTGTCCTGCGGGGCCTGCGTCAGGCGCGGCTTGAAATAGGCGAGCGTGTCTTCGGTGATCCAGTCATAATTGGCGAGCATCCCCGACACCCGCTCGGCAATGATGGTGGGCGAGAAGAGTTCTGTCAGCGAGGACGCAACCGCTTCGAGCAGGCTGCGGTCGCGCACGAAATGGACATAGGCGTCCACGGCGAAGCGCGTTTCCGACAGGATGAAGGCCGCGCTCTCCACCATCGCCCGGTCGAGGCCCATGCCCTCAGCCAGTTTCAGCCAGCGCTCAATCCCGCCCGGCTTCTCGCCGTCGCCGTCATGATCCTCGATCCGCCGTCGCCATTCGCGCCGCTCCTCCACGGTCGGCAGACGCGCCATCAGCGTCGCGTCCTTGGCCGGAATCGATGCCTGATAATAATAGCGGTTGAGCGCCCAGGCCTGGACTTGAGGCCGCGTCAGCTTGCCGTCGTGCAGCAGCCGGTGAAACGGGTGGTGGATATGGTAACGCTCCGCGCCGATCTGCCGCAGCGCGGCTTCCAGTTCGTCGGGAGAAAGAAGATTGTCGCTCACCTCGCGCGCCCTTCAGATCGTGAATGCCAGACCGTCATGGCCGATGATCCAGCCTGCCGCCTCGGCCTCCGCCCGTTCCACGCTATCAGCCAGCAGGACGGGATTGCTATTGTTCATATGGACAATGACCTTGCGCCCGACCCGGATAGGCTTGAAGGCCTCGATGGTTCCCTCCGGCCCGCTGAGGCTCATATGGCCCATGCGCCGTCCGGTCTTCTGGCCGATGCCCGCCTCCAGCATCTCGTCATCGCGCCAGAGCGTGCCGTCGAAGAAGACGATATCGGCGCCATCGAGCCGGCCGCTGAGGTCCGGCGTCATCGCCGCGCAACCGGGGATGAAGATCATGCGACGGCCATCCTCGACAATCTCCAGTCCGACAGTCGTGTCGTCGACGACCATCGGTGGCGGTTCGCTACCGCTTTCCAGATAAAGCGGCACCTTGCCCGGCACGGCGAAGAAGCGGGCGGTCAGCCCCTCCTCCAGCACAAAGGACGCATCGAGCGCCTCGACGCTGCGTGTCACGACATCGCGCGCCAGCACCTCGAAGATCGAATTGGCATCCAGCACATCGTGGATGCGCTGTGTCGCATGGACGGTCAGCGCCTGCCGCTCACGCAGGGTCAAAAGGCCTGCGATCACGTCAACATCGCCGCCCGTCAGCACCACCCCGGCGATCGGGCTGTGGCGCAAACCTTGCCGCGGGTACAGCGCGGGCGTCTCGTTGATCTGCTGTCGCAAATCCGGCGAGGCATTGAGCAGGAACCACCGCTCTCCGTCCCGGCTGACCGCGACGCTCGCCTGCGTACGCGCCGGGGCCGCAGGATCACCGCTGCGGGCACGATTACATGCTGATGCGTTGCTATTCCACTGGGGGAAGCCGCCGCCTGCGGCCGCCCCCAGGACGATGATTTCCATCGGGATTTAAGCGGTCAGTTCCGCGCAGGCATAGCAGTTGATCTCCGCGCCCAGCGCGATCTCACGAATCTTCGGCGTCTTCCAGGTCATGAATCTTCTCCTGTGGTGCATTTCAAGTGCATTCGATCTTGCCCATTTCCCCGACCCGCGCAAGCCTCTGCGGGCCAATGAGAGCTCATCCTTTAGACCCATGCCTCATTCGCTACCGGACGGCCAGCACGACGGCTCACTTGATCGACATGAGCTGGGATTCGATCCCGCCGATCCTCTTGAACATCTCCAGAATGACCGGATCGCGCTCATTGCTTCTGATGGCGATTTGGATTGCGATGGGCGCAGGGGTCGGCTGGTCGATGATGGCGAGCGTCTCCATCTCCAGTCCGCTCGCGACCATGTTGCGGGGAAACAGCCCGATGCCGCCGCCAGCTTCCACGATCTCGATCATCGAGCGGACATTGTTGCAGCTATTGACGCGCAGATGGCGAAGGGACGTACGACGCACCGCGGCGGCCATGAGTTCGTGCATCGGTGAATGGCGAGCGACCGACCATAGCGGGAGGGTCGTGTTTTTGATCCAGCCTTCCTCCATCATCGATCGGGCGATGGAAGGACTGGCGAGCCAGACAAGCTCGACCTGTCCCAGTGGCCGGGAGTTGATGCCCGACACGTTCAACGCGCCGATCGCGAACACCATGTCGATGGGTCCACCCAGCAAGTCATCGATGAGACGGGCGGTCAGGCCTATCTCGACCTCAAGCGACACGCCCGGCATCGCGGCGTTCATCCTGTTCGTGAAAGCGGGGAGACAACTCGCCGCCGCGATTTCGCCCGATCCGATTCGCACAATGCCTGTCGCGCCGTGATAATCATTCCCGGCAAGCAGCATCTCTTCGATATTGACCCAGAGATCCTCGCACTGGCGGACGAACTCCCGGCCTTTCACCGTAAAGGTCATGTTCCGGCCCTGGCGGTGAAACAGGCGGAACCCGATCTGGCGTTCCAGTTCGCGCATGCGCCCGGAAATCGTTGGCTGACTGGCATTCAGCCGTTCGGCCGCCGCGGCAAAAGTGCCGAGCCGCGCAATCCAGAGGAGCGTTTCAAGATGATAGAATGCGATTCGATTCATAGGAACTGCTGAAGGATATACCCTAAAAAACTATGATTGGAATGAATTGATTGTCTCAGGCACATAGCAAGCCGATTGGCTCGCCGACACGAATTCGGACGGCGCCGCACCGCATGGGGAGATTTCTCGGGTGAGAACACAATCAAAGCAGTCCGCGACAGCTGGCGAACCGCCTGTTGCCATTGACACCCACCCTTCCCGTTTAAAGGCTCCGATTTCTGCTGGTGCGGACCATAACCGTGCTCGGCC
>NZ_JALDYQ010000048.1:0-41439 GCF_032153725.1 Sphingobium sp. | reverse complement strand
GCGGTGCAGAGGTTGGTCTTGCCCGAGAGGCAGCTTTTGCACTGGCGGCGCTCGGGGGTGTAGAGCGGGATTACGTGGTCGCCCGGCTTTACGCTCGTCACGCCCACGCCGACTTCACGGACAATGCCGGCACCTTCGTGGCCCAGCACGCTCGGGAACAGCCCCTCGCTGTCTAAGCCGTCGAGCGTGTAGGCGTCGGTGTGGCAGATGCCTGTGGCCATGATCTCGACGAGCACCTCGCCCACTTTTGGCCCCTCCAAGTCAAGCTCCACGATTTCAAGTGGCTGCTTCGCCTCAAATGCTACAGCCGCACGGGTCCTCATATACGCTTCCCTTCCTTTTGCCCTCTCTACATCAGATGCGAATGTGAGATAATATGCCTCTTTGACAACGCATCATTGCAAGACGGGGATAGTATGGACACGTGGATCGGATTCGAGGAGGCTGTCGCTGTGGCAGACGTGGGCACGTTCGTCGGCGCAGCGCGGCGGCTAAACGTGTCTACTTCTCATGTTAGCCGGGCCGTGAACCGGTTAGAGCAGCGGATGGACGCGCAGCTGTTCAATCGGACAACGCGAGTCGTCACCCTTACTGATGTCGGCCGCGCTTTTATCGATCAAGCACGGAGCGTGCTTCAGGATCGGGATGCATTGCTGGCGCTGGCCAAAGGCGACAGCGAGCCCTCCGGCGAAATTCGGCTGACCTGCTCAACCACGCTCGGCGAGCGGTATGTTGCCCCCATTGTTCGGCGATTCGCCGAGCAGTTTCCGGCCATCCGGATCGACTTCGAGCTGTCGAACAGGGTTGTCGACTTGATTGCTGAGGGGTTCGACCTCGGAGTGCGCACCGGCGATGTGAACGACGCTCGTCTCATTTACCAGAAGCTCGCGACGCGCAAACTCCACCTTTGCGCAGCACCTGCTTATCTTCGCCAAGCAGGCGCACCGATCGATCTGGCAGAATTGACAGAGCACGAGTGCCTGATTGGTGCGAGCACGACATGGCATTTTAATTTGGAGGGGATGGAACGTACGATCACGCCGCGCGGTCGATGGCGATGCAACAGCGGCGCAGCAATTCTGGACGCTGCTATTGCCGGGTTGGGGATCTGTCAGCTCCCTGGGTTCTATATTCATCAGGCGGTGGCCGACGGCAGACTGGTCACGCTGCTTGACGCGTTAGAACCGCCCGAGCAAGCGATCTGGGCCGTTCATCCACCGCGGCGCCAGTTGCTGCCGAAAGTTAGCCTTCTCGTCCAGCACCTGCGGCGCGACTTACGCAAGCAGATGTTTTCGGCGCGCGTCCAAGCTGGAGCACGCCCGAGCGAGGTGCGCACAGCGCATCTTTTGGAGCTAGGTGTGAACGACCGCGCTGGCGAAACCTAATCGCCTCATCGCACGCTCTGCTCCCCGGTCCGGTGGCCCTGTTGATGCACTGGGCTCTGTCGCGGCAGTCTGATCGCTGAAGAATTTGCCCTCAGTTATCCATCGCCTAGATATCAGCGCCCGCCGCAATCCCGGTGTTGTTACGGGAGTATCAATCGCGCTTGTATGCGTCGGCACTATAGCGCGCTGAGCCCGCGATCAGATCCTCAAGCACCGATCTTAGACCGTGGCGCGCTTCCGACCGATTGAGCAGCGTTAGCAGACTGCACCTCGCCTCGAGTAGGAGCGTTCCACACTACGCCATGTAGAGTCAAAGCCGTTCGATGATGGTGACATTGGCAACCCCGCCGCCCTCGCACATGGTCTGCAGGCCGTAGCGGCCGCCGCGCGTCTTGAGCGCGTGAATCAGGGTCGCCATGAGCTTGGTCCCGGACGCGCCCAGTGGATGGCCGAGCGCGATCGCACCCCCATTTACATTCAGTTTCTCCGGATCGGCGCCGAGAGCCTTGAGCCACGCCATCGGAATCGACGCGAACGCTTCGTTCACCTCGAAGAGGTCGATCTGGTCGAGCGTCATGCCGGCGCGATCCAGCGCCTTTCGCGTCGCCGGGATCGGCTCCTCAAGCATGATCACGGGATCGCCGGCCGTGACCGTCAGGTTCACGATCCGGGCGAGCGGGGTAAGATCGAAGCGCTTCAGCGCCGCCTCGCTCACCACCAGCGCGCCGGACGCCCCATCGGTCATCTGGCTGGCATTGGCAGCGGTGATAGTGCCGCCTTCTTCCAGTGATTTCACCTCCCCAAGAGAGGTGAGCGTTCCGCCACGCCGTACGCCATCATCGGTGTCGAACACACCCTCGGGGGTTTGGACGGGCACGATCTCGCCCTTAAATGCGCCGCTATCGATTGCGGCTGCGGCCTTGACGTGGCTGGCGAGCGCATATTGATCCATCGCCTCACGCGTGAAGCCATATTTATTCGCGATCGCCTGCGCGCCGTGAAACTGGCTGAAGTCGGCGACGCCATAGCGATCTTGGATCGACTGGGGCCACGGCCCAATGCCGAAGCCGGCTTGGGAGTGCAGCTGGTAGTTTGAGCCCATTGGCACCCGCGTCATGCTCTCGCAGCCCGCCGCGATGACGATATCCTGCGTGCCCGACATCACCGCCTGGGCCGCGAAGTGCAATGCCTGCTGGGAAGAACCGCACTGGCGGTCAATCGTTACTGCTGGCACGCTGTCCGGAAGCTTGGATGCGAGGACCAGATTGCGCCCGAAGGCGAACGCTTGCTCGCCCCCTTGCGTCACGCAGCCGACGAGAACATCTTCCACAGCGCCCGGATCGATGCCCGTGCGCTCAACAAGCGCATTGAGCACGGTTGCACCAAGATCGGCTGGATGCATGCCGATGAGTCCGCCTTTGCGCGCGCGGCCGCCGGCAGTGCGCAGCGCTTCAACAATATAAGCTTCCGACATGACTGCTCAGTCTCCTTTGAAATTTGGCGGAGCGCTGTTTGTGATGCTGCGACAGTCATCGAGGGGAACTCGTCATCGAACACCGCCCCGAAGACTCTGTCATAGCTTCCCTTGACCAGCATGCCAGCGGCGCGCCGGGGTAACGGGTGCTCGACCGGTGGCAGGCCCTTCCCTGGTTAGCTCCGCCAGCGTGATCAGCTTGTTCGGGTCCGCCTGTTTGAGGTCGTTCCGGCGGGCCACCATTGTATCAGCGCGGTGCCATCGGGATGGCGCCTTCGAGGCGGATAACCTCGATCGATCGTTGAGATCAACAATCGCAACTTTAGCGCCCTGCCTTGCCAGAGCACGCGCGGATTACCCACCAAGACCCGTGGCGCGGCCGATGACGGTCGCAACGGCCTCAAAGTTAATCGAGTTAGCCCCCTAGACTTGATACGCAGGACCCTGCAACGGTCCAGTTCTGCAGGAATTGTGTCAATGATCAGCTGATGCGTGTTACCCCCTTACCCGTCAAGTGACTTACGTCCCTGGTCTTGTATTCCATCATGGCTGACCCTACCCCTCTCTGCCTCCGGTCCATCCAGTCGCTTCTGAAGCGCGCTGTATTGTGCAATCAAGTGCCAGAAGTAGCTTTCCCGCGAAGCCCGCAGTCCCACATGTGGACCTCAAGGGGAATAACCTTTCGCTGATATGCGGTGGTTCAACGTAGCGGTTCAGGCTTGCAAACTTGGAGATTCTTCGTAAAAAAGAGCTTGTGGCGGGCAGGCCCTTAGAGGTCGTGCCAAATGCAGAGCGAAGAGCGTATTCTCAGGATCAGTGAGGTCTTGCGACTAACGGGTTTGAGCAGAGCAACAGTCTATCGAAAGATCGCGAACGGCACGTTTCCGAGACAGATGTCTCTGAGCGAAAATGCGTCCGGTTGGCACGCGTCGGAGGTGTCTCGCTGGGTTGCTAACCCAGCGGCCTACCGGGTCGTTGCGTGCGCCTCGGGTTGACCGACCGGGAGTGCCGTGGATCGTCGGGAAGATGTCCTCCGCTCTTTACTGTTCCGCTTCTGCTTCGTCTTGATGACCTCTTCTGTGAGCAAATTGGCCCACGCTGCCAACGCATGCTTTCTGGGTTCGTACATCTCGGACCGGTTGTAGATCCGCATGACCTTGGAGCGCGTCGCCGTCGCAATATGATTGAGGATACGATCCGCCACTGCCGCATCGATCTGAAGACGGTCGCAGGCATGGGTATTGAAGGTGGTTCGCAAGTCGTGGAGCACCCAATGAGGCATTTCCTCGGCTTCCTCATCAGCTTCAAGCGCAGCCCGTTTCCGTGAGGCACTGATAGCTTCGTCGAGACGCTTACGCGCCTTGCTGAAACCCGAGACCGACGTTTCAGAGGTCGTTGTGAATACGAAAGGCGAGTCGGTAGGTCGATCCGGGTGGGCAATGGCAGCCTTGATGATCGAGCGCGACAGTGCGGAAAGCGGAACACGGAGCGCATTCTTCTTTTTTGTTCGGTCGCCAGGGAGTACCCATTCCGCATCGTCCGGACGCTTGTCATCTCCAAGCGACAGCTCAGCCACCTTCATTGCCGCGATTTCTTCCCTCCGCATCGGCAACGTGATCAGAAGCTGGATTAGAGGCCCGAATGGATATCCGAGTGCAGCCGTCGCAGTCCAGATCTCCGCCAACTCTGGAAGAGAGTGATACCTATCTCGCTCGTTCTCCGCCGAGGGCTTCCTGATGGTCTCGGCAACATTGCCGTCCACGAACTCTTCATCGACGCACCAACTTAGGAAGGTTTTCAAGTAGGACAATTGACGATTCGCAGAGACAGGGGCGATTTTCGCACGGTCACGAATTCGCTGAGCGAGATCCGCCCTTGTGAGCGACCGGATAGATTGATCTTTCAGCTCCTTCAAAACGCCTTCTCGACCATCAAGAGCGCGGCGCACGCCTGATCCGCGGTCGAGGAGGGCCAGCTTGTTGGTTTCGTAGAGATCGAGAGCATCGGCCACCGAAGTTGAAGGCGCAGCGTCCTCCACAGGAGAATCGCAGGTGGCTGCCCCATCCCGTTCATCGGCCGAACGAGCAGTTGGATCTACTCCCGTTCGGATTGCATCCTTCCAAGCCGCAGCCGTGGCCCGCGCCTCTTGAAGTGTCATGCCCACTTCTGATCGCTGATACTGTCCAATGACCCGGCGGGTTGGCTGTTTTGACGGAGGAAACCGCGCAACGAGGATGAAGGAGATGTTCGCAGCCCTGCCCTTGTGACGCCCCTCGGCGACCACCTTGCTACCGACCCTCACCCGCAATCCGCTGACCAGCGTGTCCGCAACCTCATATTGCGGGGCAACGACGGCCGGCTTTAGATTGTCCAACCATCGGGGGGTAAATTCGACGCGGTCCATGGGTGAGAAACTCGCATGAAGGGGGGTTTGGGGCAATAATTTTTGGCCACACTTTTGGCCACACATTCCCTGCGCTTGGGTGAGATGGTGAGCAACAACGTGATGCAGAGCCTGGCGTTATCCTGTTATTTTACAGTAATTTAGTGAGATTGGGTGAGACAGGCACCTTCATCCGGCAACAATCGGGTTTACACGCTCGAAACCCAGTGCTAACAGCACTTTACCACCTGATAATCCTCGGATTTCTGGCGTTTTGGACACATAGCTCAGTTGGTAGAGCAGCTGACTCTTAATCAGCGGGTCCTAGGTTCGAGCCCTAGTGCGTCCACCATATCTTTTAGCCGACGGCATCAGCCGAAAGCCGGCGTGGACGCATAGCTCAGTTGGTAGAGCAGCTGACTCTTAATCAGCGGGTCCTAGGTTCGAGCCCTAGTGCGTCCACCAGATTTCCCCGATGACTTGATCCTGATCGGCATGTTTCATGCCTGGCACCGGCTCCCGGTCCTTTTTCCCCGATGTTCAGACCGGCAGCGCGGTCGTGAATTTCGTCATGGACAGGGCAAAATGCGAGGCCGCCCCCGCAACCGAAGGATGGCCGAGCAGCGTCATCATCAGGAAGCGGTTATAATCGGCGACGTCGGCGACGACGACGCGCAACAGATAATCCCATTCCCCCGACATGGAGAAGCATTCGACGATTTCCGGCCGGCTGTCGACAAACTGTTCGAAGGCGCGGCGCGCCTCCTGCGCGTGGCTGCGCATGCGGATGTTGCAGAGGACGTTGACGCCCCGTCCCACCGCTTCAGGATCGACCAGGCGGACCGTTCCGGCCAATATGCCCGCCCCCTCCAGCGCCTTGATACGGCGCCAGCAGGAGGCGCTGGATGCTCCCACCCGCTCAGCCAGTTCCGCATGGCTGAGCGTGGCATCCTCCTGCAAGGCTGCAATGATCTTCCGGTCGATGGCATCGATCTGTCGCTCTGGTTTCATGGTTGCAGGATAAACGCCTGTTCCGTTTCATCCAAGAGCGTTTCTGCCCGGCACCCAATGCGTTCGTTCAGGCGCGATTGCCCAAATCCCCTTTCTTTTTCGGCCAGCCGGGCTATTCTGACGACAGGTCGCATCATGATGGCCGGGATTGCGTGAATGATCGACCTTTCTCCTCAACCGCAAGACAAGGGTTCCGGATCGGGGGCCGCCCATCCCGCGCCCGGTTCCGACCCTGTGCGCCACGAACGCGAGGAGCGGAAACGCGTAGGACCCCGGTGGCTTCCCACCCATGACGTTGCCGAGGGCGCGGTCCGGCGACTGTCGCGCTGGGCCGGGCCCGTGGCGCTGCTGGCGACGCTCTGCTTGCTGGGCTGGTGGATAATCCACTGATCCTGCTCATGATTCGGACCGTACGGGTTTCCGTTCATCGATTTTCCGTCATGCCACAGTTTGACCTGTCTTCAGGTCGTCGCAAATGCGGGGCGGAGTGTCCTTCAGAATAAACGGATCGTCGGAAAAGCGGGTCCGGGCATCCCACAACCGATTGCCACCCTGACTCATTTCTGCGCTGCTGCTGCGCAACATAATCAAAACGCAGCGGATGTCTGATGGTTAACACACTGCCGACCGGCGGTGCCCAGTTTGACGTCAAGACACAAAAAGGGTTGCAGATGTCGAAAATTGATCTGGCGATCGAAGGTGTCCCCAGTCGCCAGCCTGCCACGGCCGCGGGGCAACGGAACGCACGGCTCTGGCTGTGCCTGCTGTTGTTGCTTGCCGACATGATCGCGCTCGCCACGGGCTTTGCCCTGGGGTTGCGCGCTGCCGGCATGCCATGGCTGGCGGACGGGCAATGGCAACCGCTGGCTGGCGGGATGATCGTTTATGCCGTCCTCGCTTTCCATAATCAGGCGTATAACCCCCATTGCCTGACCCGCATGACACAGTCCTGCCGCAGCGCGACCATGGCCTTTGCAGGAACATTGCTGATCTTCCTGCTTGTGGTCTTCTCCCTGAAGGCAACCGGACAGTTGTCCCGCCTGGGCGTATCGGCCGGAATCCTGTGCAGCGGAACATTGCTGGTGCTTCAGCGCCTGCTGATCGTGCAGACTGTTCGCCGAAACTTTGCCGACGGGCTGTTCGCGCAACTTCTGATCATCGACGACGGGGTCGTTCCCGACGATGTCAGCGGCATGGTGATCGTGGATGCCGGCGCGATTGGGCTGAAGGCCGATCTGGACGATCCCTATATGCTGCATCGGCTGGGCACATTGCTGCGCGACTATGATCGCGCGGTGATTTCCTGTCCGGCGGAGCGCAAGGCCGACTGGGCGCAAATGCTGAAGGGCGGAAACATTCTGGGCGAGATCATCGTGCCGGAACTGGACCCGATGGCGCCGCTGGCCGTGCAGGCCTATCGCGGCACGCCCACGCTGGTGGTGTCGCGCGGACCGCTGAACCTTGCCAACCGGGCCAAGAAGCGATTGCTGGATATCACGCTGACGGTGCCGGTGCTGATCCTGCTCGCGCCGCTCATGGCGGCGGTGGCGGTCCTCATCAAGCTGGACTCGCCGGGGCCGATCTTCTTCCGGCAGGAGCGGATCGGGCGCGGCAACATGCTGTTCCATATCCTGAAGTTCCGCAGCATGAAGGTCGAACAATGCGACAGCGCGGGGGCCACTTCCACGCAGCGCGACGATAATCGCATCACTCGCATTGGCGCCTTCATCCGCAAAACCAGCATTGACGAGCTGCCGCAGCTGATCAACGTGCTGCTGGGAGAAATGAGCCTGGTGGGGCCGCGCCCCCACGCGCTGGGGTCGACGGCCGAAGAGCAGCTGTTCTGGCAGGTCGATCGGCAATATTGGCACCGCCATGCGCTGAAGCCGGGGATTACCGGGCTGGCGCAGATCCGGGGTTTCCGGGGGGCGACCGAAACGCGGCGGGACATATTGAACCGCGTGGAAGCGGATCTGGAATATCTGCATGGGTGGAGCCTGACCCGCGATATCGCGATCCTGTTTGGCACGGTGAATGTGCTGGTTCACAAGAACGCCTATTAGAGCCTCGCGACTCGGAAAAGCGCGCAGGACGCCGCGAGCGGAAAAAGGTTCCGCGAAAAAAGCGTCTTTGACGACGAACCGTCAAGAAAAACGGTTCGTCGTTGAAAACAACAATCCAAATCAACAATTCGTCGCTGCCCGACCGTCATATGCGACGAATGGATGTCCCCGGCCACGGCTTCCCAACTATTTGTTAACCGCGAAATCGGATATGATCGTCATCACCAATCGGCGGCGGGAATATCGACGTGGCGGAAGATTTTGCAGCGGTTGCAGTGGCACCATCACTGATCGAAACGGCGGACATGCATCGGGACGTTCCGATGCGCGTCGGCTCCGTCACCATGGCCGATCGGGCCGAGCGCGGCGTACAGCTGGTTTCGCGATGGGCAGGCATTGTCGCGTTCGTCGGAGCGATAGCGGCCATTGGCTGGCTGATCATCTGAAGCGGAATCGGCGCGGCTTAGCTTTCTCCCAGATTAACAGCTTCGTGGCGCGGCGGGATGACCCCGGCGCGCCCTCTTTTGCGATGAACCGAGCCGTTGTTTTGACACGACAAGCTGCTTTCCAGGCAGTGGTTTTACGGTGAAATCCTTCTAGCATGCCCCTGATTGCTGCAATGCAATAAGGGTCGATTGGTTTTGAACATATATAATAATCCGCGATTGCGGCGGCGCTTTCACGCGTCCTGCGATCGAGAAGCTTTCTGGTCACGCAATTGCCTGACGGCAGCCTTAAGTGGTGCGGCAATGGTCGCGGCCATTCCCGCAATCGTGCATGCTCAGGAAGATGACGGCACGACTGAGCCAAAGCGCGTCGCAAATGCTGCCGAGGAGAAGAGGATCAAGGATTACGGCCTTCATCTGACGGCAGGTCTTGATCTTCTGTACGATGACAATGTCTATCGCGTGGACGATCGCGTCGAAGACACCACCGGCGACCTGATCGTCACGCCTTCGATCGAAGCCACCTATGGCATGCCGATCGGGCGGCACGACATTCTGTTGCGCGGAAAGATGGGCTATGACCGCTTCATCTCCGAAGGCCAGCGCAGCAAGTTACGGCTGGATACAGAAGCGAAGGCGAATATCCGCTTCGGCGCCACCTGCCTGATCACGCCGCGAGCGGCCTATCGCCAGCAGCGCGCCGATTATGGTGACATCAATTCGGCCACCGAAAATCTCCAGAAATTCTCGACCATCGGCGCGGACTTCACCTGCGAGCGGCCGGGCCTGTTCCCGGTGGCGAGCTATGAGCATGACACCACGCGCAACGCCGATCAGTTCGATTATGCCGACCAGACCAGCGACAGCTTCATGGGCGGCATTGGCTATTCCATGCCGAGCCTGGGTACGCTGACCGCTTATTATGAGCGGGTGAACAGCAAGCGTGACACGCTGGGGATCGAGAACCGGATCAACAGCTATGGCCTGCGCTTCCAGCGTTCCGTTTCCCCGATCACGCAGATCGACGCCGATGTCCGCTGGCTGGACGTCAACAGCGACAGCGCGGCGGTGGGCAGCTATAACGGGCTTGGCTGGAAGGTCAGCCTGTCGACGCAGGCCATTTCGCGGCTGAAGCTGACCGCGACGACCGAACGGGCGATCATCAACGACAGCCTGATCGCCAGCGGTTTTGCCATTGACACCAGCTACCGCATTCAGGGCGAGTTCTCGATCTCCGAACTCACATCGGCGGGGCTGTACGCGGAATGGGACCGGCGCAGGTTCCGGCAGGATGCGGCACTTCGTCCCTATTCGATCACGGCTGACCGTAATCGTCGGTTCGGAGCGCTGCTGACGAGGAAACTTTCAGACCGTTTCGATCTTACGCTCGATGCCCAGCATTATATCCGCAGAACCGACACCAGCGTTTCCAACTATAGCGGCACGCAAGTGACGCTTGGTGCAGCTCTGCATTTCTAGATCCTCACATTTTGGGAGCCAATGGCTGTGAAAGCTGAAACTCTCGTCAAATGCCTTTCCGCCTTGCTGATGATTGCGGGGCCGGTAACGGCGATTGCACAAAATGCCGCGACGACTGCGGCGAGCGCCGGCTATCAGCTGGGGCCGAATGACGAACTGAAGATATCCGTCTTCGGCCAGCCCGACCTGTCGACCACCACCCGCATCAAGGAGGACGGCACCGTCGTCCTCGCGCTGGTGGGACCGCTGACGGCGAAGGGCAAGACGACCTCGCAACTCGCCCAGGATATCGAGGCGGGATATGCCAGCGGCGGTTATCTCACCAAGCCCTCGGTCAGTGTCGAGGTCAGCAATTATGTCAGCCGCTTCGTCACGGTCCTCGGCAATGTGCCGCAGGCGGGCAATTACCCACTCGACCGCGACTATACGGTGGCGTCGATGCTCGCCAAGGCAGGCGGGTCGACCAAGGATGGCGCCAATGCCGTCATCCTGACGCCTGCCGACGGCAGCGGGCCGGTGCGCATTTCGCTGGCCGACATGGCGGCGGGCGCGATGCGGCCGCTGAAGGCGGGCGACACGCTGTTCGTGCCGCCGGCCGAGAAAGTCTATGTCTACGGCCAGGTCCAGCAGCCCGGCGCCTTTTCCTATGTGCCGGGGCAAAGCTTCCGGCAGGCATTGGCGCTTGCCGGGGGACCGACGCTGGCGGGTTCAACGAAACGGATAAAAGTCCGGCGGGAGGGGAAGGAAATACAGGCCAATCTGGACGATCCGGTGAAGCCTGAAGATGTCCTCATCATCCGGGAGAAGCTGTTTTGACGACAATCGATCAAGGCTTCATGCAACAACGCTCCGGTCTTTTCGACCGCTTCCTGTCCCTGACGCGCAGCACCGAAAAGCGCGGCGAGCGCGTCATTGCAGACGATGTGCCGCTGCATCTGGACGTGCCCGCGCTGCCCGGATTCCGACAGGATGCGCTGTCGGCCGAGCCGGAACATCGACCGCTGTCGATGAGCGCCATGGCCGCGCCGATCAAGCCGATCAGCCTGCGCCGCGACAGCATCTACGCCGCCTTCAACACCGCCATGCCGGTGACGGATCGCCATGGCTTGGCCGGGCGCAACAGCGAGCTGGAAAAGCTGGTCGAGGCGATCGTCGTGCAGCGCAAGCATGCCGTGATCTTCGGCACGCGCGGATCGGGTAAGACCTCGCTCGCCCGCGTGTTCGGCGATCTGGCCGATGAGGCGGGCTGCATCGCGCTTTATGGCTCGGCCAATGGCGAGGCGGATTTCGATTCCCTTTTCCGTCCCTTCCTGACCGAACTGCCGATGAGCAGCGCGGGACAGGAACGGGCGCGCAAGATGATGGGCGAACCGCTGGACGTCTCCCGGCTCTCCGCCTTGCTGGTGGAGGAGGTGCGAGAGCGTTCCATCCTCATCATCGACGAATATGACCGGGTGCAGTCCGACACGGCGAAGCAGGAAGTGGCGACGCTGCTGAAGCTGCTGACCGACATCCACTCGCCGGTGCAGGTCGTGCTGGTGGGCATTGCGAGTGATATTGACGGGCTGATCGCGGCCCATCCCTCGCTGCGCCGTCACCTCGCGCCGCAGCGGGTCGCGCCGATCCCCAAGCCGGAGCTGGAGCGTCTATTGCTTGCCTGCGCCAATAATGCGCGCCTCGCCATCGATGATGATGCGCTGGACATGCTGGCGAGCGCGGCGATGGGTTCGCCCTATCATGCACGCCTGTTCGGCATGTCGGCGGCGCTGGTGACGGAAGCGGGCGGGCGCGATCGCATGGTGCTGTCCGATATCGAGCAGGGGCTGGTGTCCGCCCTTGATGATTGGGAGGAGATGAGCGGCCAGACCTATGCGCTGTTCCGCCGCATCCTCTGGGAAGCCGGTTCCAGCCGCAAGATGATCGCGCTGGCCGCCGTGGTCGCCTCCCAAATGTCGGCCATATCCTATGAGCGGCTGGTGAATCTTGGCCATGAAGTGCTGGGCGGCGGGTCGATCAATGAAGGGCAGGCGCGTGACGCCATGGCGCGGTTGCAACCGGCGCTGGTCCCGACGCCCAATGGCGAACTGTGGATGTTCGAAGATACGCTGGCGCCGCAATTCCTGCTGCTGATGGCGAAGCAGCCGGTGCAGAGCGCGCCGCCTGTCCAGACGCCCGCCGAGGAAATGCGCGCGCTGCTCAAGGGAGTGGACGGGCTATGACCATGAACCCGATGGATTTGCTGGCCGCGCTTCAGGCGCGCTGGCGCAGGGCGGTGATGATCGGGGGCATATTGTTCCTGATGATCGCGATCGCCGCTTTCATCCAGCCGCGGCAATATATGGGCACGGCCTCGCTGCTGCTCGACCTGTCGCAGACGGACCCGACCGACACCAGCAGCGCGCAGGGCGTCAAGCCGGATACGGATTCCATCCTGGGCACGCAGACGGACATCATCCGCAGCGGCAAGGTGATGAATGCCGTCGCCAAGGAAGCGGGCTTCGTCGACGCCCAGCCGACCGACATGCCTGCTGACGCCCGGCTGCAAGCCGCCGCCGCTGTCGTGTCGAAGAACATGATCGTCACCACCGGGCGGCAGAGCAATGTGCTGCAAATCCAGTATCTGGACCCCGATCCGCAGCTGGCGGCCAAGGTCGCCAATCTGATCGCCAAGATATACATGCGCGAGCAGGTCGAACTGCGCGCGTCCCCTGCCCGCGGATCGGCCAAATGGTTCGACGAACAGACGCAGGAAGTGCGTCGCCGGTACGAACTGGCGCAGAAGAAGCTGTCCGACTTCCAGCGGGCGCATGACATCATCGGCATCAACCGCATGGACCTTGAGGCCGAGAAGCTGAAGAACATGTCCTATCAGCTGACGCAGGCGCAGGCGGAAGCCGCCGCTGCCCGGTCGAAGGCTGGCGCGGGCGCGGTGTCCGACATCGAAGGGTCGCTGATCGTCCAGAATTTGCAGGAACAGGTGGCTGAACAGTCCGCCAAGGTATCCGAACTGCAAAAGACGCTGGGTCCCAATCATCCGTCCATGGCGGCGGCCAATGCGCAATTGTCGGAGCTTCAGTCGAAACTGGCATCGGCACGCTCCAGCCAGGCGGGCGCGGTCAGCGCCAACAGCGTGGCGGCCAACCGCCGCGAGGGCGACCTCAAGTCCAACATGGCGGGCCAGGAGGATCGCATGATCCGCATGTCCGACGTGCAGGACCAGCTGATGGTGCTTCAGCGCGACGTCGATGCGGCGCGGCAGACCTATGACACGGTGCGCCAGCGCTTCAACGAAGCGGCGCTGAAAAGCCAGATCTCGCAGCCCAATGCCAGCCCGCTGGACGAGGCGACCGTGCCTCTGCTGCCCGCCAAGCCGAACATCATGCTGTGGCTGATCGGCGGGATCGCTCTGGGTCTGGTCGGCGGTGTCGCCGCCGTCATCCTCATGGAAATCATCCATCCGCGCGTTCGCTCGGCCGCAGGCGTGGCCCGCGCGACCGAAGTGGACGTCATTACCGAACTGATGCCGGTCCCCGTCCGTGGTGGCTGGTTCTTCAAACAGCAGGAGGCCGCATGAGACTGCGTTCCACGGCAGGCGCCCCGCCTCAACTGACATCTTCCGGCGGTCTTGGGGGCAGCAGCTCCACGCTGCGTCCCCGCGCTCGCGACAGCCATAATTTCGCCCGCCTCGCGGTCGAGCATGGCTTTCTGGCCGAAGCGGACGTCCACAAGGTCGAGGCCCATGCCCGCTCGCAAGGTCTGGCGCTGCATGACGCGGCAGTCGATCTGGGGCTGCTGAACCCGGAGGATGCCGGGATACTCGCGGCCTTGCAGGGTGGCTTCGCCCTGCTGCCTGAAGGGGACCAGAGGGTCGATCCGCTAGTGGTCGCGGCCTTCGATCCCGCCAATCCCTATGCCGCCAAGGTGCGCACGATCCGCGCCAAGATGCGCGCGGCGGCCAAGGATGGCGATCCGGCTTCGCTGCGGCTGGCGGTGCTGGCCATAGAGGCAGGAGACGAAGCGGCGATCATGGCCGCCAACCTCGCGGTCGTGCTGGCGCAGATGGATGGGCAGACGATGCTGATCGACGTCGACATGGGCCGGCCTTCGCTGGACCGGCTGTTCCGGATCGCCAACAAGGCTGGCCTTGCCGAGCAACTGATGGGCAGCGCGGCGCTGCTGCCCGCCGCCAAGACGGCGGTTGAGGGGCTCTGGCTGATGACCGCTGGCCGGGCTTCCGGCAGCGCGGCGAGCCTCATCACCCGCGGCCCACTGGCGGAAACGGCCAATGGCTGGGGCCTGCGCGACACATCGATGCTGTTCTACCTGGCCGAACGCAAGGGCGACCAGACGCCCTATGGCAGCATATTGGCGGGCTTCGACGCGGTGGTCATCGTCGCGCGGCGCGGCGATACGGCGATTGCCGACATGCGCCGCGTGATCGACGATCTCGACCGCCATGGCGTGCCCATTGCCGGGACGGTGATTGCATGAGCGCCGAACAGGCGCTGGCGCGTCGCCAGCCCCTTCCCTCGCCCGGTCTGGATCGGGATGAGACGGTCGCGAATGTGGGCGGGGTCGCCGTCTCCACATTGTCGCTCGACGCCCTGATCGGGAAGATGCTGGTCGAAGCGCCCCTGCGGCGGAGCCTCGACCACCCCCCTCTGCTGATATTCGACGCCAATGGGCAGGGCCTGTCGATGAACGCCAGCGATCCGGTTTTCCGGGCCGATATGACGCAGGCGGACCTGATCCATGCCGACGGGCAGATCATCGTCGCGGCATCCCGCTGGTTCGGCGGGCCGCCTATCGCCGACCGCTCCAGCACGACGGACATGTTCATCGACAGTCTGAAACCGGCGGCGGAGGCCGGCGTCAGCTACTACCTCCTCGGCGGCGAAGAAAAGGTGAACGCCGCCTGCGTCGAGAAGATCGTCACCATGGCGCCGGGCCTGCAAGTCGCCGGACGCCGCAACGGTTTCTGGAAGCCGCATGAAGAGGACGCGGTGATCGACGCGATCAACGCGGCGGCGCCCGATGTCCTGTGGGTCGGCACCGGCAAGCCGCGCGAACAGGCTTTCTGCGTGCGAAATCGGGACCGGATCAAGGCGGGCTGGATCGTCACCTGCGGCGGCCTGTTCAACTATATCACCGGCGATTATCCGCGCGCGCCGCTGTGGATGCAGAAGTCCGGGTTCGAATGGCTGCACCGCATGGCGACGCGGCCGAAGGAACTGGCCTGGCGCTATATCACCACCAATCCGCACGCGCTGTGGCTGATCTGGAAACACCGCCATGGCTGAAGCTCAGCTTGTGGGAGGCCGCGTCCAGCGCCTCGGCAGCCTGTTCGGCCGCTTTGGGTTGGCCAGCCTGTCATCGGCGGTCGTCTCCGTCAGCCATTTGCTGGTCCAGCTTTTTTCGATCCATCATCTGGAAACGGCGGCCATCGGCACGCTGGCCTTCCTGCTGGTGATCATCCAATTCGGCTACAGCCTGTCCAATGCGCTGGTGTCGACGCCCTACACCATCGCGGTGAATCAGGGCGAAGAGGCGGAGGCAAGGAATTTCGATTTCTTCTTTCCCGTCAATCTGATGCTGGCCGCCAGTCAGGGACTGATCTGCGCAGCGATCGCGTGGGCGACGGCCTCGCCCATGGCGGCCCTGCTGTTCGGCCTGGCGGGCACGCTGTCGCTGATCCGCTGGTTCGGCAGGTCCAATGCCTATGCGCATCACGCCCCGGCCCGGGCCGCGCGATCGGACATGGCTTATGCCGGGACGATCATTGCGGGCCTGCTGATCGCCATGCGAACGGGGGCCGACATGCCTGCCATTGGCGGCATGCTGGTGGCGGCGAGCCTGATGGGCCTCCTGCCCTTCGGCATCGCCTATGTCCGGCGGCATTTCGCCATGGGGCCGGGCCGGGCCTTGAGCGCCTATCGACCGGTGTGGAAAGAACAATCCGCCTGGACGCTGGTTGGCGTGCTGTCGACCGAAGCGACCTCCAATTCGCACAGCTATATCGTGACGCTGCTTGCAGGACCCACCGCCTTCGCGCCGATAGCGGTCGGCATGCTGTTCTTCCGCCCGGTCAATGTCTGCATCACCGCCCTCACCCAGTTGGAGCGCCCCCGCATGACCCGTGCCGTCGCGCGCGGCGATCATGACGCGGCAATCAGGTCGGAGCGCGTCTTCATGGCGGCGCTGGTCACGCTCTGGCTGGGCACCTGCGTCGTGGCCGCCATAGCCCTCTACGCCTTCCCCGGCCTCATCCTGAAGCCCACGCTCGACCACCGGCTTGTCATGATCGCGGTCGGCCTGTGCGCCCTCCTTTCCCTCGTCCAGTGCGTCCAGACGCCGATGAGCGTCATGACGCAGGCCCGCAAGGCATTCCGCCCGCTCGCCGCGCAGAGCATGCGCAGCTGCGGCGTCGGCCTCTTCGCCGTGACGCTGCTGGTGCTGGGCACGGCGCCGGTCTTTTCCATCGGCGGCGTCGTGCTGTCGCAGCTCGTCATGATGCTCGGCATCTGGCAGCTCGACCGCAAATGGCGGCATGACCAGCGGGAGGCCATCTGATCATGGCCACCAACTGGCACCGCAGCGGCTATGCCACGCCCGCATCCAGGACCGAGGGCAGCCTGAGCCTCGTCTGGGTCGCGCAGGTCTTCTACTTCGTCTTTCTGATGATGGTCTTCATCGGCCAGCAGCCCTTCGCTTCCCGCACGCAGGACGAGCTGGTGGCGATGGCGCAGGAAAATGACGGATCGGACCTGTTCAAGCAGGCGCTGTTCATCGGCTTCGCGCTGCTGCTGACCGCCGTGCAGATCATCCGCAAACAGCCGCTCAAATACCGGTTCACCTTCTGGCCGCTGGCGATCATGCTGTGCTGGTTCTTCATCACCTGCACATGGGGCGTCGATCCGTTCGTGTCCTTCAAGCGGGCGATGCAGCAGCTGATCGTGATCTACATCACCTTCTGCGCCCTCTCGCTGATGGGACCGGAGCGGCTGTTCAACGCCCTGCGCGCGGCGCTGATCGTGTCGCTGATCATATGCTGGGTGTCGCTGCCCCTGACGCCCGCCGCCGTGCACCCCCCGACAGAGAGCGACAAGGCGCTGATCGGCGCATGGCGTGGTTTCTTCTTCCACAAGAATATCGCCGGGGCAGTCATGGCCCTGTGCTTCATCGTCTGCGGCAATAGCTGGATCGATCGGCGCAAGTGGTATTACGCCCTGTTCGCTCTCATGGCCTTCGTCTTCGTGATCGGGACCAAGAGCAAGACTTCGCTGGCGCTTTGCATCGGCATGCTGGCGATCAGCAACATCTATCGCGCGCTGAGCGACAACACCCAGAAACGCGCGATCCTGCTCTTGATGCTTGGTTTCGGCATGGTCGGCTTCCTCGGCCTCTACATCGCCTATCAACCGACCATCGAGCGGCTGTTCGCGGACCCCACGGCCTTTACCGGGCGCGTGTCGATCTGGCGGGTGGTGTTCGATTATCTGGCCGATCACCCGTATCTCGGCTCTGGCTTCGGCGGATTCTGGCAGGTCGGCACCAATTCGCCTGCCCATGATTATCTGAACCAGCAATTCCAGATGCTGACCGCGCATTCGCATGACGGCTATCTGGAAATCTGGGTCACGACTGGCCCGCTGGGCCTGATCCTGCTGCTGATCAGCTTCCTTGCCCTGCCCGCTTACTGGTTCCTGACCGGTTCCACCCGCGAGAACCAGGCGCTGATGGTGCCCGCTTTCGCGATCTGGGTGTTCGTCATGTATCAGAATCTGCTGGAAACCAGCTTCTTCGACAAGGACCGGCAGGTCTGGGTGATCTTCCTCGCGGCGGTCGCGACCGCGCACGCCACCTTCAAGGACAAGCCGCGCCTCCAATGGTCGCGGCGGCAAATCCCACATCAGGCGGAGACTGCGAATGGCTGAAATCATCGTCTGCATCGCCACATGCAACCGGCCGCAGGGACTGCGCCGGACATTGGACTCGCTTGCCGCGCAACGGACGCAGCATAATCTGGAAGTGCTGGTGGCAGACAATGATGCTGCCCGCCAGGAAGGCATGGCGGTGGTCGAGCAACTCGCGGCGCAGGGCTATCGCTGGCCGATAGAGGCTCTGCTGGTGGCGGAGCGCGGCATTCCGCTGGTGCGCAATGCATTGGTCGCGGCGGCCCTGGCCCGGCCCGGCGTGACGCATATCGCCATGCTGGACGATGACGAAGCCGCCTCCCCCGGCTGGATCGATGCCCTGGCCGCATGGGATGCCGATGTGGTCGGCGGCGCCGTGCTGCGGGAAATGGACAGCGCCATCGCGCCATGGGCCGCGCGCCATCCGCTGCTCGCTCCCAAGCAGCGCGGCCGGTCCGGCCCGGTCGCGCTGGTCGACAGCACCGCCAATGTGCTGATGGCGGCGAGCGCGTTGCGCGCCATGGGGGATCGTCCCTTCGACGACCGCATGGCGCTGACCGGCGGATCGGACAAGCAGCTCTTCACCCGGATGCAGCGCCTGGGACTACGCTTCGCCTGGTCGGAGGAGGCGGTCGTCACCGAACTGATCCCGGCCAGCCGTGTCACCGCCAAATGGCTGCTGATGCGCGGCTATCGCCTGGGCATGACCGACATGATGGTGGAACGCTTCCACAAGGGCCGCCTGCACACGCTGGTGGGCGAAACGCCGCGCATCATCGCGGGGTTCCTCATCGGATCGCTGGGCGCCCTCACCACGCTCGATCGCGGCAAGCGGATCGAACGCCTCGGCAAACTGTATCGCGCGGCAGGCAAGATCGCCGGCCTCGCGGGCATTCATTATGAAGAATATCGAAAGGTGCATGGCGCATGAGCAATGCCGCCCTCCGCGACAGCCAACCCTTTTTCTCCGTCGTCATCCCGCTCTACAACCGGGCGGAGATTGTCGGGGACACTATCCGGTCCGTGCTGGCGCAGGACTGGCAGGATTTCGAGATCGTCGTCATCGATGACGGGTCGCGCGACCATCCCGGCGCCGTGATCGACGCCATTGGCGACCCGCGCATCCGCTATATCCGGCAGGATAATGCGGGCGGCGGCGCGGCCCGCAACCGGGGCATAGTGGCAGCCGATGGGCGCTATATCGCCTTTCTCGATTCCGACGACCTGTTTCTGCCGGGCAAGCTTTCCATCATGGCGAAGGCGCTCGCCGGGGACGATGGCAGCACGGTCCTCTATTCCCGCATGAAGGTGGACCGGGGCGTCGACCGATACTGGATCAGGCCTGAACGCGGCATTCGCGAGGGCGAGGATGTGGGCGAATATCTGTTCTGCGCCAACCAGTTCATGCAGACCAGTACGATGGTGGTGCCCACCGGGCTGGCAAGGCAGGTGCTGTTCGACCCGGCGCTCAAGAAAGGACAGGATCTCGATTTCTGCGTCCGGCTCCAGGGCGCGGGGGCGCGGTTCCGGATGATCGACCAGCCCCTGACCGTGTGGCTCGACGCCACGGAGGCGGGACGCACATCCTATGTGAAGGGCTATGAAACCTCGCTCGACTGGCTCGACCGCTGCGGCCACATGCTGACCGACCGGGCGCGGCGCGGCTATCGGGCAACGGTGCTGGCTTATCATATGGCCCCGATCAGGCCGGTGGTGGCGATCAGGGATCTGGCGGTCGGGATGGTCGCGGGCGGCGTCCCGCCCAAGGTGATCGCGCGGCAGGTGCTGCGCTCCTACCTTCCCAAGCCGCTCTACCGCTCGCTGGTCAACGGCTTCGTGCTGCGGTTCGGCAAGGCGGAAGCCGCCCATGGAGTCCGATCGTGATGACCGCATGGCAACCTCCCTCAAGTCTCAGGGCCGCAGCGGCGGTGCCGCTTTTTTCGGTCATCATCCCGACCTATCAGCGCAGGGACGCGGTGGTGGCCGCCGTCATCTCCGCCCTGGAACAGACCATCGCGATCATCGAGGTGATCGTGGTGGTCGACGGGTCGACCGACGGGACGGAGGTGGCTCTGGGCGCGATCAACGATCCGCGCCTGAAGGTCATCGTGCAGGAAAATCGCGGCGCGGCGGCGGCGCGGAACAAGGGCATCGACCATGCGCGCGCGCGCTATATCGCATTTCTCGACTGCGACGACCGTTTCCTGCCGCACCATCTGGCCGACCTGCTAGCGTTGCTCCAGGATAGCGAGGATGTCGTCGCCTATGGCCAGGTGCTGGCCGACCGGGGCGAAGGCCGCAATTTCCTGAAGCCCCCGCGCGCGATCGCGCATGGCGAGACGATGGACCGTTACCTGATGTGCGACCGGGGCTTCATCCAGACCAGCAGCATGGCGCTCAGCCGGACGCTGGCGAAAAGGGTCCGCTATCGCGAGGACGTGAAATTCGGCGACGACACCGATTTCGCCATGCGCCTGTCCATCGCCGGAGCCCGATTCCTGATGACGGAGCGGCCCGGCACCATTTGGGCCGACCGGCAGGCCGGGGACCGGCTGTCGCAGGTGCGCGGCAGCATAGGGAGCCTTGGCTGGCTCAAGGACCTGAAGCCCCACATCTCGTCCCGCGCCTTTTCCGGCTATATGGGCTGGCACGCGGCGAAGAGCATCTGGCCCACCAGTCGGCGGCAGGCGATACGCTATTATCTCGAGGCGGTCTGCCGCGGCGCCTTCGGGCCAAGAATGGCGGCAACGGTGCTGTTGCAGATCATCGTGCCGGACCCGGTCTACAGGCGCATGTCCGATCGCCTGATCGACCTGTCGCATATGATCGCCGGGAAAGGGGAACGGCTGTGATCGGGTCGGTGAAGCGGCGTGAATTCCTCGCCGGCGCTCTGGCGCTTGGCGCCTGTTCCCCCGTGCCGTCCAGCCGGGCGCAGGAAAGCGTCTCGCCCGAGGGGCTTGCCGCCCATGCGCGACGGTCGGGCCGCTATTTCGGCGCGGCGATCAAGTCCCGCCAATTGCGCGAAGATCCCGATTTCACCGCCGCCATCGCCCGCGAATGCGACATGGTGGTCGAGGAATATGAGCTGAAACGCGGCACGACCGAGCCCAAGCCCGGCAAATATGATTTCAGTGGCGCCGACCAGATCATCGCCTTCGCGCAGGACCATCGGATGCGCGCGCGCGGCCATGCGCTGGTCTGGTATGCGGCCCAGCCGCCATGGCTGGAACCCGCGCTGAAGCTGGCCAACAGCGCCGGGCGAGAGAGGCTGATGACCAGCTATATCGACGTCGCCATGCCCCGCTATGCCGGCAAGATCAGCGAATGGGACGTGGTCAACGAAGCCATCGAGCCCAATGATGGCCGCGCCGACGGCATGCGCGCCAACAGCATGTGGATGCAGGCGCTGGGCGAGGATTATATCGACATCGCCTTCCACCGTGCGCGGGAGACTGACCCCAGGGCGACGCTGTTCCTGACCGATTTCGGGCTGGAACATGACTCGCCCCGCTGCGAGCGGCGGCGGACGGCGATGCTGAAGCTGCTCGACCGGCTGATGGCGCGCGGGGTTCCGGTGGATGCGGTCGGCATTCAGGGGCATCTGAAACCCTATAAGGAAGGGTTCGATCAGGCCCGCTTCGCCCGCTTCCTGGACGATCTGCGCGGCTATGGCCTAGCGCTGTCGGTGACGGAATTCGACGTCGCGGACAAGGGCGGCCCGCCCAACCCCGGCAAGCGCGATGGCGAAGTCGCAGCCGTGGCCAAGGCCTTTCTGGACGTGGCGCTCGACAATCCGGCGATGCGCTCCATCCTCTGCTGGGGTCTGTCCGACCGCTATAGCTGGCTGTCCAGTTTCAAGGATTATAAATGGGCCGACGGCCAGTTGTCGCGCGGCCTGCCACTGGATGGGCAGATGCGCCGCAAGCCGTTGTGGGACGCCATCGCCGCCGCCTTCGATGCCGCGCCGCCCATCGGGAGAAGCCGCGCATGAGGATCTCCTCTCTGACCGGCCTGCGCGGCGTCGCGGCGGTATCGGTGCTGCTGTATCACATACCGCATAATCCGACGTTCGAAGCCTTTCGCCTGCCCCTGTTTTCGCGGGCCTATCTGGCGGTCGACCTGTTCTTCATCCTGAGCGGCTTCGTCATCTCCTTCGGCTATCACGACCGGGTCGTGAACCATCCGGGCCGGGCGAGCTATGTCGATTTCCTCGTCAACCGCATGGCGCGCGTCTGGCCGCTGCACCTGATCGTGACGCTGGTGTTCATGGCGCGGATCATCCTCAACGTGTCGGGCAATCAGGCGATCGCGCTCGACCTGCCCAATGTCGTCAGCAACATCTTCATGGTGCAGAGCTGGGGGTGGGGCACGGAGCCGATTGCGGGCAACAGCTGGTCCGTCAGCACGGAAGTCGCCGCCTATCTCATCTATCCGCTGATCGCGATCATCGCCTTCACGCGTTGGGCATGGGTGCAGGGACTGCTCTGCGTCGGCATATTGGCGCTGGTCGCCTCGTCCGGGCTGGGATCGAGCGGGCCGCTCGACGTCAATGACAGCGATACGGTGCTGACCCTGCTGCGCTGCCTTGCGGGTTTTTCGCTGGGCGTCCTCACCTATCGCTGCGCGGAAAAGGACTGGTGTAGGCGGCTGGTCGACCGGACGGGCGGCTTTGCCATTACCTGCGGACTGCTGACGCTGGCGCTGCTGTTGCCGGGCAAGGCCGATGTGCTGGTGGTCTGCCTGATGCCGCTGCTGGTGCTGAGCTGCTATTATAACGGCGCGGCGGCGCGGGCGGTGATGGCCAATCCGGTCAGCTTCCATCTGGGCCTTATCAGCTATTCCATCTATCTGTGGCATCCGCTGGTCCGCGACATGGCGGCGCGCGCCATGGGCGTGGCGTATAAACACGGCATGACCGGCTTCGACGGGCTGTTCGTGGCGGGGATGCTGGTCGCGACATGGCTGCTCTGCTGGGCGAGCTATGCGCTGGTCGAGGTGCGTGGGCATCGGCTCGTCAAATGGCTCCAGCGCGGCGGCCGGTCGCGCAAGCCCGCGCGGAAGGCAACCGCCTGATGCCTGCCATATGGATCGCCATCCCGACCTTCCGCCGGCCTGACCGGCTCGCGCATCTGCTCAAGACCCTGCCGGGCGTGGCGGGCCGCCATGATGTGATGGTTCTGGTCGCGGACAATGATCCCCACGGACAGGACGGCGCGGCCGTCGCGCAGCAACTGCAGGCAGACGGCTATGCCCTGCCCCTGACGCTGCTGACGGTGGGGCAGCCGGGCCTCTGCGCCGTGCGCAATGCCATTGCCGATGCGGCGCTCTCCGATCCCGCCATGCGCTTCGTCGCGATGATCGACGATGATGAATGGCCCCAGCCGGGCTGGCTGGACGCGCTGCTGATCTGCCAGGCGCAGGTCGGCGCGGATGTCGTCGCCGGGCCGGTCGACAGCTGCTTTGTCGGCCATCCGCCGCGCTGGGCCAGGGAAACCCTGGTCTTCCGTCCGGAAGAACGGCCATGGGGGGCCACACCGATGCTGTGGGCCAGCAACAACCTGCTGGTCAGCCGCCGGGCATTCGCGATGATCGATGCGCCCTTTTTCGACCCCCGCTTCAACCGCAGCGGCGGCGAGGATCTGGATTTCCTGGCCCGGCTTCGCAACGCGGGCGCGCGTTTCGGCTGGTCGCCCGATGCGCGGGTCAGCGAATGGGTGCCGGTGGAACGGGCGCGCCTGTCCTGGGTGCTGCGCCGCATGTGGCGCATTGGCTGCACCGAAACGATGGCCCGGCGGAAAGCCCTGCCCGGCCGCGCCGGAACGGCGAAGCTGCTCGCCCGCTCGCTCGCCATTCTCGCCCTGCGCACGGCGGGGCTCACCGCCATGCTGCTGCCCGGCGCGCGCCGCGTCGACATTGCCGGACAGTGGATCAAGAGCTGGGGGCGCCTCTATGCCCTCGCAGGAGGCGCCCAGAACCATTATGGCGCGCTGTAGATGCTGAAGCTCCTGATGGTCATGTCGCCCGAACCGTCGTCATAAGCACCGGTCGTCTTCACCGCGACGTCCATGATCGGATAGAAGCGGAAGCCCCTGAACGGGTTGACCGACTGGTAGGTTTCCACGCCGTCCACGAACCAGGTGATGTAATCGCGCTGGATATCCACGGCGAAGCGATGGAAATCCTGCGAATAGCCGCTCAGGCCATAGGCCTGCTGCGTCTGGATCGTAACCCCCCGCGCATCATAGCGGGTGCTGTTGGCGCCGACATGGATGGTGTGCGCGACATGCCGGTCGAAATCCCAATAGCTCTGATAGCCGAAGCCCTCGTAAATATCGATCTCCGGCGGCCATCCGCTGGTCGAAACCAGCCAGAAGGCCGGCCATGAACCCCGGCGGCTGGGCATTTTCGCTTCCCATTCATATTGGCCATAACCAATCTGCGACGCCAGGAAATTGCGGCCATCCAGCACCGACGACCCATAATACCAGGTCTGGCCGCCATAGCTGATCGGCGTCTTCAGCTTCTGACTGTGCAGCACCAGCCCGTTCGCGCCCCAATAGACCGGACCTTCGATGCCCGGAAACAGCGAAGAGTCGAGATACAGCCCCGTTTCCCCATTGGCGGTCTGCGTCCGGCCATTGGCAAGGGAGGTCGCCCAGCGATCCCACCCGCCATCGGGCGAGCGCTTATGCGTTTCCTTGAGCAATTCGAACTGGAGCGTGCCGGTCGCGGCGAATTTGCGCGGCTCGCGGAAGGTCCCCGTCGCCCTGGCGGTCGCTCCGGCCGTGCTGCTGGCCGTGATCGTCGCGGTCGCCTGACCCTGGAGGCCGCCCCAGGGCACCTCGCGCAACTTGAGCTGGAACTGCTGCCCATCCGTAGCGGCGATGATCGGCACGGCGACGCTCTGGACCAGTGGATCGCCCGGACGGAATATCACCACCGTGTCGACGGTCTGGTAGTTATAACCCGACAGCGCGCGATAAGTGCCCGAACCATTGACCGTGACGACGCGGGCGATCACCGTATTGGGCGTCGGCCGATCCAGCGTAACCGGCACATAGGCGACGCCGCTGCCGGGCCGGAAGCTGGCATTGCCCAGCGACAGCGTGGCTTTTTCCGGCAACCTCGTCCCATTGGCGAAGTCGAAATCGGAAAAATCCGAAGCCGTTTCCGCTGTGGTGGAACCACTCGCCGTCGACGTCGTTGTGGATGTCGAACTTGCGGTCGTGGACGACTGCGAAGTTGTGGTTGTTGTCGACGTCGTATTCGATGTCGATCCATTAGTCATGATCGTAGCGGCGCCCGCTGCGAAAATGCAAAAAACGGATATTCCGGCTCCAAAAATGGAGCCAGTCATTTTGACAGGCATTTTGCGACCCCCGAAGTTAAACCCCAATAGGGTCTTCTAAGAAGGTTAATAAAAACTTCCGGTCAATAACGACTCGTCGCAATGTTTGATTATTTGCGACGAATTGCTGGAATACGTAAAGGAAAATGAGGGAAACCAGGCTTTATTGCAAATCCGGTATGATTTGCGGACATTGCCCCCTTTTTCGTGAAAGACACGCGCTTCCCCCCTCCCGCAAGCGGGAGGGGGGTTGTTTGCACCCTATTCCGCTGCCTGCAGCAGTTCCTCAAACTCGGGCGTGGCGCCACGGCCGACGCTGACATAAGTGAAACCGGCCGCTTCGACGTCCGCAGGGCGATAAATATTCCGCAGATCGACCAGTCCATCACCGCTCATGCTGGCCTTGAGGCGCGGCAGATCGAGCGCCCGCAGCGCATCCCATTCGGTGACGAGCACGACCGCCGCAGCCCCTTCCGCCGCGACATAGGGATTGTCGCAGAACTCCACGTCGGACATCATCGTCCGCGCGGCGTCCATTCCTTCCGGATCATAGGCCCGGACCTGCGCGCCGCCGTCCTGCAAGGCCCGGATGATCGCGATCGACGGCGCGTCGCGCATGTCGTCGGTATTGGGCTTGAAGGTCAGGCCCAGCACGGCGATCGTCTTGCCCCGCACCGAACCGTTGCATACGGCCACCACCTTGCGCGCCATGGCCCGCTTGCGGCTTTCGTTGATCGCCACGGTCGTTTCGATGAGGCGGATCGGCGCGCCCGCATCCTCCGCCGTCTTGACCAGCGCCAGCGTGTCCTTAGGGAAGCAGGAGCCGCCATAGCCCGGCCCGGCGTGGAGGAATTTTGAACCGATCCGGTTATCAAGGCCAATGCCACGCGCCACCTGCTGAACATCGGCGCCGACATTTTCGCACAGGTCGGCCATCTCGTTGATATAGGTGATCTTCATCGCCAGGAAGGCGTTGGCGGCATATTTGATCAGCTCGCTGGTGCGGCGGCCGGTGAACTGGATCGGCGCCTGGTTGAGATAGAGCGGGCGGTAAACCTCCTCCATCACCGGGCGGGCGCGTTCGTCCTCAATGCCGACGACGATACGGTCGGGGCGTTTGAAATCCTGGATCGCGGCGCCTTCGCGCAGGAATTCGGGGTTGGACGCGACGGCGAACTGGGCATCGGGATTGGTTTCGCGGATGATGCGGTCGACTTCATCGCCGGTGCCGACGGGGACAGTCGACTTGGTGACGATGACGGTGAAGCCCTTCAGATTGGCCGCGATCTCCCGCGAGGCATCATAGACATAGCTGAGGTCGGCATGGCCATCACCCCGGCGGGCGGGCGTCCCCACGGCGATGAACACCACATCGGCCTGACTAACCGATCCGGCAAGATCAGTGGTGAAGGTCAACCGCCCCGCCTTCGCATTGCGGGCGATCAGGTCGGCCAGGCCGGGCTCGTAAATCGGCACGCCGCCCCCCTGCAACAGTTCGATCTTGCGCGCATCCTTGTCCACGCAGATGACATCATGGCCGAAATCCGCGAGACACGCGCCGGAAACCAGGCCGACATAGCCCGATCCGGTCATAACGATCCGCATCAATATTCTCCTTCTTCAAACGGCAGTTCGACCGACGGTCAACCGATGATCAAAGAGGCGCACGATTCCACTCCGGAAAACCCCGGATATATGGACCCTCACCCCTCATCATGGGTTGGACCTCAGGCGACCGAGCCCGATGCCCAAGTGGCCGGACCCAGCCGACCATTGACGCAGCGCAACATACCGCCGCGCGCAGCAAGGATGCAACGCAGCCCGCCGCTCCCAGAACACATATGGGCGCGGATCAGAGGCTTAGACACGGAAAAAGGGCGGGAGCATCGCTGCCCCCGCCCCGCTTCCCTCGCCCGGAAGAGCTTTAGAATTTGACGCGCACGCCCGCCGTGAAGGCGCGGCCGACAATGTCGTACACCGAGATATTGGTGGGCGGGTTGACGCCCGGAACGGTGCCGGGGATCAGCGGCGGGTCCTTGTCGAACAGGTTGTTGACCGTCGTGAAGAACTCGAAATTGCCGTTGCCGTTCGGGATCGTGTAACGCAGCGTCAGGTCGGTATACCAGACCGGCTTGACCTTCGGATTGACGAACTGGATCGGCGTGGCGCCGCCCGGAATATCAAGCCGCATCTTGCCGATATATTGCTCGCCGATGGTCAGGCCGAACGGCCCGTTGGTATAATCGACCGTCAGATTGCCGCGCCAGCGCGGGAAGCCCTGCGGATTGCTGGTGACGACGCTGACGCCCGCATAATGGGCGACCGGCGCGCCCGCATATTGCTGGGCATCGAACTTGTCGAGATAGTTGAGGTAGAGGCGAACGCCAAGGCCACCGTTCCCGACCGCCGTGCGATAGGTGAAATCGAAGTCGATGCCCGCCGTCTTCAGGAAGGCGATGTTCGCAGGCGTCAGGTGGACCAACGAAGGGAAGCTGGTCGGCGACGCGCGATCGATCAGATCGCACTCCGCCACGCCCGAGCCGCCTGCATTCAGGCAGTTGGTCAGGATCTGCTGCGCCGACAGGGAGTCGATCAGCTTGTCGACCTTGATATTATAATAGTCGATCGAGGCCGAGAAACCGCGCAGGAAGCTGGGCGAGAACACCGCGCCGAAGGTATAGGTGTCGGCCACTTCCGGCTTCAGATCGGGATTGCCTGCCGTCACCGTGTTGGTGTTGACATTCAGGCCGCTGCCATAGGTTCCGGCGGCATTCTTAAGGTCGTTGACGATACCGATGCCGCTTTGCGCGCCCGCATAAAGCTCGAACAGATTGGGCGCGCGGATGTCATGCGAATAGGTGCCGCGCAGCAGCAGGTCATCGACCGGCTTCCAGGTGCCGCCAACCTTCCAGGTCTTGACCGTGCCCGACGTCGAATAATCGGTGACGCGGATCGCGCCATTGACGCTCAGTTCCCTGAAGAAGGGCGCATCCTTCAGGATCGGCACCGCGACTTCGGCATAGGCTTCCTTGACGTTCAGCTTGCCCGCGCCCGAACCTACATTGGTCAGCCAGTAGAACAGCGTGTTGATCGGCCCGGTCGGATAGGGAACCGTCGCGGATTCGGCGCGAGGCACGCCGCGCAAGCCCGCAAAATAGGCCTCGCGTTCGACATTGGTGTCGAGCAGCGCCGGATCGGCGTTGCTGGTCAGCCGCAGCGATTGGCGCCGATATTCGACGCCCACCGCGACATCGACGGGACCGGCGGGCAGATCGAACAGGCTGCCGCTGATATTCGCGGCGAAGGCATCCTGCTTGAAGCGCGCCCGATAACTCGAGGTGCCGGTGGCATAGGCATAGCCCGCCGGGGTCGATTTGGACGGATCGCCATGCATCACGTCAAGCGGTTGGCAGCCCGCGAATTTCGAGGCATAGGCCGGATCGAGGAGGACGCGGCAGGTAATCTGGCCATTGGCCGGATTACGCACGGCATCCAGCGCCGCATAAAGCTTCTGATTGTCGTACAGGCCGACATTGTCCATCGAATGCTTGGAGTCACCATGATTATAGGTGACCTGCCAGTTGAAATCAGCGAACTTGCCGGTGAGGCCCGTCGTCGCCGTCCAGTAATCGGTCTTTTCGTAAGCGATCGGCTTGGGCTGCCCCGCATCCTGCTGGCCCACGACATAATAGTCATTGGCTGTTGCCAGCGCCGAATCCAGCGCCGTCGAAAGATAGGGATTGCCCTTGTAGATGCGGGCGGATTCCGTTGCCGGGATCAGCGAGTTGCCCTGCGTGAAATAATGATATTTGCTGCGGGCATAAACGCCCTGGACGAAGAAATTGATGTCGTCCGTCAGGTCATAGCTGATGCGGCCGAAGCCGTTATAATTTTTGAGCGGAGAAATCGCGTTGGTGTCGTTCGGAATCTTGTAGCCGTCACCGCCCTGCTGGAAGCCGGTGGTGCCGACCACGGTGCCCAGGTTGAACGCGCGGGTCGAACCGTCATTGTTGATGACCTGACCCACGAACGGATTGCCGACCACGCTCGATCCCACGATGCGGCCATTGGCGGCAAGGGCGGAAATGCGGATATCCGACGCGATCGCATAGGGATTGGCGGCGGTCCCCGGCGCCGCCGTGCACGTCCGGGACTGGCCATTCGCGGCGAGCGTGCAGGTGCTCGTCACGCTGCCGACGAAATTATAGCCCTGCGTCGAAAAGTCGCGATCCTGCCGCAGCATGCCGCGACTGTTGGAATATTCCGCGCTCAGCAGCACATGGCCGCGATCGCCCGCGAAATCCGATCCCCAGGCAGCGCCCAGCCGCTGATTGCCATTATTGCCGCGCTGGTCGACGCCGGCCTGGGCCACGCCCTTGAAGCCGGTGAACTTCTTGTCGAGGATGAAATTGACGACGCCTGCGACCGCATCGGACCCCCATTGGGCCGAAGCGCCGCCCGTCACCACGTCGACGCGCTGCATCAGCAGCTGCGGCAGGACGTTGGTATCGATGGTGCCGACATATTCGGTGGGCGACACCCGCATGCCGTCGAACAGGATCAGCGTGCGCAGCGGCCCCTTCGGGTTGTTGCTGGGCGTGCCCAGGCCGCGAAGGTTGAGCACATTGCCGTGGATCGGCAGGTTCGAGAAGTTGTTGGCCGATTTGGACGGGCTGAGCGAATTGTTGAACTGCGGCAGCTTGTTCAGCGCGTCGGCCACGCCCGACGGCGTCGTCTTCGCCAGTTCCTCGGTCGAGGCGACCGTCACCGGAGTCGGCGCGGTATAACCGTCGCGGACGATGCGCGAACCGGTCACGACGATATCGGCGTTGTTCGCCGGCCCTGCGGCCTGGGGCGTCGCTTCTTCCTGATTGGGTGCCGCTGCGGCGGTTTCCTGCGCCCATGCGGGCACCGCCATCGCGATGATGCTGGCGCTCACGGCCAGCGACGATACGAACAGGCTGTTCTTCGTCATCTTTCCTTTTCCTCTCCCTGCATGATCTTGACCAGGCAAAGCCACCCGGCTTGATCATTATTATCCCCGTGTGCACTTTTATAGTTATCCCACCCGAAGCTGATGTCAACTAATTTTGCACCGGTGGGAAAAGTTTACTCCAAATATCCCGTCTCTTGCTCCTTTCCCGAAATTTCAACGAAATCCGCGAACCCAGCCGACCCGCCGCCCCCGCCACGAGCGCGCGTTGCGGAACACATATTGACCTGCTGTGCAAAAATGTGTGTTATAGAGGCCCAGGCGGCGAAGCCCGGACGGAGGACCGCCCGATAAGATGTGGCCGGATAAGATATGGAGAGCAGCCTTGCCGCAGGACCATCAGCCAGCGCGCGCCAGTTCCAGAGGGATTGCGCAGCCATGATGCAGGCTACCACGACGATGCCGGCATCGCCTGGATCAAGCAGCACGCACGGAGATGCCTCATCCGACATCACCACCCCTCTCCTTGAGCAGGACCGCTTTCCTTCGCCTCTCATGGGCTGGTTGACGGTCGCGATCCTGTTCCTGCTCTACATCCTATCATTAACCGATCGAAATATCATGGCCTTAATGGTGGGGCCGATCAAAAAGGATCTGGGTCTTTCGGATCTTCAGATCAGCCTTTTGCAGGGTCCGGCCTTCGCCATTCTCTTCTGCCTTTGCGCCATTCCGCTGGGCATGGCGCTGGACCGGTTCAGCCGCCGAGTCGTGCTCTATCTGTCGGTGACGGTGTGGAGCATCGCCGCGGCCAGTTGCGGCCTGGCGGGCAGCTTTGCCGCGCTCGCCATGGCCCGCGCGGGCGTCGGCGCGGGCGAATCGGGCTTCGGCACCGGCAGCTATTCGGTCGTCGGTGACAGCTTTCCGTCTCACAAGGTGTCGCTCGCCATGTCCGTCTTCATCATGGGCGGGGTGATGGGCGCGGGCATCGTGTTTCTGTTCGGCGGCCCGATCGTCGCCGCCGCGATGAAGGCGGGACCCGCCGTCTGGCCGGTCTTCGGCCTGCTCCAGCCGTGGCAGCAGGTGTTCATCATGACCGGCGCGCCCGGCCTGGCTCTCGCCTTCCTTGTCTTCGTCTTTCGCGAACCGCCCCGGCGCAAGGCGGTCGGCACAGGTGCAGGCTATGGCGAGGCATGGGCCTATATGCGCGAGTACAAACCGCTTTATCTGGCCACGTTCGTCGGCTTCGGCCTTGCCTATGCCGCGACCATCGGCTTCCAGCTCTGGACGCCGGTTTATCTGGCGCGGGTCCATGGCTGGGAGCCGGGCCGGATCGGTCCGGTGATTGGCCTCGCCCAGATCGGCGCCGCGGCGCTGATCCCGTTGCATGGCTGGACGGTGGACCGGCTGTATCGCCGGGGGAAGCGCGACGCGCATCTCTCCTGGTGCCTGTTGACGGTGCTGGCCGCCGCGCCCTTCGGCATCGCCGCCTTTCTGGTCAGCAGCCCCTGGGCGACAGTCGCCTGTTATTGGTGCTTCATGGCGCTGATCCTCTCGACCTCCAGCATGGGACCCGCGACGGTGCAGGTCGTGACGCCGCAATATCTGCGCGGGCGCGTGTCGGCGCTTTATGTGCTGGCATCGGGGCTGATAGCCATGGCGGGCGGCCCTGCCTTTATCGGCCTCGTCACGGATAAAGTGCTGGGCGACGAGATGAAGGTCGGTCTGTCGCTCGTCATCAGCGTGTTCTGTGTGCTGCTGCCCGCCGCGCTTCTTTTCGCTTTCGGCCGCGCCTCCATGCGCCGCGCCCATGACGCTCTTGCCAGAGGATGATCCGATGATCGAAACCCGCCGCCCCGCCTTTATCGACGGCAAGCTCAAGAAGCTGCTGATCGACGGCAAGCATGTCGAAGCGCTTTCGGGCGAGACGTTCCAGAGCTTCAGCCCGTCCACCGGCGAACTGGTGGCCGAACTGGCGCTGGCGGGTGCGGAGGATGTGGACCGTGCCGTCCGCGCCGCCCGCATGGCCTTTGAAGGACCATGGAGCCGTTTCAAGCCCGCCGACCGGCAAGCCGTTCTGTTGAAGCTTGCCGATCTGGTCGACGCGGAGTTCGATGATCTGGCCCTGCTCGATTGCATCGAAATGGGCCGCCCGATCACCGCAGCGCGGGGATTGCGCGGGATGCTGCAACGATCGCTGCGCCATTTTGCGGGCGCGGCGACAGCGATCCATGGCGAGACGTTGTCCAACAGCTTTCCGGTCGACCTGCTCTCCTACACGCTGCGCGAGCCGGTCGGCGTGGTCGGCGCGATCATCCCCTGGAACGGGCCGCTGTTCAGCGCGGCGTGGAAGGTCGGGCCAGTTCTGGCGACCGGCTGCACCATCGTCCTGAAGCCCGCCGAGGATGCCTCCCTCAGCCCGCTTCGCTTTGGCGAGCTTTGCCTGGAGGCGGGCGTGCCGCCGGGCGTCGTCAATGTCGTGACCGGCGCGGGCGGCACCGGCGGCGCCCTCTCCGCCCATCCCGATGTCGACAAGATCGCCTTCACCGGCTCCTGCGAAACCGGCCAGCGGATCATCGCCGCCTCCGCCGGAACGGTGAAGAAGGTGACGATGGAACTGGGCGGCAAGTCGCCCAACATCATCTTCGCCGATGCCGATCTCGACATGGCGACGCCAGCAGCGGCGATGGGCGTGTTCAACAATTCGGGACAGGTCTGCGCGGCGGGCACGCGGCTCTTCGTGGAGCGCCCGGTCTATGAGGAAATGGTCCAGCGCATCGCCACCTTCGCGAAAGGACTGAATGTCGGTCCCAGCCTGGACCCCGATACCCAGATCGGCCCGCTGGTGTCAGCGAAGCAATATGCCCGCGTCTCCTCCTATCTCGAACTCGGCCCGCAGGAAGGCGCGCGGCTGGTGACGGGCGGGGCACGGGTGACGGGCGGCGATTTCAACAAGGGCCATTGGGTGGCGCCCACCATCTTCGCGGATGTGAAGGACGAGATGCGGATCGCCCGGGAGGAGATTTTCGGTCCCGTCTCCTGCATCATGCCGTTCGACGATTTCGATGAGGTGATCACCCGCGCCAATGCGACGCGCTTCGGCCTGGCGGGCGGCGTGTGGACGAAGGACATAGGCAAGGCCATGACCGCGGTGAAGCGCATCCGGGCAGGGTCGATCTGGGTCAATCACTATTTCGCGATGGACCCGTCCGTGCCCTTTGGCGGCTACAAGATGAGCGGCTTCGGGCGCGAGGGCGGCTTCGAGCATATCGACGCCTATCTCCAGACCAAGGGCGTCTGGATCAGGACTTGAGCACCGTGTTCCTGCGAAGGCAGGAACCCAGTCCCGCCCTCTGAACTGGGCTCCTGCCTTCGCAGGAGTACACCATTCCTTCAGCCCCTCACTTCCCGATCTCCAGCGCCCGTTCCGGGCAGGATTTCGCGCCCTTCCAGGCGAGCTTCTCGTCCGCCTCCGCCACGTCGATGTCGCCGGGCTTGATATAGCCCTCATCATCCAGTTCGAAGATATGGGGCGCCATGGCCCAGCAACGCGCATGGCCCTGGCATTTGTCATTGTGCACGATGATTTTCATGGGACTTCTCCTCCTCCTCAGGACCAGTCGAGGATCAGGTTTTCAATGCCGAACACATGTCCGCCAAATGTGATCGGCGCGGTGCCTTGCTTGATGCGGAATGTGGGGATGCGCTTCAGCCATTCCTCCAGCCCGACCACGATCTCCCGCCGGGCGAGATGCGACCCAAGGCAGCGATGCGGACCATAAGCGAAGGCGGTGTGGCGATTATCCTCCCGCGTGAGGTCGATCTTTTCCGGATGCGGAAACTCCAGCGGATCGCGATTGGCGATCATCGTCGCGCAGGACACATAATCGCCCTTGCGGATCGGCGCGCCTTCGAAATCCACATCCTTCGTCGCCACCCGGATCATCTGCACGGTCGGATAGGCGCGCAGCAATTCCTCCGCCGCCAGCACGATGCGGGAGGGATCGCCGCGCAGCAATGCCTGATCGTCCTGATGCCGCGCCAGATAATTGAGGTCGAACCCGATCGCCGCCGCCACCGTGTCCAGCCCCGCGACGAACAGCAACACGCCGGTCCCGCGGATTTCCTGATCGGTCAGTGGCCGGTCATCGATCTTCGACTGGACCAGGAAGGACATGAAGTCGTCGACCGGCCGCTTGCGCCGTTCGGCGGACAACTCATCGATAAAGGCGATGATGGTGCGGGCCGCAGCGGGCCGCTGGACATTATCGCCATGCAGCAACTCATTGGCCCAGGTAACGAATTCGTCCAGCCGATCGTCCGACAGCCCCAGGAAGCGCAGGAAGATGTTCACCGCGAAGGGAAAGGCGAAATCCTCCATCACATTGCAACTCGTGCCCGCCGCCGCGATCCTGTCGATCAGGAAGATCGCCCGCTCGCGCACCGCGCTTTCCAGCGCCATCACCCGCTTGGGCGACAGCAGCGGATTGAGCAGCGAGCGGAACCTGCCATGCTCGGGCGGGTCGAGTTCCAGCGGGATCATCGGCCAGTTTTCGCCCAGCGCCGAAGCGAAGATGCTGCGGTGGCTAGAGAAGGTTTCCGGGTCCTGCAACACGCGGCGCTGATCCTGCGCGCGGGTGATGACCCAGGTGCCGCGCCCGTCGCGGGTGTTGACCGGGGAATAGAAGATGCGGGGTCCCTGATGCACGATCGCCGCCGCGGCCTGCGGATCGCCATTGGGCGTCGGCTGCATGCCGGGGGAGGAAAACAGACTGAAATCCCCCACCATGGCCGGCGGAACATGGGCCGGAACCGGTTGGGACGCAAAGGTTTCCATATGCGCTCTCTCCTATGTGCGGACGGCGCCCCCGCGAATCGCCGGAGGCATCGACCGATCTCATGAATTTTGCATTTGAGTACAGTTTATGGCGCAGGAGCAGCCTGTCAACCATCACCGTCATGATGAAGGCCGATCGTCGCCAATTTTATCCTCTAGTGCAATTTATGCCTAGCCAGCGGTGCAGAATTGGCATAAGGATTCGGTCATGGAAGCAGGATGCTCCCATGCGCAGGAACAGGGACAGGATGCATGGCCGGGTTGGAGGGAAAGGAAGCGCAGCTATTCCGCGAGGAAGCGCGCGCATGGCTGGAGGCGAATTTCCCGCCTTCATTGACCAATGCCCCGTCCATCCATTTCGTCAGCGACCGGCGCGCGGCGGAATCCAACGCCGATTGGTGCCTCTGGCGCGAACGCATGGCGGAAAAGCGCTGGGGCGTGCCGACATGGGACCCGCGCTATGGCGGCGCGGGCCTGACGGAAGCGCATGGCAAGATCATTGGCGAGGAGCTGGCGGCGATCGGCGGATTCAACCCGATCCGCAGCTATGGCACGATGATGCTCGGCCCGACGCTGCTGGAATATGGCAGCGAGGAACAGAAGCAGGCGCATCTGCCCTTCATCGCCACCAATGAACGGCGCTGGTGCCAGGGCTTTTCGGAGCCGGGCGCGGGGTCCGACCTCGCCTCGCTCCAGACCAAATGCATCGACATGGGCGATCACTGGCTGGTCAGCGGACAGAAGATATGGACATCGGGCGCCGATCAGGCCGACTGGTGCTTCGCCCTCGTCCGCACCGACACCAGCCGGAAGCAGGGCGGCATCAGCTTCCTGCTGATCGACATGAAATCCGAAGGGATAGAGGCCCGGCCGATCATCCTGATCAGTGGCTCCACTCATTTCTGCGAGGTCTTCTTCAACGATGTGAAGGTGCCCAAGGGCAATCTGGTGGGCGAGGTCAATCAGGGCTGGTCCATCGCCAAGCGCCTGCTCCAGTTCGAACGCAACAGCCTGTCGGACGTGAAGGCGGAAATCACGCCCCTCGCCCCGCTGGCCCATGAATATTGCGGAACCGATGCGCAGGGACGCATCGACAGTCCCGATCTGCGGACGCGCATGGTCCGCAACGCGATGCGGCACGAAGCCTATCTGGCGACCGTCGCGCGCCTGACGCGGGAAGCGAACAGCGGCGGCCCCGGCAATGGCGTGTCCGCGCTCAAGAATCTCTGGTCGGGGATCATTCAGGACCGGGCCGAACTGTTGATCGAACTGATGGGCGCCAATGGCCTTGGCTGGTCGGACGAGCATTATACTGAAGCCGAACAGGAAGCGGCGCGGGCCTGGCTGCACAGCAAGGCCTTCTCGATCTACGGCGGCAGCTACGAAGTCCAGAACAACATCACGGCGAAGCGCACGCTGGAACTGCCGGCCTGAGAAACGATAAGGATGGGATCGGGAGGATGCTGAACGAAGAACAGCAGATGCTGAAGGACATGGCGGCGGAATGGGTGCGCGATCGCCTGCCCGTGACGGCGCTGCGGTCGCTCTATGGCCATGATGGCGGCGGACGGCCCGATGCGCGGGGCCATGATCCTGAAACCTGGGCAGAGATGGCGCAGATGGGCTGGGCCGGCATATTGGTGCCGGAAGCGCATGGCGGATCGGATTTCGGCTATCGCAGCATGGGGCTGGTGCTGGAGGAACTGGGCCGGACGCTTGGCGCTTCGCCGCTGCTGAGTTCCGGGCTGGTGGCGGCGTCTGCGCTGCGGCTGGGCGGCACGGCGGCGCAGCAGGCGCGCTGGCTGCCGGGCATAGCCGATGGATCGGCCATCGGCACGCTGGCGGCGGAGGAAGGGCCACAGCATGGGCGCGAGAAGATTGCGCTGACGGCGAAGGCTTCCGGCGACGGCTGGGTGCTGAACGGGATCAAACGGCCCGTGCAGGACGGCATGATCGCGACCTTCGCCATCGCCGCCGCCCGCACCGGCGGCGCGCCGGGCGACCGGAACGGGATCACCCTCTTTCTGGTGGAATGCGATGCTTCCGGCCTGACGCGCCAGGCACTGGACCAGATCGACGCGCGCCGACCTGCCCTGTTCACCTTCGATGATATGGCCGTGGGCGCCGATGCCGTGCTGGGCGAGGTGGGCAAGGGCGCCGACCTGCTCGACACGCTGTTCGACCGGGCGGCCATAGGCCTTGCGGCGGAAATGCTGGGCAATGCTTCCCAGGCCTTCGACATCACGCTCGATTATCTCAAGACCCGCGTGCAATTCGGCGCGATCATCGGCTCCTTTCAGGCGCTACAGCATCGCGCGGCGGAGATGTTCGGGGAATTGCAGCTCGCCCGTTCGGCGGTGGAGGTGGCGCTGGACGCCATCGATGCGGACGATCCCGCCCTTCCCGCCCTCGCCTCGCTGGCCAAGGCGACGGTGGGAGAGACGCTGCACAATATTTCGGCGCAGATGGTCCAGCTGCATGGCGGCATCGGCATGACCCATGAGCATGATGCGGGTCTTTATCTGAAGCGCGCGCGGGTGGCGGCGCAATGCTATGGCTCGACCGCCTGGCATCGCGAGCGTTGGGCGCGGCTCAATGGCTATTGAGGCGGGGTCGATGCAATCGCGTGAAATTCAATTGAAGCGCCGCCCTGTCGGCACGCCGCAAGCGGAAGACTTCGCCACCGTCACCATCGACGCGCCCCCACCCGGACCCGGCGAAGTGCAGGTGCGCAACCTCTGGATGGCGGTCGACCCCGCCATGCGCGGGCGGATGAGCGACGCCAAAAGCTATGTCCCGCCCTTCGCGCTCGACGCGCCGATGGAGGGGCCCGCGATCGGGGAGGTCATCGCCTCCAACGATCCGGCTTTCGCGCCGGGCGACCTCGTCTTTTCGCGCCTCGGCTGGCGGGAGGTTTTCAACGCCCCCGCCAGCGCGCTCCAGCAGCGGGACAAGGCCGCCCTGCCTTCTCAGGCCTACCTTTGCTTCGCCGGAATGCCGGGGCTGACGGCCTATGCCGGGCTGATGCGGATCGCGCAGTTGAAGGCGGGCGACGTGGTGTTCGTCTCCGCCGCCTCGGGCGCGGTGGGTTCGATCGCCTGCCAGATCGCGCGCAATATCGGCTGCAAGGTGATCGGATCGGCGGGCGGCCCGGAAAAGACCGCTTTCCTGCGCGACGTGCTGAAGGTCGACGCCGCCATCGACTATAAGGCGGAACCCAATCTCACCAAGGCGCTCGCCCGCGAGGTGAAAGCCATCGGCGCCAGCGGCATCGACGTCTATTTCGAGAATGTCGGCGGCGATCATTTGCAGGCGGCGCTGTCGCTGGCGAACAATTTCGCGCGCTTCGCCGTGTGCGGCATGATCTCGCAATATAATGTCACCGACGCGCCGGTCGTGCCGCGCAACCTGACCATGATCATGACCAAGCGCATCCGCATGGAGGGTTTCATCGCGCTCGACCATATGGACCTTGAGGCCGAGATGGTGGAGCGGATGACGGGCTGGAACGCCACCGGGCAAATGGCCTCGGCGGAAACCGTCTATGAAGGGATCGACAGGGCGCTGGACGCCTTTTGGGGCCTGTTCACCGGCGCGAATATCGGCCGCACCATGGTAAAGCTGGGATAAGCCTATGTATGAATTGCTGAAAGGCCTGCGCGTCGTGGAGGGCGCCGCCTTCATCGCCGGGCCGTCCTGCGGCCTGCATCTGGCGCAGATGGGCGCGGAAGTGATCCGCTTCGACGCGATCGGCGGCGGCCCGGACCATCGCCGCTGGCCGGTCGCGCCCAATGGCGACAGCCTCTATTGGGAGGGGCTGAACAAGGGCAAGAAATCCATCGCCCTGGACCTTGGCCGCCCCGAAGGCCGCGAACTGGCGGTGGCGCTGGCGACCGCGCCGGGGGAGAATGCCGGGCTGTTCCTCACCAACTATCCGGTCAAGGGCTTCCTCAGTCATGAAGCACTGGCAGCCCGGCGCACCGATATCATCACCGTGCGGGTGATGGGCTGGGCGGATGGATCGCCGGCGGTGGATTATACGATCAACGCGGCGGTCGGCGTGCCGCAGATGACCGGCCCAGCCGATGACGATCGCCCGGTCAACCATGTGCTTCCCGCATGGGACTTGCTGGGTGGGGCCTATGCCGCCTTTGCCATGACTTCCGCCCTGCTCCGCCGCCGGATCAGCGGAGAGGGCGCTGAAATCCGCGTTCCCCTGTCCGATCTGGCGGCTTCCAGCCTCTCGCATCTGGGATCGGTCGCGGAAGTCCTGTCCGCCGGTGATCGCCCCCGCATGGGCAATGACCTGTTCGGCGCCTTCGGACGGGATTTCGTGACAGCGGACGGCAGGCGGCTGATCGTCGTCGCCATCACCCCCCGCCAGTGGACCGGCCTGCTCAAGACGCTGGACCTCAGCGATGCGATCGGCGCGATCGAAACCGAACTGGGTATCAGTTTCGCCAAGGACGAGGGCACGCGCTTCACCCATCGCGCCCGCCTCTTCCCCCTGTTCGAAACTGCCTTCGCCACCCGGACGGCCGAAGCGCTCAAACCCGCCTTCGACGCAGGCGGCGTCACCTGGGGCGAATATCAGACGCTGCATCAGGCCGTGACGACCGATCCGCGCCTGTTCACCGCCAACCCGCTGTTCCAAACGCTAAGCCATCCGAGCGGCCTCATTTATCCCGCATCCGGTCCGGCAGGCACGCTGGCAAACGAAGCGCGCGGCCCTGTCGCCATCGCGCCCAAACTGGGCCAGCACACCGATGAGGTCCTCGCTTCCGTCCTCGGCCTCGACAGCGGCGCCATCGGACGGCTGCATGATGAAGGACTGGTGGCATGAGCGTGACCGACGCCGATATCGCCCATTGGCGCAGCTGGATCGGCAGGACCGAGAGCCGCACTGAACCACTCGATGTCCAGGCCCTCACCCGCTACGCCGCGGCCATAGGCGAACAACTCAACGTCGAGGAAGTCCAACCCTCGCTCGCCCATTGGGCCTTCTTCCTGCCTGTCGCCGCCGCCGACCGGATCGGCACGGACGGCCACCCCCGGCGCGGCGGCTTCCTGCCCCCGGTCAGCCTGCCCCGCCGCATGTTCGCTGCATCGGACATGCGCTTCAGCGGGCCGTTATTGCTCGATCGGGACGCCACCCGCATCTCCATCGTGCAGGATGTCGTCCATAAATCCGGGCGCAGCGGCGAACTGGTCCTGCTGACCGTCGAGCATCGCATCCTCCAGGCCGACAGCGAACGCCTGCGCGAGGTCCAGACCATCGTCTATCGCGATGCCGGCGCCGCCACGCCCGCGATCGCGCCCGCCGCTTTCCCCGCGGAGGCGGATGACGTGGCATGGACCCCCTCGACGGTCGACCTGTTCCGCTTTTCCGCCGTCACCTTCAACAGCCACCGCATCCATTATGACCTGCCCTATGCGACCGGGGGGGAAGGCTATCCCGGCCTCGTGATCCATGGCCCCTTCACCGCCGCGAAACTGTTCGGCCATGCGCGGCGCGGGGGACGCACCCCCAGCCGCTTCTCCTTCCGCGCCGTCGCGCCGCTCTTCCAGGGGCAGAGCATATTGCTGCGCGAGGATGAGGGCGGCCGCTGCCGCGCCATTCGCTGCGACGGAATGGACGCCATGGTGGCGGACGTCGCTTACTGAAGTTCCAGAGAGGAGATTGCACCATGGACGCCGAGACGTTCGAGCTGTTCCGCACCACCGTCCAGCGCTTCGTCGCCGAAAAGCTGATCCCCGCCGAGGATGAGGTGGAGGAAGCCGACGCCGTCCCCGAACGCATCATCCAGCAGATGCGCGACATGGGCCTGTTCGGCATCTCCGTGCCAGAGGAATTTGGCGGCCTTGGCTGCACCATGGCGGAGGAAGCAGCGATCATCCGCGAAATCACCCGCGCCTCGGTCGTGTTCCGCTCGGTCATCGGCACCACGGTCGGCATCGGCAGCCAGGGCATCGTCATGGACGGCACAGAGGAACAGAAGCGTGAGTGGCTGCCCAAATTCGCCACTGGCGAAGCGATCGCCAGCTTCGGCCTCACCGAACCGGAGGCTGGCTCCGACGCGGCCTCACTGCGCACCGTCGCCATTCAGGATGGCGACACTTACCGCATCACCGGCACCAAGCGCTTCATCACCAACGCCCCGCGCACCAGC
>NZ_JALDYQ010000119.1:0-8330 GCF_032153725.1 Sphingobium sp. | reverse complement strand
CCTTTCAGATGTGCGCTCAATAAGAAAAGCGGGATCCCGGATCAAGTCCGGGATGACGAAGCTGTAATGACCACCTTCCACCCAACTGAGCCATCACCGGTAAGATCCTGACGCCACCCGGCTTCGCGGCCTTCGCATGCGCCACCGCCAGCTTCATGCCCGAATCCAGAGTTCCGCCATCGTCAAATTCAGCCTGCCGGGTGGCATTTTCGGCCCAACTAGCCAGCTGGGAGCGCCTCTATCACGCCCTCGCCCAACGCTTCGGCGCGACCTGAACGGAAGCGCGATTTCTTCTGTCCTACAGCCCCCTCCTTTCGTTAAACCGTTCGCGGCTCTTTGCACTGTAGGAAATTTTCGCAAAACGGCGCTCTCGCGTGGCTGCATCGTGTCACCTATGTCACCCAAATCCACTTCCGCCCTTCCCTCGCTCCCCCACCTTGCTCTATGGCGGGGGCCGAATTTCCCAAGGGGAACGACAACTTGATCCTTGACCTAGCCGCCGCCGCTTCGGGCGCCATCCGCTTCGACCAGCTCGGCCTCAGCCCGGTCGCGCTCGACCTCGGCTTCTTCACGCTGAAATGGTACAGCCTCGCCTATCTGGCCGGCATATTGATCGGCTACTGGTATCTGCTGAAGCTGATCGTCCAGCCGGGATCGCCCATGGCACGGCGTCATGCCGACGACATGATATTCTACGCGACGCTGGGCATCATCATCGGCGGGCGGCTGGCCTATGTCTTCTTCTATCAGCCCGAAATCCTCCAGCACCCGCTGGATATCTTCAAGCTGTGGAATGGCGGCATGTCCTTCCATGGCGGCGCGATCGGCGTCTCGCTCGGCATCCTCTACATGGCGCGCAAGGAAAAGCTCAGCTGGCTGCGCATCCATGATTTCGTCGCCTGCTGCGTTCCCTTCGGCCTGCTCTTCGGCCGCCTCGCCAATTTCGTGAACGGGGAATTGTGGGGCAAGGAAACCGACGTGCCCTGGGCCATCATCTTCCCCACCGGCGGTCCTTTCCCGCGCCATCCCAGCCAGCTTTACGAAGCTGCGTTCGAAGGCATCATCCTGTTCCTGATCCTGGCCTTCGCCTTCTGGAAGACCCGCGCCCGCTACAAGCCCGGCATGCTCGTCGGCATTTTCCTGCTTGGCTACGGCCTCTTCCGCTTTGGCGTCGAATATTTCCGGGAAGCCGACGCCCAGCTCATGGAATTCGCCGCGCGCACCGGCCTCCATATGGGCCAATGGCTCTGCGTTCCGATGATCCTGGGCGGCCTTTATCTGATCGTCACCGCAAAGGGCCGCCGCGTCCGGGTCGAACCGATCGCAGGCAGCGCGAGTGTCAGTTGAACTGACCCTGTCCGAACGGCTCGCCCGCCAGATTTCGGCGGGCGGTCCGATCTCCGTCGCCCATTATATGGCGGAGGCGAACCAGCATTATTACGGCACCCGCGACCCGCTTGGCGCGTCCGGCGATTTCACCACCGCGCCCGAAATCAGCCAGATGTTCGGGGAACTGACCGGCCTTTGCCTCGCGGACGTCTGGATGCGGTCGGGCAGCCGCCCGGAGGCGAATTATGTCGAGCTGGGCCCCGGCCGCGGCACACTCGCCTCCGATGCGCTGCGCGCCATGGCCAGCGCATCGCTCCACCCGCGCGTCCATTTCGTCGAAACCAGCCCCAGCCTGCGGGAACGGCAAAGGGCGCTCATTCCCAACGTCTTTCACCATGATGCCGTTTCCGGCCTGCCGGAACAGGGTCCGCTACTGGTCGTCGCCAATGAATTTTTCGACGCCCTCCCCGTACGCCAGCTTGTCCGCGTCGGTCAGCAGTGGCGCGAGCGGGTGGTGATCCGCCCCGATCCCGACCAGCCCGACCGTTTCGCCCCCATGCCCGGTTACCGCCGCGTCGAATCCGGCATCCCCGCCATGGCCGCCGACGCGCCGGAAGGCACGATCCTGGAAACGCCGCTCGCCGGATCGGCTATCGCGCTGGAACTGGCGCATCGCATCGCGCGGCAGGGCGGCGTCGCACTCATCATCGACTATGGCTATGCAGGTCCGGCCGTGGGCGACACGCTGCAAGCGGTTCGGGCACATCAGTTCGCAGATCCCTTTCTGGAACCGGGCGAAAGCGACCTGACCACCCATGTCGACTTCACCATGATCGGCAATATGGCGCGGCAGGCGGGATTGCGCGTGCTGGGGCCAGTGGGCCAAGGCCCCTTCCTGCGCGAGCTTGGCATAGACGCCCGCGCGGATCAGCTTGCCCGCACCGCGCCCGCCCGTGCGGATGAAGTGCGCACGGCCCGCCACCGCCTGACCGACGAAAAGGAAATGGGGCTATTGTTCAAGGCGATGGCCTGGGTTCATCCCGATTGGGCAGAGCCGGCAGGTTTCGAACTTCAATCGTCCTGATGATAGCGGCTCAATCGGCGGATGAAGCCGATCAGTCCGGTCTGCCGGCTACGCTTCATACGCTCTGCATGCAGGATGGTCTGGACACGCTGGAAACAATCCTCCGCATCGACATTGCACAGCACATAATCATAGCCGTCCCAATGCGCGATCTCGTTCGCCGCGCGCGCCATGCGCCCTTCGATCACTTCATTGCTGTCGGTCGCCCGCCCGCGCAGGCGGCGCTCCAGTTCCTCCATCGACGGCGGCAGGATGAACACCCGCACGACATCCCCACCCGCGATCTGATGAAGCTGCTGCGCACCCTGCCAGTCGATGTCGAACAACACGTCGCGGCCACTTTTCAGCATCGCCTCCACCGGCGCGCGCGGCGTGCCATAGCGTTGCCCGAAAACATGCGCCCATTCGAGGAATTCATGATCGGCGGTCATCCGACGGAATTCTTCCAGATCGACGAAATGATAATCCTTGCCGTCAACTTCCCCCGGCCGCATCGGCCGCGTCGTCGCGGATACGGACATCGCCAGATCCGGCTCGGCCGCAAGCAGCTTGCGCGCGATGGTGGATTTACCGGCGCCCGAAGGCGAGGAAAGAACGAACAGGACGCCGCGGCGCTTGAAATCGGGCGTCTCGATGGAGTTGCTGTCGGCCATGGCCGCTAGTGCCGCCATGAACGGCATTTGGCAAGAGGAACAATCAGCCCTTGCGGGCTTTGCGCGCCTCCTCGATCAGAATCGGCTGGGTGCCTTTATCCGGCAGCGCCTTGGCCTTGCGCTTCCGATCCGCTTCGCGCTTCGCCTCGTAGATCTTGCCCGCCATATAGGCTCCGGTGACGAACAGCGCCCCGGCAGGATGGCGCATGATGAGCCGCTTGGCGCCCATGCCGGCGAGCAGCCCGATCACGCCCTTCTTGCCGGTATCCGCGGCAACGCGGGCCGCGACGACTGTCGCGCCGACGCGCGCCGCCTTTTTGAGCAGTCCGTCCTTGCGCGGCGGACGGACGGCGATGAGCGGCTGGTCGGGCGATTTTTTCCTCATGGGGCGTCAATGTACCGCAGCCCGGCCGGTTCCGCCATGTTGATCTGAATCAGACCATATTTTCCGGCCTTACCAATCGATCGAAGGTGGCTTCATCGACCAGCCCCAGCCGCAAACCGGCCTCCTTCAAGGTCAGCCCTTCGGCATGGGCATATTTGGCGATCTTCGCCGCATTGTCATAGCCGATCTCCGGTGCCAGCGCCGTCACCAGCATCAGCGAACGATCGACCAGCTCGGCGATCCGCTTTTCATTCGCTTCCAGTCCTTCGACGCAACGTTCGGCAAAACTGTCCATGCCGACGCTGAGCAAATGGATCGACCGCAGCACCGCAGCCCCGATCAGCGGCTTGAAGACATTGAGTTCCATATGCCCCTGCAAACCGCCGACCGTCACCGCCTGATGATTGCCGATGACCTGCGCGGCAACCATGGTCAGCATCTCGCATTGCGTGGGATTGATCTTGCCCGGCATGATCGAACTGCCCGGTTCGTTGGCGGGCAGGTCCAGCTCACCCAGGCCGGAGCGGGGCCCGCTCCCCAGCAGGCGGATGTCATTGGCGATCTTGGTCAGCGCTACCGCCAGCGTCGCCAGCGTCGAGGACAGATGCACCAACGGATCATTGGAGGCGAGCGCCTCGAACTTGTTGTCCGCGGTCCGGAACGGCAGTCCGGTCAGCGCCGCGATTTCCCTGGCGACCGCGATATCGAAGCCCTTGGGCGCATTGAGGCCGGTGCCGACAGCCGTGCCACCCTGGGCCAGCGCCGTCATGCCATGCATGGTCGCAGGCTCGATCCGCTTGCGGCATCGGTAGAGCTGATGGACATAGCCGGAAAATTCCTGCCCCAGCGTCAGCGGCGTCGCATCCTGCAAATGGGTGCGGCCGATCTTTACTATGTCCTTCCAGGCCTGCGCCCTGGCATCGAGCGCCGCGTGAAGCCGGTCCAGCGCAGGAAAGAGCCGAGCCGTGATCGCCCGTGCCGCCGCGATATGCAACGCGGTGGGAAAGCTGTCATTGGACGACTGTCCCATATTCACGTGATCATTGGGATGAACCGGACTCTTGCCGCCACGCTTGCCGGTCAACGCCTCATTGGCGATGCCCGCGATCACTTCGTTGACGTTCATATTGGATTGGGTGCCGCTGCCGGTCTGCCAGATCACCAACGGGAACTGGTCGTCATGACGGCCTGCGATCACCTCGGTTGCCGCCGCTTCGATCGCATCGGCCAGGCCCGGATCGAGTCCATGGTCGCGATTCACCCGCGCCGCCGCCTGCTTCACGATCGCCAGGGCGTGGATGATGCCGGCCGGCATCCGTTCATCAGCACCGAAGGGGAAATTTTCGATACTGCGTTGAGTCTGCGCGCCCCAATAGGCGCTGGCGGGCACTTCGATCGCGCCGATGCTATCGGTTTCGGTTCGGGTATCGCTCAAATCAGCACTCCCTTCAAATCGCTGGAGCGCCGCCAATCTGGGGAGCAAGCGCTCCTGATTCCAGACTTATTTCTTCTTGCCGAAATCCACGGTGACGACATTGGAGCCGTCTTCCGTCACCTGAGGCACGTCATTTTCCGCCTCTTCATGCGGTTCCGGGGCAATGTCGGCCTGCGCCTGGAACTGAAGCGCGAAATTCACCGCGGGATCGACGAACGCCGTGATCGCGGCAAAGGGAATCATCAAATGCGCCGCAACCTGATTGAAGGTCAGGCTGACACCGAAGGCATCGTCGCTGACCTTCAGATCCCAGAATTTATTCTGGAGCACGATGGTCATTTCGTCGGGGAACCGTTCGACCAGATGGCGCGGAATATCGACCCCGGCCGCCTGAGTCTTGAACGTGATGTAGAAGTGATGGACGCCCGGCAAACCGCCGGAATGCTCGATTTCCTTCAATACGCGGCCAACCACCGCGCGCAGGGCCTCCTGCACGATTTCGTCATAGGGAATCAGGCTATCGGGCAGGTCTTCGCTCATGGGCCAATGTCCTAACGGCGCGGCGGCGCTGGTCAAGCCCGTGACGGCACATTGCAACGGCACATTGCAACCCGGGGTCACTTCGGTATAGGGCGCAGCCATGCGCACGGCCGACATTCACCGCAACACTGCGGAAACGCAGATCGACGTGACCGTCAACCTCGACGGCACCGGCATCTATACCGTTTCGACGGGCATTGGCTTCCTCGATCACATGATCGAGCAGCTGTCGCGTCACTCGCTGATCGACATGGACGTGAAGACGGTCGGCGACCTTCATGTGGACCAGCACCACACCACCGAGGACACAGCGATCGCCATTGGAGAGGCCGTGGCCAAGGCGCTGGGCGACAAGCGCGGCATATCCCGCTACGGCAGCGTCTATTCCCCGATGGACGAGACGCTGACCCGCGTGTCGCTGGACATTTCGGGCCGTCCCTGGCTAGTGTTCAAGGCGCCGTTCACCGTGCAGCGCCTGGGCGAATGGGACACGGAGATGATCGAGCATTTCTTCCACAGCTTCGCGCAGGCGGCGGGAATCACGCTGCACATCGAAAATCTCTACGGCAGCAACAACCATCATATCGTCGAAAGCTGCTTCAAGGGCCTGGCCAGGGCGCTGCGACAGGCGGTGGAGATCGATCCGCGCAAGGCCGATGCCATTCCGTCGACCAAGGGGATGCTGTGACCGCCCTTGCCCTCATTGATTACGGGGCGGGCAACCTTCATTCGGTGCATAATGCCCTGCGCAGGGCCGGCGCGGATGATGTCATGATCACGGCCGACGCCGATCTGGTGGCGAAGGCGGATCGCATCGTGCTTCCGGGCGTCGGCGCCTTTCGCGCCTGCCGCGACGCGCTGGTCGCCATCCCCGGCATGATCGAGGCCATGAATGAGGCCGTCCACCAGCGCGGCGTGCCGTTTCTGGGCGTATGCGTGGGCATGCAACTGCTTGCCGATGCCGGGGAAGAATTTGGGCGGCATGAGGGTTTGGGCTGGATTCCCGGCACGGTGCGCCTGATCGAGCCGCACGACCCGGCGATCAAGGTGCCGCATATGGGCTGGAACGACGTCATCCTGAAGGGCGATCCCCCGCTGCTGGAGACAGGCGAGGCCTATTTCCTGCACAGCTATCATTTCGACGTGGCACAGGACGATCATGTCGCGGCCGTCACCGATCATGGCGGGCCGCTGGTCGCCGCGGTTGCGCGCGACACGATCATCGGCTGCCAGTTTCACCCGGAAAAGAGCCAGAGCTATGGCCTTTCCTTCCTCTCCCGCTTTCTGGAATGGCGTCCATGAGCCTGATCGTTTTTCCTGCCATCGACCTCAAGGGCGGCCAGGTCGTCCGCCTGGCCGAAGGCGACATGAACCGCGCCACGGTCTATGGCGACAATCCGGCAGCACAGGCGTTGCTCTTTGCCGAAGCCGGCGCGCAGCATCTGCACGTGGTCGATCTGGATGGCAGCTTCGCGGGCCATGCGGTCAATGCCGAAGCGGTCGAGGCGATCGTCGCGGCCTTCCCCGGCCATGTCCAGCTGGGCGGCGGCATCCGTAATCGGGAAGCGGTCGAGCGCTGGTTCGACCTTGGCGTATCGCGCATCGTGATCGGCACGGCGGCGCTGAAGGATCCGGATTTCGTGAAGGCCGCCGCGCGCGACTTTCCCGGCGGGATCGTCGTCGCCGTCGATGCGCGCGACGGCTTCGTGGCGACGGACGGCTGGGCCGAGAAGTCCGACATGCCGGTGGTCGATCTCGCCCGCCGGTTCGAGGATGCGGGCGTTGCCAGCCTGCTCTTCACCGATGTGGGCCGGGACGGGCTGCTCAAGGGTTGCAATATCGATGCGACTGTCGATCTGGCGCGCGCGACGGATATTCCGGTCATCGCCAGCGGCGGTGTGGCCGGGATTGCGGACATCCGGGTGCTGAGTCTGCATGCCGATGAAGGCATTGAAGGCGTGATCACGGGCCGCGCGCTCTATGACGGGCGGCTGGACCTGAAAGCCGCCCTGGCGGTGGCGCGGGCAGCGGCCTAGGAGGACAATCATGACGGTCCGCACCCGCGTCATCCCCTGCCTCGACGTCGCCAATGGACGCGTGGTCAAGGGCGTGAACTTCGTCGATCTGCGCGATGCCGGCGATCCGGTCGAGCAAGCGAAGGTCTATGACGCGGCGGGCGCGGACGAGTTGTGCTTCCTCGATATCACGGCAACGCATGAGGCGCGCGGCACCATAATCGACGTGGTGCGACGGACTGCCGAAGTCTGCTTCATGCCGGTGACGGTCGGGGGTGGCGTACGCAGTCCGGAAGACGCGCGGGCGCTGCTGCTCGCCGGGGCGGACAAGGTGGCGGTCAACAGCGCTGCCGTCATCCGGCCGGAAGTGGTCGCGGACATTGCCGATCGTTTCGGCAGCCAATGCGTCGTCGGCTCGGTCGATGCGCGCCGTGTCGGGGCGGGCCCTGATGGACAGGGGCGTTGGGAAATCTTCACCCATGGGGGGCGCAAGCCCACCGGCATCGATGCGCTGGAACATGCGGTCAGGCTCGCTGAACTGGGTGCCGGCGAGCTGCTGGTCACGTCCATGGACGGGGACGGCACCAGGGCAGGCTATGACCTTGCCCTCACCCGCGCCATCGCCGACGCCGTCTCGGTCCCCGTGATCGCCAGCGGCGGCGTGGGCACGCTGGACCATCTGGTCGAAGGCGTGATTCAGGGCCACGCAAGCGCCGTGCTGGCAGCGTCGATATTCCACTTCGGTCAACACACCATAGCGGAAGCGCATCAGGCGCTGGCAGCCGCGGGCGTGCCGGTCCGGGCAGGCTGAACCCCGGTTTCCCGGCCAGGTTTTCGTCGTTCACCGCGAACCGAAGCAAGTTTTCATTTGACGGGTCGCGGGGGGGGG
>NZ_JALDYQ010000047.1:0-41559 GCF_032153725.1 Sphingobium sp. | reverse complement strand
GTATTCTATGGGTGGCCGGGTGGGGGAGAGGGCCGGTGCCGCCATGCGCCGCCTAGCGCATTTCCAAACAACCTCCCGGCGATATCAGGCCTGCGTCAGCAACGATCCATCCAGGTCGCGAATGTCGCTGACGCCGCATAATTGCATGGCATGCGCCAGTTCGTCGCCCAGCCGAGCAAGCATCGCAGCCACGCCGTCCGCGCCTGCGACCGCCAGCGCATAGCTTGCCGGCCGGCCCACCAGAACGGCCCGCGCGCCCATGGCGAGCGCCTTCAGCACGGATACGCCGCTGCGGATTCCGCCATCGACATATATGTCGGCATCGGGACAGGCCTTGACGATGGCGGGCAGGGCAATGGCGGACGCCACCGCCGTCGGCAGCTGATTGCCCCCGTGATTGGACACGATGACGCCGCTGGCCCCGGCGGTGACGCACAGGGCGGCATCGTCGGGGCGCAGGACGCCCTTGACGATGACCGGCAGCCCGGCTTCGCCCACCAGCCATTCCAGATCGTCCAGCGATGCGCCGGAATAGCAGGCGGGCGCTTCGACCCCGCCGCTTTCCCAGACGGCCCGGGGCGGCGGCGGAGGTGCCGCGCGACCGTCGGGCAGCAGGTCCGCAGTCAGGACGATCGCGCCGCAACCTGCCCCGCGCAACCGGGCCAGGCGTTCGGCCATCAGGCCGCGATCGTTCAACATGTAGAGTTGCTGCCACCAGCGTGCCTGAGGTTCCCGGGCGGCGAGCGTCGCCGCGCTGGCGGCAACGGAACTTGGCAGGATGGCGATCGTTCCGGCGGCGCGCGCGCCCCGCAGCACCGCCAGCTCGCCATCGGGATGAAAGCGCGTGGCCCGGCCGTTGGGGGCGGTGAGGATGGGCAGCGTCACGCTGGAACCCAGCACCGTCGCGCCGATGCCCGCCGCCGTCGCGCCGCGCAATATGCGGGGATAGAGCGGGATCGCATCCCAGCAGCCCGCCGCATCGGTCGGCCCATGGGGATGGGTGAACTCCAGATAATCCCACAGCGCCGGATCAAGCTTTGCCCGCGCGGCGGCCTGCCATTCGGTTACCGAGCGGGGCATGCGGCACGCCCGGATATTTCCACATTCACAGTCATCATCGCCTCCTGCACCTATCAGAACAGCTGAACTCTTCTGCGTCAAAGTTCCGTGCATGAATTCGTGGATGCGATGCAGCTTGCATCCGGTGCGGGAAAGGAAAGGACCCGATCATCGAAATGGCGAATTGATATGGAAAAAGTTCGCCTATCCGAAAGCCGCGGCGTCGCGGTCGGCTGGCCATTGACCCATGCTGTTGGGCGCGCTTTCAATTGCACGGATATTTGGAGACGCATCATGGCCATTGCCGACCGGTTCGCGGAATTTGTCTGCGAAACGCATTTCGATTCCATTGCCCCGGCGGTTGTCGAGCGTGCCAAGGACCTGTGCATCAGCGCGATCGGATCAACCATCCTGGGCGCGAGGATGGAGGTGCCCCGGATCATGGCCGACCATGTCAGGGCGCAGGGCGCCGTGACGCAGGCAAGCGTGCTGGGCCATTCCTTCCAGACGTCGGTGGAACTGGCGGCCATGTTGAATTGCGACTCCTCGCACTGCACGGAACTGGAAGATGTCGCCTGGCCGGAGGCGCAATATACATGTTGCCTGATCCCCGCCATGTTCACGCTGGGCGAGTGGCTGAACGCGTCCGGGCAGGCCGTGGTCGAAGCGACCATCATCGGCTTTGAAGTCGCCGCGCGGCCGGGAATGGTGCTGTCCAACGGCGGAGCCGCCGCGCGCGGCTGGCTGTCCTGCGCCAACGTCGGGACGCTGGGCGTGGCGGCCGGCGCGGCGAAGATGCTGGGACTGGATTTCGGGAAGACGCGGGATGCCATCACGCTCGCCGCTTCGATGGGCGGCGGCCTCGTGCGCCAGACGGGTTCGGCCGCGCATGTCGTGGAGGCCGGTTTCGCGGCACGGGACGGGATCATGGCCGCCCTGCTGGCGCAGCGCGGGCTGGGTGGCAATCCGTCGATCATGGATGGCAAGGCAGGCTATTTCGATGCGCTTGCCGGGCAGGCGGACCTTCCCCTGTCGCTGGGCAGCGGCGAAGATTTTCGCGTGATGGCGGTGGGGCAGAAGAAATATCCCTGCTGTTACATGTTGCAGCGGATCATCGACCGGATGAAGGCCCTGATCGCGCAGCACGATATCCGCGCCGACGATGTGCGCGAGGTGAGGGTGGAGGTGAACGCCGCCTTCCCCACCATCATGAAATATCCGGTGCCCGCCGATGTCGAGGAGGCGCGGTTCAGCCTGCCGCATGTCGTCGCCGCGACTTTGGCCGGCGAACCGATGGATGCGCGGACCTTTTCCGCTGAAAAGCTGAACGATCCGAAGATCCTGGAACTGCGGCCCAGGGTCAGGATGGTCGTCCATGTCGATTGGGGCAATGATCAGCTGGGGGCGGAGGACTGGATCACGATCCGCTTGCGGGACGGGCGGGAGATCAAGGGAACGGCGATCCGGGCGCATGGCGATGCGGAAGACCCGTTGAGCCGGGAAGAAACGCTGGCCAAGTTCGCGACCTGCACCGACGGGCTGCTTTCGACCGATCTTCAGACCGGGACGGCCGGGGCGCTGGCGCAGCTTGAAAGGCTGCCTGGCGTGGCGCTGCTCATGCGTTCGCTCGCCTTTGGCGAAGCCATCGCCGCGATTGCCTGAAAGGAAAGGCCGTGAATCTGGATTTCACCCCGGAAGACCTGGCGTTCAGGGAAGACGTGCGCGCCTTTCTGAAGGCGTCGCTGCCCGATGATCTGCGCGCGAAAATGATCAATCGCGACCATCTGGGCAAGGCGGATATCGTCCGCTGGCAACGGATATTGAACGCGCGGGGCTGGGCCGTGCCGGCCTGGCCTGTTGACGATGGCGGCCAGCCCTGGAGCCCGACGCAGCGCTATATCTTCCAGGAGGAAATGGCGCTGGCCCATGCGCCCGAAGGATCGCCCTTCAACGTTAACATGATCGGCCCGATCCTGTGCAAATTCGGCACCGACGCGCAAAAGGCGAAATTCCTGGCCGCCACCGCCAATATCGACATCTGGTGGTGTCAGGGCTTTTCCGAACCGGGCGCGGGTTCCGACCTTGCGGCGCTGAAGACCAGCGCGGTCAGGGACGGAGACGATTATGTGCTGAACGGCCAGAAGATATGGACGACCCAGGCCCAGCATGCCGACTGGATGTTCGCGCTGGTGCGGACCGATGCGAGCGGCAGGAAGCAGCAGGGCATCACCTTCCTGCTGCTCGACATGAAGACGCCGGGCATCACGATCCGGCCGATTCCGTCGATCGACGGGATTTCGGACCTCAACGAAGTGTTCTTCGACGATGTCCGCGTGCCTGTCGGGAACCGGATCGGGGAAGAAGGCAGGGGTTGGGATTATGCCAAGCATCTGCTGGGCCATGAACGGTCGGGCATCGCCCGGATCGGCCTGTCCAAGGAGCGTCTGGCGCAACTGCGTCATCTGGAAGGAGAACTGGGCGGGAGCGGGAGGATCGACGAGCGGGAGCGCGCGCGCCTGCGCCGCAAGCTGGCGGAGGTCGAGGTCGAGCTGCGCGCGCTGGAACTGACGCAGCTGCGCGTCGTGGCGGCCGATGCGCAGGGCGGCGGCGCCAACAGCGCGGCGTCGATCCTGAAGGTCAAGGGCACCGAATTGCAGCAGCGCATGACCGAACTGGTGGCCGAGCTGGCGGGCCCGGCCGGTATCGCCACGCCATCCCATGATGCCACGGACCATGGCGATCATGGCTGGGAAGCGGCCGCGACCCCCTATTATTTCACGATGCGCAAGGTTTCGATCTTCGGGGGATCGAACGAGATCCAGAAGAATATCATCGCCAAGACCATCCTTCGCCTTTGAGGACATCATGGATTTCGAATTGACCGACGATCAGCGGATGCTGTCCGAAACGATCAGCCGTTTCGTGACCGACCGCTACAGTTTCGAGGAGCGCCTGACCGCGATGCGGGAACCGGACGGTTTCAGCCGCGCGGTCTGGGCGGAGCTGGCCGGCCTGGGCGTATTGGGCCTGCCCTTTGCCGAGGCCGATGGCGGTTTCGGGGGCAGCGGCGTCGACATGATGATCATCATGGAGGCGCTGGGCCGGGGCCTGCTGGTCGAACCGTTTCTGGCGACGGTCATATTGGCGGGCGGGGCGTTGCGGCTCGCGGCCTCCCCGGCGCAGAAGAGCGCGCGCATCGCGTCGATCATCGCGGGCGAGAGGATCATGGCGCTGGCCCATCACGAACCAGACGGTCCGCGCCACACGGTCGAGCGGCTGAACTGCCGCGCGGAGCCGACGGCGACGGGCTGGCGCCTGAACGGGCGGAAGACCGCGGTGATCGCCGGCGCCGCCGCCGACGAACTGGTCGTCAGCGCCCGAAGCGAGAGGGGTGTGTCGCTTTTTCTGGTCGATCCCGCCCTTCCCGGCGTCTCGATCCGTAGCCATGCGGGCTATGACGGGATCGCGACGGCGGAGATCGCGTTCGAGGATGTCGGGCTGGATGCGCAGGCGCTGATCGGCGAAGAGGGAAGCGGCGCGACCGTGCTGACCGCGCTGTTCGAGGAAGCCAATGCGGCGCTCTGCGCGGAAGCCACGGGCATCATGGCGGACACGCTGGACATGACGGCCGAATATCTGCGCACGCGAAATCAGTTCGGCGTTGCCATCGGCACCTTCCAGGTTCTTCAGCACCGCGCCGTCGACATGCTCATGCAGGTGGAGCTGTCGCGTTCGATGGCGATGCTGGCGGCGATCTCGCTCGCACGTCCGGCGGAGGAACGGCGCTGCAATATCGCCGCCGCGAAGGCGAAGATCGGCGAGGCCGGCCGGATGGTCGGGCAGCAGGCGGTGCAACTGCACGGCGCCATCGGGCTGACCATGGAATATAAGGTCGGCCATGCCTTCAAGCGCCTGACCGCGATCGACGCGCTGTTCGGCAATGCGGATCATCAACTGGACATGCTGGCGGACGCTGGACCTCTTGTGCCCATAGGGTGATCTTTCCAACCGGGTGGCATTGCCGGGCAAAAAAGAGCCGGCTTCCCGATCGGGAGGCCGGCTCTTCCCGTTCTACAGGGCATCGCGCGCAACAGCCTGTCCGGATTCGCTGATTCGGGTAACTGTCGACATTAATGGACAAAGCTATTTTTATAGACAAGTAAATTCCCGGAAATACGGGTAGATCTCCTGGATTTTGGCGTCCATCAAAAAAAGTGTCGACAGAAAAAGGGAATCATGGTTCATTGCTCCGCAGAAGACGTCCCGCCCAGAATGGAGGAGAGAAATGGCAAGGTGCCAGGAAGCCAAATCGATCAAGTCGGCTCGCCGGGTCTTTGAGGTTCTCGAATATTTCGACGCGGACCACCAGGAGGCGGGCGTGATGGATATCGCCCGCAAATATCAATATCCCCAGTCGAGCGCGTCCGAATTGCTGAGTTACATGGTGTCGCTCGGCTATCTGCGCCGGGGCCATGGTGGCCGCACCTATCGCCTGTCGATCAAGGCGGCGATGCTGGGAAGCTGGGTGCAGCCGCGGTTGATCCGTCAGGGCGGGCTGTTGCCGCTGATGGACGAGCTGGCGGAAGCCACGGGCGGTACGGTCATCCTGGCCGGCCAGAACGGCGTGGCCCTTGAATGCCTCCATATCGTGTCGGCCGCGAACGGCGGCGGATTGCGGCAGGGCAACCTCATCTCCCTTCTGCATTCCACGGAGGGGCGCGTGCTGCTGGCCCGGTGCGACCGTCAACTGGTGCGGCGTTATGTCCACCGGCTGAATGCCGAGACGGAAGACATGGCCGGGCGCGTGCGGTTCGAGGATCTGGCGGCGGTGCTGGATCAGGTGGCCGCGCAGGGCTTTGCCAAACTGGTGGCCGATGACGAATGCGCGCTGGCCGTGAGCCTGCCGCAAAGCCAGTCGTCGGAACCGCTGGCCCTGGGGCTGCGCGTCAGCGGGGACGTGGATGAGGCCGCCCTGCTGCGCACCGTGCGGGGGGCGATTTCGCGTCGCTTGGGCCTGGTCGATCTGACGGCGGGGCAAAGCGGAATGCGCTGTTCGGCATGAAGGTTTTCGGAGGATGGTCATGATCTCATCGATCGAGGAAATTCTGGAGGAGGCCCGGCAGGGGCGGCCCTTCATCATCGTGGATGCCGAGGATCGGGAGAATGAAGGCGATATCGTCATCCCCGCGGAGTTCGCAACCGCCGACCAGATCAACTTCATGGCCCGCCATGCGCGGGGCCTGATATGCCTGGCGATGCCCGCCCAGCGCGCCAGGCAATTGCAATTGTCGCCCATGGCGCAGGAAAATGGCACGCGCCACTCGACGGCGTTCACGGTTTCGATCGAAGCGCGCGAAGGGGTGACGACCGGCATATCCGCCTATGATCGCGCGCGGACCATTGCGGTGGCGATCGATCCGGCGATGGGCGCTCAGGATATCGTGACGCCGGGGCATGTCTTTCCGCTGGTGGCGCGGGATGGCGGCGTGCTCGTGCGGGCGGGACATACGGAGGCGGCCGTCGACATTGCCCGTCTGGCGGGTCTTAATGCCGCAGGCGTCATCTGCGAGGTGATGAACGAAGATGGCAGCATGGCCCGTCTTCCCGAACTCACCGTCTTTGCGGAGCGTCACGGTCTGAAGATCGGCACGATTTCCGATCTGATCGAATATCGGCGCCGCACCGAAAGAACCATCGAGCGGGTGGTCGAAGTGCCGTGCGAAACGGGTGAAAGGTCATGCTTCCGCATGATCCTCTATCGCGACCTGATCGACGGCACGGAACATTTCGCGCTGGTGCGGGGGGATGTCGTCAACAGCAGTCCGACATTGGTCCGGGTTCATTCCATCGACCTGATCAGCGATCTTTTGCGACTGGGGCACCGCAACTGGTATATCGATGAGGCCGTCAAGGTCCTGAGCGCGCATCCTGGCGCCGGGGTGATGGTGTTCCTGCGCAACGGCGCGACGCGATGGGCCGAACGCTATCGGGAGGGCGCGCCCAAAGGATCGCCGCAGCTGTCGCTGCGCGAATATGGCATCGGCGCCCAGATCTTGCGGGACCTTGGCGTCGGGGACATGGTCCTGCTGACCTATAGTTCGACGCCCATCCATATTCCCGCGATCGACGGGCATGGGCTGCATGTGGTCGGTTCCCGGCCGATCGTGCCCGGGGCGCATCTGCGCAGGGCAAGCTAGGGTATGTGGGGGTTCAGCCCATGATGGGCTGAAGCCCCACACACCCTGGGGCGTGTGGGGTGTCAGGGCGCGACTTGCTGGAAATGTCCGGGGTCGATCGCCTTGATATGAGGGGCAAGCAGCGCGCGCACCTGAGGGGCGATGGCGCTGGCCGGATAGCGGTCCACATGATCCGATAGCTCCGCCCAGTCGACCCGGACCAGATATTTGCCGGCTACTTCGATGGACCGGAGCAATCCGGCCCCAAGGCATCCCGGGCAATGCAGCAGCAGTTCGCGCGCCTTGGCGAATGCATTCTCGAATTCGGTCAGCCCTTTCGGATCGACATGCACGATATTGAGTTCCTGGATCATGACCCCTTTAACCCCGCCTGGTCTGGAAGCGCAATCGCCGCGCCTTCAATATGCCGACACATCGCAATTTCGATATCCGTTCATTTGCCCATTTTATAGAGGATTTGCGACGTGATCCTGCGTAAAGTGTCGACAGAATTATGAACGAGGATGCCGTGATGCAGCCAATATCGATTTCGCGGACCGAGCTTCGCGACTTTTACGACGATATCGCCGCCATGCTCGATGCGGAGGATCTGGGCGCCTTTCCGGCTTTCTTCACCACTGATGCGCTCTACCGCGTGATCAGCCGGGAAAATTTCGACGCGGGCCTTGCCCATGCGCCGATCCATTGCCGGGGCCGCGCCATGATCGAGGATCGGGTGAACGCCACCCGCGAGGCGGCATTGTACCAGCCCCGTCTGCTGCGCCATTTCATCAGCGGCGTCAGGATCGCGGGCGGAACGGGCGATGAAGTCCAGGCGACCGCCAATTTTCTGATCATCGAATCCCTGCTGGAACAGGAGCCGCAGATTCTGATGGTCGGCCAATATGTCGATCGCATCGTGCGGGAGGACGGCGCCCTGCGCCTGCGCGAAAGGACATGCGTGTACGACAATTACCATATCCGCACGACCCTTGTGATTCCGGTGTGAGGTTCGACCCATGAATGAACAGACCCAGGACAACATGGCCGACCGGCGCTGGCCGGACGACGGCGTCACGCGCGTTCCGGCCTGGCTTTACAGCGATCCGGACATCTTCGCGCGGGAGATGCAGACATTCCATTATGGCAAGACGTGGAACTTCGTCGGGCTGGATTGCGAGATTCCCGAACCGGGCAGCTACAAGCGCAGCTGGGTAGGCGAACGCCCCGTCATCGTGACCCGTGACCAGGACGGCAACGTCAATGTCGTCGAGAACCGCTGCGCCCATCGCGGCGCGCTGATCTGCTGGAAGAACAAGGGAGAGGCGCGGGAGCTGACCTGTCCCTATCACCATTGGGCCTATGACCTGAAGGGCAATCTGATGGGCCTGCCCTTCCTGCGCGGCGCGCATGGCAAGGGGGGGATGCCCCGTGATTTCAACAAGGCGGAGCATGGACTGACCCGTTTGCGGGTGGCGGTGCGCGGCGGCACGATCTGGGCGACCTATAGCGAGGAAACGCCGTCCTTCGAGGACTATGTCGGGCCGGAGATATTGATGCGGCTGGACCGGCTGGTGTCCCGCCGGCCGCTGCGCCTGGTCGGCTACAGCCGGCAGATGGTGAAGAGCAACTGGAAGCTTTATTGGGAAAACAGCCGCGATCCCTATCATGCGACGCTGATGCATCCGTTCCTGTCGACCTTTGGCATCCTGCGCACCGATGGCGACTATCACAGCGTTCCGCTGGAAGGCGGCAAGCACGAATATACCTATTCCCAATATGATCCCGAGCTGAAGAACAAGAGCAGCGACGCCAGCCGGCAGATCAAGAGCATCAAGTCGGACCTCCAGATACAGGACAAGGAAGTCATCAGTTCCGTCGTCGACGAATTCAACGACGGCATGATGGGCGCGTTCCAGATCTTTCCGACGGTGCTGGTCCAGCAATATTTCAATTGTCTGGTCGTCCGTCACATGATCCCGAAGGGGCCGGGCGCACATGAACTGGCCTGGACCTATTTCGGCTATGCCGACGATGATGAGCAGATGCAGGAACTGCGCCTGAAGCAGAGCAATCTGGTCGGCCCTGCCGGTTTCGTGTCGCTGGAGGACAGCGAGGTCCTGTCGCTGATGCAGCCGGTGGCGGAAAGCTATCCGGACTCGGTGCAGGTGCTGGAAATGGGCGGGCATGGGACCGAGGCCCAGTCCACCATGATGACCGAAACCCTTATCCGCGCCTTTTACGATTTCTATCGGCGTGAAATGAAGCTCTGACGGACAGGACAGCTATGGCAGAATGGATTCAGGTCGCCGAGGAAAGCGACATCGTCGAAGGGGAGGCCTTTCCCACGGAGATCAACGGCACCGCGATCGCGCTCTACCGTTTCGAGGGCGGGCTGTTCGCGATCGGCGACATCTGCACGCATGAACATGTGCGCCTGTCGGACGGCTGGCTGGACGGCGACCGCATCGAATGCCCGCTGCACCAGTCCTGTTTCGAGATCCGCACCGGGAAATGCGTCGAAGGCGGTCCGGCCTGGCAGGATGTCGACCATTTTGCCGTGAAGGTGGAAGAGGGAAGCGTCTTCGTGGCGCCCAGCGCATGACGCAGGCCTATCTCTACAATGGCTTGCGCAGTCCGGTCGGCCGTTATGCCGGCGCGCTGTCGCCGGTCCGCCCGGACGATCTGCTGGCGCAATGCCTGCGCCGCCTGATCGAAACGACGCCCTTCGCCCCGGCGGGGATCGAGGATGTCATCATCGGCTGCACCAGTCAGGCGGGCGAGGATGCCCGCAACGTCGCGCGCCATGCGTCGCTGGTGGCCGGGATACCGGTCAGCGTCGCGGCCCAGACCGTCAATCGACTGTGCGGCAGTGGCCTTGCGGCGGTCGCCGATGCGGGGCGGGCGATCGCCACCGGGCAGGGGGAACTGTTCGTGGCGGGCGGCGTGGAGAGCATGTCGCGCGCGCCCTTCGTCATGGCCAAGTCCGAAACGCCTTTCGCCCGCAAGGCGACCGTCTACGAGGCGTTGGGCGAACGTTTTCCCAATCCGCTGATCCACAGGATGTTCGGCCGGGAATCGATGCCGCAAACGGCCGAGAATGTCGCCGCCGAGCAGGGGATCACGCGCGATGCGGCGGATCGTTTCGCGCTCGCGTCCCAGCAGAAATATGCGCGCGCCGCGGCGGAAGGCTTTTTCGCGGGCGAGATCGTGCCGGTCACGATCAAGGGGCGCAAGGGCGCCGACACGATCGTCGACAGGGACGAGCATCCGCGCGGCGACAGCTCGCTGGAGGGGCTGGCCCGGCTGCCTGTCCTGTTCGAAGGCGGGGTGGTCACCGCGGGCAATGCGTCGGGCGTGAATGACGGCGCGGCGGCCATGTTCGTGGCCAGTCGCGCAGCGGGCGAAAAAGCCGGCGTGGCGCCCGTTACCCGCATCGTTTCCGCCGCCGTCGCCGGGGTCGAGCCGCGCGTCATGGGCTATGGTCCGGTCCCCTCCTCGCTCAAGGCGCTGGAGCGGGCGGGGCTGACGCTGGCCGACATGGACGTGATCGAACTGAACGAGGCCTTTGCCAGTCAGGCGCTGGGTTGCCTCAAGCTGCTGGGGCTGGATCATGCCGACAGCCGGGTCAATCCCAATGGCGGCGCGATCGCCATCGGCCATCCGCTGGGCATGTCGGGGGCTAGGCTGGCCATCACGGCCGGACGGCAATTGCAGCGCAGCGGCGGCCGCTACGCGCTGGTGACCATGTGCATCGGGCTTGGGCAGGGCATCGCCATGGTGCTTGAGCGTGCCGGCGACTGAATAGGGGTTATGAGATGAATTTCGATCTTTCCGCCGAACAGCAGATGTTCCGGGATTCGGTAGCGGGCTTTGCGGAGCGGAACCTGAAGGACGGCGCGCTCGAACGGGCGCATAGCGATGAATATCCGTGGGAAATCGCGCAGCAGATGGCGCAGGCCGGGCTGATCGGCATCACCACCCCGGCGGAGGATGGCGGCGTCGGCGGCACGTTGATGGATGCGGTCATCGCCATTCAGGAGGTAGCGGCGGCGTGCCCCCGTTCGGCCGATGTCGTGCAGGCGGGCAATTTCGGCGCGATCCGCGTGCTGGCGCAATATGGCTCGCCCGAACAGAAGGAACGGCTGCTGAAACCCCTGCTGGCGGGCAAGGCGCTGATCGCGGTCGCCATGACGGAGCCGGGCGCCGGGTCGGCGGTCACGGAACTCAAGGCGACGGCGACCCCCGATGGCGACGGTTATCGCATCAGCGGGGAAAAGATCTTCACCACCCACGGCCTGCACGCCACCGTCTTCCTGGTCTATGTCCGCTTTGGCCCCGGCGTGGGCGGCATCGGGTCCGTGCTGATCGAGCGGGGCGCGGAAGGCTTCACCTTCGGCAAGCCATCGCGCTTCCTGTCGGGCGAGGACTGGAACACGCTCTATTTCGACAATGTCTATGTACCCAAGGAAGACGTCGTCCTGGGTCCCGGCGGCTTCAAGAAGCAGATCGCCGGATTCAATGTGGAGCGGCTGGGCAACAGCTCGCGTGCCCTGGCGCTGGGCAAATATGCCTTCGACATCGCCCGCGAGCATGTGCTCAACCGGCGGCAGTTCGGGCAGCCACTGGTCAACTTCCAGGGCCTGCAATGGAAATTCGCGGAGATGAAGGCCAAGGCCGAGGCCGCGCAATTGCTGCTGTATCGCGCGGCGGTGGGCGCCGACACCGGCTTCCCTTCGGCGCAGGATACCGCCATCGCCAAGCTGACCTGCAATCGGGCGGGTTTCGACATGGCCCATGACGCGATGCAGATCATGGGGGGCATCGGCTATAGCGAGGAAAGCCTGGTCGAATATTGCTTCCGTCGCACGCGCGGGTGGATGATCGCCGGCGGCACGATCGAGATATTGCTGAACCGGATCGCGGAGGGCGTGTTCGAACAGCGTTTGCCGATCCGCGATCCGGCCTGATCAGGGGAAACCGATATCGTCATGGGGCGAAGCGGCGCGGCGATAGCCGTCCAGCCGCTTCGCCACGGCCCGCTCGACGCGGTCCAGCGCCGCCATGTCCAGCACCATGCGCGATGGCGGGTCCGTCATCTCCGCAAGGCGAAGGAGAAGCTGCGCGATCCTGGCGGGATCGCCGCTTTGCCTGCCATCGGACTTGCGGAAGGAGGCGTCCTGCGTCGCATCCTGCTCGCCATATCTGGGCAGGCGGGCCCTGCTTTTGCGCAGGCTTGAACCCGCAAAGGCGGTCCGCATGCCCCCCGGCTCGACGGCGATGCAGCGCACGCCGAGCGGCGCGACCTCCGTATCGGTCGATTCCGAAATCGCGGAAAGCGCGGCCTTGGACGCGCAATAATGGCCCAGCCCGGCATAGGTTTCGACGGCGGCGAGCGAGGATATGTTGAGGATGCGGCCGCCGCGGTCGATCAGGCCGGGCAGGGCCGCCCGTATCAGCGCGACGGGGCCGAAGAAATTGGCGTCGAACTGGGCCTGCGCCTCCTCGCCGCTCACCGCTTCGACCGCGCCCGCCTGCGCATAGCCGGCATTGTTGACGAGCAGGTCGATCCCGCCCAGCCCATCGATCGCCCGCGCGACGATTTCGCCGGCCTGCCGGGGGTCGCCCGCGTCGAGCGGGATGCCGATGGCGCGGCCGGGCGCCCGGGCTTCGAACGCCCGGGCGGCCTGCGCGTTTCGGCTGGTTCCCGCCACGCCGTCGCCCATGGCGAGCGCAGCGTCCGCCAGGGCGCTGCCCAGACCACCGGAAATGCCGGTGATCAGCCAGCGGCGTGCCGTCACTCCGTCCATCCGTCGAAAATGTCGCCGGCTTCCTTCTGAACCATGGCCGCGGCCTCCATCTGACCATAGACCAGCGCGTTGCTGATCGTGTCAAGCGTGTCGGATTTCGAAACGCCCCAGGCCTTGCAGAGCAGCACGTTTTCGCGAATGCCCTCGGCCACCCGGCTCATCACGTGATAATAGAGCATGGTGGTCGGCCAGAACTGCTTGGGCAGGACGTAGAGCATATTTTCGATGCGCGCCCGATGGGTCTTGATCAGCGTCGGGCGATGTTCGGCCATGAAACGGACATAGGGCGGAATCTCCCCGATCGTGCGCAGATACCAGTCGTAGAGCTTCGCCTTTTCATCGGCGTCGAGCGTGACGGTGGAGAAATCCAGGCCGGATTTGAACGCGTCGATATCCGCCGCCCAGCCTTCGGGAAAGATGCCGGGCGTATCGGTCGTTTCCGGAAATTCGATGCCCTGCGCTGCTTCCTGGATCGTTTCCATCCCGCGCGGTCCGGCGTGGACGAAGGCCATGGCCAGCATTTCCATGGCCTGCGCGCGATTGACGCCACGCGTCAGCCAGCTGTGCAGGACATAGCGCACGCCGGTCACATGGCCGTTCAGCGCATAGAAGGTCAGCGTTCCATTGCCCGTCAGCGCGGGCACGACGCGCAATGTCAGGCTGCAATACAGGCGATAGCGTTTCAGCACTTCCGGATTCCGGTCCAGCCACCAGTCAAGGCCATCGAGGGAATGGCCGAACTGCGTGGCGTAATGCCCGCGGAAGGCATTTTTTTCCTGCTCGGTGATCGCGCAAGGTGTCGACAGATCGAGTCCGCGATGCACCCAGTTCCCGTTCGCCGGGTCAAAGCCATGGTTGATGGCGCGCAAATTTTCCAGCGTCTGATCGGACATTTTCGAACATCTCCATGAGGCCAGGAAACGCATCTGGCATTCAGCGATATTTCGCCTTGTTTCGTTCCTTTTTCCAGCCATTTTGGCTTTCCTCCCGAATCTATCGCATGGCCGAACGGAATGGGCCACGGCGGAACGGTCTTGCGAGGCGTTTCGCCTATCCGATCAATCTTGCCAGGCGGCAATGTGAATTGACCTTTGGGCGGCAGAAGTTCAATAGATAGATATGTCGACACTTTGCGGCATTAAAGGGCGGCGTTAAAAGGGACGTGGTAATGGTTCGGTCACTGAAGCTCTCTGTGTTCATGTCTCCCACAGGCGGGCATGTCGGCGGCTGGCGCCATCCTGACGCGGTCAGCGATGCCGGGTTCAACTTCGATCGGTGGATCGAATTCGCGCAGATTGCCGAACGGGGAAAGCTGGACATGCTGTTCCTGGCGGACGGAAACGGCGTCAACGGCGTGGATAATCCTGCGCTGCTCAGCCGCAACCCGACGACGCGGCCGGTGGTGATCGAGCCGGTCTGCCTGCATTCGGCCATTGCCGCCGTGACCAGCCGGATCGGCCTGGTGGCGACGGCGACGACGACCTATGACCAGCCCTTCAGCGTTGCGCGCCGTTATGCCGGGCTCGACTGGTTGAGCAAGGGACGCGCCGGCTGGAACGTCGTCACCTCCTCCAATCCGGAGGACAGCAAGAATTTCAGCCAGAAGGATCATGCCGATCTCGCCAATCGTTACGAACGGGCGGGCGAGTTCGTCGATATCGTCAAGGACCTGTGGGACAGCTGGGCCGACGATGCCTTCCTGCTCGACAAGGAAAGCGGCCAGTTCCTGGATGGCGACAAGGTGCGCCTGCTGAACCATGAAGGCCGCTATTTCTCGGTGCGGGGGCCGCTCAACAGCGCCCGCCCGCCGCAGGGCCATCCCGTCGTGGTGGTCGCCAGCGGTTCGGCCGACGGCATGGAGCTGGCGGCCCGGACCGCCGATGTCGTCTTCACGGTGGCGGAAACGAAGGAAAGCGCCCAGGCATTTTACGCCGATGTGAAGGGGCGCATGGCCAAATATGGCCGCGCGCCCGAGGAACTGATCGTGATGCCGGGTGCCAGCGTGTTTGTCGGCCCGACCGAGGCCGACGCCGACCGCATCTATCGCGAATTGCAGGAATTGATCCCCGACAGCGTGGGGATGCCGACGCTGGGCCGCATCTGCGGCGTCGACCTGTCGGGTTGCAGCCCTGACGATCCCCTGCCGCCCCTGCCGGAAACCAAGGGGATCACCAGTTTCCGCAATCTGGCGGAGACGATGGCGCGCCGGGACAATCTGACGCTGCGGCAGCTTTACCAGCGCATCCTGCCCGCGCGCGGCCATGCCCTGATGAAGGGCGATCCCGCGCAGGTGGCCGACACGATGGAGGAATGGCTGAACGACAGGGCCTGCGACGGGTTCAATCTGGTCGCCGCCTATCTGCCCGCCGGGCTGGAGGCCGTGGTCGACCTGCTGGTGCCCGAATTGCAGCGCCGGGGGCTGTTCCGCAAGGAATATGAAGGCACGACCCTGCGCGACAGCCTGGGCCTGGCGCGCCCGGCCAATCGTTTCTTCCCGCAAGCGGCGGATTGACGGGCGATGCGCGCCGCCGTCCTTCATGCTGCCGGTTCCCCTGACGCCTTTGACATTTGCGAGGTGGATCGCCCCGATGTCGGTCCCGATGATGTGCTCATTCGGGTCGGCGCCTGCGGCGTGTCCTTCCGCGATGTCGTGGAGCGCAACGGCACCTATAAACGGGACGTCAGCTATCCGCTGATCATCGGGCTGGAAATCAGCGGGACGGTCGTGGAGGCGGGCGCGCTGGTCGAGGATCTCCAGATCGGGGACCGGGTCTGCACCAAGGCCTTTTCAAGCTGCGGCCGGTGCAACCTGTGTCGCAGCGGCCGGGAAACCACCTGTTCCAGACGTCGTCCGGTGCGCGGCGGCTATGCCGAATATGTCGCCTTGCCGCAGGATGCCTGCGTGCGGACCCCGGCGGACATGCCGTTCGAGGTGAGTTGTGGGCTGGGGCCGAGCGCGGGCGTGGCGGTCAATGCCGTCCGCGACGTCGCCCATGTCTCCATCGGGGAGACGGTTCTGGTCACTGGTGCGACCGGCGGCGTGGGCGTGCCTGCCGTGCAGATCGCGCGGGCGATGGGCGCCAGGGTCATCGCCGTCACCCGGTCGGAGGACAAGCGCGACATGCTGTCTGCGATCGGCGCGCATGAGGCGGTCGTCGCGGAGCCGGATGCTTTCGCCCGAGAAGTGCGGGCGCTGACCGATGGGCGTGGCGTGGATGTGGTGATCGATACCGTCGGCAGCCGCGTGTTCGACGCCGCCTTCGACAGTCTGGCCGTGCATGGCCGCTATGCGATGGTCGGCCAGCTTTATGGCGAGAATATTGCGATCAATCCCGCCCGCATCTTCTTCAAGCGCGCGCAGATACTGGGCGTGGGCAGCGTCAGCCGCGTCCAATTGGAAGACGCGATCGCGCTGACGGCATCGGGCGTGGTCCAGCCGCAGATTGCCCGGATCATGCCGCTTGAGGAAGTTGCCGAGGCGCATCGGCTTGTTGAGGGAGGTGCGGCGGCCGGCCGCATAATATTGAAACCATGACGAATTTTGGAGAGGGTCAGATCGCCGCCGAACTGGAAGGCGTGGAACCCAATGAGCGGCTGAAGGCCATTTATTCGCGCGTCGTCGAGAAGATGAAGGAGGTCGTCCGCGAGTTCGCGATCGATCAGGACGAACTGCATGCCGCGGGCGATTATTTCAACCGGCTGGGTCAGGCGGGCTTCTGCCGCAGCCTGATCGATGTCGCGCTGGCGATGACGAGCGTGGACGTGACCGCCCGCGTCGAGGGCGCCACCCGCCCCAATCTGGAAGGGCCGTTCCACAAGGACACCGCGCCGTTCCGGCCCGACGGCAATCTGTTCGACGCCCCGCCGCCGGCAGGATCGCCGGTGCTGGTGCTGGAGGGCGTCGTGACCGATGTTGCGACCGGCAAGCCTGTGGCGGGAGCCGAGCTTGATTTCTGGCAGGCCGATCATGACGGTCATTATGACCGGGCCGGGCATCATCTGTCTGGCGTCGTGCGCAGCGACGATCAGGGACGTTACAGCATTCGCACGGCCGTTCCCAAGGATTATTCCGATCACGATCACGACCCGATCGGCGAACTGTTCCGGGCGATGGGCCGTCACAACCGGCGGGCCGGGCATATCCATCTGATGGTCCGCGCCGGCGGCCGGCAGCGGCTGATCACCCAGCTCTTCATTCCGGGCAATCCCTATCTGGGCAGCGATTATGTCGAGGAAGCGGTGAGCGAGGACCTGATCCTCGACATGAAGCCGATCGAGGGGAAGGCGAACGAATATCACGCCGTCTTCGATCTGGTGATTGCGGTGGGCGGAGAAAGCGCGTGAGCCGTGCTCGCGGAGAGGAAAGGCTCCGCGCGCTTCTCGCTTCCGGGCGGCTGGCGACGGCGCCGGGGGTGGCGGATGTGCTGTCGGCGCGCATCGCGGCGCGGGCCGGGCATGACGCGCTCTATCTGGGCGGGAACGCCATGGCTTTGGGGGTGGGCAAGGGGCAACCCTTTCTCACCCTTACCGAAACGGTGGAGTTGACTGCGAGGGTCGCTCGCTCTGTCGATCAGCCGCTGGTGGTCGATGCCGGAGCCGGTTTCGGCAATCTGGCCCATCTGCACGGCGCGGTCCGGGAACTGGAAGGGGCGGGCGCGGCGGCGATCCATATCGACGACCAGCCCTATCCGAAGCGTGCCGCCTATCATCGCGGGCAGGGCACGCTGGTTTCCACTGAGGCGATGGCGGCGCGCATTCGCACCGCCTGCGCCGCCCGGTCCGACATGCTGATCTTTGCACGCAGCGACGCTCTGCGCGTGAGCGGATCGGTCGACGAGGCCATCGCCCGCTGCCGCGCTTATGCGGAGACGGGGGCCGACGGGCTGATCCTGCTGGATCTGGATCCGGAACGTGTGAGGCTTGTCCGCGCCGCCGTGCCGCAATTGCCGCTGATCTGGATCGGCGGCGTGGTGCCGCCGATACCGAGCGTGACGGAACTGGAGGCGGCGGGCTTCGCCCTTGCCCTTTATCCGTTCAACGGCGTCGCCGCCGTCACCGCCGTGCTGGCCGATCTGTGGCAGGGGCTGAAGGCGACAGGCCGCATTGGGCAGCCGGACGAACTGCTGGTGCGGGCGCGCAAGGAAACGCTGGAGATCGTCGACATGCCGAGCTTCTGGGCGATCGAGGAGGATGAGGAATGAATGCTGCGGCCATGGTCCAGCCCAAGGGTGATACGCTGGCGCGGGTCGTGACGGAGAAGGCGCAAAGCCATCCGTCGCATACCGCCATCATGTTCGAAGGCCGCGCCATCAGCTATGCCGAACTGGATGAGCGCGCGGCGGTGGCGGCGCGCGGCATGCTGGCGTTGGGCATCGGCCGGGGCGACAGTGTCGGCGTGCTTCTGGGCAATCAGCCCGAATGGGTGATCATGGCGCTGGCCGCGTCGCGGCTGGGCGCGACCTTCGTGCCGCTCAACACCTGGTACAAGCAGACGGAACTGGCCTGGACGCTGGCCCATTGCGAGGTCAAGCTGCTGGTGGCCGCCGCGCGGTTCATCAAGACCGATTATGTCGACCTGCTGCGCAAGGTCGCGCCCGACGCCGTCGGGGCCGCGATGGGGCAGGCGGCCGATCCGCGCTTTCCGGCGCTCAGGACGATGATCTTCGTTGGCGATGCGCCGGCGGGATTGCCGCGCTGGGATGCGCTGATGACGCTGGGGGAGAGTGTTTCCGCGTCCGATCTGGATGCCGCGGCGGCGCTGGTTTCATCCGATGATCCGGCGTTCATCCTCTACACATCCGGCAGCACCGCCGAGCCCAAGGGCGTTTTGCTGGGGCATCGCGGCGTGGTGCGGAATGGATATGAACTGGGGCTCAGGCGGGGGATCGTGCAGGAAGACCGCGTCTGGCTTGGCACGCCCCTCTTTTACGGGCTGGGAGCGACCAATGCCCTGCCGGCGACCTTCACGCGGGGCGCGACGCTGGTGCTGCAAGGGCATTTCGAGGCAGGGAGCGCGATTGACACGATCCAGAAGACCGGGTCGACCGTCTATTATGGCACGGGCAACATGACCCGCGCCATGCTGGACCATGCAGACTATGCCCAGGCGCGGATTGGCAGCCTGCAAAAGGGCAATGCCGGAACGGTGGCCGAATATAAGCGGCTGACATTGGTGGAGATGGGCATTGCCGGTGCGGTTCCGGCCTATGGCCTGACGGAAACCTATGGCAATGCCACGGTGGGCTGGCCCGACGATCCGCTGGAGGCGAAGCTGGAAACCAGCGGCACGCCGCTGCCGGGCATGGAAATCCGCATCGTCGATCCGCAGACCGGGCGCGATCTGCCGCAGGGGCAGGTGGGACTGGTCCTGATCCGGGGCCATACGACGATGGGCTATCTCAACAACCCCGTCGAAACCGCCAAGGCGTTGCGGCCCGACGGTTTCTTCGACACCGGGGACCTGGCTTTTCTGGACGGGGACGGGCGTTTCCATTTCCATTCGCGGCTGAAGGAAGTGATCAAATCCGGGGGCATCAACGTGTCGCCGGTCGAGGTCGAGCAGCTCATCGCCGGGCATCCCGACGTCCGCGACGCCTATGTGGTGGGCGTGGCCGATCAGGTGCGGGGCGAGCTGGTCGTCGCCTTCGTCGACAGCAGCGCGGCGATGGCGGCGGCGGACGTGCAGGCGTATGTCAAGGAACGCGCCGCATCCTTCAAGGTGCCGCACCATGTCTTCTTCCGCACGGAGGAGGAGCTACCCCGCCTCGCCAGCGGCAAGGTGGCGAAGCACAAGCTGGCAGAGGAAGCGAGGCGTGCGCTTGGGCTCTGACATCGCAGGCAGGACCGCCATCGTCGGGATCGGCGCGAGCAGTTTCGAGCGGCGTCCCGACGCGTCCGTCTTCCAGTTCGCTGGCGAGGCGCTGCATGGCGCGCTGAACGACGCGGGACTGGTGAAGGAGCAGATCGACGGGCTGATCGTGCAGGTCGGCAGCCCGCGCGGCGCCGATTATGACGGCATCGCCGAAACATTCGGATTGAGCCCGCGCTTTTGCAGCCAGACCTGGGCGCATGGCCGATTCGCCGCGACGGTGATCGCCCATGCGGCGATGGCGGTCGCCACCGGCATGGCGACGCGGGTCGCCTGCCTGATGGCGATGAAGAACAGCGATCTGGGGCGCATCGGGGAAGCGAACAACCCCTTCTTCCATGAGCAGTTCCGCGAAAATGGCGGGCCACATGGCGAGGCGGGGCATATCGGCATGGCGTCGCCCGTGGCGGGGGCGGCGATGGGGTTCGACCTTTATTGCCGCCGCTATGGCCATGACCGGGAAATGCTGGGCGCGATCCCGATCGCATTCCGGGGGCATGCGCGCCTGACCGACGATGCGGTGATGCGCGGGCCGATGGCTTGGGAGGATTATCGCGCTGCGCGGCCGATCATCGATCCGTTGCGGCTGCTCGACTGTTCGCCGGTCGGGGACGGGGCGGTTTGCGCCATCGTTGCGGCGGCGGACGCGCCACGATCGGTCGCCATCACCGGCATGCAGGGTATTCGTGCTGGGCGGGAGACGTTCATTTTCGCGCCCTATGGGCTAGGGATGAACCAGCAGTCGGGCAAGCGGCTTTCCCTGGCCGAAGCCTGCGCGCAGCAGGTCTATGCCATGGCCGCCACGGCGCCGGAGGCGATCGACGTGCTGGGCCTCTATGATTCCTTCTCTCCCCTCCCGCTTTATGCGCTGGAGGATTTCGGCTTTTGCGGGGAGGGGGAGGCGCTGCCCTGGGTTCAGGATGGGCGCATCGCGTTGGGCGGTGCCTTGCCGACCAACACAAGCGGGGGGCAGTTGAGCCAGGCGCAGATGAACGGCTGGGGCCAGATCCGCGAACTTGTCACCCAGTTGCGCGGCGAGGCGGGCGGGCGGCAGGTGGACGGCGCCCGTCGCGCCATGTGGGCAACCGTGGGCGGCGACGCCCTGATCCTGGAGCGGTCATGATGGCGGAAAGCATCGATCCGGTCGTCAATGCGCTCAACCGGCCCTTCTGGGACGGGGCGGATGAAGGCAGGCTGGTCCTGCCGCATTGCGTCGGGAGCGGCCGGACATTCTGGCCGCCCAGCCCCGCCAGCCCCTTCACTGGCGGCGCGGTCGACTGGCGGGCGGTGGAACCGTTGGGCAGGGTGGTAACGGTCGTCACCTATCAGCGGGCGTTCCAGCAGGCCTTTGCCCGCCTCATCCCCTATGCCGTCGCGCAGGTCGATGTGGCGGGCGTGCGGTTGCAGGTGCATGTGCCGGCGGGCGTGGCGGTGGCAGCGGGGGATGAGGTCGAAATCGGCTTCAGGCGGCTCAGCGAAGACGGCCGCGCCATGCCGGTCATCAGCGGAGGGCAGGTCGGGTGAGCGATTGGCAGCCATGGATCGGGCGCGTTCAGGAGCAAGAAGATCGGCTGGACCCGGCGCGATCGAATGTCCTGCTGGCGGCGCTTGGCAGGGATGTTGTGGTGGCGGAGGGCGATCCTCTGCCCCCCTTGCACCACTGGCTGCATTTCTGGGACGCGCGGACCCCCGCGCAGACGGGGGTGGACGGGCATCCGGCCAAAGGGGGCTTCCTGCCGCCCATTCCGCTGCCCCGCCGCATGTGGGCGGGCGGGGAGGTGGAGTTCCTCCAGCCGCTGCATTTTGGCGAGCAGGTGACGCGCCGCTCCACGGTATCGGCCATCGACCGCAAGGACGGACGCAGCGGAGAACTGATCTTCGTGACCGTCCGCCACGAACTGCACGGCCGGGCGGGGCTGGCGATCCGGGAGCGGCAGGATCTGGTCTATCGCGCGGCCTCCACGGCGGTCGCGACCTTGCCAGAGGCGGTGCGCGATCCGGCGTGGGAAGCGGTCTTCGAACCCGATCCCGTCCTGCTGTTCCGCTATTCGGCGCTGACCATGAACAGCCACCGCATCCATTATGACGCGCCCTATGCGCAGGCGGAGGAGGGCTATCCCGCGCTTGTCGTGCAGGGGCCGTTGCAGGCGACGATCCTTGCGGATCATGCTGAGGCCCGGTTGGGCCGGGCGCTGGGGACTTTCGCCTTTAGGGGCCTGACGGCGGCCTATGCGGGCCTGCCGCTCGGCCTTGTCAGCGAAAGCGGGGAACAGGGGCTGGCCCTATGGACTGCCCAAGGGGGGCAGAGGTGCATGGCTGCCACTGCCCGCGCCCGTTGATCCCGCCATCGTCCGGCGCGCGCTGGCCACGAAGCGGCGGGTAAGCGGCGAGCGGGGCGCCGCCGGATAGGCGAGCCACGTCGTCAGGAAGGGCGTGGGTTCCGTCAGCGGCAGCGTGGTGACGCCCGCCACGCCGATATGCCGGAAAGATGCGGGCAGGATCGCCACGCCTGCCCCGGCCGAGATCATCCCGCACAGCACCAGCGATTCCCGCGCCTCGATGCTGATGCGCGGCTCGAACCCGGCGGCGCGGCACAGCGCCCGCACTTCCTCCGGCACGGTGAGGCGCGAAGAGCGGTCGAACATCACGAAATCGCGACCCGCCAGATCGCGCAGCGCCACGGGCCGGCCAGCGGCGGCGCGGACGAGCGGGTCGTCCGTCCGCAGGAACAGGCGCAATTCCTCCCGATCGAGCGGCAGCGCGGCGATGGCCGGGTCCTGCGGCGGCCTGTCGCCCGGCAGGCGCATGAAGGCGGCGTGCAGCAGGCCCGTTCCCACCGCTTCGAGCTGGCGCGCGGAATGCCATTCCTCGATCATGATCCGCACGTCGGGATGGCTCGCCCGAAAATCTCCGATGATGGCGGGGCCCAGCGGCAGCAACGGAACGGAGGTCGTCATGGCCAGCCTGATCTCGCCCACCTCGCCATTGCCGACGCGGCGGCTGTGCGCGATCGCCGCTTCGGTGCGGGAGAGGATGTCGCGGGCCTGTTCCAGCAGGGCGGTGCCCGCATCGGTCAGCGTGACCCGGCGGCTGGTCCGTTCGAACAGGCGCGTGCCTACCAGCTCCTCCAACTGGCGGATCCTGCCGCTGAGAGGGGGTTGGGAAATGCCCAGCCGTTCGGCGGCGCGGCCGAAATGCAGTTCCTCCGCGAGGATGACGAAGGATTGGAAGAGGGTCTGGTCCATTCAAATTTCATATCAAACAATTCACCCGATGCACTCGATAAAATCGATCGATCAGGCATAATCGGCCCCGAAGGAGATTGAGAGAATGCATGACGTCGTCATTCGGGGCGCGACCATAATCGATGGGACGGGCGACCGTTCCTTCGTCGGCGACCTGGCGATTTCCGGGGGCGTGATCGCCGCCATGGGCGCGGACGTCGGGCCGGGGCGGCAGGAAATCGACGCCCAGGGTCTGGCCGTGATGCCCGGCATCATCGACGCGCATACCCATTATGACGCGCAGGTCACCTGGGACCCGTTCTGCGATCCGTCGCCCGCCCATGGCGTGACCAGCGTCGTGACGGGCAATTGCGGCTTCACCATCGCGCCGACCATGCCGGAACATCGCGAACAGATGATGCGCCACCTGATGCGAGTGGAAGGCATGTCGCTGGAGGCATTGCAGGAGGGAATCCGCTGGGATTTCCAGTCCTATCCCGAATATCTGGACATGCTGGAACGGCAGGGGGTCGGCCCCAATCTGGCCGTCTATATCGGGCATTCGGCGCTGCGCACCTATGTCATGGGGGCAGAGGCGTCGGACCGGGCCGCGACCGAAGAGGAAATCGCGGCCATGCGGGCCATCGTCACCGAGGCGATGGCGGCGGGCGCGGTCGGCTTCTCCACCTCGACGCATGAGCAGCATGTGGGCGACGGCGGCGTGCCCATGCCGTCCCGGCTGGCCGACGAGCGCGAGATGCGCGCCCTGATGAACGCGGTCGGAGAGACGGGGCGCGGCATGCTGATGCTGGTCAAGGGATCGGAGACGGGCGTTCCCTATCTGGAGAGCCTTGCCGCGCAGGCCGGGCGTCCGATGCTGGTATCGGCCATGCGCCATCATCCGTCCAAGCCGGATCAGGTCTTCAACGACCTTCGCCAGATGCGCGCCGCCCGCGAAAGGGGCGCCCGGCTTTACGGCCAATGTTCCTGCATGCCGATGTCGATGGATTTCACGCTCGGCAACCCCTATCCGTTCGAGGCCTATGGCGAATGGGCGCCCGCGATCCGGGCGCAGGACGATGCGGACTATCGCCGGGTGCTGGCCGATCCGGTGTTCCGCGCCGCCATGAAGCGCGACATCGAAACCGGGGTCGGCGCCCGCATTTTCCGGGGGGACTGGTCCAAGATGATCGTGGCCGAGGCGGGCCTGCCGGAAAATCGGCATCTGGAGGAGCGGTCAGTCGGGGAACTGGCAGCGGAAGCGGACCAGCATCCCTTCGACTATTTCCTTGACCTGGGGCTGGCCGAGGATCTCAGGACCAATTTCGCCACCGAATTCTCCAATTATGATGTCGAGGCGGTCGGGCGCATCCTGGCCGATCCGGAAAACCAGATTTCGCTGGGCGATGGCGGCGCGCATCTGTCCTTCCTGTGCGAGGCGGGTTTCGGCCTGCATCTGCTGGGCCGCTGGGTCCGCGAACTGGGCGTGTTGACGCTGGAGGAGGCGGCGCGGCGGCTGACGTCGCAGCCCGCCAATCTGTTCGGCTTCGTCGATCGCGGCACCTTGCGGACCGGCCATGCCGCCGACATCCTGCTGTTCGATCCGGCGACCGTGGGCATTGGCGTCAAGCGTCGCCTGTTCGACATGCCGGCCGGGGCGAGCCGCCTGCGCACCGATCCGCTGGGCGTTCATGGCGTGTGGATCAACGGCGTGCAGGTGGCCGACGCGGCCGGATCGATCGACGCGGGCGCGGTCCGGCCGGGCCGGGTGCTGCGGGCCTATCACTGAGCGGAGTTCGCCACCGCGAATTGTGGCGGCGGCAGTTGCCATCATGGGTGTAATGGATAACTGTCGACACTTGAGATGCGGCCAGTGCCGGATGGAATTGGGAGATTGGGATGTCGACGCGTGATGTGCAGGGTCTTCGGAAGGTCAGCGGAGGGTTTGACCCGTCCGCCGGCAATTGGGTCCATCGCGGACTCGACCTGTCGAAGCCGACCGAGATCACCGACGAGGAAATCGCCGCGTTCAAGGGGCATTATGGCAGCCAGTTCGGCGTCCCGATGAACGGGCTCGACTGGTGGATCGACCGCAGCCCCGAAGTGCTCAAGCGCTATCGCCTCTATTGCAGCCTGACGCTGCGGGTGGAACCGGCGGTGATGGGCGGCGGGACGCTCGCCTTCTACATGCTGATGGGCTATGTGAAGGGCGCGCGCTATGTGATGCACAGCTTCCTCAACGACGGGTTGAACCGCGCCCAGGCCGATGAGATGATCGCCATGGCGTTCGTCCACGCCGGACCGCGCGGCATGGAGACGATCCAGGAAGCGATGCAGGGGCTGGACTTCCCCGAAAAGGCCGATCCGCCCGCCAAATTTCCCGCAGGCTGGGCGGTCGATCTGGACGCGTTCAAATCCGGGCTCGATTTCTCCACCGTCACGCTCGACGCCGATGAAAAGGCGAAGCTCTACGACTGGTATCTGCGCACGATCGGGGAGATTCCGCCCTATGTCCGTTTCATGGCCGAGCATCGCCCGACGCTGATCAAGACGCATCGTGCCCGCATGGAGAACATGCTGTACAACCTGCCCAAGCAGTGCTGGCCGACCGCGATGCTCTATTATCACGTGATGAGCCGGGTGGCAGAGGGCATTCGCGAAAACGTCCTGCTCTGCAAGGCCTGGGGCGTTTCCAAGACCGACACGCTCGACGTCATCGGCAATGCGCTGGTCTATGGCCAGATGGAGGCCGCCACCATGGTCCAGCGCGAGGCTGGCGATATTTTCGACGGCTGGAAGGACTGAGACTGCGATGAACGCCATGACTCATCATGAAGCCGAAGATCTTGCCGAAATCCGGCGGGCCGTGCATGCGCTGTGCGCCGAATTTCCGGGCGAATATTGGCGCGCCCTCGACCGGGAGGCCGCCTATCCCACCGCCTTTGTCGACGCGTTGACGAAGGCCGGTTTCCTCGCCGCCCTGATCCCCGAGGAATATGGCGGCAGCGGCCTCAAGCTGACGGCGGCGGCAGTCATCATGGAGGAGATCCAGGCCACGGGCTGCAACGGATCGGCCTGCCACGCGCAGATGTACATCATGAACGCCATCCTGCGCCATGGCAGCGAGGAACAGAAGCAACGTTACCTCCCCGCCATCGCCAGCGGCGAATTGCGGCTTCAGGCCTTCGGCGTGACGGAGCCGACCAGCGGCACCAATACGCTGGGCCTGCGCACGACGGCGGTGCGGGACGGCGACAACTACATCATCAACGGGCAGAAGATCTGGACCAGCCGGGCCGAACATAGCGACCTGATGCTGCTGCTCGCCCGGACGACGCCCGCCGACCAAGTGGAGAAGAAGGTCGACGGCCTGTCGGTGTTCCTGGTCGACATGCGTCAGGCGCTGGGCAACGGCATGACCATCCAGCCGATCCGGACGATGATGAACCATTCCACCACGGAGGTGTTCTTCGACAATCTGGTCGTGCCCGCCGCCAATCTGATCGGCGAGGAAGGCAAGGGGTTCCGCTACATCCTGTCGGGCATGAATGCGGAGCGCATCCTGATCGCGGCCGAATGCATTGGCGATGCCAAATGGTTCATCGAAAAGGCGTCGGACTATGCGCGGGAGCGGCATGTCTTCGGGCGGCCCATCGGCCAGAATCAGGGCGTGCAGTTCCCGATCGCCAAGGCCTATGCGCAGATGCGCGCGGCGGAGCTGATGGTCCATCATGCCGCGGGGCTTTATGAAACCGGCGTCAATCCGGGCGCGGAGGCGAACATGGCGAAGATGCTCGCGGCCGATGCCAGTTGGGCTGCGGGCGACATGTGCGTCCAGACGCATGGCGGCTTCGGCTTTGCGGAAGAATATGACGTTGAACGGAAGTTCCGCGAAACCCGGCTCTACCAGGTCGCACCGATTTCCACGAACCTGATCCTGTCGCATCTGGCCGAACATGTGCTGGGCCTGCCGCGGTCCTATTGATGGCCATCTGAACGGGATCAGCATTTTAACTGTCGACATTCTGGGCGCATGAGCCCGTTGGGAGAGGATTTATGACCGAGTATAAGAACCCGCCGATCGCTGAATGGCGCATGCTGATCGATGGTCAGCTCGTCCCCTCTTCCAGCGGCGCTGTCTTCGACAATATCAATCCGGCAACCGGCGAAGTCATCGGCGTGACCGCGGATGGCACGCAGGAGGATTTCGAACGGGCCATCGCCTCGTCACGGCGTGCTTTCGACAAAACCGACTGGTCGCGCGACGGCAAGTTCCGGGCGCATTGCATCCGGCAGCTGCATGATGCGCTCAAGCGGCATGCGGCGGAAATCCGGCCGCTGCTGGTGGCGGAAGTCGGCACCCCGATCTGGCTGACGCGGGACACGCTGTTCGACGTGCCTGTCGACCGCCTGCTCGACTATGCGGAAAAGGCGGAGAGCTTCGCCTTTGACGAGCCGCTGCCCAGCGTCGATTTCCGCGGCGTCGTCAGCGACCGCCGGATTCGTTACGAGCCGGTGGGCGTGGTCGCGGGGATCATTCCGTGGAACGGGCCATGGGGATCGGGCCTCGGCAAGCTGGGACCGGCGCTGGCATCGGGTAGCGTCATCATCCTGAAGCCGTCGCCGGACGCGCCCTGGATGGCGACGATCGTCGGCAAGCTGGTCGCGGAAGAAACCGACATTCCGCCGGGCGTCGTCAATATCGTGACCGCCAGGGACAATCTGGCCGGCGAAATCCTGACCAACGATCCGCGCGTGGACATGGTCGCCTTCACCGGCTCGGCGCCCAATGGGCGCCGCGTGGCGCAGGCCTGTTCCGGTTCGCTCAAGCGGATGCTGCTCGAACTGGGCGGCAAGTCCGCCTATGTCGTGCTGGAAAGCGCGGATGTGGAGGAGCATGCGGCGATCGCGGCGAAGACGATCTGCGCCAATGCCGGGCAGGGCTGCGTGGCGCGCAGCCGCCTCCTGCTGCCGCGCAGCCGTTATGAACAGGGCGTCGCGGCGGCCAAGGCGGCGATGGAGGCTGTGACCTATGGCGATCCGCAGGACCCGCATAATTTCATGGGTCCGCTCAATAGCGCCCATCATCGCGAACGGGTGCTGGCCCATATCGGAAAGGCGATCAGCGAAGGCAATCGGCTGGTGTCCGGTGGCAAGGTCCCGGCCCATCTGCCGCAGGGCAGCTTCATCGAACCGACGCTGTTCGCTGATGTGAAGCCCAGCGACACCATCGCGCAGGAAGAGATTTTCGGCCCGGTGCTGGCGATCATCCCCTATGACACCGAAGAGGATGCGTTGGAGATCGCCAATAATTCGATCTACGGCCTGTCGGCGCAGGTCGCGGCCGCGACCAATGAAGAGGCCTATGCCTTTGCGGAGAAGCTGCGCACCGGCACGGTCAGCGTCAATGGCGGCACATGGATGCACATGGACATCCCCTTTGGCGGCTTCAAGCAGAGCGGCATCGGTCGCCAATACGGCCGGCAGGGTTTCGAGGCCTATCTGGAGATCAAGGTACTCGGCATCCCCTCGGGCGAAAAGGCCAAGAGCCTTGCCTGGGGCGAGGTCGAGGAAAGCGTCGCGGCGGAGTGAACGGCATGGCTGACGGAAAGGGCGATCTTGCCGCCCGCATCGCCCTGATCGAGGATCGCGCCGCCATCCAGGACCTGCTCTATGCGGTGGCCAGCGCGATCGACCGCTACGATGGCGGCGTGCTGGCGCGATGCATCGATCCGGAGGCCGTGATCGACATGGGCGGGGAGGCGCCGATCAGCGGCGCCGCCTTCGCCGCCGCGATCAAGCCGCCCGCCAATCCGCGGCCGGGTCGGATGCACGTCATCTCCAACAGCCGCATCCGGGTGGAAGGGGACAGCGCCGGGGCGGAATCCCAGATCGTGTCCTGGCAGGACCAGCTGGCCGGCGATGCGCGCGTGACGCGGGTCAGGGCCGGGCGCTATCTGGACCGCTTTGCCCGCACCGGCGGGGAATGGCGGCTTGTCGCGCGCACGCTGGTCGACGAATGGGCGCGGGTCGATCCGGTCGACGCCGTGCCGCCGCAGGGTCGCCATCTTGGCCAGCCTGCGCCCGCCGACCTACTCTACCAGACGCTTGAGGGACTGATATGACGGACAGCATGACAGGGACCGTCGCCATCGTGACGGGCGGCGGCGCCAGCGCCGGGCGCGTTCCCAGCATTGGGGAGGCGGTCGCCCGGCTGCTCGCCCGGCGTGGGGTCCTGGTGGTGGTGGCCGATGTCGACGCCGCGGCGGGCGCGCGCACGGTCGCGGCGATCGAGCAGGAGGGCGGCCGTGCCCTTTCCGTTGCGGCCGACCTTTGCGATCAGGACGCTTGCGACGGGGTGGTGGCTCAGGCGATCGGGCATTTCGGCCGCCTCGACATATTGATCAACAATGTCGGCGTCGGCGGTGGATCGGTCGTCACCAAGCTGGTCGAGGCGGATTTCGACCGGGCGATCGCCATCAACCTGAAAAGCGCCGCCTTCATGGCGAAGGCCGCCCTGCCGCGCATGGGCGCAGGGGGCGCGGTCGTCAACCTGTCTACCACCGCCGTCGTGCACCCGACGGCAAGCCTGGCCTATAGCGCGACCAAGGCGGCGCTGGAAGCACTGACCAGCCATATCGCGATGCAGTTCGGCCCCGACGGCATCCGTTGCAATACCGTCCGGCCGGGCGAGGTGTGGACCGCGATGGTCGACAGGAACTGTCCCACGGAGGAAGACGCCGCGCGGCTGCGCGCCGACCGCGCCGCGCGCTGCGTCCTGCCCCATGACGGGGACGCCTGGGACGTCGCGGAGGCGGTGGTGTTTCTGGCCAGTCCGCAGGCGCGCTGGATCACCGGGCAGACGATCAGCGTTGATGGAGGGGCGCCGCTCATCCGTCCGAATCCCGAATGGAAGTCTCACCACAGCTATTGGAAGGCGCGCCACTGAGGGCCGGTGCGGACCCGAAATGCGCTTTTCCGCGCATTTCCAAACAGACTCCCCCGGCGCGACGGCGTCAAATCTCGGGTAGCTTGAACGGGGCGGTTCCGCGAAAGGGCGGGCCGCCCCGCGATCGTTCCAGCATTCGCGTCACCACCGGCGACCCGTCATGCAGGCTGGCGACATGGTCCCGTATCCGCTGGTCAGCCTGTGTCGGACGAATCTGGCGGCGAAGATGATGCAGCCAGTTGGTGCTGATGTACCGTTCCTGCCATTCACGCGGATTGTCGAGATTCTGCTGAAGCGACCAGCGCCGGGCACCGTCGCGTTGCCGGACCCGGCCGAGCTCTTCCATCGCGGCGGCGAAATCCGCGGCCTTTTCCGTGGATACCTGATAGAGGAGGGTGATGACGATCGGCCCTTCGCCGTCCTGCAACGGCGCGTCGCCGCTGTCGAGCGGCGTGGTGCGCACCGGCCTGATATCGGGGTCCGAGCCCGCCGATAGCGGAAACCGGCGGGCGAGGACGAGCGAAAGTGCCATCGTCATCCCTGCCGAGAGAAATGCCGTTCGTACGCCAAAGGCCTGCGCCACACTGCCCCACAGGAAGCTGCCAATGCCCATCCCCGCGAAAACGGCCATCTGATTGAGCGCGATCATGCGTCCGACGACCCAGCGGGGCACGCTGAGCTGAATCGACACGCCAAGGCTCGTGAGTGCCGCCACCCAGCAGCCGCCGATCAGCGCCATCAGCAATATGGCCGGCGCGACGAAAGGCGTGATCGCCAGCACTATCGTCGCCGCGCCCGACATCAGGGTGCAAAACCCCACCAGCCTTGGCCGGGACAGGCCCAGATTGGCGCGCAGGATGGCGCCGACGACCGCCCCGAATCCGAACCCGCCCAGCAGCACCCCCAAGGTCAGCGGGCCTCCGCCCAGAGCATCATGGGCCAGCACGGGGGTAAGCGCCCAGACGCAGCTGCCGCAAAAGCCGAAGGCGGACGCGCGGATCAGCAGGGTCAGCGCTTGCGGCGACAGGCTGGCGTAACGCAGGCCTGAGAAAACCGCCTCTATGACCCGTTCGGGCGGCAGTTCGCCTTCGGGCCGTTTGCGCCGCCAGCTCAGGATGGTCGCCACAAGGCCAAGATTGGAAAGGCCGTTCAGGGCGAAGACGCAGGCGCTTCCCCAGATCGCGACCAAAGCGCCGCCTACGGCCGGCCCCATGCTTCTCGCAACGTTGAAGCCGACGCTGTTGAGGGAAGAGGCGGCCTCAAGCTGGGCGTGGCTGACCTGCTCCACGACGGAGGCCTGCCAGGCCGGCGCGTACAGGGCGTTGCCGGTCGCGATGAGGAAAGTCGCGGCGAGCAGCAGGGAGGCGTTGGCCCCGCCGATGCTGGTCACGAAGGCCAGCAGCAGGGCGACCACGGCCATGCCGATCTGTGCGACCAGCATCAGTTTGCGCCGGTCCACAATGTCGGCCAGGGCGCCGGCGAGCAGCGCGAACAGCATGACCGGTATCGTCGCGGCGGTCTGGACCAGCGCGACCATCCGGGCGCTCGATGTGATGGAGGTCATCAACCAGGCGGTGGCGACGGTTTGCATCATCGTGCCGAAGTTGGAAACCATGCCTGCAATCCAGAATCGCAGGAAAATGGCATTGGCCAAGGGAGCAGTCGTGCGGCGCCATGACGGCGAGCTGTCCATATCAGCCATGTCTCTTCTTTCCGTTTCGCGCGGGCCTCGAACCGCATAGGCGCAAATGGCTTTTTCTCTGAAAAGGGAAAAAATGTCGACACTGATGCCCCGTTTCATGCCGATTTCCGGTATATTCGGATAGACGATATCTCTAAAGTGCCGACAGATTATGTTTCCGCTCGCGGGATTCGCACGATACTATCGTCGCATTGATGCAAATTCGGCGAAAACAAATAGCTCGCCTGGAAGTGGGGAGGAGATTGTGACATTGTTAGTCAGTAACCGCAGCACCTGGTGGGCCACAGCCTCGGGTATCGCACTGCTTGCTTCCTGCCCGGTGACGGTCGCGGCGCAGAATTCGGGCGCGGCGCAGGCCGCTCCGGCCGCGGCTGCCGATCCGCAGGCGGCAGAGGATGCGCATACGGACGAAATCGTCGTCTATGCCCGCCGGCGTTCGGAAAGCGTGATGGATGCGCCGCTGGCGATCACCGCCCTGTCGCCGACCGCGCTTCGCGACCAGTCGGTCGTCAGCTTCACCGATCTGACGAAGGTCGCGCCGAACGTGATCCTGCGCCAGACCAATGGCGGTGGCGGGACGGTTGGCGCGGTCATTCGCGGCCAGACGATCGCCCAGGCCAATATCGCCAACGACTCGCCGATCGGCTTCTATTATGACGACGTCATCCTGGGTCAGCCCAAGGGCGCGACGGCAGGGCTGTTCGACGTGGCCTCGATCGAAGTGGCGCGCGGCGTGCAGGGCACGTTGAAGGGCCGGAACAACACCGGTGGCGCCATCAGCGTTTACATGCAGAAGCCCGTTCTGAATGAATTTTCGGGCGAGGCGGCCATCAATTACGGCTCGCGCGATTTCGTCCTGCTGCGCGGCATCGTGAACGTGCCGGTCGGGGACAAGATCGCCGTCCGCCTGGGCGCGCAGCGCATCACCCAGGACCCGCAGGGACACAGCATCATCACCGGACAGGGCTATGGCGGCAAGCATGAGTGGATCGGGCGCGCCTCCGTCCTGTTGGAGCCCAGCGATCAGACATCGCTCCAGTTGACCTACGAACGGACGGAAATCGACCAGAATCCGGCCGGTCGCCGCATGCTGCCGGGAACCCTCACCTATGGGGCGTTGATCGCCGGAACGCGCAGCGCGCAGAATCCGTCCGGTCTGCAATTCACCGACGCGCAATTGCGTCCGGCCAATTTCTGGGATGGATCGACCGGCTATGTCATGGCCAATGACAAGGCGACGATCAACTTCTGGCGTGGCACGCTGAAATCCGAAATCAGCGACAATATCACCCTGAAAGTCATCGGTGGATATCGTCAGTTCCGTTCTTCGGGCGGTATCGATCTTGAAGGATCGCCGGCGACCCAGCTTGAAAGCGTCACCGGAGGGACTTCCCACCAGTTCACGATCGAACCACAACTGTCCGGTACGATCCTGGACGGGAAACTGGATTATGTGCTCGGCTATTATCATTATAGCGACAAGGGCGTCCTGATTGCCGACACCTATTCCTATTCGGTGAACAATGCGGCTCCCACCACGCCCTTCCGCAACCACCTGCGCATTCGCGAGGGCGCGCATAATATTGCCGATGCAGGCTATGGCCATCTGGAGTGGAAGGCGACGGACCAGCTGGAACTGGCCGCGGGCGTCCGCTACACCCGGGATCAGCGCCAGGTGAGCCCGGATCGCGTACTGGTAAACAGTGACCCCAGCAGCACGACTTACGGGCTGTACACGGCCGGAACCGTGAATTCGGTGGGTTGTCTGTTCACCACTCCGGTCAACGGCGTGCTCCGGCCCGCCGGCGGGTTCGTTCTCGTCAACGGCAATGCCGTCGCGTCTGGCGAATGTCCGGATATCACCCTCAAGAAGAACTACGGCTATTGGTCGTACGAACTGACCGCGCGGTACAAGATCAATCGCAATCTTTCCGTTTACGCCCGCACGGGCCTGGGCCAGAAGTCGGGCGGCATCAATATTCCGGTCGTGACGACGCTTGTCCCGCCCTATGATCCGGAGCGCGTCCGTGACTATGAAGTGGGCCTGAAGGGCAGCGATCTGCTGGGTGGCGCCCTGGATTTCTCGCTTGCTGCCTATTACAGCGATTATAAGGATCTCCAGCGCTATCTCAGCAACCTGCTGCCTGGCGGCGGTGGCGTTTCGAACGTCATCATCAATGCGGGTTCGGCGCGCGTCCAGGGCGTTGAGGGCGAGTTCAAGCTGCGTCCGGTCGAGGGCCTCCAGCTCAGCGGCTTTTTCGGTTATGCGGACGCGAAATACAAGACGTTCACGACCACGGGTGCCAACGGAAGCCCGGTCGATCTGTCCGGTCAACCCTTCTCCGACACGCCGAAGTTCAACAGCCGGCTTGGCGTTCTCTATGAACTGCCGGTTGCTGGCGGATCGCTGCGGATGGGCGGTGGATGGAATCACACGAGCAATACCTCGCTCAGCGTGATCGCTTTCCCCGGCGCGGAAACCGGCGTGCTGGATCTGTTCGATGCGCGTGTCGCATGGACCTCTCCGGACGACAGGCTGGAACTCGCCATCTTCGGCACCAATCTGTCGAACAAGAAATATTTCACCGCTATCGGCCTGAACCGGACCGGCGTGTCGACAGCCCTTTCCGCGGTGACGGGAGCTTATGGCGTGCAGGCCGAACCCCGGTTCATCGGGGGCAGCGTCACCTACAAGTTCAAATGACGCAAGGCGGGATGCGGCCGGATCATTTCGGGCCGCATCCCGCCCCTTGTTGCTCCGTCGCGGACAACAGAATGACGGCAATCTCCATCACAGGCTTGGCAGCGCATGCAGGAACATACAGAATTTGATCTGATCGTCGTCGGATTTGGTGCCGCTGGCGCAGCCGCAGCCATCACCGCAGCCAGGAAGGGCGCGCGGGTCGCGCTGATCGAAAAGCAGACTGCCGACGCCCATTATTCCAGCACGCGCATGTCGGGCGGCCTGATCATGGGCGCCAATGAGGTAGAGGCCGCGACGCGTTACCTTGACGAATGTTCGGGAGGGATGATCCCGATCGACGTCACGCGCGCTTGGGCGGAGCGGGCGGTCAAGACCCGCGAGTGGATGCGGGGGCTGGGGATCGAGTCCGTCCACATGGCGGGCGGCTGGTATCCCAAGCTCAACGGCTTCGAGAGCATCGAGGTCTATGCGCCGCTGGCAAGAGGGGTCGACCCCGCGTCGGTCGAGGTCGACATGCCCGCGCCGGGCGAACTGGCCTTCAAGGGACCCGTGCCGTTCGGAAACGGACAGACGCTGCATGACCTGCTGGTCGAAGCGGTGTCGGCGGAAGGCAATATCACGCCGTTTTTCGGTCACAAGGCGGAACGGCTGATCCAGCAGGATAGCCGGATCACGGGGCTGAGATGCACCGTTGGCGAAGAAACCGTGGCGTTCCGGGCATCCTGCGGCGTCATCCTGGCGAGCGGGGGGTTCGAACAGGATCAGGACATGATCCTGAACTATCTGAAGGCCTATCCCATCTATTTCTACGGGGCGCCGGCCAATACCGGCGACGGCATCCGCATGGCGCAGGCCGTAGGCGCCGATCTATGGCATATGAACCAGATGATCGGACGCGCGGTGGGCCATTTCAAGCATCCCGACGGGCGCGAGATCAGCTTCAACATATCGGTCAACCCGCCCGGCTACGCGATCGTCGACAAATATGGCAAGCGTTTCGCCAATGAATATCTTCAGGCCGTGTCCAAGCCCAATTTCTACTATGAATTGCTCCACTATGACGCCGACCTGCTCGAACATCCGCGCATTCCGGCCTATTGGATCTTCGACAGCAGGCGCATGAATGCCCGTCCGATCTCGGGCGGTTCCTTCGGCCATTATGCCTGGAGCCGCGACAATCGGACGGAAGTGGAGATGGGCTGGATCAAGGAGGCCGACACTGTCGAGGGGGCGGTGAGGGCGGCCGGATGCCTTGACCCCGAAGCGGCGGCGCGGACGATCGCGGAATATAATGCGGCCTGTGCCGAGGGTGGGGACGCGCATGGCCGGCCCGCGGAATCCATGATTCCCATCGATCAGGGACCCTTTTACTGCATTCCGGTCTATCCCGGCGGTGCCACCACCAATGGCGGTCCGCGCCGTGACGCGAAAGGCCGTGTCCTCAACGCCTTTGCCGAACCGATCGCGGGCCTTTTCGCCGCGGGCGAACTGGGCGGCGCGATCGGCGTGCTCTATCCCTCTCCGGGCGCGAATCTGGGGGAAGCGTTCGCCTTTGGCCCCATCGCCGCGGAGACGGCGCTCTCGGAACGTGGATGAAGGCCGGAACGTTGATCGATCGTGATGCGGGAGTGAGCGATGCTGCAAACTAAGGCCATGGAACAAAGGGTCGGTTCCCCGTCGCCCAGCCGGCAGTCGAACGTCTACAACTATTATGTCGTGATAGTGCTGACGCTGGTCTATCTGTGCAGCAGCCTTGACCGCATGATCGTTTCGACGGTTGCGGAGCCGCTGAAACATGAATTCAGTCTCAGCGATACGCAGCTTGGCGTTCTCACCGGGCTTTTTTTTGCCATTTCCTTTGGTGTTTGCGGCGTGCCGCTGGGCATGCTGGCCGATCGCGTGCATCGGCCGCGTCTCCTGTCCGCCCTGCTGACGGTGTGGAGCTGCCTGACCTTCATGAGCAGCTTTGCCCAATCCTACGCGATGCTGGCTCTGGCCCGCATCGGGGTGGGGGCCAGCGAGTCCGGGGCATCATCCACGTCGATGTCGATCATCAGCGATCTGTTCCCGCCGGAAAAAAGGGGGCTGGCGCTATCCTTCTTTTACGCTTCGACGCCGATCGGCATATCGATCGGCCTCGCGCTGGGCGGTTATATTGCCGGCCATTACGGCTGGCGGTCGGTGTTCATGGTCGCGGGCATCCCCGGAATATTGCTCGCGCTGCTGCTGCTGTTCACGGTGCGCAACCCGGCGCGCGGCCAATTCGATTCGGGCGCGGAAAAGCAGAAGCATGCGGGTGAGCCCGTCACGGTCGGCACGGGGTTCAGGCTGCTCTGGAAAATGCCTGCCCTGCTGATGATCATGGCGGCGGGCGTGTGCCTGATCGTGGCGCAGGCGGGAACCCATGCCTTTCTGACGCCCTTCCTGATGCGCGTGCATCATATCACCATCGCCGAGGCGGGTTTCGCCACGGGATTGGCGCAGTTCATTCCCGGCATCACCGGCGTCCTGCTGGGCGGCGTCCTGGCCGACCGGATGGCGCGGCGGTCGTCCTATGCAGGGCTTTTCGCCGTCGCCGGACTGATGCTGGTGACGGGGCCTTCCTCCATGGCGGCCTTTCTGGTGAATGACTGGCATCATGCCATGGTCCTGCTGGCGGTGCATAATTTCCTGCTGGCCCTTTATTATGGCACGCATTTTTCTTCGCTTCTCAGCCTGACGCCGTTCCGCTTTCGCGGCACCATCGGCGGCATCCACGCGGTCGCGCTGACCCTGATGGGTTATGGCGTCGGACCGGTCGTTGCTGGCGCGGCGAGCGATTTCTTCCAGAATATCGGTCTGGAGGAGCCGCTGCGCTGGGCGGAAGTGGCGGTTTCGGGAATGTTCCTGGTGGCGGCTGTGTTTTACCTGGCCGCGGCAACGCTGGTGCGGCGCGGCAAGTTGGCGGAGGCCCGCCGGACCTTGTCCTGATTTTCGCGCCGGACGGTTCGGGACGGGAGCAGGCTCTCCGGGCCCGCCGTCCTGTCGGTTATTTCGAAATTGGAGTGATGGAATATGGGATCGGTTGGTCGGGTGGCGATCGTCACGGGGTGCGGGAAACAGGACGGGATCGGCGCCGCGATTGCAAGGCGTCTTTCCGCCGATGGCTTCACCGTGGTGGTGACCGATGTCGAGGCGGCGGGCGTGCGCGACAGGCATGAACAGGCCCGCGCCGACGCGGCCGCATGGAACGGGGTGGAGGATCTGGTCGCTGAACTGAGCGGCAAGGGGGGCACGGCCCTGGCCCTGACCGGCGACATCAGCCGTATCGAGGATGTGCGCCGGATGATCGGCGATGTCGTCGCCCGTTTCGGCCGGATCGACGTGCTGGTCAACAATGCGGGCGCGCCCTTCAGCATGGCGCATGGCGATATCGAGCAGATCGACCCGGCCGAGTTCGAGCGGGTTCTTCAGATCAACGTCACCGGCACCTTCCTGATGACGCAAGCCGTGGCGCCGCACATGCGCAAGGCGAAATGGGGCCGGATCGTGAGCGTCGCATCGGTCGCCGGGCGCGTGGGGTCGAAGCAGAATTCCGCCTATGCCTCCTCGAAGGCGGGCGTGATCGCGCTGGCGCAGACCTTTGCGCTGGATCTGGGCGCGGACGGCATCACCTCCAACGCGGTTCTGCCGGGCTTCATCTTCACCAGCCGGACGCTGAGCGGCATGAGCAAGAAGCTGGGCGGCGCGCCGCTGGACGAAGCGACCATCGCCAAATCGAAGCCGTCCGTGCCGATCGGCCGCGACGGCAGCCCCGACGATGTCGCCGCGACGGTGGCCTTCCTCGCCAGCGAAGCGGCCGGGTTCACGACGGGCCAGTCCTTCATCGTCGACGGCGGTTCGCTGCGGCTCTGATCGACCATGATGGAAGAGGCTGACTTTGTGATCATCGGCGGCGGGACGGCCGGTTGCGTGCTCGCCAACCGCCTGACCGCCAATGGCCGCCACGCCGTCTGCCTGCTGGAAGCGGGGGGCGCGGACCGCAGCCCCTGGATCCATATCCCGCTGGGTTATGGCAAGCTCGCCTCCCATCCGCGATACAGCATTTGTTTCGAGAGCGAGCCGGAGCCGGCGCTGAACGGTCGCCGCCTGTCCATTCCACGGGCCAGGGTGCTGGGCGGATGCAGCTCGACCAACGGCCTGCTTTACGTGCGCGGTCAGGCGCAGGATTATGATGATTGGGCGGCGGCGGGCAATGCGGGTTGGGGCTATGCCGACATCCTGCCCTATTTCCGCCGCGCCGAAGACTATCATGGCGGCGAGAGCGAATGGCACGGGGCAGGCGGGCCGATCGCGGTGTCGCCCCCAGCCGCGCCCCATCCGCTGGCCGAAGCCTTCATCGCGGCGGGCCAGCAACAGGGCCTGCCGCGCCTGGACGACTTCAACGGCGCCGGGCAGGAGGGGGTCGGCTATTATCATATGACGACGCGCCATGTCCGCCGTTCCAGCGCGGCGACCGCCTATCTCCGTCCCGCAAGGCGGCGGTCCAATCTGTGCGTCCTGAAGGAAGCTGTGGCGACGCGCATCCTGTTCGACGGCAAAAGGGCGGTCGGCGTCGAATTCACGAGGCAGGGAGAAACCAGGCGCGTGATGGCCCGGCGGGAGGTGATCCTGTCCGGCGGAGCCATCGCTTCGCCCCATCTGTTGCTGCTGTCGGGGGTAGGGCCGGGGAGCGCGCTTGCGGATCTGGGCATATCGGTGGTCCTGGATCGCGCGGGCGTGGGCCGCAATCTGGCCGATCATGCCAATATCCGCCTCAACTATCGTGCTTCCCGTCCGATCACGATGAACGATCGGTTGCGGACGCCCATGGGCCGTCTGGGCGCGGGGCTGGAATATGTTTTCCGCCGCAAGGGCCCCCTGACGGTCAGCGCCGGTTTCGGGGCGGCCTTCTACCGGACCTCGCCCGAACTCGACCGGCCGGATTTCCAGGGCTATCTGCTGCTGTTCCGCACCGATGCAAGCGGCACCGGGCTGGAGCCTTTTTCCGGTTTCATGACGTCGGGCTATCAGCTTCGGCCCGAAAGCCGGGGCGAGCTGTTCCTCAAAAGCGCGGACCCGATGGCCCGGCCGGGCATCCGCCTCAATCATCTTGTCAGCGAGAAGGACCGGATGGTCACGCTGGCGGGGATCAAGCGCCTTCGCGCGATGCTGCGGGAGCCGGCCATGGCGCCTCTGGTGGCGGAAAGCGAACCGGGCGATGGGGCCGATGACGAGGAACTCATGGCCTATATCCGCGAGCATGCGGGAACCGGCCATCATGTCGCGGGAACCTGCCATATGGGCGTGGGGAGCGACGCCGTGGTGGACCCGCGGCTGAAAGCCCATGGCCTGGCCGGCCTGAGGGTGGTCGATGCGTCGATCATGCCGGCCATGGTGTCGGGCAATACCTGCGCGCCGGTGGTGATGATCGCCGAAAAGGCCGCGGACATGATCCTTGAGGACAGTCAATGACGAGCAATGAACCCGTGGCGGGGAGAGAGTTCGCCCAACGCCATGCCGGACGCATCTATGTCGGCGGGGAATGGCTGCTGCCGATCGACGGCGGCCGGCTGGACATCGTCAATCCGGCTACCGGCGCGCAGGTCGCCAGCGTCGCGGCTGCGGGACCGGCGGACGTCGCTCGCGCCGTCGAGCGCGCGCATGACAGCTTCTACAAGGGCGACTGGCCGCTCTTGCACCCTTCGGAGCGCGCGGACATGCTGCGACGATTGGGGCAGGCCATGCGCCACCGCGCCGCCGATCTGGGGAGCGCCGTGACGCTGGAAATGGGCGCGCTCTGGCGGGAAAGCGTGGCAGGCGCTCAGGCCGCCGCCGACCTGTGCGACTATTATGCCGATCTGGCCGAAGCCCTGGCCGAACCCGATGCGCGTGCCTGGAAGGGCGGGCGGGCCTTTGTCCGCTATCTGCCCGTGGGCGTCGTCGCGGCGATCGTGCCGTGGAATGCGCCGCTCAGCCTGTCGATCCTGAAGCTGGCGCCGGCGCTGGCGGCGGGATGCACGCTGATCCTCAAATCCGCGCCGTCGACGCCGCTCGACGCGATCCTGCTGGCCGAATGTCTGGAGGATGCCGGAATCCCTCCCGGCGTGGTCAGCATCTTGCCGGGCGATAATGCGGCGGGCGAAGCGCTGATCACCGATTCCCGGATCGACAAGGTGACCTTCACCGGCAGCACGGCGGTCGGACGGCATATCGGCGCGGTCTGCGGCGGCAGGATTGTCCGGCAGGCGCTTGAGCTGGGCGGGAAATCGGCGGCGATCCTCCTGCCGGACATGGATGTGGAAACGGCGGTGGAGCAACTGGTTCCGGGCAGCATGCGCCTGACCGGACAGGCCTGCTCGGCCTTGACCCGCATTCTCGTTCCCCGGCGGAAAACGACCGATCTGGTCGACGCCATGTCTGGCGCATTGGGCGCGTTGCGTCCCGGCGATCCGTTCGACGCAGCAACGTCGCTGGGGCCGCTGGCGCTGGAACGGCAGCGGGAAAGGGTCGAGGATTATATCCGGGAAGGCGTGCGCGAAGGCGCGATGCTGGCCTGCGGGGGCGATCGTCCGGCCGGTATCGGTTCCGGCTTCTTCCTCCATCCGACATTATTCACCAATGTCGACAATGGCATGCGCATCGCGCAGGAGGAAATATTCGGTCCTGTCGTCTGCGTCATCCCCTATGCGGATGAGGAGGAGGCGATCGCCATCGCCAATGCATCCTCCTACGGACTCTATGCGAGCATCTTCACGCATGACGAAGATGCCGTGTGGCGTCTGGCGCCAAGGCTGCGCGCCGGCAATGTGTCGCGCGCCGGGCTCTATATCGACCGGACATTGCCTTATGGCGGGCTCAGGCAATCGGGCATCGCGCGTGAGGGGGGAGTTGAAGGTTTTCGGTCCTTTCAGGAGGCGCAGACAATTTATCTGCCGTCCTGAGAAGAGGATGCGATCCACTTATTGGCATGTGAGAGCAGAGGTAGAAGCGGGATGAAGATCCTTGTGCCCGTGAAGCGGGTTATCGATTATAATGTGAAGCCGCGG
>NZ_JALDYQ010000046.1:0-42181 GCF_032153725.1 Sphingobium sp. | reverse complement strand
CGTTCAGACGGCAGCACTCTACAATATAACCTACTTCAGTTCCAGGTGACTAGGACCGATTACAACGCTCTCCAACCGACCCTTCCAAGACGTTCAGCAGCCAATTTCGTCTACTCAACTGCGGACGGTCAGGTTTCCCGTCCGGGCCGCCCGCCACTGGCCGATTTCGGAACAGCGGCTTGGCGCCAAACGCTCGATAGAGCTGCCGCTCCCGTTCGAGGAAGCGCCCTAGCTGGAAGCCACCCTGTATGGCCGTTCTGTTCCTGAAATTGGGCTCTTCATAAGTTCAGGTTGCTACAGAAGCCATTCCGCATTGCCCTTTCGCAATGACTCAACGATAAATATGAGTTGGCCTGGGAATTTCCGATGCTGCACAAGCGTATTGGAGAGAGGCAAACAGGGGGATAGGTCTGCCTTCAGCGTTATAGGGGCCAGATTCGATTCAAAAATGAAATACGAATTCTCGCATATTTTCCGCCGAAATCAAGGGAGCCCTCAGACCGCCCCGACCCATGAGGGGGAAATTCTATTCCTCTTTATCGGCGGCATACATCAGCTTCTTCACCTCGCACCCGTAGCCGCTGCCATGGCGAGGCAGTATCCGGACGCTCGGATCAACTGCCTCTACCGGGACGACGAAACTGGCGAAATGCTACAGGAAATCCGCCGTTCCAAGAGCGCGTGGAGCATGCAGATCACTGCCTGCCCTCCCCCGGGATGGAGCACTAATTTAGGGCGCTGGTTACGCCGGCCAGCTATTGAAAAACTGCCTTTGCTCTACAAAATCGCTCGCAAGCATCGCGCTGCGCAAGCCGTGGTCGTTCCCGAACGAACATCAACGCGTCTGCGGAAAATGGGGATGGTGGACGCCCGCCTGATTCACTTCCGCCATGGCGCGGGCGATCGTGCACCAAGATCCGAGAGCCGGTTGAGCACCTTTGACCTCATCGTGGTACCTGGCCAAAAGGATATTGACCGCGCGGTAACGCAACATGGCGTGGATCACACCCGTCTCCGGCAATGCGGTTATGTCAAACTGGATTATCTGTCCAAGGCAGCCCAAAGAGGGCACCATCGACTTTTCCCCGATCAGAGACCGGTGGTGCTCTACAATCCTCATTTTGATCCCAAGATTTCGTCCTGGCACGATGCCCGGCAGGTGATCGAGATATTTTCCAGGCAGGACAGATATAATCTGATCGTCGCTCCCCATATACGGATTAGTGAGCGGTTGTCAGCACAGCAAATCGCTACCTGGAACGCATTGTCGGTGCCCGGCCGCATCATCGTCGACCTCCACTCCCGCAAGATGGTCGACATGAGCTATGTTTTGGCATCGGACATTTATCTTGGGGACGTATCGAGTCAGCTCTACGAATTTCTGTACCAGCCGCGCCCGGTTGCCTTTCTGAACAGTCACCTCGTCAACTGGGTCGACAACCCCCGCTATGCGGGGTGGCACTTGGGGTCGGTAGCAGATCATGTCGACGACATTTTGGTCGCGATCGATGAGGCAGTTCGGAATCACGCCCGGAAAAGCATGGATCAGATTGCAGCGGTTGAAAATGCCTTTGGCGAATGGTCTGACGCTACGATGAGGGGGGCAAAAATTGTCGGCAATTATTTGGGCCTGCGGTCAACGTAGGAGCAACCAGTCTGAGGATTTCGCATTCGCGGCATTGACAATGGGTAATCAGAGCATCTTTCTGCGCAGGTATCAGGCTCCGCACGGTCCTGAAGAGAATCCAGAAATGATCACCCGCGACAAACCCATGTTCGACCAAACGCCTGCCGTTCGTCGATCGCCCGGTTCTCGCACAGAACAAATATTCCTTGATATTTCGGTGAATTAGATTGATCGTTCGTTGTCACGGCGCAGGAAGGCGCGATCGTCATCGGCGCTCTCTGGGCGTGGTGCGGTGCTTATCAGGCAAGACCATGCACGGCTTCCAGCCGGATTACCTCTGACATGATGCATCGCAAGGATCACGGCCTGCACATGTGGATTAAATCATTCGCGCCGACGACAAGGTCATGAGCTTTGTTCTAGATATGACGGATGCGTTATCCCACGCCTCCATCGCAACACAATGCGCGGTCTGCCTTCCCAGTCATGCTGCGCACCGTTGTTCAATGCGGTATTGGCATATTTCTTCTAGCCTTGTTTCTCCGCCAAATCGATTTGACCTCCACGAGATCAGCGATCGGTCGTGCGACAATCGCGCCCCTTATTGCCAGCTTGATGGCCTATGCCTTGGATTTCCTGCTGCGCTCGGTTCGTTTCTGGATGCTGCTCAAAGCAGTCAGTGGCCGGCAACTGCCGCTTCGATCCGTGCCCGGCCCATTTATAGCTAGCTTCGGCATTAGCGACCTGTTGCCTTTACGCGCAGGAGATCTGTTTCGGCTCGCATGGTTCCAACGAAAGAGGGGACTGACGACAGGAAGCGTGATCGGCGCAATGATTATAGAGCGATTCTACGATCTCTCGTCTCTGCTGCTGGTGGCCGCCATGTTACTCGGATGGCATCTGGGATCGATAAGCAGCATATTCATACTTTGCGGCGGCATTTTGGCGATGATCCTGCTTCCAATGGCCCTGAGCCATATCTCTCCCGATGCCCGTCGGACCGCTTCCTTTCTGCCTGCGCGCCCCTGGATGACGCGGATTGCAACCGGTTGGCAGGATATGCGAAACGCCTTTCGCATATTGGGCTCATTCCGCCGTGTAGCTAAGCTGGGCGCAATATCCCTTATTTGCTGGACGCTGGAAGCCAGCCTCTTCCTCGGTGTGTGGATCAGCCTGGGAGAGACGGTTGAGCGCTGGCCAGCGCCAATGGCTGCCTTCACGGCCAGCACCCTGGGAACCTTGGTCCCCGGCCTTCCCGGCCATTTTGGCACGTTCGAGCTTTTCGGCTTCGAAGCTTTCACCCTAAGCGGAGTCACACACGCCAAGGCATCCGCAGTGCTGCTGCTGGCCCATCTGCTGCTATGGGCGCCGACTGCCCTCTTCGCCATAATCTGGCTATTCTTCGTGCAACCGGGTGGACAGTCACGAAAGGCGGCGAAGCAGACCGATGGCATGTTGCCGCATGGCTGAACGATGCGCGGAAGAACCGTGCCCATGCAGGCGATGGCCGCGAAACCAGTCATAACTTTCGATGAGCATGGCCGCGTTGGAATAGCGGGGCCTCCAGCCGAGGACAGTCAGGGGTAAGACCTCAAAATGACAGTCACGATGGTAGGTCCGGTATTGCCAGGCCACCAGCGGCGACAAGCGCAGCCGATGCAGCAAACCCAGTGCAGCCATCGCCGGAAGAGGCGGTAATCCCGTGATCCTTGAGCCGCTTCCCGCATGAGCGATCAGTGCATCCAGATCCTCGGCCAAAGTCCCGAAACGATCCGTTCCGACATTATAGATCCCGCTTTTCTCCAGGGACAACGCCAGCATGATGAAGTCGATCAGATCATCGACATGGACAAACTGCACTCGATTGGAGCCATCGCCAATGATGTAGAGGCGTCGGTTCTCGGCGATCCAGTCGAACAGGATCTGGTAGATGCCCAGCCGTCCCCCGCCCAACGTAGCGCGCGGGCGGATGGTGATAAGGGGCATGCCTGCCTTGCGGCAGAGTTCACTCATCACCTGTTCACCCGCCAGCTTCGACCTGCCGTAGCTCTCGATCGGACGAGGCTGCGTGTCCGCTGTGATCGGTCCGCGTGGAGGCAGGCCGTAAACGGCCGTGCTGCTGATATGGACGATGGCACCGACACCAGAGCGCAACGCTTCTTCGGCAACGATCCTGCTGCCCTTCACATTGACCTCATGATAGCGGCGCCCCGCATTCGACTGCGCGACAAGGGCGGCGCTATGGTGGACCACGCTCACGCCTCGCATAGCCTCAGCCATGGCAGTGCCATCGCAGATGCTGGCCTGGATGAATTCGATGCCGGGCGGTAGGCCCGGATCGCGAAAAAGATCGACGATGCGGACGCGTTCGCCCCGCGCGTGCAGATGCTGGGCCAGACGTGCGCCGATGAAGCCCGAGCCGCCTGTCACCAGATGCAGGCTCATTTGAACTTCCGCTCGATGGCGCGCAGGGCGTTGCGGTGGGCGATGGCCATCACGCTACCCTGCGGATTGGCGACGGTGGGTCCGCACATCAGCGACGCGTCGGCAATGCGCAGGCCGTCGCCGCCATGCACGCGCCCCCAGGAATCTGCGGCGCTGAGCCGCCGGTCCTCCCCCATCGGACAGGAAGCGAAGAGATGCACCGACGACAGCATGGCCGAACGGCGCGGCAGGTGGACCGGCAAGTGCTCGATCTCGTCTACCGAGCGTAATGGGGCAAAGCCCGGAAGGCAGGGCTGAACAAGTTGCGCGCCCGCCGCGAAGAGAGCGCGAATAAGATGCTTCAACCCCTCGTAAAGCTGGTCCAGTTCCGCTTCGTTATGGCGAACCCGGACCAGAGGATCATGTCGCCCGGGCAGGACATGCACCCGGCCATGCCCCGTGCCGTTCTGCACATAATAGAGTCCCATGCGAGGAACCTCCGTCCCGATCAACGATCGCATCTCCGGATTTGCCGACAGGGCTAGCGCCAGAAGCGAAGGCGAACTGATCGAACAACCGATCCCGAAGCGCGGTTCGAACATTTTGATCTGATGGACCGGATCCGGATCGCCCTGACGATTGACGGGCGCATCGAAGAGAGCCACTGCCTTCAGCATCGGATGAAAGCGCAAACTGCCACCGATATTGTGGCGCAGCCCGGATCGCCGGAGCAAGGTCGGGGTCTGTACCGCGCCGCACGCGATGAACAGCGCATTGGCGAGGATTGTCCTATCCTCCACCGGGCTGTCGGGGGCGCGCCGCCGCACTGTGACTTCCCACCGGCCGTTTGCCCGCCGGATGCGCAATGCCTGATGGTCTGCGATCAGCCGCCCGCCTGCCTTGCGGAAGCGGGGAACGAAGGTGGCGCTCATCGACTGCTTTCGGCCAGCTTCATAATCATAGAGGCGCGGCGCTTCGATGGCGTCCCAGCCCAGTTTCGCGGCACCCTCGCCAAGCCGGGAGGACAGCGGCGGCGGCGTTCCCGGTAGAGCTGCGACATGTGCCGTCGCCTCGCAGGCATCGAAATGGGGAGCCAGCATATCGGCAGTGAGGGCTTCCACCTTATGGCTGCGCGCCCACTGATCGAGGATATAGTGCGGCGTACGGTGATAGAGGCCGCGATTGACCTCGCTCCCCCCGCCGACGCAGCGCCCCTCGACATAAGACACCGAAGGGATACCGAAGGCCATCGTAATACCCGCATTGCGATATTTGCTCAGAATTTCTTCGCCGGAAAAATGCGGGGCGGCATCCAGCGGCAGATCAGGCCCTTCCTCCACCAGCAACGTGTCAAATCCTGCCTCCGCGCACAGGGTTGCGGTCACGGACCCGCCCGGTCCAGAACCGATCACCGCGACGTCCGCATGCAAAATGTCGCGGACGGGCTCAGCCATAACGTCGTCCTTCGGACCAGAGGCTGACCAGCGACAGCCCCACATAGAAGCTCATGAGCATTCGCGCGGGTCCCATTGCCGACCGCTCCCATGCCTCCACCTGCGCGCGACGCCTTGCAGCCGGCAGACGGTGGAAAGGCACGCCGCGCCATGGCATCGACCAGACGTCGAAGAACAATGTCGCCGCCCGCATCGGCGGGCGCAGATAGGATGGCATGGCGGCAAAGCTGGCGAGGATGAATTCGCTTGCCGCTTCGGGCGAACCGGGGACGCCCTTCTCCCGCTCCGCAACGGTGGCGGCCAGGGCGCGGACCGTAGCGGCGAAGTCAGGCAGCATGGCCGAAGATCGGATCATCGAAGTGACGAAAGTCGCGTCCCCGAATCAACGCGCGAACGCCCGCGCGCCTTGCCGCTTCGCCATCCCGATCGGCACGGTCGCCGATCATCAGGGTGCGCGAGGGTCCAGTCTTCGCGGCTGCCATCAGCCAATGAAGACCGGCCGGATCGGGCTTCAATCGCCCGACATCGTCCGCCGCCACGGCAAAATGAGCGGAAAGGCCCAGCGCCTCCAGCTTGCGGGCGGCAGGATAGTCCGAATGGACCGCCACGATATGGCTGGCCGCAAGCCGGGCGAACAGGTCCACAATACCCTTCGCGCGAAAGGATCTGAGATGCGGCAAGGGACGTTCATCGATCCATTCGTTCACGACTTCGCGCACCCTTTCACTGTCATGGCCGCGCAGACGATATTGTTGCCGGATGAAATCGACGTCCGCCCTGTCCGCAAGCCGCTCTCTGTGACGGCGAAACGCGCCGAGCAGCCGCGGCACCGCCAGACTGCGACTGCGGACCGCTTCACGCACCAGCAGGGTCAACATCCTGCGGCGTAGCGCAGCCTGATCATAGAGCGTACCGTCCATGTCGAACACGATCAGATCGAACTGCTTCCAGGCGATGCTTCCCGTCATGGCTGCACCTGGACGAAGCTGGGCGCGGAGAGATAGTTCAGGAAGGGCATGTCGATGAAGGTCAGAATGGTGAGCGAGGCCACCACGGCGAAGGACGCCAGCATCAACCTTTTTGACCGGAACAGCCGCTCTGGCCGGGACGCTACCGATCCCTTGAGCATCGCCAGCCAGAAATAGCTCGCAAAAAGCGCCGCGATGAACGGGAGGGCAAAGATATATTCCTGTCGGTACTTGATCAGGAAAACGGCGAGGAAAAAGGCGGACAGCATCGCGTAGAGCAGGCAGGAAACGGCCAGATTTTCCGCATTGTAGCGGCCGAAGGAGCGACGGTAGCGGGGCAGCAGTTCCGCACCGCCATCTGCCGTGATGTCGCGATATTCCGCAAGCCGCTTGGCGGCCATCAGGAAAGCACCGCCCATCCAATAGGCGAAAAGCAGGCTGCTGGGCGGCATGGTGGCGGCGTCGATCATCGTCCAACCCAGCATCAGCCTAATCGGATTGTTGATGCTTTCGCTGACGACGTCCAGATAGACCCGGTCCTTGGTCCGCACCGGTTGGACATTATAGACAAGGCCCGACAGCACGAACGCCGCGGAGGTCCAGGCAAAGAGCGGTCCCAATTGCATGGCCAGGCCAAGGCCGACCAACACCAGAAGCCCATATTCGGCATAGACGATAGGTCCCGAGAGGCTGCGATGCACAGCCGTTCGCGCTGACTTCAACGGGTGGAAGGCATCGAATTCGCGATCGAGCCATTCATTGACGACATAGTTGGCCGAGGCAATGGCAACCGCGCTCATCAACCCCATCAGGATGTGAAGCGGCACGATTCCCGCCGCCGGATGGCGCAGTACATAGGCGAGGACAATGCCGGGCAGGATGAAGACGTGCTTCGTCATGTGGTCGAAGCGCGCTATCGCCAGATAGTCGCGCAGGCGCCCGCGCGGCTGCAAGGGACGGGTCGCGGCGATGCCGTCTGTGCTCATCTTCGCTCTCCTGCAATGGCGGCGGCCGATCCGCCGCAATAGATGCTGCCGTCAATCCGGCGGGCGACGAGGTGAAGGTTCAGAAGGCGTGTGAGTTCATCTTCCGAAGCCATGTAAAATCGCCAGTCGACGTTGTTCAGGAACACGACATAGGCATTGCCGTGCGCCAGCGCGGCGCGCGTCTCCGCAAGCTGGGCGGCGTAGGGGAAGGCAGGATCCTCGCGCCCCGTCCTCAGCAGAATATGGGCGGGAATATTGCGCACGTGGCGGCGCAGCACATAGCCAATGGCGTCGGGGCCGTTGCTGTAGAGCGCCGCGTCGGCCGGAAGCCGCCGCACGGCAGCCAATATGGGGGACTGAGTCCATTGCAGCGATGCAAAGCCGATGCCTTCCCGATAGGCTTGATGGGTCCGGTCGGCGGTCCGCAATGCGTGGCTGACCAGCATGAACATGGCCAGTCCGACAAGCGCGCCATGCATTTTCCGTACTCGGCCGGAACGCGCGGCCATATGCGCAAGGACGATCGTCATGGCCATGATGCTGGTGCAGTAGACCGGATAGGCATAGCGGCTGTTCAGATGCAGATTGGCCTCGATGGACGTGGCCAGGACGATGAAGCCGAGATAGGTGAAGAAGAACAGGCCAAGCGAAATCGCCAGCAGCGAAGGCTCCATTTGCCCTGTTTGCGCCCTTGCCAACATTCGGCGAGCATGGCGTACGAGCAGCGTCATGCTCGCCGTCACCGCCATCAGGAATAACGCGCCGCGGATAGCGAAGGGAACTTCGTCCGGCACGATCCAGGCGGTCAGCGAATTGAAGCTGGTCAGCCAGTCCTCGGCGGTCATATTCCCATACCATTGCAACGGCCTGCCCGTCGAACGGCCCATCAGCCACTCGCTCAGACTGGCCCAGCCAAGGAACAGCAGGGCCGAAGGTAGGAGAATGCACAGAACATCGCCAATCCGGTGCTGCATGGGGTGGCGCGGAAGGATCAGCAGAAAGACGGCGATGGCGGCGCCCAGCGGCGGTCCGGTAAAGCGGACAAGGGACGCAAGGCCGACACCGCTCCCCACGGCGAGAAGCCAGCGCCGGTCATCCGACCGCAGATAGTGGAGCAGCGCAACGAAGGTCGACAGAATCATGGTCAGGAACAGCGGTTCCGACATGGCCAGCGCATGCAAGGCCACGCTTTGCGGCGCGATCGCGACCAGAGCCGTGCCGAGCGCCGCATAGCCGGTGCGCCCGCTCGCTTCCCGAAGGATGAACCAGATCAGAAAGGCATTGAGCGCGCTCACTATCAGTCCGATGCCCCATGCGCCGGTGGCGATGTCGATGCCGCTTGCCGCCGCAAGCTGCAACAGGGCCGGATAAATGGGCGCGTCCCATGGTCGGGCGGCAAGGCTCATATACCGTGTGCTGTCGGGCAGAATACCGATCCCATGGTGGGTCGACAGCATGAAGAGCGACAGGGCCAGCAAGGGAAAGCCCACCGCGCAGACCCGATCATAGGGGACAGCGCGGACCTGCGCGGCCAGTGCATCCTGCGCCGGATACTGGAACATCACTTACCCCTGGCCCAGGGAAGAACCAGAATGCGCCGCGCATTTTCCGCCACGAAGTGCAGGGCGGAATCGGCAATGCCCCGGCTGAAGATATCGTCCAGCCCCTCGATCAGCCGGTCGATCTCCGCGCACGTGACCACGAAAGGCGGCATGAAATGCAGTATGTCCCGCGCGCCTGGCTGGAAGTGGACCAGAATGCCATGCCGGTCATAGAGCTGCCGCGCGACGGCGCCGATCAGCACGGTCTGATAGGTGAGGAAGACAGGATTGTTCGATACGTCGATCAGCTTCGAGACCAGATCTTCGCGGAAATTGAGCCTGATCGCCCGGAACAGACCTCGCCCCCGAACATCGATCAGGGTGCGAGGGTAGCGCGTCTTCAGTTCTTGAAGCCGCTGCCCCAAATAGGCGCCCATTTCCGCAGCATTGTCGATCAATGCTTCATCGTACAGGACATTCAGCGTCTCGATTGCCACCGCGCAGGTTTCCCCAAGGCCCCCGAAGCTGGAACTGTGCAGATTGCAGTCGTTGCGATTGCCATAGGCCCGGTCGAACATCGCTCGGGACGTCACCATCGCGCCGATGGCGCGCTTGCCTCCGCCCAGCGTCTTGGCGAGGGTCACGACGTCGGGCACGACAGCCTCATGCATGAAGGCGCAGAAACGGCCGCTTCGCCCGGTGCCGACCTTCACCTCATCGAAGATTGAGACGATGTCATTGTCGCGGCAAAGCTGCACGAATTGCGTAAGATAGCCTTCCGGCGGCACTTCACAGGCCGTTCCCCTGATGGGTTCGACGATGGCCGCGATGATAGCATTGCCCTTGTCGCCCATCGCCTCCGCCAGGATTGCCGCCCGCATAGCGTCGATATCGCCATAGGGAACATAAACGACATTCTCCTTGGGCACGCCCAGCAGGAAGCCAGTATGCACGTCCGTTGCCGTCGTCAGCGCGAGGGCGCCATGGGTCTTGCCATGGAACGCCCCCCGCATGCAGAGAAACTTGCGCTTGCCCTTTGGCGTCTGGATACGCTCGGCAAGCTTCATGGCCGCCTCGTTAGCTTCCGCACCTGAAGTCGCGAAGAAGCTGGTATCGAGCGGATCGGGCAGGATCTGGGCCAGATTATAGGCCAGCGCCGCCTGCAATTTATTGGGTGAGAGCTTGGTGCAGTCCAGCACGCGCCGTTCATGGCAGGCCCGTTCCGCCGCCAATATGCGCGGGTGGTTATGGCCCAGACCCACCACCCCCATGCCGGTGGAGAAATCGAGTATCTGTCGACCGTCGGCAAGATGCAGCGTGGTCCCCTCCGCCGCACGCACATCGAGCAGGTCCAGCCCCAATATCCCGAAAATTTGAAGCAGATAACGGTTCAGATGGTCCGCATAGAGCCGGTTCGCGCGGTCCATGTCGAGGTCCAGCGCATCGTTCAGGGTCAGCAGCGCCGGCTTCGTGTGGAGGCCTTCCCGGCCGATATCGTCGCGCCGAATTTGCGTTGCCATGCCGTCAATCCCCTGTTCGTTCCTGTCAGGAGGAGACTAGGGGATGCGGCGGACACCACGGAATCCATGGAATTATATACTTCGGAGGAGAGGCGGCGCTACCCCTTCCAGCTATCTCCATTTGCGCGGGGATGCTCAGGCGCTTCTCCTGTGCCCGGCTGCCGGTAATAGAGTGCGGCGAGAGCCGTCCTATTGTTGATCCGCAGCTTCTGGAAAATATTGTGGAGATGAATCTTCACCGTGCCCTCTCCGGCGCCGAGCTGGCGGGCGATCAGCTTGTTGGAAAGGCCGCTGCATGCCAGTCCGGCAATCTCCATCTCACGCGGGGTCAGGCTGGCCAGTTCCCCGCTTGGGTTTTGCGGGGGCAGAATGTCGGCCATGACCGCCACTTCGTCGGCAAACCAGCGCCGCCCGGCGGCAACGCTCCGCAGGCAATCGATCAGCCTGTCCGGAGCAGCTTCCTTCAGCAAGATACCCCAGACATCGTTGGCAATCGCCTCGCTGACTTGCGCGGGACTGATCATGGCGGTGAGGAAAACGACCCGGACCGGAAGGTCCGCGCTCCTGATCCGGCGAAGAATGGCAAGTCCGCTGACATCGGGCATGTTGATGTCCAGAACCGCGATGTCGGGCTTCAGCCGGTCGAGCAGGGCAAAAGCCTTGCTGCCTTCTGTCGTGCTGCCGATTACCCGAAGGTCGCTTTCCATAGAAACCAGATCGGCAAGCCCGCGCAGCAGCACGGGATGGTCGTCCACCAGGAAGACGCTGTGGGCGATCATGGCAACGGCACTTCGATCCGCATGGCAAGGCCGGGTGCATAGCGCGTGATGGCAAGACTGCCGTCCATGTCCTCGACCCGGGCGCGAATTGAGCGTGGGCGTGTCTGATCGTCCGCTTCGCCGACTGCCATGCCGCATCCATTGTCAGAGATGGCGACCGTAAGCCCCTGTTCCACCTTGCTCAGGTCAACCTGCAAGCGCGTCGCGCCGCCATGGCGAACCGCATTGGCGGTCGCTTCGGACAGGAGTTGCACCAGTTCACGATGGACTAGCGCAGGCGCTTCCAGATCGGGAGGGTCTATCGTAAGCCCAATGTCGCATCCCCACTGATCGCAGAGATTATTGACGTTCTGCGACAGGGTAGAGGACAGGTGCCGCACCGTGAACACATCGGTCCGTCGGCTGGATTCGACGAACAGCCTGATACGGCGCTGCTGTTCGATCATCAGCGCGTTGACGCCTTGCAGGGCGCCGCGCGCTTCCGCCGGAACATGCGTCATCGCTGCCTTCAGTTTCAACGCCGCCGCGGTCAGATCCTGCAGCACGCTGTCATGAAGATCGCGGGAGAGACGGACCCGTTCCTGATCGCGGGCGCTCTCGGCTATGGCTTGGGTCAGCGCGAGCCGCTCAAGTTCCTGACCGATGCGCCGCGCGATGATCCGGACAAGCGAGGCTGCATCCTCCTGCCGATAACGCAGGTCCAGCACATAAAGCCGTCCCCTGTTTCTCATGCCCTCGAAACTGGCCGAACAAAGATGGCCATCGTGTCTTACAGGCCCTCCCGTCGCCAGCGCTATGGCCTCAAATTCCGACCGCTCGATCCTGCCGGGCAGATCGTCGTTGACGAGATTGGCGGCCCGCTCTTGCCAAAAGGCCGGACCAAGCCCACCGGCAATGCGCAGGCCCTCTGGCCCGAACAGTGCTGCCATTCCCTCTGGCTTTTCGCGATCATGCCAGACCAGAAGAAGCCGCGAAGCCTCCAACAGACCCGAGGCATGATGGAGAACATCTCGCAGCCATTCCGGCTCATTCAGGCTTGCGGGAGCAACTGCCCATGAGGCAAGTTGGGCAAACCGCTGGCTGCTGCGGGCGCGGTAAGCACCAAAATAGCCGAGCATCGCGGCGGCGACGAGAAAATAAGCCGAGCGCATGATGACCAGGTTCAACTCCGAATCCCCATCGGTCAAGTCTTGCCAACCGACGGCGATCATCATGACTTCCATCGCCAATGCACCCAGGACCGCCCCACGCATGCCCCAGCGCATCGTCGTCGCTAGCAGGATGAACGGTACGAAAGGGAAAAACGGGCTGTCGAGTTCGTCCGTCAAATAGACAAGCAAGGCGAGCGCCAATATGTCGATGCTGTGGGTGATGAGATGGGCCGGACTCGCCAGCGATCGTCCGGGACGGAAAATCGTCAGAGAGAGTGAAAAGCCGACATAGGCGCCAAGCACCAAATGTGCTTCGTCGAGAGATCGGGCCGGTCGGGTAGGATCGAGATATATGGCAAGCGCTGCGAACAGGGCTGAAACCAGACGTCCAGCACAGATCAGCCATTCGGGATCGGAGCCGACGTGCAGCTTCTCCCAAAACTGCCTCCGTTTGCACTTCGAGCGATCCTGCACCTTTGTGTGATAACCGAATGGTCCCACTATGCACCTCGCCATCATCTCGCACGAGGCTCGGAACATACTCAATTGCGATTATGGATGAGGCAGCCATAGTCAGCACGGGGCGCCCACTGATAAAGTCCGGCGAAGCGTTGACCATTTCGTGACACCCAGATTTCCGTTGCCTAATTCAGCGGCTGGACGTTCCTGTAATCACATCACGGTTCTCTTTGGCAGCGCGTCTGTTTCTGGCTCGTTTCGTTAGAAGAAGCTGCTCGCGTCCGCCCCCGCCAGCATGTTCACGCCGACCAGCTGGATGCTCTGGTCGAACGCGCCGTCGCCATTGCTGTCGTAGAAGACCCAGCCGTCGGTCGTGCCGGCGATGAAGGTCACATGATTGGCCCCGGCGGTCGTGTTCGCGGCGGCCAGCGCGTCGGCAAAGACATTGGTGGCGATCGTCTTTTCCGCATAGTCCGCCGCGGGCAGGCTGCCGTTCAGGAAGTCGAAGTCGATGCGGTCGCCCTCGCTCGCCTTGAAGTCGGTGATGCGGTCGTAGCTTGCCGTGTTGAGCGTCGTGTCGCCGCGCGCGAAGACGAAGACGTCCGCCTCCGTCCCGCCGGTCAGCGTGTCCTTGCCCGCGCCGCCGATCAGCGTGTCGGCTCCCGCACCGCCCTTGATCGTATCGCCCGCCGCGCCGCCGTCGAGCAGGTCGTTGCCCGCGCCGCCGTCGAGGCTGTCCTGCCCATCCTCGCCATAGAGCCGGTCGTCGCCCGCATTGCCCAGCATCGTGTCGTTGCCAAGGCCGCCCCAGAGACTGTTATTGCCACTGTTGCCGGTGATGGTGTTGGCGAGCTCATTGCCGGTGCCGTCGATAGCGTCGGTGCCGGTCAGGGTCAGCTTCTCGATCTCGGCCGCCAGTTTGTAGCTGACCGAGGCGTTGACCTGATCGGTGCCCTCGCCCGCCAGTTCGACGATCAGATCGTCATTGGCGCTGTTGCCGTCGTCGGACCAGCTATCGACGATATAGCTGTCGTCGCCCAGCCCCCCGGTCATGCTGTCGGCGCCGGTGCCGCCGTCCAGATAATCGTTGCCCGCGGCGCCGATCAGATTGTCATTACCGTCGCCGCCGAACAGAGTGTCATTATCGTCGCCACCGTCGAGCATGTCGTTGCCGCCCATGCCGTAGAGTATGTCGGCGCCAAGCCCGCCGGACAGCGCGTTCGCCGCGTCATTGCCGGTGATGGTGTTGGCGAGGTCATTGCCGATGCCGTTGATCGCGGCCATGCCGGTCAGCGTCAGCTTCTCGACATTGGCGGCGAGGCGGTAGCTGACCGAGGCATAGACGAGGTCGCTGCCGCCGCCCACCAGTTCGATGACCTGATCGTCATTCCCGGCAAAGCCGTCATCGGAATAGGTGTCGACATAGAAAATGTCGTTGCCCGCGCCGCCGTCCATAATGTCCGCGCCCGCGCCGCCATCGATCGTGTCGTTGCCTGCAAGGCCATAGATGGTGTCGTTGAGCGCGGTGGTCTGATAGGCGAGCACGGTGGTGGTCGGGCTGATGACGTTGTTGCCCGACGAGCCGGTGATGGTCCTGCCCCCCTCCGCCACGTCGGTGATGCTGATCGACAGCGCCTGATCGTCGAACAGGCTGCCGTCGCTGGCGCGTACCGTCACCTGATAGATGCCGTCGCCATCGGCATCGAGCCGGTTCTCATAATCGGGCGCATTGATGAAGGACAGGACGCCCGTTACCGCGTCGATGGTGAAGAGCGCCGCGTCGGCGCCGCCTGCAATCATGTAGGAGGGGGTCGCGCCATCCGCGTCGCTGGCCGCGACGGTCGTGACCGCGCTGCCATTTTCCGCGATGCTGATCGCCGCCGAAGCGCCGCCGCCATTGGAGCTGATGATGGGGGCGTTGTCGTTCACATTGGTGACGCTGATCGCCAGCGTCTGGGCGACGCTGTTGGTGCCGTCGCTGGCGCTGACGACCACATTGTAGATGCGGTCGCCATTGCTGTCGGTCGGCGCTTCATAGTCGGGCGCGGTGCGGAAGCTGAGCGCGCCGGTCGCCGTGTCGATGGTGAAGAGCGCCGCATCCGCGCCGCCGCTGATGCTGTAGCTGAGCGCGCCGCCATCGGCATCGCTCGCCTGCACCGTGGCGGCGAGCAGGCCGTTCTCCGCCACCGACAGCGCCGCCGAAGCCGCCCCGGCATAGGAGGTCAGCACCGGCGCATTGTCGTTGAGATTGGCGACGGTGACGGCCAGCGTCTGTTGATCGGTGTTGCTGCCGTCGCTGGCCTGCACGATCACGTCATAGACATTGTCATGATTGGCGTCGGCGGGCGCCTCATAATTGGGCGCGGTGCGGAAGGTCAGCGCGCCGGTCGCCGCATCGACGGCGAACAGCGCCGCATCCGCCCCGCCGACGATCGCATAGCTGATCGAGGGGCCGTCCGCGTCCGTCGCGGTCACGCTGGTCACGGCGGTCGCATTCTCATTGACCGTGATCGCCGCGCTGGCGCCGCCGCCATTGGAGGTGATGACCGGCGCCGCACCATCGGGCAGGTCGTTCACCGTCACCGACAGCGCCTGCGTATCGACCCCGCCATTGCCGTCATTGGCGGCGACGATCAGCTGATAAACATTGTCGCCATTGGCATCGGCCGGACTCTCGAAATTGGGCGCGGCGATGAAACGCAGTGCACCCGTCCCGGCATCGATGCTGAACAGCGCGGCGTCGGCGCCGCCGATGATGGAAAAGCCGATCGTCTGGCCCGCGTCGGCGTCGGTCGCGGTGACGGTGGTGACGGCCGTGCTGTTCTCGTCAATGGCCAGCGCCGCCGTCGCCCCGCCGCCGTTGGAGGTGATCACCGGCGGCGCGTTCAGCCCGGTCGAGGGGGTCGTCATGTCGGCGAACTGGAAAAATTCGACATTGCGGATCGTCTTGGTGCCTTCGGGCGATCCGGCGCGCTGGTCGACCGCGACATAGCTGCCGTCGGTCTGCAGGGTGAAAGCATAGTCCGCCCGGTTGCCAGAAAAGACCAGCGTGTCGATATCGGCGCTGCCGTCGATCACGTCATTGCCCGCGCCCGCGATGATCGTGTCGTTGCCACCGCCACCATGCATATAGTCGTTGCCCGCGCCGCCATCGAGCCAGTCGTCGCCCGAATCCCCGTACAGCTCGTCCCCGGCGAGGCCGCCATAAAGCTGGTCATTGCCCGCATCGCCGTGCAGCACGTCGCTACCCGAGACAGTGTCGTCGTCGCCATAGAGGATATCGTCGCCCGCGCCGCCCGCCAGACTGTCATCGCCCGCGCCGCCATAGAGCATGTCGTTGCCGTCGCCGCCGCTCAGCTTGTCCTTGCCGCGCCCGCCATAAAGCTGGTCGTTGCCCGATCCGCCGTCCAGCGTGTCGTCGCCCGATCCGCCGTCCAGCGTGTCGTCGCCCGAAATGCCGTTATAGCCAAGGTCGTCGCCATAGAGGATATCGTCGCCAGCGCCGCCGGAGATGGTGTCGCTGCCGCGCCAGCCGAAGATGATGTCGTTGCCGCCATCGCCTTGCAGATTGTCCTTGCCCGCGCCGCCGATGATGATGTCATTGCCCTCGCCGCCCTGGATCAGCACATCCTTGGCATAGTCGATCCCGCCCGCGCCATGCGCCGACAGGTCGATGATGTCGTCGCCATCGGCCAGCCAGAACTGCTCGATATTGTCGAAGCTGCCGAAGCCCCCGGAAATCACGCCATTATTGTAGACGATCGCGTCGTTGAGGTTGGAACCATACATGATATCCGTCCCCTGTCCGCCTAGATAGAGGTCGGTGGATATCTGGATATTGGCGCCGATCAACTGATAGGCGGTACCGCTGCCGGTCAGGATCGCGGAGTTCCAAACCAGCTGCGCCATCACCGCATCGGGGCGCACATAGTCCAGATTGGCGAGTCGGGTGAAAGCAAAGAACTGATCCTTTTCGCTGCCCGCCGTAATCGTCTGACTGCCCACGACATTGAAATAGTTTGCCATCTTGGACCACCTTTCAAATTCCATGGGCCGTCGTTCTAGCGTGACCTGCCCCGCTTGAATGCCGGTCTTTAGTAACCTCAGATGCGCCATGAAAGGGTTGGGAATTAGGATGATTGCCGATCCGAAAGTGCAACATTGTAGACCATTAGATTGAGCCCAGATTTCCAATTTAGGATTATGCTGAAGCGTAGTCTGAAAAGTTCACAATGAAAAATCCGCTGTCAGCGGCGTTGCTCGCGTGGCTTACCTTGCGTACATGCTGTCGCCACTACCCCGGTGCAGCAGACGGGCTCGAACGTCGCTCAAACTCGCCCGTCCATATCAACCTTCCCCGTAAGGGTTAACGGGTCGGCCTGCACATCGTCCTTTTCGAGGATTGCTCAGCGTTCACTCACGTTACGGCCTGTACGCTCGCACGGTCACCTATGTGACCGTTATCCTGGGGCTTCAGACATTTCGTCACCTCCATGCCTGCCCCGGTTGCTTCCGGCTGGAGCATCGCCGGGTGGGCCTTTCACCCACTGGTAAATGTGCCACCTTTCACGGCGCACACCCAAGTCGGCCACTCAGCCGCCGAATTTTGCTTTCGACGTGCGGACCGACCGCTCCTTGCCACAGATCACACCTGCTGCTATCTTACCTCTGTCTTACTCACGGAGGCCGCCATGGGCGTTCAGGAACGGATCACTACCACGGTTTCAACCAAAGGGCAGGTTATCTTGCCCAAAACGATCCGTGAACAGAAACATTGGGCGGCGGGCACCAAGCTGATTGTCGAAGAAACGGATGAGGGCGTGCTCCTGAAGGCTGCGCCTGTCTTTGCCGCCACAGACATCGAATCCGTCTTTGGTTCGCTGCGGTCAGCAAAGCCCGCGCTCTCTATCGATGAGATGAATATGGTCATATCTGAGGAAGCAAAACGGCGTGCGCGGGATTGATACCAACATTGTCGTCCGCTTGCTGACCGCCGACGATGAAAAACAGGCGAAGGCAGCCCGCCGGGTCGTTGAAGGAAACGAAATTTTTCTCGGCGTAACGGTGCTATTGGAGGCAGAATGGGTGCTGCGAGCAGGTTATGGTTTCGCGCCCGATCAAATTGCTCGCGCGTTACGCGGTCTAGCCGGTCTTCCGGGCATGCTGGTAGAGGAGCCTGCCCATATGGCATTAGCCCTCGATTGGATGGAACATGGAATGGATTTCGCCGACGCCCTTCACCTTGTGCGATCCGCCCAATGCACTGAATTCCTGACTTTCGACCGCAAGTTCGCCAAATGCGCTGCGAAATTGGACACGGTCCCGGTCTTCGTGCCCTAGGCCCATCCTGGACGACAAGGTCGAACGGGGAAGCGATCATCGACCCTTCCCGGCCGTTCAGCGCCTAATTTTTCAGTCCCAGCTGCAGACCGTCAGGTTTTTCGTGCCGGCCGCCCGCGATTGGCCGAAAGGCGAATGTCAGGTTTGGAGCGGCAATCATGGTATAGCTGCCATTCGTCGCGAACAGGCGCACCTTCGCGTAGCAGTTGATTTAGCCACCGGCTCCTTGAGGTGGTTCCAGGGCGCGTCGCTGCTGAAGCGTCCGGGCGGCAAGTGAGCACAGGATAGCCCAGGCGCCGCCCACGCACCAACCGGCGATGACGTCGCTGGGCCAATGCACCCCCAGATAAACGCGAGACAGACCGATCGTCATGGTCAGGATCACCGCCAAACAGATTAGATAAATGCGAATCGCCGGGCTGGTCTGCGTACGTGCGAGCATTACGCCCAGCGTCAGAAAGGTGACGGCTGAGTTCATTGCATGTCCACTGGGAAAGCTGGCACTGGTGACTTCTACCAGATGCTGCACATCGGGACGCGATCGCGCGAACAGCTGCTTGAGTAGCGTGCTGGCGGCCGCGCCACCGGCCACCGTGAGAACCAGGAACGCCGCCATGCTCGCGCGGCGTGCGGCGAGAAGATATCCTGTGGCCGCTACGGTTATGAGCGTCAGGACCGATGTACCGCCCAAGGCTGTCAGTTCGATCATCGCTGCCCGCAGCCAGCTCGGTCCCACGGGAACAGCTGGATCGGCGGTGTTGCGAAGTGCAAGCAGCAACCAGCGGTCGAAAGCGAGGATTTCCCCCTCGCGCACCTCTGACGCGAGGGACAGAAATATGAAGAGGGCGGCCGCCGACAGGAAGAACATGACAAGCACGTAACTTTCCGCATGATGGCGGTGCGGCGCGGTGTTCAGTTGGGGAAGCCTCATTGCCTATCTCCAGCTGTGTCGCCAATCGGCGTCGACTCACCAGCCTGTTTGTGATCGTTCCCCGATCCTTGATCCCGCCCGGTTTTACCGCGCAACGGGCTTCCCCGCCGTTTGCCGCGTCTGTAGCTGCCAGAAAAGTGCAGCACCGCAGCAGGAAGGAACAGCAACACAAGCGGTACCGCCGCAGTCAGTCCGAAAATGATCGCAGTCGCGAGTGGCTGCTGCAATCCCGCGCCGCGACTGAGGCCCAGCGCCAGCGGGCTCAGCGTCAGGATCGCAATCAGGGCGGACATGAGGATTGGACGCAGCCGCTTGCGGCCGGCGATGACAAGTGTCTCGGCCTCGCCGCCTTTTTCTGGATCAAGTTCGGCAAGGAAGAAGATGACCAGTTCCGTCACCATGCCGACGACCATCGTCAGCCCCATCAGCGCCGAAATGTTGAGTTCGATGCCCGTGATCCAGAGCCCGATCAAGACGGCGGCCGCCGACAGCAACACCGTCATCACGGCGGCGAGTGTCCAGGCGATACGTTCGAACAGGATGGTCAGCAGCAGCGCGGTCAGCAGCAGCGCGGATGCGAAGACCATGCTCAGATCAGCAAAGCTCTTCTGCTGCTCCGCATAAAGTCCGCCATAATCGACGCGGATGGCGTTTGGCAGATGCAGTCCCGCAACGGCCTTGCGGACATCCCGCATGCCGGAACCGAGATCGCGTCCTTCGAGGCGGGCGGTGACCGCGACGAAGGGAGCCAGATCCTCCCGCGTCAACTGCTGCTGTCCTGCCTTCACCTTGACATCCGCGACCTGGCCGATCGTCAACCCATGACCATCTGGTGCGACAAGCGGCAACCGCGCAATCTGTGCGGCGCGTTGACGCAAGTCCGCCGGCGCCCGGACCCGGATCGAGAGCAGTTGCTCTCCCGCGCGCATCCTGGTCGCCTCCGTCCCACCGATCAGTCCCTCAATTTGCGAGGCGAAGGCATCGGCGTCGAGCCCCTGCTGGGCGAGCGCACCGGGACGCACGCGAATATCGACCGCGTCGCCCGCGACACGAAGCCCGTTCACGACCTCGACGACCCCCGATATCCTGCCAATCGCGTCGCCGACCTGTCGGGCCGCCTTGTTAAGGACCGCCGGGTCATCGCCGAACAGCTTGACTTCGATCGGTTGCGGCACAGCGGTCAGATCGCCGATCAAATCCTCCATAAGCTGGATCGTCTCGATTTCCAGTCCGGGCACGTTCGCCTCGATCCGGGTTCGAACGTCCGTCATCACCTCGTCAATCGGACGACGCGATCCGCCCTTCAAGCGGATGAAATAATCGCCCTCGTCGGCTTCGGTGAGGCCGCCGCCTAGTTGGAGGCCTGTGCGCCGTGAATAGCTGGCGACTTCGGGGGTCGCGGTGATGATCTGCTCAACCTGCCGTAGAATGCGATCGGTGTCCGAGAGCGCCGCGCCGGGCTGGGCCTTATAGTCGAGGACGAAGCCACCTTCATCCATGGCCGGCATGAAGCCAGAAGGCACGTTGCTCCACGCCAGATAGCCAAGGCCCGCCACCAGGATCGCGGTGACGAGAACGAACAGGCCCGGCTTCGCGAGCGCGCGACGCTCGGCCCATTGATGGCCGCGCTCCAGCCCATACATCAGTCGATCTGCCTTGCCCGCCGCTTCGACATCCTTGTCGTGCAGCCAAAAGGCCGCAAGGAGCGGAATGACGAAGCGCGCATATAGCAGCGACAGCGTCAGCGCCGCCGCCATGGTGAGCGCGAGCGCCTTGAAAAAGCCGCCCGTGACACCGCTCACGAAGGCGAGCGGCAGAAAGATGATGATCGTTGCAAGGCTTGAGCCATAGAGCGGCTTGCCCATCTCCGCTGCCGCGACGAGGAGGCCATCGCGGTCCTTCGCCGCGCCTTCCTGCATGCGCCGCATCATGTGCTCAAGCATCACGACAGCATCGTCGACGACCAAGCCCACGGCGGCGGCCATGCCGCCGAGCGTCATCATGTTGAAACCCATGTGGAGCGCGAGCAGCAGCAGGCAGGTGGCTGCGAGCACGGCCGGCAGCGCGACTCCGGTGATCACCATCAGCCGAAAAGAGCGCAGGAACAGGAACAGCACCAGACCCGCGAGGAAAGCGCCGAGAAGAATTGCATCGCGCACGGCATTGGCGGCGCCCGTCACCAGTTCCGACTGATCATAGAAGGTCGTGACCGACACGCTCGGCGGCAGTTGGATCTGCTTGAGCCGCGCGTCGATCGCCTTAACGATAGCGACGCTGTCCCCTGTCAGAGACTGGCGGATGTTGATCAGCACCGCATCGCGTCCGCCCGACGTGACGCGGGTGAAGTTGGGCGCCGTTGCGGGATGAATGGAGGCAATTTGCCCGAGGGTCACCACCGCCGCCGGCGACGGAGGGGTGGGCTGGCCCGGCAGCGGATTGGGAATGGCGGGCGCTGTGGTTGCCGCCTTGACGGGCAATAGACCGATATCGCTGATCAACGTTGCGCGGTTCTCGACCAGCACCAGATAGAGGCGATGCCGGTCCTCGATGCGGCCGACACCGCGGATTATGCTCGCGCGCCCGATCGCCGTGGCGACATCGCTCAGGCTGATCCCGAGCGCCTGCAACCGCCCCGGATCGATATCGACCGCGATCTCTCTTGGCGCGCTGCCAAGCACGTCGACGCCCGCAACCCCCTGCACCGACGTTAGCGCCGGACGGATCTGCAACTCGGCAATCTGGCGAAGGCTTGCCGGATCAAGGCTGCGCGACGTGAGGGCGATCCCGAGCACGGGAAAGATCGTAGGGTCGGATCGGCGAACGCTGAAGCGTGTGCCCTGGGGCAGGTCTGGCAGCGCGGTGGCTAGCGCGCCCTGGGTGGCGAGCGTCGCCGCAACCATGTCCTCGCCCCAAGCGAAATTGAGGCCGATTTCTGCAGAGCCGCGGCTTGTCGTTGAGCGCAGGCGGGTAACACCGGGAACCTCTCGCAGCGCGATTTCGACCGGTCGGGTAATTTCCGCAGCCATCTGGGCGGGTTCACGGTCGCCAGCTTCGATCGAAACAAGGACGCGCGGATAGTCGATGTGGGGGAAGAGGCTCACCGGCAGCTTGAGCGCGGCGGCGATGCCGGCGAGCGCCAGCAGGATCGCCGCGAGCGTGATCGCGCGCGAATGGGCGCTCAGGGTCCGGATCATTTCGTACGGACTTTCATGCCGTCCGCAAGTGCGGTGCCTCCTTCGATCACGACGGCTTCACCGGGCTTGAGGCCGCGCATAATTTCGACCCGCTGACCATTGCTGGCTCCCGTCGTCACATCTCGCCTATGCGCGGCGGCGCCAGAAACAACGAACACATAGGCTTGGCCGGCATCGTCGAGCAGCGCGGCGTAGGGAACGGTTGGCGTGCTGCCGGTCGTGGGCAACGACAATTCAGCGGTGAGGGGCTGACCCGCACCCATCAACGCAGCCGCCGGAATACGCACAAACAGCGAGGCAAGCCGCGTCTGGGCATCTACGTTGGGATCAATCGACAGGACCGTCGCGGTAAAGCCGGGTCCACCCGCCGAAGGCTCGATGCGGATCGGAGCGCCAGGGCGAACCTGCCGCGCCAGCGCCGGGTCGACCCCGAAGCGCGCTCGAAGATCGCCAGCGGCATTGACGGTCGCCACGGGGGTTCCACCGGGCACAAGGCTTCCCAAAGCGGCGGAGATGGTCTGGACATATCCAGCGAACGGCGCGCGCAGATCAAGCCCGGCGGAGCGGGCGGCCACGCTCTTGTGGGTTGCTCTGGCGGATTGCGCCGCCGCACGCGCCGTTTCGACATCACCGTTGCTCATCAGCCCATCGGCGCGAAGGCGCTGCGCCCGCGCATAGGCCTGTTCAGCCGCGCGGGCATCGCTCGCCGCCTTTTCAAGATCGAGCCGCGCCGTTGGGCTGGGCGTCAGGCGAACGACCAGTTGCCCGCGCGATACCGCACTGCCGGAGGGAGCCACAATTGCAGCAACAATGGCTTCTTCGGGTGCGCTAAGGATCGCGTTACCTGCCGCACCGGCTTCCGCCGTGCCATAAAGCTGCGTTGTCGACCGGATCTGGGCGGACTGGGCTCCTGCTAGTTTGACCAGCGCAACCGGATCGGTTTCGGATTGGTCCGAACCTTCGCTACCCGAACAGGCGGCGAGCGCCAACAGGGCAATGCAGAAGCATTTTTTCATGGTGTCCAAGTCTCCTGCGGCGTGCCGATCAGCAATTCGAGCGCGATGGTCTGTTCGGCAATGTCCCGCTCGGCTTGGGCAAGTTGCAACTCCTTGTCGCGGAGCGCCTGCTCGGCGGTCGCGGCAGTCGCCAGCGAGAGATCGCCCCGATCTGCGGCACGCCGGTTGGCGGCGGCGAACCGCCGCGCCGCCGGAAGCGATGCAAGCACCGCGTCGCGCTGGCGGCGCGAAAGGGTGACGCCAGCGAGGGCAGCGGAGATCTCTGCGCGCGTCTGGAACAGGCGCGCGTCATATTCTGCCTTGAGGGCGGCGCGCGTGGCCCGTTCGACCGCGATGCCGCCGCGGTTGCGGTTCCACAGCGGAAGGGTGAAAGCCACGGCAGGCCCAACCGTAACGTTTCCAGCCGTATCGCGGGCAGTATTGACGGTAAGGTCGAGCGTCGGAAATTGATCGAGCACCGCCTTGTGCAGCGCTGCCTCCTGCGCGGCATAGCCTGCGCGCAGCGCTTGCAGGTCGGTCCGGCCTTTCTGCGCCATCGCAAAGAGGATGGCCGCATCGGGCGGCGGAGGAGGCGGCAGGAACGGCGGGGCGAGCAGCAGGACTTGATCCGGCGGAAAGCCGATCATCCTGGCGAGCTCCAGCCGCGCCGCGCTCAATTCCTTTTCATCGTTGCGAAGGCGCTCGGCGGCGTCGAAGGCGGCGACACGTGCGCCCTGCACCTGATCTCCCGCGATGTCGCCGCGTCCAGCAGCGCGGAGCATATGGTCGAGCATGACCTGTGCGGACTCACGGCTCGCGCGATCCAGTGCAACCTGCCGCTCCAGCGCACCGATCCGCGCCGCCTGAAGCCGCGCCTGACCCGCCGTCTGCCATTCGCTCCATGCCAGATCGAGCCGGACCTTGCGAGCCTCGGCTCGAGCCTGTTGCCGTGTGACGCCGCGAGTGCGAAGCGCGTTCAAATTGAAACCCAGGCTTGAAGCGATGCCGAGCATGGTGTCCGGCCCGCTCAGCACATTGTCCGCGCCCAGGCTGAAAGTGGGATCAGGCAACAGTCCCGCGGCGAAAACCTGCGCGTCAGCCACGCCCGAGCGCGCCCGCAAGGCCGCGAGATCGGGATTATTGACCACCGCGAGCACGGCGACACCTTCAGGCGTCAGTGGCGCCGAGAGGTCGATAGATGTCGGCTTCAACCAGGGCCTGTCGATGGCCCCAGCGCGAGCTTCGAGTATGCTGGCCAGTGGGGCTGCCAAAACAGCAGGATCATCCTTCAACGGGGAGGATGAATAGGTCGCGCAACCCGCCACCAATATGGTGAGGAGGAGACTGGAGACAGTCCTCAAGACAGCCTCCTTTCCGGAAATGTCAAAGCCGCATACAGTCCTGGCCCGGCGTCGCTTAGTGTGAAGTCGGCGCCATGCGCCTCGGCAATGGCCCGCACCATGCTAAGGCCCAGACCATGCCCCGGCGTCGCGCGCGCAGGTTCCAGGCGCACGAAGCGCTGCTGCACCCGTGAGCGATCTTCCTCGGGAATCCCTTGACCGTTATCTCTGACCTCCAACGAAACGCCACCTTTCACGCGCCGAACAACAAGCTGCACGCGCGTATCGGGCGGAGTATGGTGAAGGGCGTTTTCAACAAGGTTGATGATGGCTTGAGCGAGCAGCTCTCGGTCGCCGGTAACAACCATGTCGGGGGCAATGCCGGTGTCTAGGACGCGTCCTCCATCACTTGCCAGAAGCGACAAGGTGTCGCCCAGATCGGCAGCGAGCGCGGAAAGATCAACGGGCGCAAAGGCCTTTCGAATATTGCCTTCCTCCACTTCGGAAATCCGCAGAATCGCATTGAAGAGGGACAGGAGGTCTTCGGCGCGCTCCACGGCCTCGTCCACCTGCTCTGCGCTTCCGGCAGCATCACCATGCTGTCGCATCAATTCGAGCTGATTGCGCAGCGCCGTCAGCGGCGTACGCAAGTCATGCGCGATGTCGGCGCTGACCTGCCGAAGGTTGGCGACCAGCTCCACAATTCGATCAAGCATGGCATTGAGCGATCCCGCGACCCGATCGAACTCGTCGCCAGCCGAACCTTCCACAGCACGCTGATCCATGTCGCCTGCCATGATAGCGGCTGCCGTGGTCTCGATATTGCCAAGTCGTCGCCGCAGATAGCGCGAGAGCAGGAGCGCTCCCCCCAGCCCGACGAGCAGGATGACGATCAGCGCCGCTGCGAACAGGCCCAGAATGATATTGTCGATAGATTCGAGCGCTTCCAGATCGGCGGCTACCACCAGGCGATAGCCCCCGGGCAGTCCCGTCGTCTGCGCTCGGGCGGGGTCGAGGCCTTCAACTGGATCGAGGAATATGATCCTATGCCAACCCAGCACAGGGGGCCGCGTGTCGAGGTTGCCAGCGATGCGGCGGCCGTCAGGCGCGAACAGTGCGGTGCCCAGGGCAATCGGGCCAGGCCCCTGCTGCGCGGCGGCAGCTTCGGCAAGACCTCTCACGCCATCGTCGCGATATTCAGCCAACAGGGCTGCCGTCGCATGCTCGATGTTGCTGTCGATCTGGCGCGCGAATGCAGCGTGGGTTGCCCAGTAAACGGCCAGCCCGAGCAGCAGCATGGCGGCTGCATAGGCCAGAAAGCCAACCAGCGCGATGCGTCGAGCGGCGCTGCGCGGCAACAACCTCACGCCGTGCGCATCCGATAGCCGACCCCGCGCACGGTTTCGATCGCATCCTGCGCAAATCCCTCATTGAGCTTCGTCCGTAGGCGGCTCATATGCGTCTCGACGATTTTGGTCTGCGGATCGAAATGAAAGTCCCAGATCCGTTCGAGCAGCATGGTCCGGGTCACGAACTCGCCGGCGTGGCGCATCAACTCCTCAAGCAAGCGGAACTCGCGCGGCTGCAACAGGATGGGCTTTCCCTCGCGTCGGACTTCGCGGGTCAACAGGTCCATCTCTACGCCATTTGCCTGAAGTCGGGTCGTTACCACCGCCGGGGTCAGGCGCCGCCCCAAAGCCTGAATTCGTGCGGCAAGTTCGCTGAAGGCGAATGGCTTGACCAGATAGTCATCGGCGCCGGCCTGAAGGCCATCGACACGGTCTTCAATCCTGCCCAGCGCCGTCAGCATGAGGACAGGCGCCATGACTCCGCCCGCGCGCAGCCGCATGAGCACACTCAAGCCGTCCAGCTTGGGCAGCATGCGATCAAGGACGATAACATCAAGCGCTTCGGTCAGCCCGTAGTGAAGCGCATCCTCCCCATTTGTGGCAGCGATGACATTGTGCCTGAGTTCGCCGAGCCCCTGCTCGATGAACCGAAGCGTCTTTTCCTCATCTTCCGCCACCAGGATGCGCATCGTCCGATTCAATCCCTTGCGTTCAAGGCTTCGAATTTGTTTTCAACGATACGCCCGGTCGCAACGTCAACGCCAATCTCGTGAATCTTGTTACCCTGGCGAATATCGAACGAATAGCGCAGGCTGCCGCCTTCGCGCTCGCGTTCTGCCTTTTCGATCCTGCCGGGCGCTACCTTGAGCGCAATTGTTCGGGCCTGAGCCATGGAAACTCCAGCGGGCTTGGCTGCGGCGAATTGCGGCAGTCCAGCCGCAATGAGGACCGGAACGATCAATAGAAACTTCTTCATGGACATTCACTCCTGAGCTTGTGCAATTTTGCACAGGTCTGAGTTAGCCCAGCATAGCGCACGCCATGATTGCGGTGGGGATACAAATTCCCAAACTTCGTGGTCTTAAGGTTGTTAGGCCCCTGGGATCAAAAGCGCAGAGCCAAGCTCGCTCCCGCACCATCATGGGCGGCCCATGGGAAAATCCTGATGCTATCGTCCTTCCTGCTCGTCAGCAGAAAGCCGCTCGCCTCACCAATCAACATGCCCGCTGCGACGTCGTGCCAATGATGTTTCTTGCTCTCGACTCTCGCCACCCCAACAAAGGCGGCCACAAGTTGAGCGGGCACACCCACTTGCCAGCCATAGCGATTTTGCAGCGAAGCCGCCGCAGCGAAGGCCGTTGCAGTATGAGCCGAAGGGAACCCGTGGCGGTTGGAGCCATCGGGCCGCATTTCGGGGATGGCCTGCTTCAACCCCTCGGATATCAGAAAGGCCGCTCCGACGCTTTCGCCCGCTTGCAGCGTCCCGTTCCAGTCGCCGTTCACCGCCGGCAGGCCGAGGGCGCTGGCAACGACGACCGTCCTGGCAATATCGCTGGCCTGCGACCAGCCATGGGGCGACGCCATCGCATGGCCGGGACACAGGGAAAGAACTACGCCTAACAGGACGCCCGATAATCTGCGCATGAATGACCCCTTGGGCTGAATACCCATGGGACCATCGACGGCACGGCAGACCGGTCACCTCAGTTGTGTAGGGACGCCATGTCGAACTTCCTCACCATTGCCGCGCGAGCGAGATCGTAACGGCGCGCGGGCGTAGCGGCGTATATTGCTGTGCCGTGCGGATCGAAAAGGGGTTCCCGAAAGCGAAACTATCGCCGCGAACATCGAACAGATTGTCGATCTGAAACGCGGCGGTCCAACCATCACGCTCCAGCATGGAATTGAGCGCCACAGTGGCATAGGGCCGCATCGATCGGTCGAGATCGTCGTCGAAGCTCAGACGCGCGTGGCCGATATAGTTGGCCTGAATCGCGCTTTGCCCACTCCAGCGGCCCAAGGTATAGCGACGCGACAAGCTCGCCCGTCCGGTCACGTCCGGGGCGATTGGCAAATGACGATCCGACAATTCGATGCCAGCGGCACTATGGGTCAGTCGGGCATCCTGCGCCGCCCCCCCCAGCGTCAGGGTATAACCGCCCCCCATCTGCCAGTCCGCGGCAACTTCCATGCCGATGATCCGGGCGCGTCCGGCATTGCGGGTCGAAACCAGTCCATCTGCCAGAAGATAGTCCGACTGGATGTCATGCCAGTCGGTATAATAAGCGCTGCCCGACAGCTTCAAGTGGCCACCCAGCAGGCTGCGACGCATGCCCAGATCAAAACTGCCCAGTTCATCGGCATCGAAGCGGCCCGATGTGGTCATTCCCGTCGGAGCAAGGCCGCCGGGGCGCATCGCACGGGCATAGCGCAGATAGACCAGCCCACCGCCCTGCAAGCGGTAGGACAGCGCCAGGCTGGGCGACAGGATCAGCATTCCCTTCGCCTCGGCCGAATGGCGTCGTTCCGCTTCGTCGGATTCATCCTCGGCGCGGGACTGATAGATGCGCGCGCCCAGCGTCGTATCCAGCCGCGCCCACAAGGGGATCGTCACTTCGCCGAACAGGGCAGCTTCCATCACCACGCGGTGCGTCTGTTCGACGGTCTGTGATGACCCGTCCGTCGCCGTGAGGGTGCCACGGTTCCGAACCGCGGCGCGCAGGAAGGAAGCGCCGGCAACCCAAGGGCTACCCTTTCCGGAGGAGAGCCTGATTTCCTGATTGAACAAAGAATAATGGCGGTCATCATCGAAGCGCACCGTGCCAGAAAGGCCGAAATCATCCGCCACATCGCTGGCGTCGAGCGCATAGCCGACGGCATTTCCAACATGACTGGTGACAGACAGCAGTTCCAGACCGCCCAAGCGGCCAGCGACAGTCGCGTGGAACATCTCAAAATCATTGTCGGTGGGCTCGGCAAGGCGGCCGGGCCGGATCAATCCTTCGCCCGCGCTAAGCACATATTGGCTGTCGCGCGTCGCAATGTCTTGCGCGGTATAGCCCAAATCCACGGACCAATCTTGCGAGGGCTGCCATTTGAGGCCGACCCGAAGCCCCTGTGTTCGCGTTGAATTGCTGTCCTTGCCACTGGCTGCGTTGTCGATCCACCCGCCATCCGTGAGGCGATAGGCCACCGCCCGCACCGCCAGCCGATCCTCGATCAGGGGCAGGTTCACAACCGCTTCACCGCCAGCGCCCGTGCCACCATGTTCGACCGCCGAGGCGGAAAGCCTTCCCCACGCCGATACGCCGTCAAGGTCCGGCCGCCGCGTCACGATATGATAAATGCCGCCCAGCGCGCCTGATCCGTAGAGCGGCCCCTGCGGTCCCTTCAATATCTCGACCTGCTCGACATCGATCAATCGCAGATCCGGGTCGGGCGCGTTGAAGGTGACGCGCGCATCATCGACCTGCACCGCCACAGTGGACTGGCTCTGGCCAAGGAATGGGCTGTCCGCCACGCCCCGGATGAATTGGCGGTTGCGGCCGGGACCAAGATTGGTTGTTGCAAGCCCTTCGACCCGCAGACCCACATCCTTGCTATCCAGAGGCCGTGGGGATGATCGGAGCGCTTCGATCGGCAGAATCGATACGGACAGCGGAACCTCATCGAGCGCCAGTTCTCGCTTCTGCCCGGTGACCACGATGTCTGCGCTGGCCCCGGCAGGCGCCGCGTTCCGCGCCGCAACTGCCCGTGAGCGGCCAGACTGCGGCGCAACCTCAAGCCGATAGAGGTGAGGGGCCAGCTTAACCGCGCGCAAACGGGTGCCGTCCAACAGCTTGTGAAGGGCTTTTTCGGCCGACATGGTCCCCTTGATCGGCCTGGCTGTCACCATTGGAAGCGCACCAGGATAGCCGACCGACAGTCCCGTTATTTCCGAAAAGCGGGCCAGGCTTGCGGCGAGCGGTCCTGCCGGCAGGTCGAAGCTGAAGCGCTCCTCCCGCGCTTGAGCCGGGCCGACCCCCAGCGTCCCTTCAGCGATCAGCACCGCCAAGGCGAACGGCGCCGCCAGCCTGCGAATGCACGGCCACGCCCATGACCGTCGCAAGATCGGGCAGCAGTCTCGATCCATCGCCAATGACGAGCGTGCCCGAAAAATGTCTGGTCTCCAGAGAAGGATCGATGATGACGCGCTTGCCCGAATAGCGTGAAATATCCGCGACGACGAGGGCGAGCGGCGCATCGCTATATGAAAGCCGCCCCGCGCGCCAGCTACCCACATCGGCGACCGCAACGGGCGCAAGCGTCAGATCGCCGTTCGCCCCGCCGGTCAGTTGCTGCCCCGCCTGCAACCGGACCTCTCCCTCCGCCTTGTCAGACGCGACGGCGACCGCGCCCTCCGACACGCCGACACGGAAAGTGCCGCCGGAAAGATTGACCGAGAAACGGGTGCCGATATCGATGATTCGATAAGGACCGGCCTCTATTGTCAACATACGGGAAGGATCGTGGCGCACGGCGAAAAAGGCTTCCCCGCTTGCCAACTCGATCCGTGCAGCATCCTTGCCATGCACGACGATGCGGCTGGCTGGCGACAGGAGAATGTTCGCGCCATTGGCAAGCGCGACGGCGCGGCTCTTCCCCGCATCGGCGGCATAGACGCTGGGGGCAGGTTCCTGTTGGCGCAAGGGCAGGCCAATGGCCAGCGCCAGCACTGCGACGATCCCGACACCCAGCGCCCATTTCATCCGCCGATGCGGACGGGGAATTGCTTGCTCCCCCTGCACGTCGAAAAGCGACCCGACGGCATCCTTATGTTCTTCCACCATCGCGGTGGTCAGGGCGATGGAATCGAAGGCCTGACGATGGCGCGGATCTGCCTCTAGCCAGGCCATATAGCCGTCCCAGTCAGCATCATCACGCTCCAGCGCCGCCTGCCAAGCCAACGCCTCGTCGAGCACCCTTTCATCCAAATTCGACTGCGCCGTCATGGCCAGTCCCTTCCTTCCCTGTTGCCGGTCACAGACGGCACGCGCTTTCCTTTACCTCAGCCCAAGAGCGCCCGTCTCAGATATTTCATCGCCACGGCCATGTGTTTTTCCACGCCGCTCTTGCTGATCCCCAACTGCGCGGCCACTTCGGCATGGCTCAAGCCCCTGATTTTGTGCAGCTCGAAAGCCCGCCGCGCACCTTCGGGCAGATTGGCGATGGCCGATGCCAGGGCGGCGACCTCTTCCCTTGCGATGATCTGGTCCTCTGCGGTCCCACTTCGATCAGTCGGCTCCATACCTGCCTGCGCGAAATCCGTTTCCTGATCGGACCAGCGGCGTTCGCGCGCCATCCGCCTTTGTCTTTCGCGAAGGCGATCCACCACCAGATTCTGCGCCATGCGGAATAGATAGGCGCGGCCATTACCCACAGGGCCAACGGGACGCTGCCGCGCCCGCAACCAGAGTTCCTGCAACAGATCTTCCGCCTCGACCGGATCACCCAAGCGCGCGTTCAGCAGCCGCCTGAGTTCGCCGCGGTGCAGGCCATAGAGCGTCTCTACTTCTTCTTCCTGATCGGCATTCATGACCATGCCTTGTTCGGACTGCTTGCTCGCGGGTAGCGGCTGCTGAGCCGTTTCCTAACTAAAACAGCCGGCCATTCAACCGGCTGTGACCGGCATGAAAAAAAATTTCACCTTTGTCGATAAGCGAACTGAGGTACCCGCAAAAGCGCGACGTCTCGATTGAATGCGCATCGGATTCCTGTTCAACCACGACCAGATTCATCAGGTCGCCCACAGCCTGCCCATCGCCATCGCGCTCGCGAAGGGCGGGTTCGACGGCGAGATCATCGTGGCCACGACCAATGACCGGCTCGCGGCGGAAGTCGAACGGCTGGCCGGGCCATGGTTGGGGTCTGCGATCCGCCACGTTCCCCTGACACTCGCCCCCCGTTCGGCGCGGGTTGCCCGGCTGCTCGGCGGGCTTATCCCGGCGGGCAAGCTGATGCTCTATGGCGACAATCTGGATTTCTTCCGCAGCTTGGACATGCTGGTCGTTGCAGAAAAAACCTCTCTGCTGCTTAAGACGCGCTATGGCCTCGACAATCTGTTCATGGTCCACACCCGCCACGGTGCCGGAGACCGCGCCATCGGCTTCGACAAAGCCAGCGCGCGCTTCGATCATGTGCTGTGTTCGGGCGAAAAAATCCGCCGGCGCCTGATCATGGAGGTCGGGGTCGATCCTGACACGATCAGCATTGTCGGCTACCCGAAGTTCGACATGGTGCGCCAGGCGGGCCGGACCCATCATTTCGACCGCGAACGGCCGGTGGTCCTCTATAATCCCCATGTCTCGCCACATCTTTCCTCCTGGTATCGTCATGGACGCGCTGTGCTTGACTTTTTCGGCCGCCATGATGCGCGCGAACTGATTTTCGCGCCCCATGTCATGCTGTTCGAACGCCCCTTTGTCCTCACCGTCGACCGGCTGAGCATCAGCCGCGCAGGCAAGATCGGAAACCGCTATCTGCACGGCGACAATATCCATTTCGACCTCGGCAGCAGAGCCTCGACGGACATGAGCTACACCATGGCCGCCGACATCTATCTGGGCGATGCGAGCAGCCAGATTTACGAGTTTCTGCTGCAACCCCGCCCCTGCATCTTCCTCAACAGCCATAATGTCCGATGGCAGGGCGATCCCAATTTCGCGCATTGGCAGGCGGGTGAGGTCATTACCGATCCGGACCAGCTCGGCGCCGCGCTCGATCGGGCAGACGAGTTACACCAAAATCATTATCGCGCTGTTCAGGAACGGCTTTTCAATGAAAGCTTCGACCTCAACGGACGCCCTTCGTCGGAACGTGCAGCCGAAGTGATCGCATTGCTGGCGGAAAGGCGCCGGTTGAGCGGCACGGCTCGTCCGGCGGTCCGGGCGGCATGACAGAACGCCTGACGATCGTCCTGCCCTTCTTCAACGAACAGGGATGGATCGGCCGCACGATCGACAGCCTCGCCGCCCAGAGCGATCGGCGGTTTCGCCTGCTGCTGATCGACAATGGATCGACCGACCATGGCGCGGCTGAAGCGGCGACCCACGCTGCACAGCTAGGGAGCCTCGCCACCATCCTGCCTTGCCCGACGCCGGGCAAGATTCACGCCATGGCGACAGGCCTTGCGGCGGTTGAAACTCCTCTGGTCGCCATATGCGACGCCGACACCCTCTACCCATCCGATTATGTGAAGCGGATCATCGCCCTGTTCGACCGGCATCCTGATGCTGCGGCAGTCATGGCCATCGACCTGTACGCCCCGCCACTATCGCCTGAATCAATGCGACGAGCTGCCTTCATCTTGGGCAAGAGCCGCCGCTTTCCCGGCAAATGCCATGCCGGAGGTTATGCCCAGGCCTTTCGCACCGCTGCGCTGAGGGCAGCGGGCGGTTTCGACTCGGGACGCTGGCCCTATGTGCTGGAGGATCATGAGATCGTGCATCGGGTGATGCGCCATGGCCGCACCCTCTATGATGCCGACCATATCTGCTTCCCATCCGACCGTCGTACCTCCCGCAAGAGCGTAAGCTGGACGCGCGCGGAAAGGCTGCTCTATCGCTACATCCCTTCGCAGGCGCTGGACTGGTATTTCTACCGCTTTCTGGGCCGAAGGCTTGCTGCCCGCAACAGCATGGGGATTGCCCTGCGCGCCAAAGACTGGTCTTCATCGCCCTCATGAGGCAATTCGCGGGAACGACCGGACGTATTTTCAAGGGATTGGGACTGGTACTCGGCGGCAAGGCCGGGGCCGGACTTATCAGCCTTGTCTATCTCATCATCGCCGCGCGGGCATTGGGGCCACGCGACTACGGCATATTGGTGCTGGTCCATGGCTATGTGACGGCGGTTTGCGGCATCGTCGAATTTCCCGCCTGGCAGGCCGTTGTGCGCTATGGCGCTGAAGCGAGCGCGGAAGACGCGCCGCACCGGCTTGCCCGGCTGCTGCGCTTCGGCACGACGGTCGAACTGGCCGGCGGTGTCGCCGCCATCATCGCGACCATGGCGCTTGCACCCTTTGTCGGCCCGCGCCTCGGCTGGCCGCCTGAAACCGTGGCGTTCGCCATTCCCTACAGCTTTGCCGTGCTGGGATCGGTGCGCTCTGCGCCGGCGGGCTATCTGCAACTGATCGACCGTTTCGACCTGATCGGCCTGCATAATATGGTCCAACCGGTGGTGCGCCTGATGGGCGCATCGCTGGCGCTCCTGATGGGCTGGGGCCTCAAGGGCTTCCTCGCCGCCTGGCTGACGGCGGCACTGACGGAATTTGCGGTTCTCTGGGCCATGGGCCTGTGGTGTGCGCATCGTCGGCTTGGCCCCATATTGCTAAATCCCGAACGCGGCAGTGCAAGCGTAGACAATCCCGGCATCTGGCGCTTTCTGGTCGCAAGCAATGCCGATGTTACATTGAGCGAACTCGCAGGCCGGATCGCTCCGCTGATCGTGGGCTGGGTCATGGGACCAGCGATGGCAGGCCTGTTCGCGGTCGCCCAGCGCGCCACCGTCATAATAGCCCAGCCCGCGCAGATATTGGGCAACACCGCCTATACAGAGCTGGCCCGCATGGTGGCAGCGGGGGAAGGGGGGGCGCCGCTACGCCGGACGCTCTGCCGGGTGATTGGCATAGCGCTCGCCGCCGCCGCCCCGGTCACCATCATCGCAGCACTATTCCCTACCCCCATCGTCACCCTGCTCGCAGGGTCCGCCTTCAAGGCGGCGGGGGGCGTGATGGTCGTGCTGATCGCCGCGCGCATGATCGCCGTCATCGGTCCGCCATGCAGTTCCGCTCTGTCGGCCATGGGCTATCCGGCCCTCTCCATGAGTGCCAATCTCTTCGCCAGCTTGGTCTTCCTGCCGGTGCTGCCCTGGCTGCTGCAAAATGCCGGGCTGATGGGCGCGGGCGTGCAGGCAGTCGGCCAGGCCCTGCTGGCGAGCCTGCTGCTTGCAGGCTTGGTCTGGCGCCGAAGCCTCGCCCAATGAGCTCCATGCGGATCGCTTATGTTATCAACTCCGTCGAAGGGGGCGGCGCGTCCCAACCCGTACCCGCGATCACCCGCGTCCTGCGTGAGGCGGGTGCGGAAGTGCGCGTGTTCGCCCTCACGCCCCGCGACCGCAGGGGATTGCCCGCCATGATGGCGGCAAAGCTCGATCCCCTTGTCCGCGAAGGTGGCCTGACCGATCATCTCGCCGCCGTCTTGTGGCTGAAACGCGAAATCGCCGCCTGGGGCGCGACCCATATCTGGACCTCGCTCAGCCGCGCGACGATCCTGGGCCTGATTCTCGGCCCGAAACTCGGCCTTCCGGTCATCAGCTGGCAGCATGCCGCTTATCTCAAACCCTGGAACCGGCGACTGATGCGCCTGCTGCAACGCCGCGCACTTTTATGGGTGGGCGACTCTCGCTCCGTAACGGCGCTGACCGCAGAGCGCCTCGGCGTGCCCGAAAGCCGCCTGAAATGCTGGCCCATCTTCGCCGCTGACCCTGCCTTGCCGCAGGCGAAGCCATGGCAGCCCGGCGAATCGCTGCGCATCGGCAGCCTCGGACGGCTGCACCCGGTCAAGGGCTATGACGTGCTGATCGGCGCTCTCGCCCGCCTCAAGGCCGACGGCTTCATCCCACCCGCCCCGCTCGACATCCGCATCGCCGGCGACGGCGCGGAAGGCCCCCGTCTGAAGGAGTTCGCGCAGCAGGCGGGCCTCGATTCCCTCTCCTTCACCGGCTTCGAACCGCAGGCCGATCAATTCCTGTCCCGTCTGCATCTCTATGTTCAACCATCGCGCTCCGAAGGCTTCTGCATCGCCGCGCATGAGGCGATGACGGCGGGCCTGCCCGTCATCGCCTCCGCTGTAGGCGAACTACCCTGGTCGATCCGGCAGGATGTAACCGGCCTAACCGTTCCACCGGCCGAGATCGACGCGCTGGCAAAGGCGCTGGCCGCGCTCCTTTCCGCTCCCGGCCGACTGTCTCAAATGGGTCAGGCCGCGCGCGCGGACATGCTAGCGCGATTTTCCTGGGATCACTTCGCCGCGACGGGCAGCGCGATTATCGAGCGTATCCGCCAAGCATCCGCCTGACGTCCAGCGCCAGCCCACGCAGCGACGTGTCGATCCGCTTCACGTCGAACAGGGTGATATCGCCGCAAGCCGCCAGGGTATGCATTCCCGCACAGGCAGCAGGGGCCCCGAGCGCTTCGCCCGCCAATGCCTCAAAATGTCCCTCGTCCAGTCGGTCGATCCAGAGCGGGCGAACCCCTCCACCGTAGGTCAGGTTGCAATCCTGCACCGGCAGCATGATCCGTCCGCCGACCATCACCGGCACGCCGCCGGGCCGCGCAGAAGCCCGGTCCACCCGCACCGGATTGCCGGGATGCGGCGTCCAGGGACCGCAGAGCTTCTCTGCCCAGGCGACATGCAGATGCGCCTGTTTCGACGCCTTGTTGGTCGCGGGGGAATAGAACAGCCACCAGCGTCCCTCATGCCGTAGGAGACTGGCGTCAACCGGCACGCAGTCCAGCATGATCCGGCATTCCGCCCGCCAATCGGACAGGCCTCCATGATCGCGATACAGCGTAAGCCCGCCCGACCGATGCGCCTCCGGTAGCATCCAGACTGCGCCTTCGCCGGCAAAGACCTGCGGATAGGAAAGGTGCCACTTATCAACAAGACAGGGCTTCCGGTCGAGCAGCCGCAATTCCGTATCGAAGATCAGCGCCTCGATAGTTCCATGACGGTCACGATAATCATATCGCTCGGCAAAGACGTGCAACAATCCGGTTTCGTCCCGCCAGCCGAAAGGGTCCGCGAGAAAGGTGAAAGCCGGTTCTTCGGGCAGCCAATGGATGTCAGGCCCGATGCGCCCCGCGCTTAGAATCTGCTCGACGGAATATCGCGCGATCCCGCATCTCCAAATATCTTTGCGTCGGGGCATGATTCGGGATCGTTAAGCGGCTGTGGATGGCAGCACAAGAGCGGACACAGGCTTAGCGATCATTGCGCAGCGCCCACCAAATGATGGCCGTAGCCCACGGCCAGGCCTCGCAACTGCAGCGGTGCCGCAGGCCGCATGGATGCTCCGTTCCGCTTTCGGGAGGCGATTGCACCGAGGATCCGACCGTCCATTTGTGGGGAGCGGTGCGGCGCAAAGGCCTGTAAAACAGGAGGCGATGCCTCAGAGTCGGATTCGAAACTATTCCGTTTCCTGACAGGCCCTTGCGGCTCGCCGAATGAATGCCTGCACTGAGGCTGCGAAGAGCCACGCAGTGGCGGATGCAATGGTCTGCTCGAAATCCTTGGCCAGACGGCGGTTACGGTTGAGCCAAGCGATAGTGCGTTCGACGACCCATCTGCGCGGTAAGACTTCGAAGCCATTTGCTGCGTCCGAGCGCTTTATGATCGCGATCGTCCATTTGCCCAGCGGTCGCAACGCATCCTTGAGTTTCTGGCCTGCATATCCGCCATCGGCGAAGACATGCCGCAGCCACGGGAAGCGCTTGGTGACGCCGCCCAAAACCAGTGGGGCGCCATCGCGATCTTGAATATCAGCAGTGTGGATGACGGCATGGACCAGATTGCCTTCGGTATCAGTCAGGATGTGACGCTTGCGTCCCTTGATCCTCTTGCCCGCATCGTAGCCTCTGGGGCCATCGGATTCCGTGGTTTTTACGCTCTGACTGTCGACCACACCAGCACTGGGCGAAGCTTCACGCCCCTGTGCTTCGCGGACCAACATGAGCAATCCATGGTTGAGTGCCTGCCAGAGCCCATTGTCGCGCCAAAGGTAAAACCACCGCCGCACCGTCGAAACCGGGGGAAAACAGGGCGGCAACATCCGCCACGGCAAGCCGCCACGCAACAGATAGAAGATGGCTTCAACAATCCGGCGCATCTCCCATCTGCGTGGTCGTCCGGTCGGTGCAGGCGGAGGCAGAAGAGGCTCGAACAGCGCCCTCTCGGCGTCGGTTAAATCTGTTGGCAAAGACAGCCCGCTTCGCGCATGTAGCGCGCGAGTGGTATCGGTCCACATCGTTGATCCTTGGTAGTTTCGCAAAAACCCGTGAATCAACGACAGGTCCAGCCGTCAGGCTAACCTGCTGATACCACTCACCTTAGTTTCGGATCGGACACTAAGCAACATCCAGATCCCTCCGCTCGATCCGCCGATAGGCCGCAAAAAGCTGCCGAAAATGATCGGCCATGGTCATGGTCGAAGCGGCAAGCGCTTTTGCGCGGCGTATGGTCATGACCGATGACGCGGCTGTTACGAGATCTGCGGACCGCCATATTCCACGCGTGATGGCATGCCGCGGCTCCGCGGGAAACCGCGTGGGGCACTGTAGTGCAGTAAATACGGGCCTGTGGCGAGGCGAGGTTGCCATCTGAGGCTGGAAGTTCCTACGCAAGCGCCCGAAAATCTTTACCATGTCTGAAGATCGAGGCTCCAATTGAAGCGCTTCGTTCTTCTGATCCCATTATACGACGACCGAGCATCGATCGCAGAGCGAAACAAGTGATCCACGGGAGCGGTCACGAAGCTGAGGATGCAGCTTGACCGAAGGACTCCCAATGAGAGAAGGACTCATTGATCAGAGCCGGAAGTGACAGTGGTGACGTTGAAGATGGGGTTCTGCTCGTGAGGAAGATTAAACTCCACTGGACCTTGGATTCCCCTCCGGCAATGTCCGGGAGCTTGATCGCGTCGCATTACGATTCACCGGTCTGGAAATTGGCATGCGCCATGGTATATGGAGGCACTGGTTCCTGTGCAGCACGGACAAGACCTGTGCAGCGGCATTCAGGTCATCCCGCTCGACCACTGTCCCAGCCGTGAAGACGCCCTTACATTTGCGCGCCAGGGCAAGATCCCGTCCCGACCCGCTGCTTCTTCCCCCCATTTTGCTGGGCGCCGATAGTATATCTACAGATATAGTACGGGAGGTTTACCTCGTTTCCTGAGTCGCGGAAACGAGGAAAAAACATACGATCTTTCGCGACAGCTGAGTCTGTCTTGATGTTGGTGAGGATCGGAAAGGAAAGCGACAATGGATATTAAAGACATTGTAAGCCCTGCGATTGCTGCGGTTCTTTTGGTATCTGGGGTTCCAGCGCTTGCTCAAGATGTAGGCGATCACGGTCGTTTGCCGCGACCCGATCATTCACGTGACAATCCGCCTCCTTCGAATGGGACAGCATCCACAACCACGGCGTCGACAACGGCATGGGAGCAGGACAAGCGTGATCCCGGTCATGCCGTTGTCACGAATGAAAAACTCCGTGACACCGTAAGACGCCGCTAGATGTGGGAAGGACCGCTTACGCAAAAGTAAGCGGTCCACACGATAGGGTCACATGGAAAAGCTGCGGCTTGGCGTCACGCTAAGTTTTAGGAGGCAACGAGATGAGAAAGCTATTCATCTTGATTGGCGTAGCGCTTGCTCCGATGTCTCAGGCTCACGCGGCGGAACCCGCGGCGCCTTCGGTTAAACCCATCGTAGAGGATGCCGAAATAGTCGTAGACGGATTGGCGTTCACGACGCTGCACCGTGACACAGATCTTGCCGGTTTCGAGCTTGAATTTGATACGTCAGTTGTTCGAGAATTCCGCCCGTTATCAGATACTTCGTCCGTCATTTCTTCTTCCTCTTTTGGTTTGCTAGGCCTTTCTGCAAATACACAACCCGCACGCCTGACCGACACCCAATTTTCAATCCGCCGCTCGGTCGCGCTCACCAAAAATTTATTGGTGGATATGCTGGTTCGTGCCGAATTACCAACGGGAGATGTTCGTGCTGGCCTCGGTCGGGGTCGCAGCGAACTGATGGCCGACCTGGGTATTAGGGGTGAACTCAAGTCAGTCAGCCTTTGGGTCGGCGGCGCCCGTCGCTTTAACAATGCGACCCAATGGACTCCTGGACGTGACGTGAACGAAATTTATGCCGGATGGAATGCGCGCATCAACACGAATGAAGATGTCCGCATGGATTTCGTTTCCACCAATAAGAGAAGTCCGACTTTGCCTCGTGAGTGGCGGATTTCGTTAGAATACAGTAACGCCTTGGATGAATTCGTGCGAGTGGCCTTATATGCAGCACAAGATGTAGGGCCTTGGGGTAAGGATCTGAACGCGGGCTTTATCCTCCGAGCTAAGCTCTAAGCGTACTCCACTCAACGCTTATACAAGGTCGATCTTCGGTCAGGCAAGTCACCGTCTCCGAGATCCTGCCAATCAGCAACAATCGACACTATGTAACTGGCAACCGCTCCACATCGCCAGACGTCTTTCGCCTCGGAATGCGTGTAGCTATGCCGATCCTCGCCGACAAAAGGTAAGGGTGGTCTGAAAAACCGCGCATGTCAGCTATCCGGTATGCTGCGCTCCAAAGCTGACCGAGCGGAATGTCCCCATTCCGACAGCAACCTCTTCAAATTTTAGAGGGAACCCACATGCGGCCGAAGGGCATCAACGGTGGCCACCAATCCCGCTGCCTCGATATCCAGCAAGAGGTCATGTGCCGATTTTTCCGGCCTGCGGAAGCGCTCACGCATCCGGCGAATAGCCGCAACGGCGCGGCCAGTATAGAGCGCGGTGGTATCGGCGATAAAGTCGTCCGATGACCGGGCTTCCAGATTCAGGCTCGCCACCAAGGCGTCGGGAAAGTCCTTGAGATTCTCCGTTACGATCGCGGCGGCCTGGGTCTTTACAGCGGCGGCGATCACGTGTGCGTCCCCAGAATCCGGCAGGGTCGCCGCCAGCGGCATGAGGTGGCCGAAATCGACGACCTCTGCATCGCCAAACGCCTGGCGCATTCGGGCAATCTGGGTAGCGGCCAACGCCTCCGCCTCACCTATAGGGCGCCCCTTGTGGGAAAGCATCTTTGCGATTGCTCGGCCCGTTTCCTCAAGAACCGGCGCAGACCACCGGATGCGGAAGAACTCCGCTTCCGCCAATGTCAGCAGCAGGTTTCGGCGCAGCACGCTGGCAAGCGTGCAGGCATCAATGAAGGCCGTGTAGCGATTGGCGAACAAGGGTCAGAACAATTCGGCGTCGGTCGCCGCCAGATCGTCAAGCGCCTTGGACCGTTGCCCATCGCGCTCCCGCTTGTACGCGAACAGATCCTCGGCGCGCACGCGCCGATGGCGCCCGACCAACGTGTGGGCAATCTCCTTCCTATCCAGCAGGGAGATAAGATAGGGCCGCGATACGTTGAGCACGTCAGCCGCCTGCTGGGTCGTCAGCATCTGACTGATCGGCACGAGGGTGACGGCATCGCCTTTGCCGATATGCCGAAGCAGTTCCATCAGAAGCTGGGACATGGCGGGTGTCAGCGTGATTTCGGTGGGGGTCTTGTCCCCCTCTTCCAGGAGACGCAGTTTCGCATCGCCAGCGGCATGCGCGGCAATGATCTTCCGCAGCTGATTGGCGGCATCCTTCTCACCCGCTGAGGGCAAGCGGCTACCGATTTCTTCCGCAAAAGCGGGCATGGTCATGGCGCGTCTCCTCGCGCGCCATATAGTCACTAATCGCAGCAAACGCAACTATCGAAGCAAACGAAAAGGAAAACTCCCTTACCGGAGCTTGGAAAGCAGACGGCCTGCCGCACCATGTTCGGCGGCCAGGTTGCGGTTATAGCTGAGTGGCATTTTCGGCGATTTCCAGCGCAGCGCGTCCATGATGCCGGCGATATCCTCGCCGGCCACGAACAGGTCGTTGGTGATGCCGATGCGCGTCGAATGCGCGCTGATCCCCTTGACCCATAGCTTGATCTCCTCTGCCGTCAGGTCGGGCAGCAGTCCTGCGTCCCAGGCGCCCTGGACCCGCGCCTTGAAAATCTGCGTCACTGCCTGGGGCTGTAGCGCGGCGCTGCCCAGGGTCACGGCCGTCAGCGGGTCGATGCCCGTGCGCCGCGCGGGTTTGGTTTGCGGCATCAGACCGGGCAATCCCCATTGCGTAGCGGCGGCCCGCTGTCGCGCCTGCGCGACGGCGACGTGGTAAGGCTGTGTGCCGACCGGGGCGAACTGTCGACCCCCGCCGAGCTGGCAACGCGCGAGCCGGCCGAAGCGCCGGTAGCGGCAAGCGGTACCGGTCG
>NZ_JALDYQ010000045.1:0-42304 GCF_032153725.1 Sphingobium sp. | reverse complement strand
GCCTTCGCAGGAGCACGGTGCGCTTCAGGGAAGGGTCTGTAAGCGGACCGTCCACCTTCCACCCATAACCACCAAGGCATACGCACTCCCACCAATCACCGTTCCCACGAATTGCCGCTACCCGCCGCCCCAGGCTGACGCTAAAGACTCGGCCATGACCGATCCCATGCAGATGACTGAAGCCGAAGCCGCCAACCGCCTGATGCGCCTCGCACGTGAGATTGTGCGTCACAACCGGCTCTATCATGACCAGGATCAGCCCGAGATCACGGACGCTGCCTACGACGCGCTGATCCGTGAGAATAATGCGCTGGAGGCGGCTTTCCCGCATCTCGTCCGCGGCGATTCTCCGAATGCGCAGGTCGGCGCGGCCCCCACGTCGGCGCTGAAAAAGGTCCAGCATGCCGTCCGCATGATGAGCCTGGACAATGGCTTTTCGGACGAGGACATAGCCGAGTTCGTCGCCCGCGTCCGTCGCTTCCTCGCCTTGCCCGAAGATGCCCCGGTCGCGCTGACGGCAGAGCCGAAGATTGACGGCTTGTCCTGCTCCCTGCGCTATGAAGGCGGCGAACTGGTCCTTGCCGCCACGCGCGGGGACGGCACGACCGGAGAGGATGTCACCGCCAATGTCCGCACCATCGCCGATATTCCGCAGCGCTTCAGCGGTGACAATATCCCCGATTTTTTCGAGGTTCGCGGCGAAGTCTATATGGCGAAGGGCGATTTCGTCGCACTCAACGAACGGTTGATTGCCGAAGCCGATGACCCGGAAAAGGCGCGTCAGTTTGCCAATCCGCGCAACGCCGCCGCCGGATCGCTGCGCCAGAAGGATGCCGCCGTCACCGCCAGCCGCCCGCTGCGTTTTCTCGCCCATGGCTGGGGTGAGGTCAGCGCGCTGCCCGCCGACACCCAGCTTGGGGTGATGCACGCGATTGCCAGCTGGGGCCTGCCGGTGTCGGACCAGCTTACCTGCGTCGATGCGCTCGACGCGCTGATCGCCCATTATCGCGCCATAGAGGCCGCGCGCGCCGACCTGCCCTTCGACATTGACGGCGTCGTCTACAAGGTCGACCGGCTCGACTGGCAGCAGCGTCTCGGCTTCGTCGCCAAGGCGCCGCGTTGGGCCATCGCGCATAAATTCCCCGCCGAACGCGCCCAGACCACGCTGGAAGCGATCGACATCCAGGTCGGCCGCACCGGCAAGCTGACCCCGGTGGGGCGTCTGACCCCTGTTACCGTCGGCGGGGTCGTCGTCTCCAATGTGACGCTGCACAATGCCGATGAGATTGCGCGTCTCGGCGTCCGTCCCGGCGATCGCATCGTCGTCCAGCGCGCGGGCGACGTCATCCCCCAGGTGGTCGACAATCTCACCCGCGGCGACCTGCGCGAACCCTTTATTTTCCCCGACCATTGCCCTGTTTGCCATTCGGAGGCCGTGCGCGAGGAGGGCGAAGTCGACATTCGCTGTACCGGCGGCCTGATCTGCGCCGCGCAACGTTTCGAACGACTGCGCCATTTCGTCAGCCGCGTCGCGCTGGATATCGAGGGGCTGGGCGAAAAGAGCATAGAGGAATTTCTCGACCTCGGCTGGATAGCGGAGCCCGCCGACATCTTCCGCCTGAAGTCCCACCGCCCAAGCCTGATCGGCCGCGAGGGCTGGAAGGAAAAATCGGTCGACAACCTCCTCGCCGCCATAGAGGCCAAGCGCCGGCCCGACGCGGCGCGCCTGCTCTTCGGCCTTGGCATCCGCCATGTCGGCGCGGTGACGGCGCGGGATTTGCTGAAACGCTATACGACATTGGCGGCCATTCACGCGCTTGCCTGCGAGATCATCGCCCTGCGCGATGCCGCCATGCCTGCGGAGGGGGAGGAGGAAGCCCGCTTCCGCAACCGTCTCGACAAGGCGATTGCCGAACATATCGGCGTGGAAAATGTCGGCTCGGCGGTCGGTCATGCGCTGGCCGATTTCTTCCACGAACCGCATAATGTGGAGGCCTGGAACGACCTGCTGAGCGAAGTTTCGCCGCCGGACTATGTGGTCGAAACCACCGCCAGCGCGGTGACGGGCAAGACCGTGGTGTTCACCGGCAAGCTGGAAACCATGAGCCGCGACGAGGCCAAGGCACAGGCCGAACGACTCGGCGCCAAGGCAGCCGGCTCGGTCAGCGCCAAGACCGATCTGGTGGTGGCCGGTCCCGGCGCCGGGTCGAAGCTGAAGCAGGCGGCGGCGCTCGGCATCGACGTGATAGACGAAGCCGCCTGGGCAGAGATCGTCAAGGCGGCGGGGTAGCCTGGGTTAAGCGTTCCGTGGCCGCAATTGGCCTTACCGGTCATTAAGCGATACGTGCTCCTGCGCAGGCAGGAGCACGTATCGCTTCAAGGAACGCGCAGCTAAGCGGCCCGTCCGCTTCCCACTCTAAACCGCCCCTTCCAGCTTGTCCTGCGTCCGCGTTTCGAAATCGCCGGCGTCGTGCCGTTCGTGCAACTGCCCTTCCAGCGGGCCATTCGTCTTGTTGACCATGCGACCGCGCTTCACTGCGGGGCGCGCATCGATCTGCTCCGCCCATCGCAGTACATTGCCATAGCTCCGGGCGTCGAGAAATTCCGCCGCGTCATACGCCCGGCCCAGCACCAGCCCGCCATACCAGGGCCAGATCGCCATGTCCGCGATGGTATATTCATCGCCCGCCACATAGTCATGATCCGCCAGTTGCCGGTCCAGCACGTCCAGCTGCCGCTTCACTTCCATCGCATAGCGATTGATCGGATATTCAAGCTTTTCCGGCGCATAGGCGAAGAAATGTCCAAAGCCGCCGCCCAGCAGCGGCGCGCTGCCCATCTGCCAGAACAGCCAGTTCAGCGTCTCCGTCCGCTTGGCCGGATCGGTGGGAAGGAAGGCGCCGAATTTCTCGGCCAGATAGACCAGGATCGATCCGGACTCGAACACCCGCCGGGGCGGCGAGACGCCATGATCCATCAGAGCCGGAATCTTGCTGTTGGGATTGACCTCGACAAAGCCGCTGCCGAATTGGTCGCCGTCATTGATGCGGATCAGCCAGGCGTCATATTCCGCCTCCTTTCCGGCTGCCAGCAACTCTTCCAGCAGGATCGTCACCTTCTGCCCATTGGGCGTGGCGAGGGAATAAAGTTGCAGGGGATGCTTGCCGACGGGCAGCGTCTTGTCATGGGTCGGTCCGGCGATGGGCCGGTTGATGCTGGCGAAGGCGCCGCCATTATCTTTGTCCCAGGTCCAGACGCGCGGCGGGGTATAGGCTTTCATATCGGTCATGCAGGCGATCCCTTGAAAGGCTGAATAGGGACGGCGGGTGGCAGCGGCGCCCACCGGTCAGGGCTAGGTAGGGATCGTTGCCGCCCCGCAAAAGCCGCCTTATGTCCGTAAAGGCGTATTTCCTGTCGGCATCGAAATATTCATCGTATTTCCTGCACGTAGAAGCATATTTGCAACAGTTTTACTGTCCGTGCCGCGATAGAAAGGCTATAGCCGCGCCGTCTCATCTGAGTGGGCCGGACGCCATGTATCGGGCAGGCGCAAAAAAATCCTGTGGTCGCCCCTTGACCCTCAGCCCGGCCGGTCCATATGAAACGGCGCTGGCACTCTCCGGGAGGGAGTGCTAACAGATACGGGTTCATCGGGAGAGGGGGCCGGAGTCGCCTGTTCAGGCGCTTCATCCCCATCCCATTTCAACGTTGTAAGAGGGAAAGGCACACAACATGGCATTTCGTCCGTTGCATGACCGCGTTCTCGTCCGCCGCGTAGAGGCGGAAGAGAAGACTGCCGGCGGCATCATCATCCCCGACACCGCCAAGGAAAAGCCGCAGGAAGGCGAGATCGTCGCTGTCGGCACCGGTTCCAAGGCCGAAGACGGCAAGGTGACCCCCCTGGACGTGAAGGCGGGTGACCGCGTTCTGTTCGGCAAGTGGTCGGGCACCGAGGTCAAGGTCGACGGTGAAGACCTGCTGATCATGAAGGAATCGGACATTCTGGGCGTCGTCGCCTAAAACCGATCCCTGACGTCATCCCGGCGGAAGCCGGGATTTCAGGCCTTTAAGCGCGGCGCCACGCCGCACCAGATCCCGGCTTTCGCTGGGCAGACGGACAAAGGAATAGAAAACATGGCTGCAAAAGACGTAAAATTCTCCCGCGACGCCCGTGAGCGCATCCTGCGCGGCGTCGACATCCTGGCCGACGCGGTCAAGGTGACCCTGGGTCCCAAGGGCCGCAACGTCGTCATCGACAAGAGCTTCGGCGCGCCCCGCATCACCAAGGACGGTGTTTCGGTCGCCAAGGAAATCGAACTGAAGGACAAGTTCGAGAATATGGGCGCCCAGATGGTCCGCGAAGTCGCTTCGAAGACCAACGACATCGCCGGTGACGGCACCACCACCGCGACCGTCCTTGCCCAGGCGATCGTTCGCGAAGGCATGAAGTCGGTTGCCGCCGGCATGAACCCGATGGATCTGAAGCGCGGCATCGACCTCGCCGTCGCCAAGGTCGTCGAGGACATCAAGGCCCGCTCGAAGCCGGTTGCCGGTTCGAATGAAGTCGCCCAGGTCGGCATCATCTCGGCCAATGGCGACGTCGAAGTCGGCCAGAAGATCGCCGAAGCGATGGAAAAGGTCGGCAAGGAAGGCGTCATCACCGTCGAGGAAGCCAAGGGCCTGGATTTCGAACTGGACGTCGTGGAAGGCATGCAGTTCGACCGCGGCTACCTGTCGCCCTACTTCATCACCAACCCGGAAAAGATGGCTGTCGAGCTGGCTGATCCGTACATCCTGATCCACGAGAAGAAGCTCTCGAACCTCCAGTCGATCCTGCCGATCCTCGAAGCCGTGGTCCAGTCGGGCCGTCCGCTGCTGATCATCGCGGAGGACATTGAAGGCGAAGCGCTGGCGACCCTGGTCGTCAACAAGCTGCGCGGTGGCCTGAAGGTCGCTGCGGTCAAGGCTCCCGGCTTCGGCGACCGCCGCAAGGCCATGCTGGAAGACATCGCCGTCCTGACCAAGGGCGAAGTGATCTCCGAAGACCTCGGCATCAAGCTGGAGAACGTCACCCTCGGCATGCTCGGCACCGCCAAGCGCGTCACGATCGACAAGGACAACACCACCATCGTCGATGGCGCTGGTGATAGCGAAGCGATCAAGGGCCGCACCGAGCAGATCCGCGCGCAGATCGAGACGACCACGTCCGACTACGACCGTGAAAAGCTCCAGGAGCGTCTGGCCAAGCTGGCTGGCGGCGTGGCCGTCATCAAGGTTGGCGGCGCGACCGAAGTGGAAGTCAAGGAGCGCAAGGACCGCGTCGACGACGCGCTGCACGCGACCCGCGCAGCCGTTGAAGAAGGCATCGTCCCTGGTGGCGGCACGGCCCTGCTGTACGCGACCAAGGCTCTGGAAGGCCTGAAGGGCGTGAACGACGACCAGACCCGCGGCATCGACATCATCCGCAAGGCGATCGAAGCGCCGCTGCGCCAGATCGCCCAGAATGCGGGCGTCGACGGTGCAGTCGTCGCCGGCAACCTGCTGCGCGAGAATGACGAGACGAACGGCTTCAACGCCGCGACCGACACCTATGAAAACCTCGTCGCCGCTGGCGTGATCGATCCGACCAAGGTCGTCCGCGCCGCGCTGCAGGACGCCGCTTCGGTGGCTGGCCTGCTGATCACGACCGAGGCGACCATCGCCGAACTGCCCGCCGACGACAAGGCGCCGATGGGCATGCCCGGCGGCGGCATGGGCGGCATGGGCGGCATGGACTTCTAAAATCGATTGCTCAGGGCGGGCCCTGGCTCACCCGGAGCAACGGAAGTCCTTTGCGCAACGCAATAGAAAAGGCCGGCGGGGCAATCCGCCGGCCTTTTTGTTTGATTTGGGTGATGGCGAGCCTGCCGTTCAAAAATTGTTATCCCTGCGCAGGGGGGGCATCTCCCAAGTGTCGCGCATGGTGATATGTCAGGCAATGGATTAGCTTCGCTGAACTACATTTCCCGCCTTCGCGGGAATGACAGATGGAGGTGGAAGTCAGCCGCAATCTATTTCGTCATCCCAGCGAAAGCTGGGATCTCATGAGGCTGGGTCGTGCCCTATCGCCTGAGATCCCAGCTTTCGCTGGGATGACGGAGAAGGGTGGTTTGCGGACTGTCTGATTTCGGAGGGATCGTCCGCAATAGCTGACGAGGCGCGGTACGAACTCAACCGGCATCAATCGACCCTGAACTCGACATTGCTGACGCAGCGCCAACCGAGCCAATGGTGGCGCGAAAGAGACATCGGCTATCGAAAACGTATGAAAGCGCGCCCGCCATCATCGAACGCCGCCGTCCATGATAAGGGCGACTTCTATATCGAACCCGACTGCTGCCTCTTGTGCGGAGTGCCGGAGGACATCGCGCCGGAGATTTTCCACACAGGCGAGGACTACTGCTCGATAATCCGGCAACCCTGTTCGAAGGATGAGATAGACCGATCCATCCGCGCGATGTGGTCGAGCGAAGTCGATTGTATCCGTTATCGCGGTCATGATGCGACCATGCTCGAAAGGCTGGCGCGAGCGGGGTTGGCTGATCAAGCGGATCACCGCGACACATCAGGGTCGTCCATACGCCTGCGAGATCAAGTGAGCTTCGAAATGCTGGAAGGCGCGAGCCTCACCGACGCCAGTCAGATCGCCAAAGCATTTCGGGAAGACATGCGCGCCAAAGGCAAGAAGGTTTTGCCCGCCCTGTTCGGAAGGCGTTCGGTGTGGGTGTCATGGTATCGAAACCGCTTTTACCTCGTGCGCTTCGTTAACGCTGGTCAGGGACGGTTCGTTGCTCGCTTACAATGGACGACGGCAGTTCAAGGTTTGGCATGGCTGGTGGATGATTGGCTTCGCGCGCAATCGGTCGAGAATATTTGGTGGGAGACAACAGGCGATCCGTCATCAGCGAGTACCACACCGATGTAATGCTGCGGCTACCGGTGCAACAGCGCTTGACTGGGGTGGTGAGCGGCCGGGCTGCTCAGAAACGCGAATGCAAGAAAGCAGATGTCAATTCACGCACGCGTTGTCATCTAACGTTAGCGTTATGCCCCTTGCAGAACCATGGACCGTATCGCCACTGCGACAGTGAAGGCGGCTTCTCAGAACCGATTTTGATCCGAAAGCCCCATCTTGACTTCGCGCAGTGACAATCACCTCTTCGGGATTCCATTTGGGGTTTGCGTGCTCCGCAATACTAACGACTACGGCCCAAACCTCGCGCTTTGGTTGCTCGGAGCAGGCCGATATCGCACAGAGCAAAGGAATGATACCAAGTAGCCTCATACGGCAAGGTTCGCATAGACCACGAACGTCCGCAATCCGTTGAAATTTGTGCCCTCTTCTACGTCTTAAAATTGGTCGAAACACGACACCAAGGCGATCTCGCAATCAAATGGAAACGGTGCCGATGCCTGCCCCGCAGAAAATCCTGTCCTACACATCCGGGCTTTGGCTAAACCGGTGATGGCTCTTTGACCTGTAGGAAAACCCCCAAGTAGCGCGCCTTTCCGCGATACTATCGTGTCACCTATGTCACCCAAATCCTACAACAGGAATGGGAAGGGGACCACAACCACTCGCCAGCGCGATGCGTTGCCGCGCCTTCCCTTGGCTCGCAGGCAAGCGTTACTGCCGCAGCCTCTCGATCGCCTGCGCCAGCGCGACATAGAGCTTGCCCATGTCCGACGACAGGATGGCTACGCCCAGCGCATTGCCGTCGCGGGCCGACAGGATGATCCGCAGCATCGATTCGAAATCATGGATGTAGCGGTTCACATGCTCCTGAAATTCAGGATCATTGTCGTAATGCAGGGCGATCTCGCGGGACTCGCCCGCGTCCAGCAGCTTGACGGCGCGCCGCGTGAAGACGCCGCGGTCGCCCTTCAGATAGGCTGACCAGGCGGAATCCGTGACATCGTTGGAGAGAATCTTGGATACATCGATCGCCGTGCTGTTCAGCGATTCGATGATCAGCGCTGAGCGGCGCGCAAAATGGTCGCGGTCGCGGTCTTCGGCGGCGCGCTCGGCTTTCTCGATCCGCTGTTCGACCGTGGCGCTGGTGTCGGCGATGGTCAGAAGCTGGCGCGTCAGGCGATCGGAGGCCTGGTGCGCGGCCTTCACGGCCTCTTCGGCCACCCTGGCGACCATCTCGATCTGCGCCGTGACCTTTTCGCCAAGGGCGCGCTGCATCGCCTCTTCGCTGGCGTCGGCCAGCGCCTCAGCCGCTTCCGGGATCGCGCGGCTCAGCGCCTGGCGAGCGCGTTCAGCGGCCTGATCGGCGGTGTCCTTCACCCGAAGCAGCGCGGTGACGAGCAGCGGCCCCGCGCCTTCGGTGATGCGGGTGGCGTCCTGATGCGCATTGTCGAGCGCGGTACGCAGCTTTTCCACCAGTTCGCGATTGGCATCTACGCCGCTCTGGGTGCTTTCCAGCCATTCGGTCAGACGGCGTCCCTGACCGCGCAGCAATTCTTCCGCTTCCTGGGTGCGGCCGACCAGCGCTTCGGAGATCGCCTCCAGCCGCTCGATTTCGGGCGCAGCGCTGTCGAGCAGGGTGCGGCTGGTTTCGATCCGCCCATTGAATCGCTGGAGCGCGGCCGGAAAGGTTTCATCCAGTTCGCGCACGCTGGAATCGAGCGCCATCATCAGCGTTTCCGCACTGCCGATCAGCTTTTCGGCGGTCAGGCCACCGGCGCCGAGCGCGGCATCGATGCGCTGCGTTTCGGCGGTCAGGCGGCTCAGAGCCTCGGTCAGCCGCTCATTGCGGCCCAGCGCGGATTGTTCCATCGCGGCGAAGCGGGATTGCGCGGAATCGACCGCCTCATCAAGGCTGGCCTGAAGACCGGAGACAAGGGCGCGCTGGCCCTCGACCAGATCGTTGATCTGATGCAGGCGGCTTTCGACCTCGCCCACATGGTCGGCAAGACTGGTGACCGTTTCATCGCCAATCGCCGCAATGCTGCTGCGTGATCGGGCGATGAGGGCCTCCAGCGCTTCGGTCTGGCGGGAGATGCCTTCGTCGGAAAGCGCTATGCCCTGACGGGTCTGCGCAATGGCTGCCTCGACCCGCTGCCGCAGCTCGGCCTCGATGGTTTGCGCGTCGCGCGACAGGGTGGTGAGCGCGGACTGGCTGGTGGCGGCGATCCCGGCCTGCGCGCCTTCGATCAGCGATTTGAGCGACAGGGCATGGTCGGTCAGATTGGCGTCGACCGCCGCCATGGTTTCCTGCGCGCGGCCATGGGTGGTTTCCAGGCGATGCAGCACGTCGATTTCGACGCGGTTCAGTTCCTGCGTCAGAAGAGTGATGACCTGCTGGGTCGTCTCCGCAATCTCTTCCTTCGTGCGCAGCATCAGCCCGTCCAGCGCAACCGATTGCTGTTCGATATCCTGCCAACTGTCCTGCATCGCCTTGCGCGCGCTCTGCGCTGTCGCTTCGATCCGGCCCGAGGCGATGTCTGCCATGCCGGTCACTTCCTGCGTGGCGGATCGGGTGGCTTCCTGAAGCTGGGTCAACTGGCTCGACAGGCTCTTGGTCGCGGACAAGGTGCGGGTGCGGGCGTCGTCCGACAGCTCGCCCAGCGCATGCAGCCGCGCCTCCAGCGTGTCGATCCGTTCCGACAGCGCATGGCCATTGTCGATGATCTGGGCGGACATGCGCGTCGCGCGATCTTCCAGCTCCGGGATAGAGGCGATCAGCGTTTCCATCCGCTGGACAAGCGCCAGCCCCGCGCGTTCGGCCGCTTCGGCATGTTCGGCGGTGCTGCTGGCGCGGCCCGCGATCAGCTCGGCCGACGCTTCCATATTGCTGCTGGCGGCAGCGCCATAGCTGTCGAGCAATTCCGCCTGATCCTGCATGGTCTGGCGCGCCGTTTCCAGCTGGCTGGTGATTCGGCGGAGGCGCAGTTCGAGCAGTTCCGCTTCCGTCCGCAGTGCGCGGGCGGTATCGAGATAACGGCGGGATTCGGTACGGCTGTTCCGCAACAGCAGCAGATAACAGACGCCAACCAGAATGAGCGGCACGAGGATGGTCGCCACCAGGCCCGGCCATGCCGCAGGACCGGCGCGCCATTGCCCGGACGACAGCGTCGCCCAACCGGCAAAACCGACCCAGGCAAGGCCCGTGGCGAGCAACGTCCATTGCGTCCCGCGCTTACCGCCCTCCGCGTGGACGCCTTCGTCCTCCAGATCCAGAACGGCCTGTTTCAAAAGCAGGGCGTCGTCCGCCTGCGCCGTGTCATCGGTCGCTGCGTCCTTGTCCCGCCAGAATTCGACGATTGTGCTGCCCCCATTCATGGCGCCTATCCTAGCAGCTTTTGCGCGCACGAAAATGCCCTGTTACCAAAACTTAACGCAAGCCAGATAGCGTTCACCTCCATGTCCTATGATCCAGGCGCCCTGAACGCGGCTTTGGCCGCTGCTGTCGGTGATGACAGAACATTGATCGAGGACCTGCGCGTTGCCTTCATGGAAAGCGCCGAGCGGCATCTCGATCTGCTTGGGCGGGCGCGCTGCGACGCCAATTGGCAGCTTGCCGCGTGGCGGCTGAAGGGGCTGGCGGCGAGTTTCGGTCTTACCAGCCTGATGGTGATGGCCGATGACGCTGCCGATGCTGCACCGGGCGATCCCCGCATCCTGCGCTTGCTCAAGGCTGCGCTCGACGATCTTGCGCGGGATTGACGTTCAGCCTGGCTTGCGTGATCGCGTCCGCCTTGCAACAAGGTGAACTGAACAACGATCGGGTCGGTTTCATCACGCATGACTTTTGCGGCTATTCTTAGCGCCAGCCGGGCGGGTAGCGATTCGGCCGGATCGCTCCGTGCCAGCCTGCATTTTGCTGGCCAGACCCTGGTGGAATATCAGGCGCGTCAGGCGGTGCGGGCGGGCGCTGACAGGGTCATGATCCTGGTCAGCGTCATTACGCCAGCCTTGTCACAGGCGGTCGACCGGCTGTCGGCGGATGGAATCGCCGTCGCGCTGGTCCGCGACATGGTGTCGATGGTGCGCGATGCGCCCCGCGATGCCGACACGCTGTTGGTCGCAGACGGTGCGATCATCGGGCAGGGCTATTTCGAGGCGATGGCAAACGGCGAGGGTGACGCTCTGCTGGTCACGGACGACAGCCGCGCCAGCGCACCATTCGAGCGGATCGATGCCGGTCAGCGCTGGGCGGGGCTGGCGCGCGTCAGCCCCGACCTGCTGTTCAACACGCTGGACATGATCGGTGACTGGGATCTGGCGCTGACCTTGGTGCGGGCCTCGGTTCAGGCTGGGGCGCGCCGCGTCACCGTGCCGCAGGACGATCTGCTGGAAGGCCGGGTTGCGCTGGTCGAGGCGCAGGAGCAGGCCGACCTGGCGGCGCAGGCGGTGCTTTCCCAAGGACCGCGCCACCGACGCGTCCGGGGAGGGGCGGAACATTATCTGTTGGGCCCGGCGGCGCGGCTGATCAGCCCGGCGCTGATGCGCATGCAGGTCCCCGCCTTACAGGTGCGGATCGCGGCCATGGCACTGGGAGCGATCGCGCTGGTGCCGATCGAGCTGCTCTGGACCGGGGCGGGTTTTTGCCTGTTGCTGCTGTCGTTGCTGATGGCGGAGACTGCCGATCGGCTGGACGAGATGGCGTTGCGGCCGCTACCCATGGGATGGATGGCCTTGATCGCGCCGGTTGTTGCGGTCGCCGGGATTGCGCTGGCGGGGGAGGGAACGACGCCGACCTATCTGGCGCTGCTGCTGGCGATCATCCAGTTGGCCGACCGCTGGCACAGGACGGGTGCGGCGCGGCCGTGGATGATCTTCACCCCCGCGAGCGCCCTGGTTCCGTTGCTGGCGGGGACAGTGGCAGGGCCGTTGGGGCTGATGTTCGAACTGGCGATGCTATGCGCTATCGCCTCTGCCGGGGCGATGATCCTGCTACGGCGCGCTTGAGCGATTTTGCTCGTTACGGTTTAGTGCATTTTAACGACGTGCTTTTATGCTGGCCGATATGAGCGCCTTTTCGTCCCTGATCGGACCGACCCTGGCGGACAGCTGGCCTATGGCGCGAGTCATGGCGGGCATGTCCGCTGTTCCTGTTGGTCATGCCATTGATCTGGCGTTTTTCTTCCCCGATGGCGCGCGCGAGCGGCATGATGCGCTGATGGCCGAAACCCGGCGGCATCTGGGCGGATGTCTGACCGCGATCGAGATCGGACTGCGACTGGCGTTGGAGGGAAGAATTGCCGCTGCGCTCGAGCAATGGCTGGAGCCGGTTTGCTGGCCGACTTTGTGCGCGCAACCGACTTTATTGAGTCCGGCACTGCTCGCCCACATGCAGATGCGGGGTGGGGTCAGCCTGATGCTTCGCGAATTTGGACGACCCAATGGCGGCGAATCGGACGTTGAGCCGCTCTTCCCCATGGACGATTCGACCTTGAGCGAGGCGCGAACCGCATTGATGCTGGCCGAAGGGCGCTGGCTGATGACCGGGGCGGAGGATCAGCCGATGCAACCGGATCTGCCGGCGGGCTTTTTTGCAGAATTGCTCTGGACGGCGGCGGCATGTCTGACCGCCATCGTCCAGCGTAGCGGGCTGATCGAACAGGAGGCCGCCGTGCCTTTGGTCGAGGCGGCGGCGCAGGTGCTGTTGGCGCGGCATGATGAGGCCGCGGGGCCGATCGCCGCAGCGGACAGGCTGGTTCGCCATTTGGGCGAACGGGGTGAGGCGCCGGAATTGCTGGGGGCGGCGCTCGGGCAAAGGCAATTTCTGCTGTTTGCCGCACTTGGCGCGCGCCGGCTGCGCATGGAGAGCGCCCAGGTCGCTGATATATTGGTGATGGGGCCGGTGGGGCAGGTTGCCGCGCTCTGCCGCGCGCTGGGCGGCTCCGATGCGGATTACCGGCAATTGTTGTTGGCGCTGCGACCGGTTCGGCCGTCCCTGTCCGACGCGACGATCATCGAAGAGGCGACGCGCTATCAGAATCTGACCGTGGCGCAAGCCGATGCGGCGGTGAGCGCCCTGCGGGCTCCGGCCGCGCTGCGAGCCAAGCTGGATCACCTGCGGCGGCTCGCTGGCTGATGAACATGCCGACGCATCCTGCCATCATCCGGGCAACGGTTGCTGCGGATGGTCGATTACTGAGTGCGGACGCGCCTCTGCTCGCCTTGCAACAGGAGGCGGGGGGCGAGATTGGGAGCGCGCTGGCGATCCCACAGCTCGCGGCGATGGCGCGACTGGCGGCGCATCTGGGGATCGCCTTGTCCCGGCCCGTGGTTGCAGCGGCGGAGCGCGGTGACATCGACATGTGGGTGCGCGCCAAGCCGGAAGGGGATTTGGTTCAGCTTTCCATCATCGATTGGTATGAGCGGCAGCCCGCCATCGTGCCGGTCGATCTGGCGCGACGCGAAAGCGATATCGCCGCCTTGTCGGATGGGTGGACATGGCAGATCGACACGCATTTGCGTTTCCAGATGGTGCTGGAGGGGCATGGCGGCGAGGGCGCTCTGCCTTCGGCGCCGCCGGTGCCCGGCAGCCGCTTGACCGGCTATTTCGAATTGCGGCCGGATGCGGAAGGCGATCTGGCGATCCTGCGCGGCTTTGCCCAGCGGCGGGCCTTTCGCGATCAGGTCGCGGGGTTGACCAGCGACGGCACGCAACGCTTCATGCTGTCCGGCTTCCCGATGTTCGATCTGACCGGGCAATTGGTGGGCTATCGCGGCAAGGCGTTGCCCTTGGAACGCGCGGTGTCGGCACCTCTTGCCGTGCCGGAGCCGGCGGTGTTCTATCCCGCCGAGTTCGGCAAACGGCTGGATCGGTCGCTGCGTCAGCCGCTGGGTCGGATCATCGCGAATGCGGATTCGATCGCTGCGCAAATTGAAGGGCCATTGCGACCGGATTATGCCGGTTATGCTCATGACATTTCGGCAGCGGGGCGCCATTTGATGGCGTTGGTCGACGATCTGGCCGATTTGCAGGCCATAGATCGACCGGATTTCAGCGTGATAGCCGAAGAGGTTGATCTGGCCGATATCGGCCGGCGTGCCGCCGGGCTGTTTCTGGTGAAGGCGCTGGATCGTGGGATTTGCGTGGTTGCTCCAGTGCCGGAGAAGACGGAACTGGCGATCGGTGAATTTCGACGCGCCTTGCAGATTCTGATGAACCTTGTCGGGAATGCGGTTCGCTATGCGCCGGAAGGGTCGACGGTCCGGATCGAGACGGGGCGGGACGCAGATCAGGCCTGGATCGCCGTGGTGGATCAGGGCGATGGGGTTCCCACCGACAGCCGCGAGCGCATCTTCGACAAGTTCGAGCGATTGGGCCGCAGCGACGCGGGCGGGAGCGGGCTTGGTCTTTATATTTCGCGGCGGCTGGCGCGGGCGATGGCCGGTGACATCCGCATTGACGATGCGCCAGAGGGCGGGGCGCGCTTTACCTTTTTCCTGCCCGCGCTCGGCTGAAGCAAAAACGGCGCCCGATGGGCGCCGCTTCCATTTTTTCGTTGCCGGCGCTGTTCAGCGCTTTTCGACCGGAATGTAGTCACGCTGCGACGGGCCGGTGTAGAGCTGGCGCGGACGGCCGATCTTCTGCGCTGGGTCCGAGATCATCTCGTTCCACTGCGCGACCCAGCCGACGGTGCGGGCAAGGGCGAAGAGTACGGTGAACATCTCGGTCGGGAAGCCGATGGCCGAGAGGATCACGCCCGAATAGAAGTCGACATTCGGGTAGAGCTTCTTCTCGACGAAATAAGGATCGTTAAGCGCGATCTGCTCCAGTTCCTTCGCCACGTCGAAGATCGGATCGTCGACGCCCAGCTTGGCCAGAACGTCCTTCGCAGTCTTCTGCATGACGGTCGCGCGGGGGTCGTAATTCTTGTAGACGCGGTGGCCGAAGCCCATCAGGCGGAACGGATCGTCCTTGTTCTTGGCGCGGGCGATATATTCGGGGATGCGGTCGACGGTGCCAATCTCGCGCAGCATGTTGAGCGCGGCTTCGTTCGCGCCGCCATGCGCGGGACCCCAGAGGCAGGCGATGCCGGCCGCGATGCAGGCGAAGGGGTTGGCGCCCGACGAACCGGCCAGACGCACGGTCGAGGTCGAGGCATTCTGCTCATGATCGGCGTGCAACGTGAAGATCTTGTCCATCGCGTCGACGACGACCGGATCGATGACATATTCTTCCGCCGGGACCGAGAAGGTCATGTTCAGGAAGTTGGCGGTGTAGCTAAGGTCATTGCGCGGATAGACGAAAGGCTGACCCACCGAATATTTATACGCCATGGCCGCGATCGTCGGCATCTTGGCGATCAGGCGGTGGCTGGCGATCTTGCGCTGCTCCGGATCGTTGATGTCGGTCGAGTCGTGATAGAAGGCCGACAGCGCGCCGACCACGCCGCACATGATCGCCATCGGGTGCGCGTCACGGCGGAAACCGCGATAGAAGGTGGTGAGCTGTTCATGCACCATGGTGTGGCGCGTGATCGTGCGGGTGAAATCCTCCAGTTCCTTCCTGGACGGCAGTTCGCCGTTCAGGAGCAGGTAGGATACTTCCATGAAGCTCGACCGTTCGGCGAGCTGGTCGATCGGATAGCCGCGGTGCAGCAGCACGCCGGCATCGCCATCGATATAGGTCAGGCCCGAATCGCAGCTGGCGGTCGAGGTGAAGCCGGGATCGTAGGTGAACATGCCGGTGTTCGCGTAAAGCTTGCGAACGTCGATGACCTGCGGGCCGACCGTGCCATTGAGAATGGCATAGTCATTGGTTGTGCCTCCCACGTTCAAACTGGCATTATTATCCGACATGTTGTTCTCCTAGATACTTCAACCGGCCGATGCGTGCCTCACAGCGGTCAGTCGTTCCAAGCTCTCCGCCTTCCCCAAAAGGAAAAGGACGTCGAAAATTCCCGGCGAAACCGTGCGACCGGTCAGCGCCGCGCGCAAAGGCTGCGCGACCTTCCCCAGCCCAAGGCCGACATCCTCTGCCACGCGGCGTATTGCTTGTTCGATCGCTTCGACCGTCCAGGACGGGACGGGGGCAAGAGCGTCGGCTGTCTGTCCCAGCAGCGCACGCGCGGGTTCGTCTAGCAGAGCAAGGGCCTTCTCGTCAAAATCGAGCGGGCAATTTTTGAACAGGAACTCGGCGCCTTCGGCAATTTCGTTAAGTGTCTTGGCGCGGGGTTTGAGTGACGGCATGGCGTCCGCCAGCAATTTTTCTCCGCCTTCCGGCAGGCTGAAGGCAAGGCGGGCGGCCACGCGCGGCGCGACCAGAGCGGCGAGGCGGGCATCATCCGCTTCGCGCAGATAATGGCCGTTCAGATTTTCCAGCTTCTTGATGTCGAAGCGAGAGGGGGAGCGGCCGACGCCTGCAATATCAAACAGTTCGACGGCGCGATCGCGGGAGATGATCTCCTCATCGCCATAGCCCCAGCCGAGTCGGAGCAGATAGTTGAGCACCGCTTCGGGAAGCATGCCCATTTCATCGCGATAGGCGTCGACGCCCAGTGCGCCATGCCGTTTCGACAGCTTGGCGCCATCCGATCCGTGGATCAGCGGGATATGGGCGTAGACGGGTTCTTCCCAATTCATCGCCCTTATGATGCCTAGCTGACGGAAGGCGTTGTTGAGATGATCGTCGCCGCGAATGACATGCGTCACGCCCATGTCATGATCGTCGACCACGACAGCCAGCATATAGGTAGGCGTACCATCGGACCGGAGCAGGATCATGTCGTCCAGCTCCGCATTCTGGACGACGACGCGGCCCTGCACGGCGTCCTCGATCACCGTTTCGCCTTCGCGCGGGGCCTTCAGGCGGATGACGAAAGGCGCCCCTTTCGGTGCCTCCGACGGATCGCGGTCCCGCCAGCGGCCATCATAGCGCATTGGCTGTTTGGCGGCGCGTTGCTGCTCGCGCAGCTCGGCCAGTTCCTCGGGCGTTGCATAGCAGCGATAGGCATGGCCGCCGGCAAGAAGCTGGTTCGCCACTTCGGCATGGCGGGAGGTGCGTTCGAATTGGAAGACCGCAGGCTCATCGCCGCCCAGGCCGAGCCAATCCAGACCGTCGAAGATCGCGGCCACGGCTTCCTCCGTGGAACGGGCGCGATCGGTATCCTCGACCCGGAGCAGGAACTTGCCGCCATGGTGACGCGCGAACAGCCAGTTGAAGAGCGCGGTGCGCGCTCCGCCGATATGAAGAAAACCGGTAGGCGACGGCGCAAAACGGGTTACTACCTGTTTATTCGAACCCGACGCACTCACCGCTGCATTCCCTGACATTCGCCCCGATATCCATCTGGCCCATCCATGATCGCGACGCCCCCTAGCATGGCTTTCGAGCCACGACAAACCTCCGTTGTCACTTATATCCGGACGATGGCGGAACGGCTTTTTCGTGGGCTGGAACATTGGCTGGAGGATGAGCGCGAACAGTTGTCGCTTTGGGTGCCGGTTGCTCTTGGTGTAGGTATTGCGGCCTGGTTCGCCATTCCTAACAGATTGGGATGGCTGGCTTTTTGCTTCGTCATGCTGGCGGTTGCCTGCGGGGCGCTCCTTTTGCCGAGCGGTGGACGGGTGCGGCGGGCGATCCTTGCGGGCAGTCTTCTGGCCTGCTCGGGCTGCCTTCTGGTCTGGGGCAAAGCCATGATCGGGGGCGCGCCGCCTTTGCCCCGGACGGCTTTCGTCGAACTGACGGGCGAGGTTCGTTCGGTCAACAGCTTCCCCGCGCGGAAGATGAGTCGCATGTTGGTTCGTCCGATCGACATGCCTGCGTTGCCATCCCTGGTCCGCGTCAATCTTGACGACGCGCTGGCGCCGCCGGGCATTGGGAAAGGGGCTATAATACGCTTCCGGACGAGGTTGATGCCGCCCGCGCCGCCCGGTCTACCGGGCGGCTATGACTTTGCGCGCCGGGCCTATTTTGACGGCATCGGCGCGACCGGGCGTGTCCTGCGGCCGATTGTCGTCCTGCGGCCCGCGATACAGGGGGAGTCGCTCAGGGCGCGTTTGTTCGCACATATTCTGAAGCAGGCTCATGGAGAGGGCGCGGGCATCGCCGCCGCGTTGGCCACTGGGGATCAAGGCGCGATTTCCGACGCGGATGCCGCAGCGATGCGCCGGAGCGGACTTGCCCATCTTTTGTCGATCAGCGGGCTGCACGTCACGGCCATGATCACAGCCGTTATTTTTCTCTTGATGCGGGCGATGGCGCTTAGCCGACGGGCAGCGCTCGACTGGCCCTTGATGCTGGTCGCGGCGAGCGGGGGTGCCTTGGCGGGCATTGGCTATACGCTTCTGACGGGTGCGGAAGTGCCCACCGTGCGTTCCTGTGTCGCGGCCTTGCTGGTGTTGGGCGGGCTGGCGATGGGACGGGATGCGATCACGCTCCGGCTGGTTGCGGCCGGAGCGCTGGTGGTCCTGCTCCTTTGGCCCGAAGCCCTGGTGGGGCCGAGTTTCCAGATGAGTTTCGCAGCCGTGATCGCGCTGGTATCGCTGGGCGAGCATCCGCGCTTCCGGTCTTTCCTGTCGGTGCGGGACGAGGAGCCCTGGCGCCGGATCGGACGAAATCTGATTGGAATGCTGGCGACGGGCCTGATCGTCGAACTCGTCCTGGCGCCCATCGCGCTTTTCCATTTTCACAAGGCGGGAATCCTCGGGTCGATCGCCAATCTGGTGGCGATCCCGCTCACCACCTTCGTCGTCATGCCGTTGGAGGCTACGGCCCTGCTGTTCGACCTGTGCGGATGGGGCGCTCCCTTCTGGTGGCTTACTGCGCGCTCGCTGGATCTATTGCTGCTGGTTGCCCATGGGGTGGCATCCAGCCCCTGGGCGGTCTTTCTGGCGCCCGCGCAATCGATAGGAGCGTTCGGCCTGATCATGTCCGGCCTGCTCTGGTGCCTGCTGTGGCGAGGGCGGTGGCGCTGGGCTGGCCTGACACCAACGGCGGCGGGTGTCGTCATGATCGTGACAAGTTCAACGCCCGCCATATTGATAATGGGAGACGGCCGCCATGTCGCCATCCGAACCGCAAATGGCGGCATGGCCATGCTGCGGGAACGGGCGGGTGGCTATGCGCGCGACGCCATGGCTGAAAGCGCAGGTCATGAGGGCGCACTGGAGACGGTGGCGACGCTGCGGCAAGCGCGTTGTTCTTCCGACCTCTGCGCAGTGAGGCTGGTGGGTGGCGGGCGGAACTGGAATCTGCTGCTGACGCGAAGCAGCATGAGGATCGAGAATATCACATTGGCTCGGGATTGTGCGCGTGCCGACATCGTCGTCAGCGATCGGCGCTTGCCGGGTGCCTGCCGACCTCGCTGGTTGAAAGTGGACCGGCGGGTGCTGGCTGCCACGGGTGGCCTTGCCATTGATCTCGACCATGGCCTGGTGCGCAGCGTGAAGGCACTGAATGATGAGCATCCCTGGGTCGCGCCGCCGTGAACTGACCGCGCGAAATATCGGGAAATCAGTTGTAGCGCCTCAGCAATCCGGCCAGCTTGCCCTGAATGCGGACTTGCCGCGGGTCGTAGATTTGCGGTTCATAAGCACTGTTCGCAGGATCGAGCCGCACCTTCTGCCCTTCCCGACGGAAATATTTGAGAGTCGCTTCATTCTCATCGATCAGCGCGACCACGATCTGCCCTTCGCGCGCCACGTCGGTACGCTGTATGAGTGCGAAGTCGCCGTCGAGTATTCCTGCCTCGACCATGGAATCTCCGGCTATCTCCAGCGCGTAATGATCTCCGGTTCCGAGCAGCGCTGCAGGGACGGACAGCATATTCTGCCCTTCCAGTGCCTCGATAGGCACGCCGGCCGCGATGCGTCCGTGCAGGGGAATCTCCAATATGTCATTGGCGGCTGGCGGCATGCTCATGGTCGCGCCGGTTGCTAACAGTGCTTTGGACGGCGCGATGACCTTGGGCGCGCGATGCATGGCTTCGGGAAGCTTGAGTACTTCCAGCGCGCGGGCGCGATTGGCCAGGCGGCGGATGAAGCCGCGTTCCTCCAACGCGTTGATCAGGCGATGGATGCCGGATTTGGACCGCAGGTCCAACGCTTCCTTCATCTCCTCGAACGAAGGGGAGACGCCTCCCTCTTCCAGTCGGGTCTGAATGAAGCTCAGCAATTCCTGTTGCTTGGGTGTCAACATGCCGCCTTGCCCTCCTTGGAACGGATGGAGAACACATAGGAAACGAAAAAGGGGGAGTCAAGCGCTTTAACCGTTGACCGCATTTGCGGGAACGCCGTGGGGGAATGGCCGTTTTGTCACTGCCTTCCGGAAGAAGGTGAATAGGAGAGTAAGATGGCGAACCAGAACAAGCAGGGCGGTGATCAGCGCCGCGATCAACAGGGCGGTGACAGGTCCGGTCAGGGCGGGCGCCAGCAGCAGCAGGAAAATCGGCAAGGCCAGATGGGCAATGAACGCCGTCAGGACAAGGGAACCGACAAGCAGCAGCGCTGAAGGGGCGGCTGTCATTCAGCGCATGATCTGAATGTCGCCACCATCGCATCGGGATTATACTGGAAGGGGTCGTGTCGGCGGCCCCTTTCCTTATGCGAGGGGCAGGATGGTCACGGGATCGCCGGTGGCGGCAGGGGGAGATCCGGAAGGGCGCAGGATCAGGCAGTCGGCTATCGCCATGGCAGCGGTGGCCGCGCTATCCTGCGACGTCAGGGAGACGATGCCCGTTTCCGCGCGGAAGGCGCGGAGATAATCGTCTCGTTCTCCGGTGGCGATCAATGGCGTGGCGAGCGTCGCGGTAGTGGTGCGGGGCAGGGGTGAGGCCGCGCCCATCAGATGGCGGACCAGCGGTAGCAGGAACAGCGTCGCGGTGACGAAGGCCGATACCGGGTTGCCCGGCAGCCCGAGGAAGATGGCCGGGCCAAGCGTGCCGGCCATTAGCGGCTTGCCTGGCCGCATACGGATTTTCCAGAAATCGAGCGAGCCGCCAGCGCGGGCGAAGGCGGGACGGACGATATCGTGATCGCCCACGGAAGCGCCGCCGGTCGAGACGATGATGTCGGCATCGCGGGCATGGGCGAAGGCGTTGGTGATGCTGTCGAGATCGTCGGGCACGATCCCGAGATCGATGACGTCACAGGGCAGGCTGTTGAGCAGGGCGGCCAACATGGGGGCGTTGGAAGACGGCAACTGGCCTTGCAGGGTGGGTGCGCCGGGCGGGACCAGTTCATTGCCGGTGGAGAGCAGGGCGATGCGCGCGCGGCGGGCGACCGGCAAGGTCCCGTGACCACCCAGCACCGCAAGGGCGATCTGGGCGGGGCCGGCCGCCATGCCGGCTCTGAGCAGCAGGCCATCCTTGCAAAAATCCGAAGCGGCGGGGCGCACATTGCGGCCTTGCGCCAGTTCGTTGCCCAATCCGCGCACCATGTCTCCGTCCCGGGCGGCTTCCTCTTGAATCAGGACGCTGTCCGCGCCCTGGGGCAGGGGCGCGCCGGTGAAGATGCGGCAGGATTCGCCGGGGGCGAGGGCGGGGGGCAGGGGGCCGCCGGCCGCGCTTTCCGCCGTGACCTGCCATGGTCCGGGCCATTCGCCGGCGCGGATCGCATAGCCATCCATGGCGGAAAGATCGGCCCAGGGCTGGTCGCGCAGCGCGGCGACGTCCTGGGTCAGCCAGCGTCCCGCGCAGGCGGGAATGGCGAGCCGTTCGGTCGGCAGGGGCGCCGCCAGCGCCATCAGGCGGCTTTGCGCCTCTGCGACCGGGATCAGGTTCATGGCGCGCGCCAGTCACCGGATTTTCCGCCGGTCTTGGCGAGCAGGCGGACGTCGCCGATGATCATGGCTTTGTCGATCGCCTTCGCCATGTCGTAAATGGTCAGCAGCGCGACCGATGCGGCCGTGAGCGCTTCCATTTCGACGCCGGTCTGGCTGGCGGTCTTCGCGGTCGCCGTGACGGTGACGCCGCCGTCATCCAGATGGAAGGCGATGCTGACGGAGCTGAGCGGGATGGGGTGGCAGAGCGGGATCAGATCGGCCGTGCGCTTGGCGGCCATGATCCCGGCAACGCGGGCGACGGCGAGGACATCGCCCTTTTTCACTAGGCCCTGGGCGATGGCCGTCGCGGCTTCCCCGCTCATGTCGATGCGGCCCGTCGCGATCGCCTCGCGGGTCGTCACCGCCTTGGCCGAGACATCGACCATGCGGGCCGAGCCGTCCTCGTCCAGATGGGTGAGCTTGTTCATAGGCCCGTCAGCAGGTTGCGGGTTGCCGTTTCCACATCGGCCTGCCTCATGAGGGTTTCGCCGACCAGGAAGCAGCGGACCCCGTGGTCCGACATGGCGGTGAGGTCGGCATGGCCGGTGATGCCGCTTTCCGCGACGAAGGTACAGCCCTCGGGGGCCTGGCCGACCAGTTCATAGGTACGGGCGAAATCGACGGTGAAGTCGCGCAGGTCGCGATTATTGACGCCGATGAGGCGCGAGCGGAGTTTCATCGCACGCTCCAGTTCCTGCGCGTCATGCACTTCGATCAGGGCGTCCATGCCGAGGCCGAGCGCGGCGTCCTCTATCTCCGCCATCTGATTGTCGTCCAGTGCGGCGACGATGATCAGGATCGCGTCGGCACCGAGCGAGCGGCTTTCCAGCACCTGCCAGGGATCGACCATGAAATCCTTGCGCAGCACCGGCAGGGCGCAGGCGGAGCGGGCGGCCATCAGATAGTCGTCATGGCCCTGAAAATAAGGTTCGTCGGTCAACACCGACAGGCAGGCCGCGCCACCGGCCGCATAGGCCTGGGCATGGGCGGGCGGGTCGAAATCCGGGCGGATCAGGCCCTTGGAGGGGCTGGCCTTCTTGATTTCCGCGATCAGGCCGAAACCGGCGTGGGCAGCATCGTCCAGCGCCTTGCGGAAGCCGCGCGGGGGCGTCTGTTCGGCGGCGCGGGCGTGGAGCGAGGAAACCGTGATCGCGGCCTTGCGGCGGGCGACTTCCCCCCGCTTCACATCGCAGATTTCGATCAGCTTGTTGGTCATTTATAGGCAATCCAGCAATTGAGGAGCGCGTTGGCAAGGCCGCGATCGATGGTTTCGGCAGCTTCCTCCACGCCTTCGCGGAAATCGGATACGGCGTCCGCGACGACAAGGGCAGCGGCGGCGTTCAGCAACACCGCGTCCCGGTAAGGCCCCGCTTCGCCTTGCAGCAGGGCGCGCAGGGCGGCGGCATTATGGGCAGGGTCGCCGCCCTTGATCGCCTCGACCGGATGGGTGGAGAGGCCGAGTTCCGCCGCGGTCAGCCGGTGCATGGCGACCAGATGGTGGCCCCTCACTTCCGCCAGATCATTGCCGCCAGCGAGCGAAAGTTCGTCCAGTCCCTCGTCGCCGGAAATGATCATGGCGCGGTCGACGCCCAGTTCCGCCAGCGCTTCGGCATAAATGGGGACGTAGGCGGGGCGGGCGATGCCGACCAGTTGGCGGCGCACCCCGGCCGGATTGGCGAGCGGACCCATCAGATTGAAGATGGTGCGTTCGCCGATCGCCTTGCGGATCGGGCCGAGGCGTTTCAGCGCGGGGTGGCAGTTCTGCGCGAAGAGGAAGCAGATGCCGAGGTCGGCCAGCGTCGCTTCGGCCGTTGCGGCCGCTCGATCGAGATCGAGGCCGAGGGCTTCCAGCGTATCGGCGGCGCCGGCTTTCGAAGAGGCGGCGCGGTTGCCGTGCTTGGCGACCGGGACGCCGGCGGCCGCGACCACCAGCGACACGGCGGTGGACACGTTGAGCGTGTGGTGGCCGTCGCCGCCCGTGCCGCAGACGTCGACGGCGCCTGTGGGCGCCCGGACCGGGATCATGCGGCTGCGCATCGCGCGGGCGGCGGCGGCGATTTCCGTGGCCGTCTCGCCCCGGCGGGCCATGGTGACGAGGAAGCCCGCAATGTCCGCTTCGGGAAGGTCGGCATCGAACAGCAGGTCGAAGGCCATGGCGGCCTGTTGCGCGTCGAGCGGCGTGGCGGGATCAGGCAGGCTGGTCATCGACGCTGCCTTAATCACGGGACGGGGCCGGAGTCGAGATGCGCAGTCAGGAAAGTCGTTACGGAAACGAAATCCGGAGTGACACAGGTGACACGATCAAAGCGCGGGAAAGCGCCATTTCCTATTTTTCCGACGGGTCAAAGAGCTGTCCTCCACCTAGCGCGGCGGCGATGCTGTAGGACAGGAAAAAGCGCTTCAGGCAGCCGCGCGTTCGTGGACGGGGATGCCCGCGATGCGCATGAAATTGGCCAGCATGTCATGGCCATGTTCGGTGGCGATGCTTTCCGGATGGAACTGGACCGAATGGATCGGCAGGTCCTTGTGGCGGAAGCCCATGACCGATCCGTCCGCGCTGGTGGCGTTGACGATGAGGCTGTCGGGAATGTCCTCGACGATCAGCGAGTGATAGCGGGTCGCGATGAAGGGGGAGGGGAGCCCTTCGAACAGGCCGGTGCCGTCATGGCTGACCGGAGAGGTCTTGCCATGCATCAGGCCGCCGCGCACGACCTTGCCGCCGAAATGCTGGCCGATCGACTGGTGGCCGAGGCATACGCCCAGGAGCGGCGCGCCCGCGTCGGCGCAGGCGGCGACGAGGTCCAGGCTGACGCCCGCTTCATTGGGGGTGCAGGGGCCGGGGGAGAGCAGGAAGGCCTGCGCGCCGGTGGAGAGCGCCTGTCCCGCCGAAATGGCGTCGTTGCGGACGACTTCGACCTGCGCGCCCAGTTCCATGAGATAATGGACCAGGTTCCAGGTGAAGCTGTCGTAATTGTCGATGACGAGGATCATGGGAAGGGCTTTAGCGTGGGATTGGGGGTTGGGGAAGTGGGCGGCGTGATGATACCGGGATGGTCATTGCGCGGCTTGATAAACGCGACGGGCCGCTCCATATAGGCCGGTGCCGGGTTCGCCCGGCTATGGTGATAAATCGTGTCGTGCAATAGGCGCAGCGGACCCGGGGGCAGTACCCGGCGGCTCCACCATCCATCCCGCTTTCGCGGGGTGATTGACGGGGCCGAACTAGGATCGACGTGTGTTGAAAAGCGATGTCTTCACCCGGCCTGAGTATGCCGTAAAAATGTTCAAAACACGTAAGTGCCAACGATAACGAGGCTCTTGCTCTTGCTGCGTAATTGATGGCCTCACGGCCGGACATTACCCAAAAAGAACGCGGTTGAACCCACCGGGCAACAGAAGGGAATTCAGCGGCCGCCGGAGGGGCCGGGCAACAGAACCCTCCGGACCCTTTCCCTGCATGTTCGGTTTTCGCGCGGTGGTTCGGCTGAGGAAGCTTCGCGTCCCTTGTTGCGATTCGAATCGGGCTGGCGGGTAACTCCCTCATTCGATTGCACTTTTATGACGCTATTGCGAAAAATTATAAGAGACTGAAAATAGGCCGATAAAAATCCTTTTTTTGCCTTTCCCGCGCCCTTGTGGTGGTGTCATCAAAGTGAAATACTTGATGCCGGGATAGAGGGTTTTTCTGGAGAAACCGGATGCGGAGAGCGGCGGCGATTTTCGGTTTGGCGCTGGCTGCGCTGGTTCCGGCGGCGTCTTCGCGGGACCGCAAGGCGCTGGGCCGGTTGCAGACGAGTTACGCCATGCGCTGAAACGCGCAAAGGCGAACACCCTGGGTGCAGGGAGCGGGGGCGTCGTCCAGCAATGGGCGGCGCCCCTTGGTTTTGCCGTCTTTGGCGGATCGGCCATTTTCGATTCCGGACGGTTCATGGTAGAGCGCTGATCCGGCAAAATGCGCGGAGGCGGCGCCTTGAATCGGGAAATCGAACTGAAGCTGGAGCTGGCGCCGGACGCTGCCGACGCGTTCGGGCGGTTGGCCTTCCTTCCGGCGGACAGCCATGCGACGGCGTTGCAGGCGATCTATTTCGACACGCCCGATCGGGACCTGGCCGGGCGGGGGATGAGTTTGCGCATCCGGCGTTCGGGGGGCAAGCGGGTTCAGACGGTCAAGGCCGACGGCGACGACAGGATCGGGGGTGGCAGGATCGGGAGCGGTACTGGCCTGTTCGCGCGGGCGGAGTGGGAAATGCCGGTGGCGGACGATGTGCCGGTGCTGGACGCGCGCACGCCGGTGGCGGCTATGCTGGGCGAGGCTGTGCATGCCATGGAGCCGGCCTTTCATGTCGATGTCGAGCGGCGGACCTGGATCGTGGCGGAGGATGCCGCCGAGATCGAGCTGGTGCTTGACCGTGGGCAGGTCAGCGCTGGCGACCGGCAGGCGCCGATTTGCGAGATCGAACTGGAATTGAAATCGGGCGCGCCGGACGCGCTTTTCCGTTTTGCGCGGCGGGTGGATGCGGAACTGGCGGTGCGGCCGGGTGTCATGACCAAGGCCGAGCGGGGATACAGGCTGCGGGATGCGGTTGCGCTTTCCGTCAAGGCGGAACCGGTGGCGCTCGATCCGTCCATGGCCGCGGGGGAAGCTTTTCTGCGGATCGGCGGGAGTTGCCTGCGCCATTATCGTTTGAACGAGGCGCTGCTGCTGGATCATTATGACGACAGGGCGCTGCATCAGGCGCGGGTGGCGGTCCGGCGGCTGCGTTCAGCCTTGTGGTTGTTCAGGCCGATACTGGAAGAAGCGGATGTGGCGCGCTTTCAGGGGGAGTTGAAGTGGCTTGCGGCGGTGCTGGGCGAGGCGCGCGATCTGGATGTGCTGGCGCAGGATGAGGAACTGCGCGAGCGGCTGGAGGCCGCGCGGGCGCAGGCGCATGATCGGGTGCGGCAATGGCTGGAGTCCGCGCGGGTGCGGGCGCTGCTGATCGATCTGGTGGAATGGCTGGCGTTGGGCGCGGGTCAGGGCGAAGGTTCCGGGCTGGCGGTGGATTTCGCCGTTCGGCGGTTGCAGCGGTTGCGCAAGCGGATCGTGAAGCGGGGGGCGCATCTGGCGAAGCTGGATGATGAGGCGCGGCATGAGGTGCGCAAGGATGCGAAGAAGCTGCGCTATGCCTCTGAATTTTTTGCAGGCCTGTTCGATGGAAAGAAGCAGCGGCGGCGGCAGGCGAAGTTCATCGCGGCGCTGGAAGAGGTGCAGACGGGGCTGGGGACATTGAACGATCTGATCGCGGCGCCGGCGCTGTTGGCGGAATATGGGTTGGCGGATGAGGCGCGGGTCCGGCCGAAGAAGAAGCGGAAGCTGCTGGCAGAGGCGGCCGGGGCATATGAGGAACTGGTGGAAGCGCCCCGATTCTGGGAGCGCTCCTGAAAAGGCAGCGGGACCCCCGGCCAGGTCCGGGGAGACGAAGCTGTAATGGCTGGACGCGGGGGGGCGATCGCTGGCCGCGCGAAATGCAAGCACCGTCGCTTCCGTCGTTGCGCTTGTCATAAAAGCGTAACAAGAGTGTCATCCGGCAGTAAAAGCAGTTTCCTAGCAGGCGCCGTTAGCAAAGGGGGATCAACGACGCTCATGCGTGTGCCTTTTGGCGATCATATCCGGAATGCGGGTGGGCGGCTGCGGCCGATCGACTGGCTGTCGCTGGTCGAGAAGCTGTTGCTGGGGTTGCTGGCGCTGCAATGCGCGGGACTGGTCTGGGCCGTGCTGACCCCGGCAGGCAGTTTCGGGCCCTGGGAAGGGCGGCAGGCGCGCATCCTCTCCACGGCGGAGCGGCAGGCGCTGTTTACCGGCTTCGATCCTTTCTATCGTGGCGGGCCGGGCCAGGCGAACGGCGGAGTGGTCACTTCGCTGGCGCTGACGGTTTACGGGATAAGGTTGAATGAAGGCTCCGGCCAGGGGTCGGCGATCGTCGCCGGGCCGGATGGGGTGCAGAACAGCTTTGCCGTGGGCGAGGAGATCATGCCCGGCGTGGTGCTGAAGGCCGTGGCGTTCGACCATATCAGCATCGATCGCGGCGGGGCGGAGGAGCAGGTTTTCCTCGATCAGTCGCAGCCCGCGCCCATGGTTGCGCCCGGCGGCGGGGTGCCTGCCGGTTCGCCTCCCCGGCCGATGGTGGGGATGGACAATCCGAGCGCCGACATGCTGAAGCGCGATGTCGGTTTTACGCCGCGCATGCAGAATGGGCGGGTGAGCGGGCTTATCCTCCAGCCCAGGGGGCCGGGGTTCCAGCAGGCCGGTTTCCAGCCCGGCGATATCGTCACCCAGATTGACGGCCAGCCGGTCGGTTCAGTGGGTGATCTTCAGGCGTTGCAGGGCAAGATCATGCCCGGCGCGCGCATTTCCCTGACCGTCGAGCGTGGTGCTGCCGTGTCCTCGGTCAATCTGACTCTGCAAGGCCAATGACCAGAAAATTGCTTCTTTCCGCCGCCATGGCGCTTGCGCTCGCCGCGCCGATCGCTTCGCCTGTCATGGCGCAGCAGACGCTGAACGTGCGGGATGCCGATATCCGGGCCTTCATCCAGGATGCGGCGCGGGTGACGGGGCGGACCTTCATCATCGACAATCGCGTGGCTGGAAAGGTGTCGGTCGTGACGGACAGGCCCCTGTCGCGGTCGGAATATTTCGAGATTTTCCTGTCGACTTTGCGGGCCAACGGGCTGGTGGCGGTGCCGGCGCCGGGCGGGGCCTATCGGATACAGCCGGCGGACGGGGCGGCGGGGCAGCCCAGCACCGTGGGCCGGGCGGCCAATCGCAACCAGTTCGTGACGGAGGTTTTCCGGCTGCGATCGATCGATGCGGCGAGTGCTCTGGAAACGCTGCGCCCCTTGGTGAGCAAGGACGGCTCCGTGACCGCGAACCGGGCCGGGAACAGCGTGGTGGTGGCGGACTATGCCGATAATATCGGGCGCATCCGGCAGGTGATTGCGCGGATCGACCGGGATACGGCTTCGACAACGACCGTCGTGCTGAGAAATGCAGGCGCGCGGGAGATTGCGACATCCTTGCAGGCTCTGGTGACGACGGGCGGGGATGGGGCGGCCAAGCCCGCGACCATCGTGCCGATCGACAGCAGCAATGCCGTGGCCATCCGGGGCGATGCGGGGACCGTGGCGCGGCTGGCGCAGATGGCGCGCGATCTTGACCGGCAGGCGGCGAGCGGGACGGAGATCCGCGTTTACTGGCTGGAGCATGCCGATGCCGAGAAGCTGTTGCCGGTGTTGCAGCAACTGATCGGCCAGTCTACCGGCTCGGCGGTGACGGCTTCGACCCCGGCGGCGGGCGGGGCGCCTTCGGCCATGCCGGCTGCGGCGTCTTCGGTGGTGGCGAGCGCGGGCGGGTCCGGCAGCGGCGGCATTTCGACGCGGGGACCGGCGATCGTCACGCGCTATGAGGGCGCCAATGCGATCATCGTGGCCGCCAATAGCGACGTGCAGCGGATGCTGGGCGAGACGATCCGCCAGATCGACACGCGGCGCGAGCAGGTGCTGGTGGAGGCGATCATTGTCGAGATCAGCGATGCCGCCGCGAAGAAGCTGGGCGTGCAGTTCCTGATCGGCAGCACCAAGACGGGTTTTGCGGCAACCAACTATTCCAATGCTTCGCCCAGCCTGTTGACGTTGGCGGGCGCTTATGGCTCGACCCAGCTCGGCACGACCAAGACCACGGTGGAGGCGGCGGACGGCACCACCACCACGACCGAAACGCAGACGAACAGCGACCTTGCCAGTTCGCTGCAACAGGCCGCGGTCGACAGTCTGTCGAGCGCGACCGGCATTATCGGCGGGCTGGGCACCCAGATCGGGAAAAATGGCATTTTCGGTGCGATCATCAATGCGGTGAAGTCCGACACCGACAGCAATGTCCTGTCGACGCCGTCGATCATGACGCTGGACAATCAGAAGGCGTCCATTCTTGTCGGGCAGCAGGTGCCGGTGACGACCGGCGAGGCGCTCAGCCAGAATTTCGACAACCAGTTCCGCACCGTCCAGCGGCAGGATGTCGGCATCAAGCTGGAAGTGAAGCCCCAGATCAATACCGGCGGCGCGATCAAGCTGTTCCTGAAGCAGGAAGTGTCGAGCGTCTCGGGGCCGGTTTCCAGCAGCAACAGCGACCTCATCATCAACAAGCGCGAGATCGAGACGACCGTGACGGTCGATGATGGCGAGATATTGGCGCTGGGCGGCCTGCTGGACGATAATGAGCGCAAGACGATCGAGCGCATTCCGCTGCTGTCCGACATTCCGGGCATTGGCGAACTGTTCAAGTCGCGCAGCAAGAACCGGACCAAGACGAACCTGATGGTCTTCATCCGGCCGACCATATTGCGGTCGAAGGAAGATGCGCAGAAGCTGACGCAGCAGCGCTATGGCTATATTCGCGGCATGCAGTTGCAGCGCAATCCCGATGCCGAACCCAGCATCGATGAACTGGTGCGCGACTATATGGGCGCGACGCCGCCTGCCGCCGTGCCGCAGCCGGGCGACAGCGTGGTGCAGCCGCCCGCCGAAATCATCGAACCGACCGCCCGCCAGTCGAGCGGCGTCGTGCGTCCTGTCCCGACAAGCGGAGAGAAGCGGTGAGTGAAGCAGCCGCGGTCCAGCCCGATCCCATTCCCCCGCATGTGGCGCCGCGCGCGGTCGACATCCCCTATGTCTTTGCGCGCAAGCATGGCGTCGTCATGCTGCCTCTGGACGGGGAGCGGCTGACCATCGCCGTGCGCGAGGGGAGCGATCCGCGCATATTGCTCGAAGTGCGGCGGCATCTGGCGCGCAGTTTCGATGTCCGTTTCGTCGACGGGCCGCAGTTCGACAGGCACCTGTCCGACCATTATGCGATGGAGGGCAGCGCGGCCGCGATGGCCGGGTCCATCGATGTCGGGGCGGATGAGCTGGATATGCTGGCCGCCGATATCCCGACGGCGGACGATCTGCTCGACAGCGCGGACGATGCGCCGGCGATCCGCCTGATCAACGGCATCATCGCCGAGGCGGCGCGGCAGGGCGTGTCGGATATTCATATCGAGCCATATGAAACGGGCCTGATCGTGCGGATGCGCGTCGATGGCGTGCTGCGCGAGACATTGCGCATGCCGCCGCATGTCGCGCCGGTGATCGTCAGCCGCATCAAGGTGATGGCGCGGCTCGACATTGCCGAGCGGCGCGTGCCGCAGGATGGGCGGATCGGCCTGACCTTGGGTGGGAAGCTGCTCGACGTGCGCGTGTCGACCCTGCCGAGCCGGGCGGGGGAGCGGGTGGTGCTGCGTATTCTCGACAAGGAGAATGCGGGGATGAACCTTGACCTGCTGGGCATGGCGGGGGCGGCGGACCGGATTTTCCGGGAGGGCTTGCGCGAGCCGAACGGGATCATCCTCGTCACCGGGCCTACGGGGTCGGGCAAGACGACGACGCTTTATGCCGGGTTGCGGACGCTTAACGACGGGACGCGCAATATCCTGACCGTCGAGGACCCGGTCGAATATGCGATCGAGGGCGTCGGGCAGACGCAGGTGAATGCGAAGGTCGGGCTGACCTTCGCGGCGGGGCTGCGAGCGATTTTGCGGCAGGACCCCGATGTGGTGATGGTGGGCGAAATTCGCGACCGGGAGACGGCGGAGATTGCCGTTCAAGCCTCGCTGACGGGGCATCTGGTGCTGTCGACCGTGCATACCAATGATGCCGTGGGCGCGATCACGCGGATGCGCGACATGCGGGTGGAGCCGTTTCTGCTGGCGTCGACCCTGCGCGCCGTCATTGCGCAGCGGCTGGTGCGGCGGCTCTGCCAGCATTGCCGGGAGCCGGTGCAGGCGGACAAGTCGGCCAGTGCGCTGTTGGGCTTCGATCCGGGGACGATCATCTATCGGGCGCGCGGGTGCGAGGAGTGCAATGGTTCCGGTTACAAGGGCCGGATCGGTGTGTTCGAGGCGATCCGGGTGGATGATACCATCCGTCGCCTGATCAATGACGGCGGCGATGAATCGCTGATCGCGCGCCATGCTTTCCTGAACGCGCCCAATCTGGGGTCGGCGGCGCGGGCGCTGGTGCGCGACGGGCAGACGACCGCCGAAGAGGCGATCCGCGTTTCGCGGCGCGATGCGGGCGAGGTGGAAACCATCGCCGATGGCTGAGTTCGACTATATCGCGATCGACCCTGCGGGGAAGGAGCGCTTGGGGCGGGTCAAGGCCGATACGATGGACGATGCCCGCGCCCGGCTGGACGCGCGCAGGCTGTTCATCGTGCGGATCGAGCCGGGAGCGGTGGAAAAGGCGCGCAAAAGGGCAGGATTGTCGCTGCGGGCGCCGCGCCTGTCGGCCAAGGAACTGACGCTGTTCACGCGGCAATTGTCGACGCTGATCGAGGTCAGTCCGCTGGAGGAGGCGCTGCGTACCATCGGGCGGCAGAGCGAGCAGCCGCATGTCCAGGCGATCGTCGGCAAGGTGCATTCGGGTGTGCTGGAAGGGCGGCGGCTGGCCGAAGCGCTGTCTGCGGAGCCGAGGAGCTTTCCGGCGCTCTATCGCGCGATGATCTCTGCCGGTGAAAGTTCGGGCAGCCTGCCGACGATCATGGAGCGGTTGTCCGAATTGATGGAGCGGCAGGCGGTGATGCGGTCCAAGGTGCTGACCGCGATCGCCTATCCGAGCGTGCTGGCGGCCTTTGCCGTGTGCGTGGTCGCGGCGCTGATGATCTTCGTCGTGCCCAAGGTGGTGGAGCAGTTCGATACGGTCGGCCAGCAATTGCCGCTGCTGACGCGGATGGTGATGGGGGTTTCGGCCTTTCTGGCGGGCTATTGGTGGTTGCTGCTGATCCTGATCGGGCTGGCAGGTTTCGGCTTCTGGCGGGCGCTGAAGGTCGAGGCTTTTCGCTATCGGTTTGATTCCATGCTGCTGCGTCTGCCACTTTTGGGGCGGTTGATCCGGGACCTGCATGCGGCGCGGATGGCGCGGACCTTGTCGACCATGGTGGCCAGCCGGTTGCCGTTGATGGAGGGATTGTCGCTTACTACCCAGACCGTCCACAACCGGGTGCTGCGGCAGGCTTCGGAGGAGATCGTCGAGGCCATTCGCGGCGGCGGCAGCCTGTCGGCGGCCCTGCGGCGGGCGGGGGTGTTTCCGCCGCTGCTGGTCTATCTGGCGGCAAGCGGGGAGAGCGCGGGGCGGCTGGATACCATGCTGGAGCGGGCGGCGGATTATCTGGAGCGGGAGTTCGACAGCTTCACCTCCGCCGCGCTCGCCATGCTGGAGCCGGTGATCATCATTCTGATGGGCGGCATTGTCGCCGTCATCATCCTGTCCATCCTGCTGCCCATCCTGCAATTGCAGAGCCTTACCGGGGCCTGAAGGAGTGTTTATGCGTTTATTCTCTTGGACCCGTCATCCCCGCGGAAGCGGGGACCCATCCCCTGACCTCACCAGCAGCGGCGGCGTGCGGGAGATGGGTCCCCGCCTTCGCGGGGATGACGATGGAGAGAGTGGGTTTACGTTGGTCGAGCTGATGGTCGTCATCGTTATCATCGGACTGCTGGCGACGATCGTGGCGATCAACGTCATCCCTGCGACCGACACGGCGCGGGTCGAGAAGGCGAAGGCGGACATTTCCACCATCGAGCAGGCGCTGGAGCAATATCGGCTCGACAACTTCACCTATCCTTCGGCCACGGACGGGTTGCAGGCGCTGATCAATCCGCCCGCTTCGCTCACCCAGCCGCAGCGTTACCGGCGGGGGGGCTATATCAAGAAGCTGCCGAACGACCCCTGGGGCCGCCCCTATGGTTACGTCGTGCCGGGGCGGAAGGGCGCGTTCGACATCAGTTCGCTGGGCGCGGACGGCCAGCCGGGTGGCGAGAATGAGAATGCCGACATCATTTCCAGCGAGCTGTGAGCGCTCGCAGGCCGGCTTTACCCTTATCGAGCTGATGGTCGTGCTGACGATCATCGGTTTCATTTCGGCTGTGGTCGTGATCGCCATTCCCAATCCGCGCGGGCGCGTGATCGAGGATGCCGACCGCTTCGCCGCGCGCGTTGCCGCCGCGCGCGACGAAGCCGTCGTCACCGCGCGGCCCATGGGGGTCTGGGTTTCGGCCTCTGGCTATGGTTTCCAGCGCCGCGACGGGGGGCAATGGGTGGAGCTGGAGGACAAGCCCTTCGTCACCGCCAACTGGAAAGCGGGCACGCGGGCGCTGGTCGGCAAGGACGGGCGGCAACAGGTCGGCTTCGACGGCACGGGGTTGCCGACCGATCCGATGACGGTGACGCTGGCGCGAGAGGGCGAGCGCGTGTCGGTGACGGTTGATATGGCCGGGAAGGTGGTCGTGGGTGGTTGAATGTGTCCACCGTATGACGCCGCGTGTTGCTGCCTGCGCAGGAACACGAAGTGCCAGGGAAGGTGGCTTCACTCTCCTGGAAATGCTGGTTGCATTGGCGGTGTTCAGTCTGGCGGCGCTGGCGCTCGTGCGTTTGCAGGGCGTCACCCTGCACACGGCGGCCGATCTCGACAGCAAGGCGATGGGGCAGATCGTCGCCCGCAACCTGATGGTGGAGGTGCAGACCGATCCCGCGCCGCCTTCGCTTGGGAATGAGGAAGGCGATGTCGATAATGGCGGCCGCCGCTGGCACTGGACGCGGGAGGTCAGGGCCACTGACGACAAAAGGGTGTTGCAGGTCGATCTGACCGTGGATGGCCAGGCTGGCGCATCGCCGGTGGTGCTGAGTTTCGTGCGGGTGGTGCAATGAGAAAGGCGCCATCGACCCAATCCGGCTTCACCCTGATCGAGTTGCTGGTGGCGCTGATGATCTTCGCCATGCTGGCGGCGGCGGGGGTGCTGTTGCTGGGCAATAGCGTGTCGGCGCAGGCGCAGATCAAGCTGCGGCTGGACGATATGGCGGCGGTGCAGCGGGCGGGTGGTGCTCTGGCCGCCGATCTCGGGCAGGCGGTGCCGCGCATCAGTCGCACGGAAGCCGGGACGCTGGCGCCCGCATTCTGGGCGCATCGGGAGGGGGAGGCTTTGCCTGTCCTTCAGTTCGTGCGCGGCGGTTGGGACAATCTGGGCGATCTGCCGCGTCCTTCGCTCCAGAAGGTCGAATATTGGGTGCGGCAGAGGCGGCTGGAGCGGCGGACCTACCGCCAGGTCGACGGCGCGGCGGGGGATGAACCGGCGGCTTTGCTCGATCATGTGGAGGATGTCGCGTTGCGCTTTCGCGATGCGAAGGGGGACTGGCGGGACGAATGGGTGCCGACCCAGCCCGACCTGATGCCGCGCGCGGTCGAGATGACGGTGACGCGGACGGGCGAGCCTGCCGTGACCTTGCGCTTTCTGGTGGGGCCGGGGCCGGTGGAGAAGCCGGAGGAGGCAGCGGCCAATGGCTGATCCCCGGAACCGGAATGAGCGCGGCGCGGCGCTGTTGACGGTGTTGCTGCTGGTGGCGGTGATGGCGGTGGTCGCATCGACCGCGCTGGAACGGCTGGCGCTGGCGACGCGGATGACCGGCAATGGCGGGGCGGTCGATCAGGCGCGGGCCTTTGCCGATGCCGGGACGGAGATTGCGCGGCTGCGGATCGGGGATCTGCTGGCGGCCAATCCGGGCAGGACGACGCTCGCCGGGAACTGGATGGGCACGCCGCAGGCGATTGCGGTGCCCGGCGGGATAGCGACGGCGCGGGTGACGGACGGGGGGAATTGCTTCAACCTCAACAGCGTTGTGGCGGGCGAGAATGAGGCGAATCTGAAGGTCCGGCCGGTGGGCGTGTCGCAATTCCAGGCGCTGTTGCAGGCGCTGGGCGTCGAAGCGCGGCAGGCGCAGGTGGCGGCGGCTTCGCTGGCGGACTGGATCGACACCGATGGCGTGCCGCAGCCGGGCGGGGCGGAGGATGAGACTTATGCGCGGGCGGCGGCGCCTTATCGCGCGGCCAATCGTTTCATGGTCGATCCAAGCGAACTGCGCGCCGTGAACGGGGTGACGCCCGCCATCTACGCGCTGGCGCGGCCATGGGTCTGTGCCCTGCCGACGGCGGACCTGTCGCCGATCAACATCAATACGCTGCTGCCTGATCAGGCGCCGCTCTTTGCCATGCTGATGCAGGGGCAACTCAGCGTCGCGCAGGCGCGGCAATTGCTGGCGCAACGGCCGGCGGACGGCTACGGCAGCACGGTGGCGTTCTGGGCGGTGCCGGCGCTGGCGGGGCTCAACCCGCTGGAGGAAGTGGCTAATCAGGTCAAATTGACGACGGGATTTTTCGCAGTGGAAGTGTCGGTGGATGTCGGGGGAGCGCAGGTGGTCGAACGGGCGCTGATCGACGCGCGGCAAAGCCCGGCCATGCTGATACGCCGCAATTGGGGGACCGGCGCGTGAGCGAAGGGTTGATCGTCGCGATGGCCGAGGAGCCGGGCGCGGAGCCGCTGTGGATGCGGGTGGCGAATGGCGCCGTGGCGCAGACGGGCGCGGGCGCGAACTGGCTTACGGCTTGCGGGCTGGCGGCCTTGCCCGAGGATATGGTGGTGATGCTGGTGCCTCCGGCGGCTTTGGTGACGCTGCATGAGGGGGCCTATCCCGACCTGCCTGCACGGCAGGGGCGGGCGGCGGCGCGGCTGGCCGCTCTGGCGGGCGGGATCGTGCCGGCGGACCAGCTGTTCGCGGCGACGGACGGGAATGACGATCCTGCGCGACCGCATCAGGTGGCGGTCGCGGCGCGGGCGGATATGCAGCATTGGCTGCTCTGGGCGCAGCATCATGGGCTGGACCCGGATATCATGGTGCCCGCGCCTCTGCTGTTGCCCGAGGCGCAGGAGGGTTTTCATCGTGGCATGATCGGCGGCGCGGCGGTGTTGCGAGGCGTGGAGATCGCGCTGGCGGGTGATCTGGCGCTGCCGGAGTTGATCGGCGATGCGGTGGTGCGGGATGTTGCGCCTGCGCTGATCGATGCGCGGGCGATTGCCGCGCTGGACAGGCCGCCGCTGGATTTGCGACAGGGCGATTTCGCCAAAAGGGTGCGGCGGTCTTTCGACAGGCGGACGCTGGGACGGATCATGGCGTGGAGCGGAGCCATCCTGTTGGTCAGCCTGTTGATCGCGCTCGTCGGATTGACGAAGCAGCATTTCGCGGCGAGCAGGCTGGATGCCGACAGCCTCGCCCAAGCGCGGCAGGTTGTGCCGGGGGCGAGCGATCTCATCCAGGCGGAGGCGGAGATGGACCGGCAGCTCGCGCTGCGCGGGGCGGGCGGCCATGCCTTTACCGCGCCGGTGGCGGGGTTGCTGAATGCGATGCAGGACGTGCCGGGCGTGTCGCTGACCGCCCTGTCGCGCGACCCGGACGGCATGATCCGCGCGACGCTGGCCGCGGCAAGGGGAGAGGATATCAACAATGTGCTGCTGGCGTTGCAGGCGGCGGGCTTCACGATCACGGCCACGCCTTCGCAGGACCCCGGCGGGCGGATGCTGGCGGATATCACGGTGCGATCATGATGGAACGGTTGCAAGGCCTGTGGGGCGAACGAAGCCCGCGTGAACAGTGGATGCTGGGCGTGATGTTCGCCCTGCTGGCGGTGGTGATGGCGTGGCTGGGGGTTTTGCGGCCGCTCGATATGGCGCGGCGTTCGGCGCATGACGCGCTGCTTGAGGCGACGGATCGCAATGCGGCGATCCGGGCCAAGGCGAAGCTGCTCAAATCCCTGCCGCGGGCCGCGGGAACGGTCGATGCGGGCGTGCCGCTGGAACAGTTCATCGGGCAGAGCGCGGGGGAGGCCGGGCTGACGCTGGAGCGGGCGCAGGCTCAGGGGGCGGACCGGCTGGACATGGCGATCGCTTCGGTGCGGCCGGTGGCGCTGTTTTCCTGGCTGGCGGCGCTGGAGGCGCAGGGTGTGCGGGTCGAGACGATGAGCGCGCGGCCTTCCCCGACGGCGGGCAGCGTGTCGGTGCAGGCGGTGCTGGTGCGGGGCGGGCAATGATGGGGCTGACGCTTTCGCGGCCGATGCGCATGGGCCTGATCGTTCTGTTTGCATTGGGTTTCCTGATCTTCCTGCCGATGCGGATGGCATTGGGCATGGCGGGGCTGGAGCGGCTGGGCGTTGCGGCGCGGGAGGTGCGGGGGACTGTCTGGAGCGGTGGAATCGATCAGCTGATGCTGGGGACCACGTCGCTTGGGTCCGTGAATGCGGGCCTGTCGCCGGTTTCGCTGCTGGTGGGGCGGGCGCGGTTTAATGTCTGGCGGCGCAATGGCGCGGCCGATGATCTGAGCGGGGCGCTGACCGTCGGGGCCGGGCGGATCGGGATCGACGATGTGACGGGGGCGGTGCCGCTGGGGCGGACCTTTGCGCCTCTGCCGGTCAGCAGCTTCGTCATGCAGGATGTGTCGGCCTGGTTTTCCGGCGATCGCTGCGGCCATGCGGAAGGGCGGGTGCGGGCGCGGATGGCGGGACAGTTTCCGGGGCTTAACCTCGCCCAGGGGCTTTCGGGCGTCGCGAGCTGTGATGGCGAGGCGTTGCTGCTGCCGCTGGTGAGCCAGTCGGGACTGGAGAAGGTCAATCTGCGCATCTGGCGGTCGGGTCGCTACGTGGCGGAGATGCGGGTGGAGACGGCGGACGCGACGCTGGGCGAGGCGCTGGCCAGGGCGGGCTTTGCCGATGCCGGGGGGGCGCGCGTGCTGAAGGTTGAAGGGACGCTGTGATCCATCCGCTGGCCGCGATGCTGGGCGGGGTCGCGGGCGCCATTGCCGGGAGTTTCCTCGCCACGCTGATATTACGCTGGCCGCAGGGGCGGGGCGTCGCTCGCGGCCGGTCGGTCTGTGACGGGTGCGGGCGGGTTCTGGGCGTGGTCGATCTGATCCCGATGCTGAGCGCGCTGGCGCAGCGGGGGCGTTGCCGGACCTGCGACGCGCCGATCGATCGGCTGCACGGGCGGGTGGAAGCGGGGTGCGCGATCATCGGGGCTTTGGCCTTTGGCTTCGCGCCTGATCCGGGCGGGGTCGGATGGGCCCTGTTCGGCTGGTTGCTGCTGACGCTGGCGGTGTTGGACAGGCGGCATTTCTGGTTGCCGGACGCGCTGACCCTGCCGCTGGCCTTTCTGGGTTTCACGATCGGGCTCTGGACGACAGACGTGCTGATGATGGATCGGGTGATCGGTGCGCTGGCGGGCTATCTGGGGCTGCTGGGCGTGGCGCTGGGCTATCGGCGGGTGCGGGGACGCGAAGGGCTGGGGCTGGGTGATGCCAAGCTGCTGGGCGCGCTGGGCGCATGGTTCGGGTGGCAGGCCTTGCCCTTCATCCTGTTGCTGGCGGCAAGCCTTGGATTATTGGCGATTCTGGCGGCAATGGCGGTCGGGCGGTCGGTCGACGGCGGGACGCGGGTGCCGCTGGGCACTTTTCTGGCGATAGCCGCGGTGCCGGGATGGGCCTTGGCTGCATTGGCGCTGGGGGCGGGAGCATGATCGCGGCGGAGAATCTTCATGAAGCTCTTGAAACCCCGTTGACCCATTCGTCCGTGCTGCTTATAGCGCCGCCTCACCGCAGGGCACGCCTTACAATAGGGCACTGGCCGGCGGGATGCCCATGGGGCGGAGTAGCTCAGCTGGTTAGAGCAGCGGAATCATAATCCGCGTGTCGGGGGTTCAAGTCCCTCCTCCGCTACCATCGAAAAGCCCGGAAATCCTTGGTTTTGCCTTCGGGCCGGTCGTAAACGCGGCCCTTTTCTGATATTCGCGGCGTCCCACGAAATCCGCGGATTTGCGCCAAATTCGCGGGCTTACGGCGTCTCCATGCAACATGGATGCAACATGGAAGGCGCCTGCAGGTTGACTGGGGCTTGTCATCTGTATCGCACAATGATACGTATCAATCCATGATACACGGCACCAAAGGGAAACTGATCGAACAGGTGCTGGCCGGTAAGGCGGGTAAGGGTTTTCCGTCTGATCTGTTCCGGGTTGCCGTGCGCAAGGTCGCCATGCTGGAGGCCGCTGCGAAGCTGGATGATCTTCGCGTTCCTCCCGCCAATCGGCTTGAAGCGCTGTCCGGCGACCGGGCCGGGCAGCATTCGATTCGGATCAACGGCCAATGGCGCATCTGTTTCATCTGGACCGACAATGGCCCAGACGAAGTTGAAATTGTGGACTATCACTGAAAGGACAACGCTATGACCATGCTGCAAGTGCCGGTCCATCCCGGCGAAATCCTGAAGCATGAATTTCTCGATGAAATGGGAATTAGCGCGGGGAAGCTGGCCAAGCATATCCATGTGCCGCGCACGCGGATCGAGCGGCTATGTTCGGAAGATACGTCGATGACGGTGGACACAGCCGTGCGTCTGTCGCGGGCGCTCGGCACCACGCCTGAGTTTTGGCTGAACCTCCAGGCGCATTACGATCTGCTGACGGTAAAGGCTGAAGGTGTGGATGATATAGAGCCGCTACTGGCTGCCTGAACTGCCAACGCCAGCCTGATACCCTTTCCGCCGAAACCCGCCTTGCGTCTCTGCGTTTGCAGCCCTAAGACGCGGAAAGGGAACAAGGTAGAATTGATGCAGCTCGATCTTCGCCAACCAACGATTGTGATTGCTGGCGCGTTCAACCCTGCGATCTTCAGCCTTTCTTGGATCGCAAACATCCTATTCGACGTGCCGGAAGGACAAGATGTCGAAGGGGTGATGGTGCAGGATATGGGCCAAGCCAACCCTCGGTCATATATCGGCAAGGTGGGTGTCTCGGCAGACGCTAATCGACTATCCGTTTTCATTGACGACCTGTCGTCCGAAACGCTTGCTACGGCAGAGCGAGTCGCAGTGAATGCGGCTCGCAACCTACCTCACACGCCCGTCGGTGGATATGGAATTAATTTCCAGTTTCTGGAACCTGACATCGACGCTCAGGTTGCGGATATGTTCGCCCTGGCAGACCATCCCGAGCGGATCGGTCAAGTTCTTCAGACTACGGTAGCATCAGCAATCCAGTTCGAAGATGCCGTTGTGCTCAATCTCAGCCGGGGCCTAAACGGCGGTGATCTGATAGCTACTTTCAATTTTCATGCGGAACTGGCTAATTTCGCGGCGATGGCCGACGCTTTGGGTGGCATTCTCGCAAAGCGGTTGGACAGCGCAAAGACGATCCTAAAGACACTATATGAATTCGATGTGGACGATCTTGAAATCCGATCTGCATTGAATAAATGAGAGGGCGGGACAATGGTTGCACATCCAGAAATAGTGAAATCCGGCCATCGCATGACTGGCGAGGTAAGCACAAAATCGAGCGCCGCTCCCGTCCGTCTGGCCTCTAATGGCAGATTCCTGGTGTCTGCCACGAGCCAGCACAACACGGCCAAAATCTTAACCGCGTCAACCGCCACCAAGGGATGACCGCTTCGGCGTGCCGAAGAATTTTGAGTTTATGTCTTGCCGGACAAGCGAGTTTTCGGCAGCCGAACTGCGGCAAGGTGACATCCTTCGGCGGACAGAGGAGCTATCAGAGCGTCTCGCAGAAGCGCATGGCTATTACGCCACCGCGCCCGGCTATGACTATTTCATGGTGCTCACCCCCACCTGTGAAATGGTGCTCCGAGATGGACGATGCTCAACGCGCTACCTGACGATTGCGGCGGTCCGACCGCTTGAGATTCTAATTGACCGCCAATTGGGAAATTACACCAAATCGATGAAAGCGCCGGGGACGTTTTGCCGTTCCGACCGACGCCAGGTGGCAGAGCAGTTCCTGATGAGGATATTGCACAATACCGAGCCGGGTTATTTCTTCCTTCCAGGCGAACTTTTCCCAGGGGGCGAACAGCCGGATCGAGCGGCATTCCTACGACTATCGGTCGCGCTCCGCGCGACGCATTATGACGCCTGCGCCAATGCGAAGGTTCTGCAACTGGCTGACAGCTTTTCTGCAAAGGTCGGATCGTTGGCGGCCAACCTCTACGGCCAAGTCGCGACGCCGGCCATTGAGGAGCAAGTTGACGTCAATTTCAAAGAGATCATCGGACAATTCATCGAGAAATCGCTAGACCGACCGTCGATCCATTGGCTCAGTGCCCCTGGGCTCAAGCATGTGAACACCGCTATAAAAGAGGCGAAGCAGCGGCTGGATGTGGCAGAATTGACATTGGAGCAGACTCAGGAGGTCGTGAAAGCCACACCGAACGACCAAGCGCTTTTGGCAAATCGTATCCAATCGCTGCTGTCGACCAAAGGTGTTGAGGCGGCCAAGGTCGAGGAATTGCGTAACCTCATCGCCAGCGACAGCATTGTCGCTCAATTTCTTAAGCGATAACAACCGTGCCAGGTGTCCCCGGCTAAGCAGCCGACACGGGTGATCCGTTTCGCCTTAGGCTCTGAAGGTGATGAAGCCCACTCCTTCCCCCCTCCACCACCTGGAACCGCGGTGTAGGCGACGCCTGTAATGCGCTCTCGCGATAAATGCGGAGTTGCTGCCGACCAGCATGTAGGCGCTGGCCTAGGGTCAGGACCCATTGATGTGATCGACGCGATGTGATTCAGGCTTCCTGAG
>NZ_JALDYQ010000044.1:0-42377 GCF_032153725.1 Sphingobium sp. | reverse complement strand
CGCCCAGGCAAACATCGATGCTTTGGGCGCATCGACTTCCCAGCCGCAGGCCCGCAACCCGGCGATCAGCACGTCGCGCTCCCGAGGCGTCAGCGCTTCGAACCGGCGCGCGAGCGACTCATCGATGCACTGCACCGGGGCCTCCGCGACCCTGCTGATCGCTGCGGCCGCGGCCGCAGCACCGGTGGGCCGTCGTTTGCCGATACTTCGCCACCGTGTTGCGCGACAGCCCCGTCTCACGCGCAATCGCGCGGGCACTGTGGCCGTGCTTTGCCAAGACTCTGATCTCCATAGCCTCCTCCGCTGTCAGCATTAGGTCCTCCAGAGAGGACCAGCGTTCCAGTAGGTGGCTCACTTCTCAACCGGTGACCCGGCTCACTTTAAATCCGGTGCTAACAGCCCGAGCGCGGCGATGGCCCAACACATCATGAGAGAACTTCGCAGCCCCGATCGGCCACTTCGGCATCGCGGCGACATTGCCGGTTCAATGCAACGATGGCGCGCGCCCACGCCAATTTTGCGCACGGTGTCGGCCCTCGCCAAACCCGCCGCAACCACGCAAATCGACGCTTCCGGGTCGATACACAGGCCGGATTATTCCCTGCGGTGAGCATGCCGGCGAACACGTGCACCGTCTCGGGGGCATCCCTGGACACACCCGCGAACCACAAAACCCATAGCCCCGCGCGCGCGTCAGCGGGTTCGATCAATCCCGCTTCAATGAGGTCGCGCACAGCGCCAAGCCCGACCCTCAGCGCCGCGCGACCTCACAGAAGCCTCCAGATTTTTAGAATCCGTGCTGGTGAAGGAGGCTGGCATGGATGGCTCACACCCTTTCGATGGATTTGCGCACCCGGCTTCTGGCGGCGATCGACGGTGGGCTGAGTTGCCGGGCTGCGTCGGCTCGCTTTGGAGTTGCGCCGTCGACTGCGATCCGCTGGCAGGCGCAGCGGCGCGAGACGGGTGACTTCGCCCCGAAGCCCCAAGGTGGCGACATGCGCTCGCACCGGATCGAAGAGCGAGCGGCCGACATTCTGGCCTTTTGGGAAGCGCGCAAGGACATCTCGCTTGAGGAACTGCGCGCGGGCCTGGCCGGGATCGGTCTGACCGGCTCGGTTGCCGGACTTCACCGCTTCTTCGTGCGCCGAGGCATGACGCGCAAAAAAAGACTGGCCATGCAATCGAGCAGGACCGCCCCGATATCCTGAAGCAGCGCCGCGAGTGGTTCGACGGCCAGCTCGATCTGGAGCCAGAACGGCTCGTGTTCATCGACGAGACCTGGACCGCCACCAACATGACCCGCAGCCATGCCCGCTGCCCGAAAGGCGAGCGGCTGCGGATGGGCTTTCCGCACGGCCACCGCAAAACCACTACGCTAGTCGCTGGTCTGCGCATGAGTGGCAGGGTCGCGCCGATGGTGCTCGATGGTCCGATGAATGGCGACTGGTTCGAAGCCCTATGTCACCCAGGTGCTCGTCCCCGAACTGCAGCCCGGCGACGTCGTCATCATGGACAATCTGTCGAGCCACAAGCGAGCCTCGGTCCGCGAACATATCGAAGCGGCTGGCACGACATTGCGCTTCCTCCCGCCCTACAGCCCTGACCTTAACCCGATCGAGAAAGTGCAGCCTTGGAACCTCTGAGTCACAGGTTCATTTAGCGCCATATGCGGGCCATCGTGCGCTTCTCAGCCTGGCCCGTTGGGTCGGGAGGCGTGACGATGTCGTGTCGCAAACATGTCCGGTGGGCGGATCTGCCGATCGAACGGCGCCGCCGGCTTGTCGTGATTCTGGGAGAGTTGATCCAGCGGCGGATGTCAGCGGACCGGGAGACAGACGATGAAGATGGAACTCGTCGCGGCGCTGCCTGAAAAGATCCGGCAACGACATCAGGAGCGGCAGGCGATCGTCTATGTTCGCCAATCGACGGTACGGCAGGTCAACCAGAACAAGGAGTCGACTCGGCTGCAATATGGCCTCGCGGATCGAGCCTGCGGCCTCGGCTGGGCACGCGAACAGATAACCGTCATCGACGATGACCTTGGTCGTTCAGGCGCCTCGACGCTCGATCGACCAGGCTTCCAGCGCCTCGTCGCGGAGGTGGGGCTCGGGCATGTCGGGTTGGTGCTGGGGATCGAAGTGTCGCGCCTGGCGCGATCCTGCCGTGACTGGCATCAGCTTCTCGAAATGTGTGCGCTGTTCGACACCCTGATCGGTGATGCTGACGGCATCTACGATCCCGGGACATACAATGACCGGCTTCTGCTCGGACTCAAGGGCACGATGAGCGAAGCTGAACTGCACATCCTGAAAGCCCGCATGCATGAGGGGCCAAGGCGCGTCGCGGCGAACTCATCATGGGCCTTCCGCGCGGCTATGTGCTGAAGCCGTCAGGCGACGTTGCGCTTGACCCTGATGAAGGGGTTCAGCGCGCGATCCGACAGGTCTTTGCCGTCTTCGAACGGCGGCGATCGATCAGCGGCGTGCTGTGTTATCTTGCCGATCATGATCTGCGACTGCCCGACCGCGTCTGGAGTGGCCCAAGCAAAGGCGACGTCTGTTGGAATCGGCCGAATCGTGCGACGCTGTCGGACATGTTGCGGCACCCCGCTTATGCCGGCGCCTATGTCTTTGGCCGGCGACAATATGATGGTCGCCGCCGGCTTCCCGGCAAGCCGCACAGCGGGCGCCATTATCTGCGTGACCCACAGAAATGGATGGTGCTCCACCAGGATGCATTACCGGCCTATATCGACTGGGGCAGCTTCGAGAGGAACCAGCAGCAGATGGCCATAAACCGCTCTCGGCACGCCGGCATCCCTCGCGGTGGGGCAGCTCTGCTGGGAGGCCTGATCACCTGCGCGGTGTGCGGACGGCGGATGTTCACCACCTATACAGATGATGGCCGCGACGCGCGCTATGTCTGCCATCAGCTCGCGACAACTTATGGCGAATCGCGCTGCCAATCGATTAGTGCGCGGCCGGTTGACGGCTTGATCACGACGCTGATCCTCGAGGCGCTCTTGCCGGCCGCCATCGATGTGAGCCTGCAGGCCGCTGAGGATATCGAACTCGAACGGCAGCAGCTTCATGGTCAATGGAAGCTTCGACTGGCGCCGGATACGAGACCGCGCTCGTGCGCCGTCGTTACGAGGCGGTTGACCCGGATAATCGCCTGGTTGCCCGGACGCTGGAACGGGACTGGGAACAGGCGCTCGCCGCCGAGCAGTCGCTTCGGGGCGAGCAGCAACGCGCCCTGGCTGAAGAACCCGAGCATCTCACCGAGAACGACCGCGACGCCATACGGCAGTTGGCGCAGGATATCCCGGCGCTCTCGCGTGCGGCATCGACGACGGCACGAGATCGCCAGACGATTGCGCGCATGATGCTTGAGCGGGTCGAAATCCTCGTGGCCGGGGAAACCGAGCGCGCCGAACTTACCTGTCACTGGTCGGGCGGCACCACAACCAGACACGCGTTCACCCGACCGGTACGGCGGTTCGAACAGCTGGAGCACTTCGACAAGCTGCTCGCCCGGATTATGGACCTTCGAAGCCAGGGCGCAACTGCACAGAGTATCGCAGAAATGCTCAATGCCGAAGGCTGGACGCCGCCCAAGAAGGACAACTTCAACGCTCCGATGATCCACCGCCTGCTCCAGCGGCGCGGCCTCGGCACGACACGCCCGATCTGGTCGGGAAACGTCCCGCGTCAGCACGATGGCGAGGTCACCCTCCAGGAATATGCCGATCGCGTCGGTGCCCACCGCCAAACCGTCTACGGATGGCTTCGCCGCGGCCGGATCAAGGGACGACTGGCCAAGGTCGGTTCCCAACGCATCTGGCTCGTCAATGCCGCAAATACCTCAACTGGAATCTGAACTGGAGAGTCATCATGAACACACGATCGAGAACGCCTTCTCGCGCCTCAAAGCCATGCTTCGAAAGATCGGCGAGCGCACTGTGAGCGGCCTTTGGGACCTCATCGGCAAGCTCGTCGATATCTTCCAGCCCAACGAATGCGCCAACTACTTCACTTCGTGCGGCTATGACCCGGAATGATCGAAAAACGCTCTAAACGCATAGTGCACGACATTGATTGCGCGCTTCATCGGACTGGGGCTTGACCCAAGTTCTTGAAAGCTGGTGCGCGGTCCGTTCTCGAGGCTGCGCATATCGAACGCATGAATTGTATATTCAGGGTCGGGCCTTCACCGCAGAAGCCGGGCTGCCTGGGGGGTTGTCCCCCTATAAGGGGGCGGATCGCCACCATGTGATCATATAATGTGAAAGATAACGGGGAAATTAATTCCCGATGATGGGGAGGAAAATATGAAGGGGTATGTAAAGCCGTATCTCGCTGGCTGCTGCGCGATTTGGGTGCTTGGTTCAGCGGCTCCCGCGTTGGCACAATCGGAAAACCCGGACCAGAACGCCGACAGTTCGAGGCAGGTCGAGGAAATCATCGTGACGGCGCAGCGCAGGGAGCAAAAGCTGCAGGACGTGCCCATCGCGGTCTCGGCGGTGACATCTGCCGGACTTCAAGGCGCCGGTGCAACCGGTATGGCCAATCTGCAAGTTGCCGTGCCCTCGTTGAACATCACGCGTAATGCGAATGGCGCCCTTCCGTTTCTGCGCGGCGTTGGGTCTTCGCTCGGCGACATCAACGCCGAATCCTCGGTGGCCGTGTACATCGATGGAGTCTATCAGCCGACCTACCTTGCGAACTACATGGAATTCAATGACGTAGAACGCATCGAAGTGCTCAAGGGCCCTCAGGGTACGCTGTTCGGCCGCAACGCCACCGGCGGCGTCATCCAGGTCATCACCAAGGATCCCACCGAAAAGCTGGAAGGCAGCGCTTACGCGGGCTATGGCAATTACGATACGGCGACATTGAACGGCTATGTCTCCGTTCCGATCGCCGAAGGAGTTGGTCTCAGCACATCCGCCTACTGGAGCCATCGTGATGACGGCTATGGCAGGAACTTGTTCCTGGGCAAAGAGAACCCTGGAGCCAAGGATTTCTCGGCACGCTCGAAACTGGTGCTGAAGCCCGGTGACGCGACCAAGATCACCTTGGCCGGCTATTACTCGAGGTCCATTAACGGCGGCCTTGAAGCGCAGCAGCCCGACATCCCGAATACGACCACCGCCATACCGTTTCCGGGCAAGTTCAACACCAATAACAACTGGCCGAATACGAGCGACGTCAAGTCCTATGGCGGCTCGTTGCATGTAGATCATGATTTCGGCGCAGCCCAGTTCGTGAGCATCACCGGTTATCAGAGGGTGAAGGGCATTTGGCAGCTCGATTTCGATGAAACCCCGATCAATGTCATCGGGACGCACGGCAGCGAAACGAGCAAGATGTGGAGCCAGGAAGTACACCTCCTGTCACCATCCGATTCAAAGATCCAATGGCTCGTTGGAGGCTATTATTACTTCCGGGAATCCGGCTGGGACCCGAACAGTATATATGGCATTGTATTCGATCCCAACTTTACCGACCCCAACGCGGGAATTGACCAATACGGTATCACCAAGGTACGGTCGAAATCGCTTTTCGCCCAGGCGACTGTATCGATCGGGCCAGACACCTCGATCACCGGCGGCTTCCGTTATGCGTGGGAGGACATTAAGGCCACGGCCTATACAACTCCCGTCGGCGTTCCCGTCATAATCGATACCCCTGACGGGCTGCCCGCCCATAACACTTTCTCATACAGCAGGCCGACTTGGCGCATTACGCTCGATCATAAATTCACGCCCGATATCATGGCCTATGCATCCTATAACCGAGGCATGAAGTCCGGCAATTTTGGCTTGGCAGCCGGTGCGATGGGCATAGCTACCCCTTATCAGCCCGAGAAGATCGATGCCTTTGAAGTCGGGTTGAAGACGGAACTGTTCGACCGGCGCGTGCGGTTCAATGTCTCTGGGTTCTATTACGATTTCAAGAACCTGCAGATCCAGAAATATGTTGGAGGCGCGTCCTTCGTTATCAATGCTCCATCAGCTCAGTTCTATGGCGGCGAGGTGGAGTTGGAGGCCCATCCAACCGACCACTTGACCCTGAACGCCAATCTCGGTCTCTTGCATACCGAGTATGGAGACTTCCCGGCCAGTGCGGGCAACAATGTCATAGTAAATACCTGCCTAACCCCATCGGGAAGTAACGACAACGGCGGCTTTATATGCGATCCGGTCACGCACTTCGCGACCACCACGCCGTTCAACGGCAAGGGCCTCCCTGTCGTCCTCGCGCCTGATGTGACAGGCAATATCGGCTTCACCTACCGCCAGCCTTCGTCGGTCGGCGAATTCACCTTCTCGGGGAATGCCTATTACGTGGCCAGTACGTCGGCTGAGGTGGGCAACCGGGTTCGGCAGCCGAGCCATACGTTGCTCAATGGTTCGATCGCGTGGGCCGATAGCTCGGACCGCTTCAGCGTCAGGGTTTGGGGCAAAAACCTGGCTAACGAATATTACTACACTCAGATCTCCCCCGCACCCGGTCTGAACGATGTCGCCGGGCCCGGAGAGCCGCGGACATATGGCTTGACCGTCGGCGTGAAGTTCTGATCGGCCAACATTGATGGGAATGCCGCGCCCCAGCGGGCGCGGCGTTTTTCTGTCACTGGATAATCCACGGAAATAGCGTGCGGTCTTTCCACGCGGCCCGAAATGGCTGATAGCTTCGCCGGCATCACGCCGTCGCAAGGTTTCGAGGCATCGGGTTGAATGGCGCAAATCGAAGGTGAAACGAAAGTTCGCATTTTGACCGCCGCGTTGGAGGTCTTTGCCGAGACTGGGTTTTCCGGCGCCTCGACAAGGGAGATCGCGCGTCGGGCGAATGTTCATCAGCCGGCCCTGGCCTACCATTTTCGCGCTAAGGAGGATTTGTGGAAAGCCGCGATCGACCATGTTTTTGAAGGTTTCCAGGCAATTTTGGACGGCCCGTGCGATCGGCAGGCTTCTCGGGAAGACCGCATTCGCGCCTTTATTACGATGCTATTCCAGTACGTCGCGCAACATCCTGCTTGGTTTGCTTTCATCATCCACGAGGGTCGGACGGTCGAAGAGCGCAGCAAGTACATGGTCGAGCGCTGGCTGCTTCCCCAGGCTCGGGCAATGCTGCGAATTCTGGCCGGGCTTGACTGGCCGCGGGACGAGGCGGGAATACGTTTTGCCCAGAGCGTTCTGGCGATCGTGACCGGAGCGACCTCAATCTTTGCGCAGCGCGAATCGATCCTGCAACTCTCCCGCCTTGATGTCCGGTCGCCGTCATTTGTCCAGTACCATGCTGATGTGGTGACAAGGCTGATCACGGCCGAAATCCTCAATCTCGCCGACTCACAGCATTGACGTCCGCGGCACCGGCGATCTGTCGGGAGTGATGACCCTTGACAGGCACTGCCAGCATATTTTATCGATCGATAAAATCACCGCGCGATTGAGGAGAGGCCGCATGAATGCCATGTTTGGGCAGGAATTGCGCAACGACGAGACGACCTTCAGTCGGTCGATCTTTTCCAGCGAAGGCGTTCACGCGGCCGAGATCGAGACGATCTTCAACAGTACGTGGCTCTATGTGGCTCACGCAGCGGAATTGCCGGATCCGGGCAGTTATGTCGTCCGCCCGATGGGTGGAGACGAGGCCATCATCATCCGGGGCAAGGATGGGGTCATTCGCGGCTTCCTGAATTCCTGCCGGCATCGCGGCATGCAACTTTGTCGCGCGGATGCAGGCCGTTCTTCGCGGCTTGTGTGCCCCTATCACGCTTGGACGTTCGACAGTGAGGGCAAGCTGGTCACAACATCTTATGACCAGCACTACGACAAGGCCTGGTTCGACGAGCTCGGCTTGACGCCGGTGGGCAGGATCGACAGTTACAAAGGATTAATATTCGCAAGCTGGAACGATCAGGTCTGCCCGCTCGACGAACATCTGGGGGACCTGCGCTGGTATCTCGATATACTTTTCGCCCGCACGCCCTGCGGAGTTACACCGTTGGGACCGCCGCAGCGATGGGTTGTCGATACGAACTGGAAAATTGCCGGTCTCAATTTCCTCGATTCTCAGCATGCCCTTCGCACGCATGCGGGGCCACTCGATGCCGTCTACAAGGCCGGCGGTCCGCCCCCGCAGGAACTGGCCAAGCTGGTCGACCGGTCGCCGCAAATTACTTTTCCTCAAGGTCACGGGATCGTATCCGCCCTGAGGGGCGATGCGCCTCCATTCGCGGGCTGGGACGAGGCGCTCGTGCCGCTGTTCGAGCAGACGCTTTCCCCGGCACAATTCGCGCATTTCAGAGACTGCCCGCCTCAGGTCGGCACGATATTCCCCAACCTTTCCTGGGCGGAACCCTTGCTGACGGTCAGCACCAGAACCCCGCCCATTCATTTTCTCCTGCTGCGTCTGTGGCAGCCGCGTGGTGCGAACCAGATCGAAGTCACTAGCTGGTATTTCGCCGACAAGGAAGCCTCGGAAGAATGGCGACATGCGTCTCACCTGGTCGCTGCGCAATCTTTCGGGGTCGGTGGTGTTTTTGATGAAGATGATATGGAGGCATGGGCCGGGATTAGCCGCAGCATCCGCAATCCGATCTCCAGGCGCGTGCCGGTGCATTTCAATGCAGGGCGAGGAATGGCGCCCATTGAGAATTTCTCCGGTCCGGGCACCGCTTATCCGTCATTGCTGATCGACCGGGCGCAGCTTGGATTCCTCACGCGCTGGCGGGAGCTGATGGGCAAGGCCGAGGAGGTTGCGTGATGGCGACGGTAACGGAAGAAGCGCGTTCGACATGGCATGATCACGTGTCCGACGCCGAATACCGCATGGTGATGGAATTTCTGTTCAGGGAGGCGATGCTTCTCGACGCAGGGCGGTTGGTGGAGTGGTTGGAACTGCTTGCGCCGCAAATCAGATATACTCTTGAAACGCCGCGTTTCGAAATGGTTCAGGCCACCATGCGGCAGGGAGAGCCTTCGGTCTGTCTGATGAACGAAGACATGGGATCGCTCGAAGCCCGCGTGAAACAGCTGACGACGCCTTCGCTGACTTTGGCCGAAAACCCGCGGTCGATCTCTCGTCGCTTCGTCACCAATATACTGGTCGAGCGCCACGAGGGCCAATTGCTTGCTCATTCGAACGTCCTGCTCCACCGTCTGCGGGTCGGGCAGGGCGCGCCTCACGGATTTTCGACGCAGCGTACGGACAGGTTCGCGATGATAGACGGGCGGTTGAAACTGGCGCAAAGGCAAGCTCGGCTCGACGAGCCTATGATCAACACGCACAGCATTTCCGCCATGTTCTGATCGCTTATTCGAGCGTGACGTCGCAGTGCGGTGCCGGCGTACCGCACGGCCTATCGTCCATTTCGCGGGGCGGGTAGCCCGGACTTATGTCTCAAGCCTAGCTTTCAGGAGATATGACGGATCGGACAGGTCGCGCGAACCCTTCGTCCAGTTCGGTCCCAGAGACATCCGCGCCCCCGCGGAAAGCAAGGTTGCGGATTCGGGAACGGCGGTGCGATGTTGGCAGCGCCAGATGCCGTTCTTCCGTTTGAAATGGTCAACGTAACGACCGGCAAAAAAGGCTTCGACCGGTTGGTTCTGATCGGAGTTTTCGGGATCGGCGCCGGCAAGGCTCTGCCAGGTCAGCACATAGGCTTCGCACAAGGCATCGTCGGGCCCCGTGAACTCGACATGGATGTTGCCAATGTGGTGAAAGGAGATTGCAATGTCCCGGTGGCGCTCCCGCAGCCAGGTGATCATCCCGTCGACGCCGCCATTATAGTCGCCATGATTATCGATCGCGTCCGCATGGTATGTTCCGCGCACGACTTCATAATCGCGCCGGTCTACGCCCCGAGCAAACCTGTAGAGGCAATTCTGGATTTCGAGCTGATCGGCAAAACGGGCAAAAGCCGTCGGATTGGCTTGGTTCATCGGAAAATCCCGTCGCGTGGGAACTGCGGTCGCATTTCTTGATCCGGCCTCACAACCCCAGTTTCGCGCCCGACCGATCCCCATGAGGCGCGATCAGAGAGAGATACCAGATGATCAGTTCGCGATTGCTGCTGATGCAAAGCCGGTCGTAGACGCGCTTGCGATAAGTCATCACCGTTTCGCGTCCGATGTCGAGATCGAGGGCGATACCCTCGGTCGTCAAACCATAGAGGATGCGCGAGGCAACTTGCGCTTCCCGCTTGGGCAGCGCTTCCCGCGCGCTTTCAATGGTCCGTGCTATTTCGGGCAGCCGGTTGAGGATGCCGGAAATGCGTGCGGTTTGGGACAGCAGGTCAAAGTGGCGCTGGATCATGCTGAAAGCGATGTCGGATGTGGCGCGAAGCCCGGCAAGTTCGTTGCTGGTGAAGGCCCCGCGTTCGTCCGATCGCAGCATGCTCAGGCCAAGGATGCCGTCCGGCCCCCGTCCGCAGATGATCACGCGCTCGCGCAAGTGCATGCGATAGTAGAGAAAATCTCGCAATTCGCGCTGATCCGCGTGCTTTGCGTCAAGATGGGAAAACAACGGCCGCGCCAGGGGATCGGCCTTCGCTTCAAGATACCACGGATCGCCATGCCAAAGCTGGTTGCGGATGTAGAGGCGCGCCTGGTCATCGGCTGCCTCGCTTTCATCGACGCTGGCGGCGGCAATGATATCCGGCGCGTCATCGGTGATCCGGAATATCTGGATGTGCCCGGCGCCGCAAAGCCGGTTGAGGAAACCGAGCAGCGTGACTTCGAAACTTGGTTGTCCGATCGCGGAAATGGTGTTCGGCAGATTATGCTCGCGCCTTGGATCAGGCCGCGTCTCGATTGATCCCACCTGTTCCACAATGGCGCCTGGCATCGGTCTTCTCCCGTTTTCGCTCTCGCGCTTGTTCTGTTTTTGGTTTCGTCCGTAACCCTGCACGCTTCAGAAACGTGAATTGCACAATATTGCCGCTACGTGTTGTAGCGCTTTCGCTGCTCATGGATCAACGAGACCAGCAGATCGGTGGGGTCAAGTTTTTCCTCTTGCGCGCGCTTCTTGGCGTCGCACCACATCTTGAGGTCCGTCTTGCCCTGCTCGCCATGGCGGTTCCAGTTGCGATCGAGCGGCGTGGTGATTTCCATGCGGATGCCGTTGGGATCATGGAAGTAGACGCTGTAGATGAGGCCCTTGTGATCGACGGGCCCCACCACGTCGATGTCGTTTTCCACGAGCCAGGCATGCCACCGATCCACTTCGTCGCGGTCCTTGGCCTCCAGCGCGATATGATCGAACACCTTGTAGGCCTCGTGGGCCGGTTCGGGGCGTTCAGGCAAGCCGATGGCCTCGAAGAAGGCTATGGTCGAACCATCCTGCATGCGAAAGAAGATATGGAAATAGGGAAACGCGTCGCCGGTGGAGGGCACAACGTCGTCATAGACCGTGCTGGCCAGTTCCATCCCCATGATGCGCGTGTAGAAGTCGGCTGTCGCTTCGACGTCGTGCGTTACCCAGGCCGCATGATTGAGCATCATCGGAGTGAGTCCGGGGTTCTTCTTTCTCGATGTAGCCGTTTGCAGAGCAAGATCTGCCATCTTCCATTCTCCGAATCTCGAACTCGCTGCAATCTTGTCACAATCGATAAGCCAAGCCGCGCCTCATGCCTGTCCCCGCCCACGGTGACGAAGGATGCGCGGCGCGCCTCCGGAGCCCTGTGCACGTCATCAAGGCGCGTGCGGCCCGGCGGGCAAGGCAATGTCCCCCGTCGAAGGGATTGGTGCGAAGCGGCGCGGTCCGTACTTTCGCCCGACACGCGATCTGTTCAAGGCCCGGAGCCCGAAAGACACAATGACGATGATCAAATCCGCCGGGATTCCCGATATGCCGCTCGAATTCGAGTGGGTGCACATTGCCTATGATGATAGTTCCAGCTTCGTGGAAACCTACGGATTCGCGGGCAACCAGGGCGCGGTCAACCTGGAAGGCGTCCGTATCCGGCCCAGGGATCTGCCCTCGGACACCCTGCTCATCTTCATGCATCCGGCATCGACCTTGCAGCTTCTTCCCGTACCGCGCGCGGCCGCGGCCATGGGCGCGCACGTGCTATGCGCGGGCAGCCGTTATGCCCGGAACGACTCCGCCGCGATCCTGGAAAAAGTGCTGCTCGATCTGGGCGCTTATATCCGTCATGCCAAAGCGGTCTGGGGGTACCGGAAGGTCGTGCTGACCGGATGGAGCGGAGGAGGATCGCTCTCGCTGTTCTACCAGTCCCAGGCGGAGAATCCCACCATCACGCACACGCCCGCCGGCGATCCCGTGAATATCGTCGGGGCCGGCCTGATCCCGGCAGACGCGGTCATATTCCAGGCGGCGCACATCTCGCGCGCGCGTCTGCTGCTGGACATCATTGATCCTTCCGTGCGTGACGAATCCGATCCCGATGGCCGGGATCCGATGCTGGACATCTACAATCCGGCCAATCCCAACCAGCCTCCCTATTCGTCGGGGTTCTTGCTCGGCTATCGCGAAGCGCAGATCGCCCGGATGCACCGGATCACGGCGTGGGTGAAGGAGACGCTGGCGACGCTGAAGGCTCGCAACACCGGCGAGGTGGAGCGTGGCTTTGTCACGCACCGCACGCTGGCCGATCCCCGGTTTCTCGACGGTACGATCGATCCCAACGATCGCCGCACGGGCTGGTGCTATCTCGGCAATCCCGAAACAGTGAATTCGGGCCCGGTCGGCCTCGCCCGCTTCTCGACGCTGCGCGCCTGGCTCTCGCAGTGGTCGATCGAGGACAGCAACGCCGATGGCCTGCTCTGCGCTGGCCGTATGACCGCGCCGCTGCTTGTGATTGAAAATACGGCGGATGATGCCGTTCCCCGAACGCACCCGCTGAGCATCTTTGATGCCGCCGGCAGCGCCGACAAGCGTTTCGAACGCATAGAGGGCGCGACGCACTATTACATGGGGCAACCGGAATTGCTCGACCAGGCAAGCAATCTTATCCTCGACTGGCTGGAGGACCGAAAGCTGTTCGAACGGCCGTTTTGAGCCAACCTGCTGGGCGCGCCTTAGACGAACCAGCTTTGGGGGAACAACCCAGCTTGCCGGGGTTCTGAATGGTGTCAGCTTTATGGACAGGAGCGGAAAATGGCGGCGACAGTTTCAATGATACAGACGGAGCTTGCTCATCGCGAAGCCATTCGCGACTGTCTCGCCCGATGCGCGCGCGGTCTGGACCGTTGTGATGTCGAACTGCTCCGCGGCGCCTACTGGCCGGACGCCACGGACGATCACATGGAAGGCCTCTTCGTCGGGAACGCCTATGAATTCATCGATTTCATAGTGCCGATATTGAAGAAAATGGACCAGACGCAGCATTTCCTGGGCAACATGCTCATCGATATCCACGGCAATTTCGCCGACATCGAGACATACTATCAATCCATTCACCGCGTTCGCCGGTCGGACGATGCGGCCTACGATGTCGTGGTGAACTGCCGTTACCTCGATAACATGGAACTCAGGGACGACGAATGGCGCATCCTCAGGCGCGTCGTCGTGCCCGACTGGTTCAGAATCTTCCCGGACTCAGCCGATTGGAGCGCAGGCTTCATGGGCGTGAAGGCGGAGCCGGGAGGGCGCAAGCCGAATGATCGCAGCTACCAGCTTCTTGCGGCAGCGTTTCCCGATTGAACTGGTGCAAAGGTCAGATCAGATAGCGGGCCAGAGTTTTCGCGGCGACCTCGTCCGCCGTTACGCCGGGCGCCAGCTCGACCAGCCGGTAAGGGCCCTGCCGGGTCGGCCGGGCGAAGGCGGCAAGGTCGGTTATCAGCATGTCGACGACACCCTTGCCGGTCAGCGGCAGGTTGCAGTTCGGGAGGAACTTTGGGCTGCCATTCTTGCTGACATGCTCCATCAGCACGATGATCTTTTTCGCCCCCGCGACCAGGTCCATGGCGCCGCCCATGCCCTTGATCATCTTGCCCGGAATGATCCAGTTGGCGACGTCGCCGTCTTCGGAGACTTCCATCGCGCCCAGGATGGTCAGGTCTATGTGCCCGCCCCGGATCATCGCGAAGCTGTCGGCTGAACTGAAATAGGCGCTCGAAGGCAGTTCGGAGATCGTCTGCTTGCCGGCGTTGATGAGGTCCGCGTCCTCCTCTCCCGCAAGGGGATAGGGGCCGATGCCCAACATGCCGTTTTCCGATTGCAGCGAGACGGTGATGCCGTCGGGAATGTTGTTCGCAACCAGTGTGGGGATGCCGATGCCGAGGTTGACGTAGTATCCTTCCTGCAACTCGCGCGCCGCGCGCCGGGCGATTTCTTCTCGCGTCCAAGCCATGTTCAGGCCTCCACTGTCCGCACGGTGCGGAACTCGATCTTCTTGTCGTAGGGACTGCCGCAGATGAGGCGCTTGACGTAAATGCCCGGAAGATGGATTGCATCAGGTTCCAGAGTTCCTGTCGGCACGATTTCCTCGACTTCGGCCACGCAGATCGGGGAAGCCGTCGCCATCACCGGGTTGAAGTTGCGCGCCGTCTTGCGGAAGACGATGTTGCCGGCCTCATCGGCCTTCCAGCCCTTGACCAGCGAGAGGTCGCCCCGGATCGCGCGCTCCATGATGTAGGTCTCGCCATCGAATTCCTTGTGTTCCTTGCCTTCGGCGACGATCGTTCCCACGCCGGTCTTGGTGTAGAAGGCGGGAATGCCGGCGCCGCCGGCGCGGCAGCGTTCGGCAAGCGTCCCTTGCGGGTTGAATTCCAGCTCCAGCTCGCCGCTCAGATACTGGCGCTCGAATTCCTTGTTTTCGCCCACGTAGGACGAGAGCATCTTCCGGACCTGCCGCGTGTTGAGTAGTTGACCGAGCCCCACGCCGTCGATGCCGGCGTTGTTGGACACGACAGTCAGCGATTTCACGCCTGAATCGCGCACAGCGTCGATCAGCCGTTCGGGAATGCCGCATAGACCGAAACCGCCGACACACAGCGTTATGCCGTCGCGCAGCAGGCCCTCCAGCGCTTCGGTCGCATTGGCATAGATTCGTCGCATCGTTACCTCACGCCTTGACGGGTTCGAGAATGGACACGGCGCTGTTGACCGCGCCGCCGCCCATGTTGAGGCAGAGCCCCAGTTCGGGCGTGCGCTCGAGCTGCATCTCCCCGGCCTCGCCCAATAATTGGCGGGCGATCAGCACGTGCATCGAGACGCCGGTGGCGCCGACGGGATGGCCCTTGGCCTTCAGGCCGCCGGAAAGGTTGATCGGGAGGCGTCCCTCCCGCTCGGTCTGGCCTTCGCGGACAATGGCTGAGCCCTGGCCCGGGGCCGCGAGCCCCAGCGCCTCGACCGACAGCAGTTCCGCGATCGTGAAGCAATCGTGAACTTCGGCAAGATCAATGTCGTCGACGCCGACGCCCGCTTGCGCATAGGCGCGGCGGACGGCCATGGTCGGCCCTTCGAATTTCTCGGGACGCTTGGCGGAAAGCGGCAGGAAATCGCTGACCATCTCGGCCGCGCGGAAGCCGACCGCGCGCTTGAATTGTCCGAGAACGGAACGGTGCGCGACCACCACGGCGGCCGCGCCGTCGGTAATCAGCGAGCAGTCGCTGAGCTTGAGCGGCGGCGCGATCATCGGATTCTTGTCGCTGACCGCCATGCAGTAATCGAACTCGACCAGCCGACGCATATGCGCCAGCGGATTGCGCATGGCATTGGCGTGGTTCTTCACCGAGATCCTGGCCATTGCCTCTCCAGGGTCTTCGTAGGCTTCCGCATAGGCCTGCGCGAAATGGGCGAAGATCTGCGGAAACGACATGTCCGCTTCTTCCGCCTGGTAGGCCGCGCCGCCCAGCGCCCTGGTTACGCCCGCCGTATCGAGCCCCGTCATCTTTTCCACGCCGACCACCAGCGCAATGCGGCAGCGACCGCTGTTTACAGCGTCAAGCGCGGCATAGAGCGCGGCGCTGCCAGATGCGCAGGCATTCTCGCAACGCATCGCGGGCTTGAAGCGCAAGCCCTCGTCGGCATGCAGGATCATCGAGGAGCAGAAGCCGTCCGGGACCAGGCCCGAATTGAAGTGTCCCAGCCACACGCCGTCGACATCGCTGCCGCCGACGCCCGCGTCCGCAAGCGCTTCTCGGGCCGCCTCCTGGATGAGATCTTCGAGGCTCAGCGCATCGAGCTTGCCAAACCGCGTGTGCCCGGTGCCGACGATTACCGCGTCCATTGTGTCTGTCCCGATGTCATTGTGCCGCTTGCACGAGGTGGTGCGCGAAACCGCACCCGAGGATTGTGCTATTGCCCGGGATGGCCCGTATTCTCTGTCCCTTGAGACAGGGACGGCAGGGAGTGCAAGGCACGCGTACCCGAGGCGCGATCTTGCCGCTGGCTGTTTCGGAGCAGCCAGTCACCTGACGGGGAGATAAGTGCAACTCGCCGCGATGCCTAAGGGTCGAAGCGCGACGAACTTTTTCATCGCCGTTATTCTGCGAGGAGCTTTTCAAATGACGACGTCCGCCGAGGCTCTGCCGGAAAGCCGCCGTGTATTTCGCCTGTTCCCGGAAGGCGAGGCGCTTCGTTTCGAGTTGAAGAACGAAGGATTGCCGGCTCTCGCCCCGAACCATGTGCTTGTCCGCATCAAGGCCGCAAGCCTCAATTACCGGGACCTTCTTGTTGCGCGCGGGCAGGTCAAAGGCGTCAAGGAGGGATTGATTCCTCTGTCCGACGGTGCGGGGGAGGTGATGGCGACCGGTCAGGGAACCACGCGCTGGCGCCCGGGAGACAGGGTCGCGCCGATTTTCTACAGCGCCTGGCACACGGGCCGGTTCTACACGGACTACATCGCATCGGGCCTCGGCGCCGGGACGGCGGACGGTGTTCTGGCGGATGTCATCGCTGTGCACGAAGATGCGCTCGTGCGTCTGCCCGATGCATATGATTTCGCCGAGGGGGCCACTTTGCCCTGCGCGGCCGTGACGGCCTGGCAGTCGCTCATCGTGCGGGGGGGACTGGCGGAAGGGGATACGCTGCTCGTTCAGGGGACCGGCGGCGTGGCGCTCTTTGGATTGCAAATCGCAAATGCAGTCGGGGCACGGACGATCGTGATTTCCTCTTCGGACGAGAAGTGCAGGCGAGCCATCGAAATGGGCGCGTCCGCCACCGTCAATTATCGCACCGTGCCGGAATGGGATATCGAGGTGCGCCGGCTTACCGATGGCCTGGGCGCATCGCACATCCTCGAGCTTGTCGGTCCGGCAACGTTCGACCGTTCGCTGCGCGCGCTTCGCGCCGGCGGGCACATTGCCCAGATCGGCGTGATCACCGGCTTCGGGGTACAATCGAACCTGTTCCGGCTGCAGCAGATCAACGGGACCATCGATGGCATCAACGTCGGCTCTCGCGAGCAATTCGAAGCCATGAACGATTTCTTCTGCAAACATGGGATAAGGCCTGCGATCGACCGCATTTTCCCGATGGAGGAGACGTCTGCCGCGCTGGAGGAACTGGCGAACGGAATGCACTTCGGGAAACTCGTAATCGGGCTCAATTGAGCAACGCCCGCTCGCACAGCGCTTCTTCTCGCATGATGTCACCCGGGGCGGGGACTGAGAAACAGGAGCCTGAAGGGCTATCTTGGTGGAAATGGCAAGCCGGTGGAGTCACGATGTCCGGGCGGCGCGGGGTCGTTCGCGGAGCGTGAGGTTCCGGAGTTACAGTGTAGAGCATTTCGGTATCCCGCCGGAAATCGTGAGAGGTATTCTCGATGAAGTCTTCTGTCACCGCGATCAGTGAACGGGTTGAGGGACCGGGCGTCGTTCGAACTCGTGAGGAATGGCGGACACTGTTTTTGACCGAGATCGAGCAGATCGGCCCGGCCTTGAGCGAGGAAATTGCTGCATGCGAGGAATTGCGCCACCTCTCGCCGCGCGTTCTGGAGCTGCTCCGCAAGTCGAGCCTGCGCTATCTGAAGTACCCTGCGGTCCTGGGCGGCGCGGAGGCGGACAACGCGCTGCAGTGGGAAGTCATCGAGCGGCTGGGCTATTATAACGGGGCCGCTTCGTGGTGCATGTTCATCTACATGGACATGATCGGCATGCTGGCCGCCCATTTGCCCGAAGAGGGCCGTCAGAAGCTGTTCAGCGAGGATATCCCGTTGGCGTGCGGGGGCAGCGCCGGCGTCATGGGTGAGATGGTTCCCGTGGAGGGCGGCTACCGCCTGAGCGGCCGCTGGATTTACGGCAGCGGCATCGAGGGTTGCGACTGGGTGGCGTGCGGCGCGATCGACAAGTCGAACCCTGAACTGCCGCCCCGCTATCTCGTGTTCCCGGCGTCCGAGGTAAAGCTCGTCGACAACTGGCACGTGCTGGGCATGCGCGGCAGCGGCAGCTGCGATTTCTACGTCGAGAATATCTTCGTGCCCGTCGAACTGACCTATCCGCTCGACGGTACGCATCCGCGCGGAGGCATTCTCTATGACCTCAGCCTTATCGGCTATATCGCGCATACCGTGCCCGCCGTAGCAATGGGCATCGCCCAGCGGGCGGTGGACGAACTTGCCGGCATCGCGAAGGCCAAGATGCGCGGGTACAGCAAGAAGATCTCGCTGGCGCAGCGCGGCGTGTTCCAGGCTTTCCTCGCCGAAGCCGACATGAAGATTCGCAGCGGCAGGGCGCTCATGCTCGAAAACGGCCTGCGTCTCTTCGAGGAAGCGAAGCGCGACAGCAGCAAGATAGCCGCGGTGGAAGGCGAGGCGCGCGCGGCGGGCGCCTATGTCATGCGGCAGATGATGGAAGTCGTCAGCGACGCGGTTCGCCATGCTGGCGGCGACGGCATCCGCCAGGGCGGATTCCTGGAACAGGCGGTGCGCGACGTGCACACCGCCGACACCCACTACGTTTGCGGCGACATCTCCATGGAAGTGCACGGGCAATTCATTCTGGGCCTCCAGGAAGCCGACCAGACGGTATGAGATCTCCCCTCCCCTGAGCGGGGAGGGGATTCATGAGCTGCGATCGCGCCGGTCGGCATAAGCACCGCGCTCAATCGGGCGGACGATCGCCGATCGCATCGACTGCGCCGCTACCCTATGGCCGGGCGGGCATCAGTGCACGGCCGCGTACATGATGCCTTCCTCGGTGGCTTCCAGCGCCGAGAACTCTTCGACGACCTTGCCTGAGCGCGCCACCAGAATCCGGTCCGACAGGGCCATCACTTCCGGCAGGTAGGAGCTGACCACGACCACCGCCTTGCCGGCATCCGCCAGTTCGTTGACCAACCGGTGGATTTCCGCGATCGCGCCCACATCGACGCCGCGTGTCGGTTCGTCGAAGATGATGACGTCGGGGTCCTGGGCAAGAGACTTGGCGATAACCACTTTCTGCTGGTTGCCGCCGGAAAGCTCGACCACCTTTGCGTCCGAACTGACGGCCCTGATGTTGAGGCGCTCGCGCCATTGCGAGCCGATCCGCTGTTCATCGCCGCCGCGCACGAAGGGATTGACGCTGCGCAGCTTGGCAAGCGCGCCGATCTGGATGTTGCGCGCGATCGACATGGTTTCAAAGAAACCCTCGGCCTTGCGGTCTTCGGTGACATAGGCGACGCCGTCGCTCACCGCCGGCGCGGGAACCGAATAGCGAACCGCCTTGCCGTTGAGCAGGATTTCGCCGCCGTGGAAAAGGTCACGCTTGATCACGCCCGCCACGACCTTGAACGTCTCGGTCCGGCCTGCGCCGACAAGGCCGAAGACGCCAGTGACCTGCCCGGCGAAAACTGAAAGCGAGTTGTTCCTGACGGCGACGCCGACACGCAGGTTCTGAACCGACAGGACGCGCCTGCCGGGGGGGCGTGCGCCGGTCTTGCGGTTTTCATAGAAGCTGTTGGACAGGTCGCGGCCGATCATGGCCTTGATGATGCTGTCCCGATCGAATGCCGAGGTGTCATCCGTCACGACATGACGGCCGTCGCGCAGGATCGTGATCCGGTCGCTGATCTGCAAGGCCTCTTCGAGCGCGTGCGAGATGAAGATGATCGAAACGCCGCGTTTCTTGAGGCTTTCGACCAGATTGAAGAAATAGATCTTCTCCTCGGGCGTGAGCGTGGCGGTGGGCTCGTCGAAAATGATGACCCTGGCATCGAGGATCACAGCCCGGGCGATCTCGACCATCTGCTTCTTCGCGGCGCCCAGATTCGCGACGACCTCGGCGGGATCGATGTCGAAATTGAGGCTTTGAAGGAACTGCTGGGCGGCAATGTGGACCCCCCGCAAGCGGTTGTAGAATCTTTCCGCGCCCAGAAACAGGTTCTGCGCCACGTTCATGGTCGGGACCAGGCTGGTTTCCTGAAACACCATGGCGATGCCCAGATTCAGCGCATCGCGCGGGGAGGAGGGCGAAACCTGCTTTCCGGCGACGAGAATTTCCCCTGCACTGAGCCGGATAACACCGGCCATCGCCTTGGTCAGCGTGGACTTGCCGGCGCCGTTTTCGCCAAGGAGGGCATGAACTTCACCCCGGCGCAGCGTGAAGTTCACTTCCTCGATCGCGGGCACGCCGCCGTAGAGCTTGGTGGCGCCGCGAAGCTCCAGGACCTTGTCGGCCGGATCGACGGTCATCGGCCCAACTCCTGTTCGATTTGCGGGATGGGCAGGCGCAGCAGCCGCCGCGCGCCCTTGCTGAGAACGTAAAGCCAGTCGCCCAGTTGCGCACAGGCGACGACGCCATGGTGATTGCCGTCCACGCGCGAATGCAGCGAGTATTGCGGCGACCCGTCCACGCCGAGCCGGATGACAAGGCCGTAGGAGCGAGGAGGAGCCCAAGGCTTGATCATCCCCAACGTCTTGACCCGCGCGTGCTGCAGGGGTTCTTGCAGGTGCAGGTCCGATGCGATCTGGGGCGAAATCCAGAGGTCCGGCTCGATGGTCGCGATCATGCGTTTGCGATAGGCCGGTTCGCGAAGGACGAATTCGACCAATTGCGTGCGGCACGCGAAGACCGTCAGCCAAGCCCCACCGCCCATGGCCGGCGCCATGCGCGATGGGTAGCCGGGCAATTCGCTCAGCACCTTCCGGCCGACCTCGCCACTCATGCGCACGCGATGCCGCCAGCTCTCGCTGATCCAGACCTCGTCATCATTGGCGAAGACGCCGAAGGCGTAGCCGAGGCCGGTCGCGATCTCCCGCGCAAGTCCTTTGGAAAGATCAATTTCACAGACGCGGCCGCTGCGACCCAATTCCATCAGATCGTGTCGCCATTCATCCGGGGCACGGTTCCGGCTGCCATCGCACAATAGCAGGACGTCGCCGCGCACGGCCAACGCATTGACGCAGTGCAGCGGTTTTCCCGCTACGTCGCAAACGCGAAAACCGTCATGCCTGCCGCCGAAGACTCTCACTTCGCGCCCGTCGATGGCCACGGCCAGACCGCCTTCAATCGTTGCGAGCGCGGTCACTCTTCCCGTCGCCCGGAGGACCTCCGACTGCGCACCGTTGGCTGCGATGCGAACGACCGTGCTGCCGGAAGCCAGGAGAAGGCCGATGTCATCAGTGGCAAGGTCATTGGGATCGACGAGATCGTCGATCACCACTTCTGCCGTCTGCAGGTGCTGGTTGGGTTTGAGCGCGCCGTCGAAGACCGGCACGGTGATCGCATGGTCGCCCCGTCCCAGCAGACGGTCGCGCGTTCGGGCGAGGATGTTCATGCCTTGGTCCCCCAACGGTGCTGATATTGGACGAATCCGGGGTCGGCCTGTTCCTTCGGCAGGGTGTAGCGGCCGATGCGATTGTTCACGAGGCCGCCCAGGAACAGCGATCCCTTGTGCTCGCGCATGGAGGTGATCATGGGGTGATTGAGCTTGTGCTCGTCCCACAGGGTTTCGAGGATCTCGCCTTCGGGGGTGAACTTCAGCACGCAGCCATTGTTGATCTGCGGGAACATCCATTCGTCGACCGGAAGCCGCCGTGTCATCCGCTTGCGGAAGCCCGGCATGCGGTTGGCAAGATCAAGGGTGGGAGAGCGCAGTCCGACGAGCGCGAGCCAATAGTTGCCGTCCGAGGCAAGATTGATGTTGTCGGGATAGCCCGGCAGGTTTTCCAGCACCGGCGCCACCTGCCCCTTGCGCGGACCATCGAACCAGTAGCGCATCACCGAGCAGCCCGTGGTCAGCGCGAAGAACAGCGACTGGCCATCCGGCGCGATACTGATGCCGTTGGGGAAGTGCAGGCCCGACAGCATCGTTTTTGTCTTGTTGGTGGCCGGATCCCAGCAGACGATGCGGCCGTTGCCGCGCGCTTCGAGAACGTCGAGCATGTGTGAACTCATCTCATAGCGGATCGAAGCCTCGGAGAAGAAGACCCGGCCGTCTGGCGCGATGTCCAGGTCGTCGGCGAGCCGCAGACGGCTATCGTCTACGATCGAGTTCCAGCGGCGATTGGTCTCGTCGGTGACCTTCTGCACCTCGCGCGAGGGCGTCACGCGGTAGAGGCCCATGCCGGCGACGCAGACATAGAGGTTCTCATCCTTGTCGAACGCCATGCCGAGCGGAGTGCCGCCGATGTGGGCGAAGACTTCCACTTCCTTGTAGTCCGGCGCACGGAACCGCATGATGTCGCCGAAGCGGGAGCCGCAATAGAGATTGTCCTTGCTGTCGAGAATGATGTCCTCGGGCCCCTCGACCTGGCCGAGGCCGATGACTTCAACGTCGCGCAGCTTGTCGTTGAGCTGCCAGACGGTGCCGGTGTCCGGCCCGCAGGCGGGGGAGGGGGGCAGGGCCAGGTAAGTTGGGCTGACGTAGACCGAATTGATGAAGCGCTGGCGGTTGCGGTTCCAGCGGATGTCGAATGTCGCGGCGACCAGCAGCGTGCCGGCCAGCACCATCTTGGTCAATCCGCCCGGCGCGGAAAGCGCGGTAAGGCCGTTGGTGACAAGCAGCACCACGAAAGTGCCGACAAGTGCCTTGGTCACGGATCCCTTGCCGCCGCCGAGGCTGATGCCGCCCAGGATGGCCGCCGTCAGCACGGTGACTTCAAGGCCCTGTCCGACGTCTCCGCCGAGCGTGCCGAGCCGGGAGGCGAAGAGCGATGCGCTCATCGCCGTCAGGACGCCGGAGGCCACATAGGTGAGCGCCACCGTGCGGCGGACGGCTATGCCCGCGTTGTGCGCGGCGCGGCGTGATCCGCCGATGGCCATGACGTGCCAACCATGACGCAGCCGGCTGAGAAAGAAGTGCCCGCCGACCGCGAGGAATCCAAGCAGGATCGCCGCGAAGGGGAGGCCGAAAGCATCGCCCGCGCCAATGAAGTCCCACACTGCCGAATGGGGGAGTTCGGCGGCGATGTCCGTGGAATATCGCAGGATCAGGATGTCGTAGATCGCGCGGAAAATGATCAGCGTGATCAGCGTCGTCAGGAAGGCGCGCAGCTTGAGGTAGCCGATCAGGACACCGTTAAACCCGCCCAGCAGCGCACCGACCGCCATGGTGCCGACGATGACGAGCCCCATCGGCAGGTCCAGCAACTGGATCAGCAGGAGCGCGACGAAATTGCATATCGCAAACATGGACCCTACCGACAGGTCTATGCCGCCCACCATGATCACCAGCGAAAGCCCCAGGACGATCAGGCCGATCTCGCCGCCTTCGCGCAGCGTCTCGATTATCTGCCCGCCGCTGAAATAGCCGGGAATCGCCTGCGCCAGAAACCAGATGACGGCGATCAGCACCGCCACCGGGATCGCCGTTTCGGTCCATCTCTTCGACAGGATTTCGCCGACGATGTGGTCCGGCCAGTAGCGGTAGCGCAGCTTTACGAGGGTCTCGCTCATCGTCTTGTCCAGGGAAGCCGACGTCCAATACTTGGCCGAGAAGGGGCGGCCTGGCGCAATTTGCGTGGGAAGCGGCAGCGAATCGGACTGGCGTGTCGGTGACGCCCGCCTCATCGAGCCGCGGTTGTCCTGGATATTCATGCGTCGTGTTGCCGAATGAATTCGAGCACGTGTCGGGCGAAGTCCGCAGGGTCCTCATCCGCGTAGAAGAGGCCGCAATGCTCGGCGACGTGGGAGGGGAATTCGGGATGTCGTTCGACTTCGCGGTTGTGCTCCGGCCACACCGGATCGCGCCGGCCCACGATGAAGAAGACCGGCCGCGTAACGCGATTCAGCTTTTCTTCCATCGTGTCGGTAAAGACAGCCTGATAGCCCCATCGGAAGTAATTGCCAGCCTTCAGCATCGCCAGGCATTCTCGGTGCCGCCATTCCTCCAGACCGGGTATGACCTGCTGCTCCAGAACCAGCGTCCGGGTCCAGGCAGTCATGATCTGCGTCCCGTAAATGGTCGGCGGGTTGGGAATCGCCATTGCCTTGATGTAATTCTGCCCTTCCTCCGGCGTTACGCCGCTCGTGCCGCTCAGGACTGCACTGGCGACGGCCTGAGGCGCCGAGCAAGCCAGCTCCAGTGCTATGTGCGCACCGGTGTGATGGCCCAGCGCATGAAAGCGCGGCACGCCGAGATTGCTCATCGCTTCGAGGATGACCTGCGCCATATAGCCGATGCTTGGCGTTTTGTCGGTCCGGAAACTCTCGCCGTTGTTAGGGGAGTCGAACGCAAATGTCGGCACGGTGCCGTCGAGTTCGCGCATGACCGCTTCATAGGCTTCCGAAGTCGATCCGTTCAGGTGCATCAGGACGATCGGCAATCCGCTTCCACCGCTGGTGTAGCGGTAGTGGAGCTGTCCATCGCCGGTATCGACATAGGCTTTTCTAATCATGTCATCCGTCCCGTCATGTCATGGCATTGGTTCCGGCCGAAAGATCAATAGATCTGGGACCAGCACATTCCCGGCTGGTCCGCACTGCTCGCGGTGATGCGCCTAAGCGGAGTGTAGGTGACGCTCTTCAAAGTGCCGGGCTTGGCTCCGGAACTGAGCAGCAGCTTCACGATCGTGTTGATCTGCTGGGCCTGGGTCGGCACGTCGTAAGCGAAATAGGTCGTGAAGGTGCCGTTTTTGACTTGGTCGCAGGCGCCCTGTCGGCTGCCGCCGCCCGATGTGATGAGCGCCACTTTTCCCGTCAGTCCGGCTTCCTTGATCGCGGCAGCCTCGCCCAGGTCCATGCCGTCGTAGGAGCCCAGAACCGCGCAGAGATCGGGGTTTTGCCTCAGTACGGCCTGCGTGATCGACTTGGCTTTCGATGTGTCCCATTCGGCGGCCTGGTTGGAAACGATCTTGATCCCCGGGTGGCCCTGCAGAACCGCGCGGATACCTTGCATCGAATAGGCGTTGGCAGCCGAAGTCAGGCTGCCCTGTACGATTGCGATCTTGCCGCTACGCGCCTTGCAGGCGTCGATTGCGGCATTGGCCTGTCTGCGGCCGATCTCCACCCAGTCCGGGCCAACGAAGCCGGCGCTGCCGGCGCTCGACTGCATGTTGACCTGGATCACGTGGATTCCTTCGCGCTCGGCGCGCTGGATCAGCCGGACATAGGCCGAAAGGTCGGGGTTCTGGACAACGATCACGTCCGGCTTCTCGATGATCAGCCGGGTGAAGGCCTGCGCGCCCACGCTGGTGCTGAGATTGGCGTCGCGCACCTCGAGCCTGACGCCTAGCGGTTCGAGTTCGGATTTCATGCCGGCGTACCAGCCTTGCGCAAGATCGTTCGCAAACAGGATGGGAAGGAAGGCGACCGTCCTGCCCTTGAAACTGGAATAGGCCGTGTCGCGGGACTTGTCCTCGAGCGGTTTGGGATTGCCGCAGCTCGCGAGCAGCGGTGTCATTGCCAGGGCAATCGCGATGGAGAACTTCAACGGCTTCACGATCCTCACCCTTTCGAAAAGGCTCATCAGATGTCGCCCTGCTGGGCGGTTTCCTCGTTGCGCGGATTGATGATCGAATCCGCGATTACGGCGGTCAGAAGGATGAAGCCCTTCACCAGGTTCTGGACCGAGAACGAGGCGTTCATCAGCGTCATGGCGTTGAGCAGCATGCCGATCAGCAGCGTGCCGATGAGCACGCTGCTGGTGCCGCCTCTCCCGCCGGAAAGTCCGATGCCGCCCAGAACTACCACCAGGATGACGTCGTAGATCAGCGTCGAGTTGAACACGCGCGTGGGCATCGTGTTCAGCGTTGCCGCCATTACGAGACCGGCGAATGCGCCGATCATGGCGCCGAAGACATATATCAGAACGGTCATCGGTCGCGTCGGAATGCCGGAAATGCGAGCCGTGGCGGGGTTATCGCCCGAGGCGTAGACGAACCGCCCCAGCTTCGTGCGGTTCAGTATCAGCCCCATCAACGCGACGGCGGCGGCGAAGACGATCACAGGCACCGGCATGCCCAGAAGGCTGGACTGGCCGAGCCAATTCAGGGCATCGAGGCGCGCGGGCCACAGCACAATGTCGATGCTGAAGAACGCAACCTGCCCAAGGCCTGACAGGAATATGCCGGAGGCCAGCGTGACGAACAGCGCGGGCACGTCAGCGTAGGTAATCAGCCAGCCGTTGATCAATCCGAATATCAGCGTGAGGACAAGCGCAGCGGCGAAGGCGGCAGCCGGATCGTGGCCATCCTGCACCATCTGCAGCATCAAGGCCGGCGGGATCGCCAGGGTGGCGATCATCGAAAGATCGATGCCCCTGCCGATGACGATAATGCCCATGCCCACCGCAAGAAGGCCAAGCACGGCGACAGACTGCAGCAGCGCCAGCAGGTTGGGACCGGTCAGGAAGCCGGGCAGGGTCACCGACAGGCCGATGAACAGGGCCACGGACAGCGCGGCGACGATCGTCTGTTGCGACCACTTGATATCGCGCATCATCCCCTCCGTGATCAGGCCTCTCAAGTCGGGAATTTTGTCCCGGCCCATTCCATCAGGACGCATGCTAGAAAACCGGGGTCGCGGGCGCTGTCCCCTTGCCTAGGGATTGGATTGGGCGCCGCGGTGCGCTCTTGTTGCGGATATTCGAGCGCATCTGCATGCGCGCAATGCTGCGAGAAGTATCGGCATGAGAGGTCTGAAGGACAGGGTTGCGATCGTAACCGGTGGCGCGTCCGGTATAGGCCTGGCGGTTGTGGAGCGTTTTATCGAGCAAGGCGCAAGGGTGTGCGCCGTGGATCGCGATGGCGACAAGCTCTCGGCGCTCGCCTCGCTAGGCGATGTTCTGCCGTTTCAGTGCGATGTCACTAGCGACGACGCGCCGGCCGCGATTGTCGGTGCAGCGCTCGAACGCTTCGGAAAACTGGACATTCTCGTTAATGTCGCGGGGCGCGGCAGTTCACCTTCGGCGCATGAGACGAGCGATGTCGACTGGGATGAATGGCAAGCAGTCAACCTGCGCAGCACCTTTCGCCTGTCGCGCGACGCCCTGCCCGCGCTGCGCGAGACGCGCGGCACGATCGTCAACATGGCCTCCACGCTCGGTCTCAGCGGTTATCGGGGAAATGCAGCCTATTCCGCCGCCAAGGCCGGCGTGATCGGCCTGACGCGGCAAATGGCGGTCGATTATGCGGGCGATGGCATTCGGGTGAACGCCGTGGCTCCGGGAATCATCCTGACGCCATCGACGGCGGAGCGCATGAAGATGAGGGCCTTTCGCTCTCAGGTCGTGGGCACAAGCCCGCTGGGCCGGCCGGGCACGGCGGAAGAGGTTGCCGGGACGGTCGTATTTCTGTGCAGCGATGATGCCGGCTACATCACAGGCCAGACGATCGCGGTGGATGGCGGCGCGACCTCAAGCTGCTTCATCGGCCGGGATATCATGGACCACTGGGTATCGAGCATGCAGGCAAGCGGAGAGACATGAAGGCTCCACAGGAAGCCCGTTATGACACTCTGGTGATCGGTTCCGGAGCGGCCGGGCTGAGCGCTGCGCTAAGTGCCGCGCTCCACGGCCTGAAAGTGCTGGTGGTCGAGAAGACGGAATTCATCGGAGGAACGACCGCCTGGTCCGGCGGCGCCGCATGGCTGCCGGCCAATCCGCTGCTGGATGGCGATACGGCCGAGGCCGGGCGGACTTACATCCGCGAACTCATTGGCAACTTCTACGACCCCGCGATGATCGATTCCTTCATCGCCAACGCCTCGCGGATGATCGATTGCTTCCAGACCGGGAGCAGCAGCGTCCGTTTCCAGCACATTCCTCTGCCCGACTATCATCAAGATCTTGCCGGTTCCACGCTTGGCGGCCGCTCGGTCATACCGCTGCCCTACGATGCGCGAAAGCTTGGCCCGTGGCTGCAGCGGCTGCGCCATCCCAAGCCGGAGATGACGGTGTTCGGCGGCATGCAGGCCGAGCTTGCGGAACTCTCTCACCTGCAGAGCAGCTGGCGGTCCTGGTCGTCCTTCCGGATCGCCGCGCCTCTCGTCGCGCGCTATTTGGCCGACCGCCTTCGTTTCGGCCGCGGCACGCGCACGATCCGCGGCACGGCGCTGGCGGGGCGGCTTCTTCGCTCCTGCCTCGATGCGGGCGTGGAATTCTGGACGGAAGCGAAAGTGCAAAGGCTGATCGCGCGGGAGCGGCGGGCAGTCGGCGCGGTGGTTTGGCATGAAGGAAGCGAGGTCACCGTGCATGCCGCGCGGGGGGTGGTGATCGCCACCGGCGGTTTCATCGGCGATCCCGAGATGCGCAAGGCAAACATCCCTTATCCCGATGAGCACATCGATATTCTGCTAAGCGCCAATATCGGCGACGGGATCAGGCTCGCCCGGGAGATCGGGGCCGCGCTCGGCCCTGATAATGCCCAGAACGCCATCTGGTCGCCCGGCTCGCAGCGCCGGCTGAAGAATGGTGCACTCAGCACCTATCCCCACTTCCTGCTCGATCGCTGCAAGCCGGGTGCGATCATGGTCGACCGTTCGGGCCGGCGCTTCGTCAACGAAGGATCGTCCTACCACACGATCGGCAATGTCATGCATGAACGCGGGGCGGTGCCGGGGTGGCTGATCGCGGATCACAGATTTCTGCGGAAATACGGCATGGGAATGGCCCGGCCCGCGCCCTATCCGGTCGGCCCGCGCGTCCGGGAAGGTTATCTGATCAAGGCCGATACGATTGCCGGGCTGGCCGCGAAGATCGGCGTCGATCCCGCCGGTCTGGAAGAGGAAGTGACGCGAATGAATCGTTTCGCCGAGGCCGGCGTGGACGAGGACTTCGGCAAGGGCGCGGACGCTTACAGCAGGTTCCTGGGTGATGCTGAGCACAAGCCCAGTCCCAGCCTGGGTCCGATCCGCAGCGCGCCCTTCTATGCGCTGGCGCTTTACGTGACCGACGCGGGCACGACGCTGGGCCTGCGGGTAGATCCGGACGCGCGGGTTCTGGACGAAATCGGGCAGCCGATACCGGCCCTTTTTGCTGCGGGGCTCGACATGAATTCGGTGCTGCGAGGGCATTATCCCGGGGGCGGCTCGATGATCGGACCGGCCTTGACCTTCGGCTACGTGGCCGGACGGACGATGGCTGAAGGGCTCTCTAACGATGGAGCTTTGGCGCAATGATCTACGAGATCAGACTCTACACTGTAGTGCCGGGCCGCCTGGACGTCGCCTACAGGCGTTTCCAGCATCACCTGCCAGCCCTGTTCGAACGCCATGGCGTCCGCAACGTCGGCCGCTGGACCGCGAGCGCGGGGCCGAACGGCCCGATGTATGTCTACATGATGGCCTATCGCGATCTCGGCGAACGTGAACGCCAATGGCAGGCATTCTACGGGGATGCCGATTGGCATGAAGTTCGCGCCGCGACGCAGGGTACAGAGGAAGCCACCGAACGCTTCGACCTCTTCTTCCTCAGGACCATGCCGGGCTGGACGTTCGCCGCATTGCCGGACGCTACTGTGGGCGGCCTGCAGGAACTGATCTTCGCGGAAGTCGCTCTCGGCCGGCAGGGCGACGCCTGCCGCTACATCACGGAGACCTATTTGCCCGCTATCCGTGAGGCCGGCGGCACGGCCATGCTGGCCGCCGATTTCGTCTCGGGCGCGAACCTGCCGCGCGTCGCGCTGCTGGTAGACTGGGCCGACGCGGCGGCGAGGCAGGCCGGTTGGCGGCAGCTTCAGGCGAATGACGACCTCTATCGGGCGCTTGCTGCGCAGAGGGCGAAGTTCGGACGGGCCCTGTTGGGGCGCACCGATACTTATCTGCTGGAGCCGACCCCGTTTGATCTTCCGCGGCAGGATCTCGGCCAGGGAGGTGGGAAATGAACGTTCGGCGTCTGGGCAGTTTCCGGACGGCGCTTGGCGAAGGCCCCTATTGGGATATCGCCAGCCAGGCCCTGTTCTTCGTGGACATGATCGCTCAAATGATCCTCCGCACCGACATAAGCGGCAACTACGTGATGCGGTGGAAGGCGCCAAAGCAGCCCTCCGCGCTGACCCGGACCGAGGACGGAGGCTTCATCGCCGTGCTGGCGGACGGCTTCTATTCCTTCGATCCCCAGGAGGGGCGGTTCGACAAGCTGGCCGACATAGGCGAGGCGGCTGCCCTGGCCGAGATCAACGATGCCAAGGTGGACCGGCAGGGGCGCATGGTGGCCGGCCTGAAGGCCCATATCTCGCCGGACCAGCCCCTTAAGTCTCTGCCGCCAGTTGCACCGGTCTGCAGCTTCGACGGCATTGGCGTGTGGACGATCGAGGGCGGGTACAGGCTGTGCAACGGTCCCTGCTGGAGCCCGGACGGGCGGACCTTCTATCTTGCCGACACCGTCCCGAACGAGATCTACGCATATGATTACGACACCGACACCGGGCAAATCTCGGGCAAGCGCCTGTTCGCGGACGGCGATGCCATCGGCGGCCTGGCGGATGGCGCCACGGTGGATGCCGCCGGGCGCATCTGGTGGGCCTTTTGCGGCGAGGGCAGGATCGCCTGCTACAATCCCGACGGAACATTGCATGACGTGCTGACGCTCGAAGCCAGATGGCCCAGCAGCCTGCAGTTCGGCGGCCCCGATCTTGACCGGCTTTTCGTCACGTCCTTCGATCCCGAAAGGATCGGCTTCGCTCCGGATGAACACAGCGGCTACGTCTATGTGATCGAGGGACTGGATGCAAAGGGTCTGCCAGAACCGCTCGCGAAATTGCGCGTCTCGTGACAGACGGGACAATTGGCGCGCTTGTCCGAACCACCACGAAATGATCAGTTCCGAGGAGATTGCGATGACTGACCGCCTCAAAGACAAAGTCGCCTTCATAACAGGCGCTACATCCGGCATCGGGCGCGGCATTGCCGTAACCTTCGCCAGGGAAGGGGCGTCGGTCGTATTCATCGGGCGCCGAGAGAACGAAGGCGCCGAAACCCTGGCCATGATGCGGGAAGCTGGCGGGAAGGGGTTGTTCATTCAGGCCGATGTCACGGAGCCGGACCAGCTCAAGGCCGCCATCGATCGCACCGTCGCCGAATATGGCAGGCTCGACGTGCTCGTAAATGCGGCCGGCGGCTCTCCTGGCAGCGGCACAACCATCACCGAAACTTCCGACGAGGAATTCTGGCACGGCATCAAGCTCAACCTCTACGGGGTCTGGAGCTCATGCCGTATGGCCTTGCCGCACATGATCGCCAACGGCCGCGGTTCGATCATCAACGTGTCGTCGGTGCTGGCGATTTTCGGAAGCTATGGCCGTGATACCTACACCGCGGCAAAGGGCGGCGTCAGCGCGTTGACTCGTGCACTGGCCTATGAATATGCACCGCACAAGATCAGGGCGAACACGGTCATTCCCGGCGTTACCCCGGTCGAACGCTACGGGAGCTTCGTTGAAACCGAGGAATTCAAGGCGTGCCTGGAACGGATTCCGCTGGGAGCCACGTCCGTCGAAGAGATGGCCAATGCCGCCCTGTTTCTTGCGACGGATGAGTGCCTGACGATCACAGGCCAGGAAATTGTCGTCGATGGCGGCATGGCGGCGACAAGGCAGATGGAAATGCCGCGCACCGTCGCGGCGACTTGATCGGCGCATAACCAATTCGAAAGAAGAGAGGAACTCGATATGGGCGTACAGGAAAACAAGGAAACCGCGGCGAAGCTGTTCGAGGGCTTCAGGACGGGCGATGTGAGCGTGTTCGACAAGTACGTGGTCGACGACTACGTGCAGCACAATCCGCAAGTGCCGGACGGACGCGAAGTGGCCAAGAAGTTCTTCAAGGAAGTGGGGCCGATGGATCTGACCGTGCACCGGATCTTCGGCGAAGGGAACTGGGTCTTCGTTCACTCATCCAACGCCACCTGGAACATGGCCAACGCGGACGTGCTGCTCTTCAATGACGAAGGCAAGATCGTCGAGCATTGGGACGTGCTGCAGCCGATTCCCGATGAGAGCGCGAACGGCCACGACATGTTCTCACAGGTTACGGGAAAATAACGTCAGATCCGCTACGTGCGTTCGCCGCGGTAATTCGGCGCGCGCCTGAAGCTGTGCGAATGGTTCAGGGCCGGGTCCGCGCCGCCTCCAGTTCCGCCTCCGCCTTTTCCTTGGCTGTCTGGAGATGGCCGAGGATATAATCCTTCGATGCCGGGGGGCGATAGAGCGACAGACCGCCATCCACCGGCAGGTTGGTCCCGGTGACAAACGCGGACTCATCTGATGCCAGATAGGTTGCCGCATAGGCGATGTCCGACCATTCGCCATTCTTCGGAAAAGGCTGCCAGGCGGCCATCATCTCGTCGAGATATTTCGGCATCAGATCCGCCACTTCGGGCGCGGCATCGACCGAATTGCCCCATATCGAAGTTGGAAAGGCGCCGGGGACGATCACGTTTACCCGGATCCTGTCCTTCGCGAGTTCGAAGGCGGCCCAGCGGCCAAGGTACAGCACGGCGCCTTTGCACACGACATATGTGACGGCGGACGCGGGCGAAAGGTTGTTGCAAGACACCGAGGAGGTGAGAATGATCGATCCCTTCCCGCGCTTCTTCATCGCCGGAACCGCGTGCTTGACGCACATGACATGGCTGCGCAGGAGGTTTGCCTGCCCGTCATCCCAGGCCTCGGTTGTGATGTCCGTTACACCTTGGGGATGCTCGTTTCGGGCGGCGGCATGAAAGAGGATGTCGAGTCCGCCGAACTTTTCTTCCGCCAGGGCCACGGTCCTGGCGATGTCGTCTTCGCTGCGGATGTCGCACTGGCTGAAGAAGACGTTGCCGGGGAAGCGCTTCTCGATTGCGGGGCCCTTGTCGGCCTGTATGTCTGCGACCACGACTTTCGCGCCCTCGGCAACGAACATCTCGACGGTTCCCAGCGCCATGCCCGACACCCCGCCGGTTATGACCGCAACTTTGTCCTTCAGGCGCTGTCCCATCCCTGTCCCTCTCGTTTCAGTCCTTTTCTAATGCGCCTCAGCCATCGACTTCCGCGAACACGGCCTTGGCGACCTTGAGTGCCCCGATCGCCGCAGGGAAACCGGCATATACCGTCGTCTGGATCAATATCTCGACGATCTCCTCCCGAGTGAGCCCAACTCGCAAGCCCGCCCGGATATGCACCGCCAATTCGGGCGCCGCAGTAGCCATCGCGGCCAGCGCGCCGATAATCGCAATTTCCCGGCTACGCTGGTCCAGCCCGGGACGGGAACCGATGTCCCCAAAAGGGAATTCGATTACGGTTCGAGCGAAATCCGGAGCAATGCTCTCGAAAGTTTCTCGAACCCTTTCAACGGAATCGCCATGAATTTCCCGGGCTATCCGCAATCCGCGTTCGTATCGAGAATCTTGCTCGGACTCGGTGCTCATTTGAATGTCCTTTCCATCGGCAGGGAACGATCGCGGCCCGGCCGGCAGCTCAGGCCCACGATGCAACGACATGATTTCTGAGTACTCCCACGCCCTCGACCTCGATCTCGATCACATCGCCGGGCTTTGGCCAGTTCGGGCCGTCGATGCCATCATCACAGGCGCAGCCGGAGCCGGTGCCCGAGACGATCATATCGCCCGAAGTCATCGGTATGTATTTTGACAGCCATTCGATAGCATCGGCGAATTTCCAGACCATTTGCGATGTCGACCAATCCTGCCGCAGTTCGCCGTTGATCCTGGTCGTGACCCGGAGATTTTCAATATCAATGCCCTCGTCCACCACCATGAACGGGCCGCAGGGCTTGCTCCGTTCGAAGTTCTTGTCGAGCGCCCAGCTATGGTCGCCCCGCTCCGTCAGAGGGCCCATGCCGATGTGCGGATCGCGCAGGCTAAGGTCGTTCACCGCGGTGTAGCCCCAGATCGATGATCGGTCGTATTCGATGTTCCGGCCGCTGGCACGCAATGCGACGCCCACTTCCGACTCATAGTCGAAAAGACGGGCCTGGACGGGCGGCCCGACGTTGTCCTCATGAGCCGCCAGCGATGACGGCTGAACGGTAAAGCCCCATGGCGGCAGGCCGTTCCGCTTTTCGCCGAGGATCTTTTCGGGATCGACATCGATGCCTTTCAGCCCCCCCACGCCTTTGACGATATGTTCGATGTGATTGGCGCCTATGGCGAACATCGGGCGATCCGGATTGGAGACCGGAGGCAGGAGCTTGAGCCCGTCAAGCGGCACGAGGCGGAAGCCGCTCGCGCTGCCCTCGCAAAGCCGAATCATCTTTTCGATGACGGGACGCGCGCTATCCCAGGACTCGATCAGGGCTTTCCAGGTGCCGGAGCCGTTGCCGGGCAGGAGCGTCCCCAGAAGGTCCGCGCCTGCCTGATCGTTCTGCCGCAGAGCGGGAAAGCTTGCGGTCAGATCCAGAACCTTGTCTTCGTCGGCGCCGACGACTACGCCGGTCCTTCCGTCATCAAATCTCACGAATTTCACGTTCGGTTTCCCTTCCAGACGCGTCAGGCTGCTATGGCTTGGGCCCGTGCGAACGCGGCGGCCATAGCCGCCTTTCGGACATCGTCTCCCATGGCGACGCCTTCCGCCACGATCAACTCCAGGGGGATGGCGAGGAATGCGAAGACCGAACGAAGATAGGATTCGGCATGCTCGTGGGCTTCGGCCGGAGCGCCGGGCCCGTAAAGGCCGCCCCGCGAAAGCACTGCGATCGCGCGTTTGCCGGCAACCAGGCTTTGCGGCCCAGTTTCGGTGTACTTGAATGTCTGGCCGGCGATCAGAATGCGATCGATCCACGCCTTGAGCTGGCTTGGAACGGTGAAGTTGTACATGCCCGCGCCGATGACGATGATGTCGGCGGCAAGGAATGCGTTTAATGCGGTGTTCGATGTGGGATCACCGATATCCGGCAACGTGACATGCGGCAGCGGGTTGCTGGCAAGATCCAGATAGCTGACGTCCACTCCGGGATTGGCGGACTTGATCTGATTGACGACGGCACCGCTCACCGCACGGCTGACGGAGTGATCGCCCGTGATGCTGGAATCGATGTGTAGCAACTTCATTACAGCAAACCTTTCGATATTCGGTACGGTTATTCCCGGTATTCCGCCGGCTGGCGCGCACGCCGCTTCCGCCGGCACCGGTGCGATTGCGACGTTTGTTCAGCCAACAAAATGGCTTGCGGGAAAGCGAGACGAAGTCCCCACCTGTGGGGACAGAGGGCAGGTGCGATCGGTGCCAACCTGCTTATGAACTCGGCTTCATGTGACGGTGGCGGACTCTTAAGCGTACCCGTGCGCGCGGAGTCGAATTTTCGATATCCTGATTGATATTCTGATCCCAGTTGCAAGACTTGTGAAAGCGCCAGCGGGTTTCTGGTATGGTGGCGTGGGGGTTCGGAGACCGAGAGGCTGGGTGAAATGCAAGAACAGATCAAGCTGGCATATATCGGCGCCAACGGCGACATCGACGAGTGGCGTCGCTTCGGCTCGGAACTGCACGGCATGCAGGCCTTCATGGAAGGCGGCAACCTCCGGTTGCGGATAGATGACAAGGCATACCGCTTCGATATCAGTCCCGATGGGCCTCCCGGCTGCACCCATATCGGCTTCGAGTGGGAAACGTCGGAAGCTCTCGGCCGGGCTATCGAACGGGTACGCAACGCGGGATACGACATTGCAGAAGACCCCGGGCTCGCCTTCCAGCGGCAGGTGGGGCGCCTCGCGCATTTCATCGCGCCCGGGGGGGTGAGGTTCGAACTGTGCACCCAGCTTGCCGTCAACGCGCAACCTTTCGTGTCTCCGACTGGCGCGCGATTCCTCACGGGCGAATATGGGCTGGGTCACATTGGCTATTACGCCGACGATGTGGATGCCGTGCAGACATTCTTCCAGGACATTATGGGCATGCGCCACTCGGACACATTCGTGTCCGAGAGATTTACGATGCCCTTCGTACGGGGAACGGCACGGCACCATCTGGTCGCGATTGTGCCCTCGATGTTCCGCTCCTCGCAGGAATCGGCGAGTTCGGTGCTCCACCACGTCTATATCGAGGTCGATTCCATCACCTTGGTCGGCCAGTGCTGGGACAAGATACAGGATGGCGCGGCACCGGTGCTGGCGACACTCGGCCAGCACATCAACGATCCGGTCATATCCTATTATTGCGTATCGCCATCCTCCTTCGGTTTCGAATATGGCTGGCAAAGCTTGGTGATCGACGACGATAACTGGACGCCCCTGATCTGGCGCGGCCGGAACGAGTTGTGGGGGCACAAGCTCGGGCATATGCTGGTCGACAAATAGGGAATGCTGCGAAAGTTCAGTGACACGCAAGTCCGCCGGATCGTACCGGTCGCGGCATTGAGGCAAGAGCGAACGGCCATGGATTTGAACAAGCTGACGCGCGGCTGGCGAGGTTTCCCCATCGGAACCGCAATCGTTACAGGAACCGGGCACCGGCGAGGCCGGGAGGGAAAATGACAGATCATGTGACCCTGATCGGGGAGGTACCGCGATGACGAGACGTCCACTTCGTGTCGGGATCGTTGGCGTCAGCCCCGATCGCGGCTGGGCGTCCATGGCGCATATTCCAGCCATTCAATCGCTGCCGGAACACTTCCGGCTCGCCGCCGTGTGCACGCGCAGCCTGGAGAGCGCCAGCAAGGCAGCAGCCTTCGCCGGTGTCCCGCTGGCATTTGACGACCCGGCAGAGATGGCGGCCCATCCCGACATCGATTTCATCACCGTCACGGTGAAGGCGCCGGGCCACCAGCAGGTTCTTTCGCAGGTTTTCGAAACGGGGAAGCCGGTGCTTTGCGAATGGCCGGTCGGCAATGAAGACGCGGTGACGCGGCAACTCGCCGATGCTGCGCAGAAGCGCGGTATACCCACCTTTGTGGGCCTGCAGAGCCGGTTCATTCCGGCATTCCGCTATCTCCGGGATCTAATCAATGCGGGGGAGGTCGGAAGGCTGCTGTCGATCAATCTGTTGTCCACCGCTGCGAGCTGGGGACCGGTCGTTCATCCCGACGATGCCTATACGCTGGACGATCGCAACGGCGCAACGCTGCTGCGCATCTGGGGCGGGCATACGCTGGACATGCTGTGGCATTGCCTTGGCGATTTCACCGAGGCTTCGGTCATGACAGGCCGTCAGCGGCGTTTCAGCGAGGCGCTAGGGAGGGGGGACAGGTTCGCTATCGAAACGCCCGACAATGTCCTGATCAATGCGCGCCTGGACGGAGGAGCAATCGCCAGCATCCATTTGCGCGGCGGGCCGCATCCGGGAACCGCCTTTCGCCTTGAAGCGGTGGGTGAAGACGGTGTCGTGACGGTCGAAGGCGATGGACCTTTTGCGATGGTAATGGGGGAATTGTGCGTCCGCGTTGCACGCAAGGGCGACGATGTCCTCACCGAGGTGAGCATTCCCGATGCCTATTACAGGTCGGGACGCACATTACCGGCCGTCGTCCTTAACGTCGCAGAGGAGTATGCCGCGATAGCCGAGGCCCTGGCGGGCGGCGAAGACAGCACCGTGTCATTCCGCATGGCCGCCGACCGGCGGGACCGGCTCGCTGCCCTGGCCGCGTCCGCTTCCTCGGCAAGCTGACTCGCCGCTGCAGTATCTCGGTTATCCTGATCTGTCCCAACTTGCGCTGCGCAGCCAGGAAAGCAACGCAGATCAGTATCTGTGACATAGCGGATGAAGCGCCCCGCAGGCATGGGTGCGAAGCGGCGACCGCACGTGGATCGCCCGTCCGATAGAGGATGTGGGCCGCTTGATCGCTCGCTTGCATACGAATACCAAACCGTCGGTTTGAGAGAAGGGTTCTCGATCGTGAGATCGCTCGACGGAAAGGTTGCGTTCGTTACCGGCCACACGCTCGCGACGGACGGCGGCTATATTCTGGTCCGATTGGGAAGGAGTCCATCTGTATGGGTCTGATCGAAGGAAAGGTGGCGCTGGTCACGGGTTCGGGCCGGGGGCTCGGCAGGACGTGTGCGCAGGGCTTCGCGCGTGAAGGTGCGAAGGTGGTCATTGTCGATCTTGACCGTGACGGCGGCGAGGAATAGGTCCGGCTGATCAGGGATGCCGGTGGCGAGGCGATGTTCGTCGAGGCCAATGTGGGTGTATCGGCGGATATCCAGCGCATGGTGGAAACGGCCGAGGACAAGTTCGGCGGGCTCGACTGCGCCGTGAACAACGCGGTTTACAATGTTGGCCGGGCGCCGCTTGCCGATATCCCCGAAGACGCCTGGAATCGCGGCATCGCTGTCAACAACACCGGCGTGTTTCTTTGCATGAAGTACGAAATTCAGGCCATGCAGCGGCGCGGTGGGGGGGCAATCGTCAACATCGATTCCGGTAACGAACACAGCTCGCAGCCCGGCCCCGCTTGGTATCTGGGTGCCAAGCAGGCGGTCTACGGCATGACCAAGTGCGCGGCAATCGATTATGGCGCGCAGAATATCCACATCAATGCCGTCGGTCCGGGATCGATGTGGACTCTGGCGTTTCGCGAAACCGCAAAGATCATGCCCGAACACATCGAGAAGCTCTCCGCGCTTTCGCCGATGAAGCGGATCGCCGAACCGGAAGAGGTTGCTGAAGCCGTTGTCTGGCTATCTTCGTCCAAGGCGTCCTTCGTGCTGGGCCACACCCTCGTCGCGGATGGCGGTGCGGTGCTTGGCTGAGATGAGCCACAGCCGTTCCGTAACATACTTATTCGGTGAGCACAAAATTGGAGGCGTGTCGCCAATGACTGCGCCCCTGTTGGAAGGGAGTGAGAATTCTATGAAGGTAAGAGAGTCTTCATCCGGGGCGCCAGCATGCTGGCGATTTGCGTGGGTCGGAGGGAAGAATCCGGGATGAACCTGCCCTTTGCGTTTGGCTCTCGCTGATGATGCATGAGATGAAGCGCGGCGGAGCGATCCGCCGAGCCTCATCTCGCGCGGAGTGGGATGTCGGCTTGCGGAGGGCCTTGGGAACGGTTGCAATTTGGGCGCCAGGCGCCATTGATGGCCCGGGGATGACAACTTGAACGCGCCGGTCTATGGGCAGAACTAAGGCACCGCCGTTGGCGCACGATGTGGCCCGCCTTGCCGCGTGTCGCAGGCGGCCGTTTCACGTCCATATACGCCAGGGGCCAGCATATCCGAGGTTACGCGCGCCAAAGTTCTGGAGGCCGCGCGGAAGCTTGGCTACCTTCCCAATCTGCTTGCAAGTCGCTGATCACGGGGAAGTCCGGTATCATTGGTGTCGTCATTTGAAGCCCTCGGAATCTGGAGGGTTCTGTGAGGTCGCGCGGCGCAACGCTGGCGTCGTGGTGCGGCGCGACCTCATTGAAGCCGGATTGAACGAGCCCGCTGACGCGCTCGCGACCTATGGGATTAGTGCGGCGCCGCTGGTTGCTGGCGACCGGTCTTGGATGATCCATGCCGCCACGCTGGTGAGGACGATGTCGTATTGGCGGCATAGGTCGAGGTAATCGACGCGCCAAACGGATATTTGCGGCGGCTGCGGGGTGGCACTGCTGTCCTGCGAGTGGATTTGCAAGATGGCATACATGAGGGATCGTCGGCGCAGATGCCGCGTCGCTGCCACGTCTTATGTTCGATCGAGATTCTGTGATCATGACGTATCGGACCAAGGTCGGGGTTGCCCGGTGCGCCATCGCGGCAGCGTGGCGGTGACGCGCAGAATGCCGCCACAGCATGGGCACTGAGTTGGATCAAAGTGCGGGAGCCGCTTGGAGGCATCGCCGACCTCGGCCGCGACGGTCGCAATCGGCTCCGTCGGGATCAAGAACTGCCGGATGGTGGCGAGCCGTGCCCGGCGGCAGCCGTTGGCGAGGAAACCATAGTGGCGAATGCGATGAAAGCCGTCCGGCAGGCTGTGGATGAGGAAGCGGCGAATGAACTCGTGCGGATGAAGCGACATCAGCCTGGGCGCGTTGCCATGACGGTAATCACGCCAACGGAAGGTCACGCTGGTCTCGTCAGCGCTGACCAAGCGACTGTTGGCGATGGCGACCCGGTGTGTGTAGCGGCCGAGATAGGCAAGGACATGTTCGGGCGATCCGAACGGCGGCTTGGCATAGACGATCCTTGCGACAGGGCAAGCTCTGGGAAGGAGAATGGAATGTAGATCCTGAAACCTTTCAAAGCGATCCAGAGGGTTCGACACCCTCCCGGCAAAGGCGCAGCCCGCCAGCCGGAAGCGAGTCTTGCATGGGCGCCGGCAACGTCGTTCGTGAAGCGTAGACAGCAGATGCTGAAGCCGTGTGTTAGCCTCGATATTATGTGCGTGCGGAGGCCTTCGGCGTGGGTAGCCCGGGGGCAGCATCGTCGGGACCGCTTGGGCGAGGTCCAGACGGCTCGGCCGGGGTCTTGGAGCAGGGCAAAGGCATGGGATGGACCGCCAGGGAACCTGTGAGATCCCGTTTACGCCCACACGCGATGAACGCCGGAAACGGAACCGCCGGCTGACCACGGTTCCAGGCCCGATGAGCGTCTTCCGCGCTCTCCGGGAGCGCCTTGGCGAGCACGAAAACGGGAGGCGTGTGTGGAGCCTGCGACCGAAACCATAAGGGAGCAGGAATGCGTGAACGGGAAGTCGTAGCGCCTTCATAGTAGCGACGATGTCGGGGAACTGGGCTCACCGGGACCCGACGGAGCGAAGGGAGGCGTCATTGTAGAGAACCGTTGACCTGAAACATGGGAGGGGACTCTGAACCCCACAAACCTGTCTACGAACCGACAACGGATAGCCAATCTGGCGAGAAGCAAACGGGGAGTGGTGCTGTGCTCGCTCCACCATGTCATCGATCTGGACTGGATGAAGGAGGCCTACCGGCTGACCCGCAAGGATGGTGCCCCGGGCATCGACGGCGTCACGGCGGCGGACTACGAAGTGGATCTGGAGGTCAGGCTTCTGGACCTTTTGGAACGCATCAAGTCCGGCCGATATCGTGCGCCGCCGGTCCGACGGGCGTACATACCCAAGGCGGATGGGTCGCAACGGATGCTCGGCATTCCAACCTTCGAGGACAAGGTGGCGCAACGCGCCATTACGATGGTGCTGGAGGCCATCTATGAGGAGGACTTCTATCCCTGCTCATACGGTTTCCGACCGGGCCGCTCGGCTCATCAGGCGCTCCGCAATATGCAGAACGTCCTATGGGAAAAGCGTCTCCACTGGGTGATCGATCTCGACATACAGAAGTATTTCGACTCGATACCGCACTCTCATCTTCGGACATTTCTCGATCAGCGAGTTACGGATGGCGTCATCCGACGGATGATCGACAAATGGTTGAACGCAGGAGCTGTCGAAGATGGCCTCCTGCGCCGATCGGCACTGGGCTCCCCACAAGGGGGCGTGATCTCGCCTTGCCTCTCAAACATCTTCCTGCATCATGTGCTGGATGAATGGTTCGAGACCGAGGTGCGGCCACGTCTCCGCGGGGAATGTACCCTTGCCCGCTACGCTGACGACGCGGTCATGGCGTTCGACAACATCGTCGATGCCAACCGGGTCTTGACGGTGCTGGGCAAGCGTCTTGGGCGGTACGGGCTCACACTCCACCCGGACAAGACACGTCTCGTCGACTTTCGCCCGCGAAGGACGGAGAGCACACGGCATCCGGAGACGGATGGCACCAACTTCGACTTTCTCGGCCTGACCCACGTGTGGGGACGGTCGCGCAGAGGGAAGGACATGGTGTTGCAGGTGACCGCCAAAGGTCGCTTTGCACGTGCGCTGGCTGCGGTCAGCGACTGGTGCCGGAAACACCGGCATTGGTCGATCCGCGACCAGCACCGCCACCTCTCGTCAATGATGCGGGGCCACTTCGCCTATTACGGTGTGGGTGGAAATAGTCGGCGGCTGCGGTGGTATGCCCAACAGGTCGTGAAGATATGGCAGAAATGGTTGTCGCGGCGAGATCGTCAGAGTTGGTTCCACTGGGATCGCCTCAACGAGATAATCCGACACCATCCGCTGCCGTCAGCCAGAGTTGTTCATTCCTTTGCCACTGTAAGCTAATCTCTACTTTGAAGAACCGGATGCGGGAAATCTGCACGTCCGGGTCTGTGAGGGGTGGGGGGGGG
>NZ_JALDYQ010000118.1:0-8944 GCF_032153725.1 Sphingobium sp. | reverse complement strand
GCTCCTTGCTACGCCATCACGCCGAAATCACTCGGTTCTTCGAGCCGTCCAGCTTCACCGTCTCCAGACGGCCTTCCTTGATCAGCGCATAAATGGACGTGCGCCCCAGGCTCAGAGCCTTGGCAGCGCCGTTGATGGATGTTGCGATGGGTTCCATGATTGCACTCCGTTGTGTTCGCCAGAATGTTGGCGAACACAGGATGCAAGTTCTGGCTTCGGCTTTCGGCCTGAATGGCTGATAATGGGTCAAAAGGCCCGAAGGCTTTTTAACCCATACCGCCCACGATCTTTTGAGCGCGCTGCCGAATCTGACTTAACGCAGGCGCATCTCCACTTTGGTCTAAAAACCATTGTTGAAGCATTTCCTCGATGCGGGCTTGAGCACCTGCGCCAGTAGGCAAACCGTCGGGTTTGTTGGCGAGCATCACGATGTGGGCCATTGCACCATCCCAATCCCACTTTCGAGGCCGACCTAGAGACTTGGCTTGATCGCCCCGCGCTGTCACCATAGGCGACACGGCCGTTATGCGTTCATTGGGCAAGAGCATTTCGACCTTCGTAAGTTCAAAGCACATCCCCGATAAACTCACCTCAAAATCGGGATCGTCTAGCTCAGATGGCAGATGCTCCTCTTGATCCCAAAATAAGTGTTCTTCCCTATTTTTTGGCGACGGTATGAAGCTTGTTCTCAGTGTGCCCGCTTCCCAATCTATCTCTTCTGCAAATATGAAAAACCCGGCTCCTACATGATGGGGTTCATCACTATCATCCCAGGACAATGAATCTTCTTCGAAGGAGTCCATGCCATCCTTGCCAACCAACTTTTCGGCAAGGTCTTCAGAAAATTGCTCTCTTAAAAATTCGTCAAGCCTAGGGCTCGTTTTCAACGGGCTCGCTCCGCCCTCTCGGAGTTCATCCAAATATTCATTGGGAAGCGTTAGAATTAGTTCTGCAACTCTACCCTTGGATTTGATGAAGCCAGCCGTGAAATATGGATTTATTTCGCCTTCATAGATCATCCAAAGGAGCATCCGCTTTACCCACGGGCGGGGGGATGCGGCAGCAAGAAAGGCGATTGTTTCGGCGGATGAGATTAGCTTCACGCCGTTGATTTAGCAGCCAAATGAAATTGGACAACCTCGCCCCCTCTCCGAAGCATATCCAGATGATCGCTCCACCACTGCGCCATCTGCACCCGCTCGGCCCAATAGACCGACCGATGATAGGCCGCTCGCACTTGATTGGCTTCGCGGTGCGATAAGGCGCGCTCGATAGCGTCCGGGTTCCACTTGCCGCTTTCGTTCAATAGAGAGCTGGCCGTCGACCGAAAGCCATGGGCTGTCATTTCGTCGCCGCTATAACCAAGCCGCCGCAGTGCCCCATTGATCGTATTTTCAGACATAGGCCGGGAGGCCGACCGGATAGACGGGAAAACATAGATGCCACGTCCGGTCAAAGCCTGCATGTCGTGGAGGATGGCAAGCGCCTGCTCCGACAACGGGACATGGTGCGGCTCACGCATTTTCATGCGGCTGGCGGGGATCGTCCAGACTGCCTTATCGAAGTCAATTTCCGACCATTCCATCTGCCTCACTTCGCCGGGCCGTTGGAAGATGTGAGGAGTCAGGCGCAAGGCATAGAGCGTGGCGGGCTGGCCCTGATAGCTATCCATCGCCCGCAACAGCTCACCCAACGCCTTTGGATCGGTGATGGCCGCATGATGCTTTACCTTTGGCGGCACCAGCGCGCCTAGCAACATTTGCGCCGGGTCATTGCTGGCCCGCGCCGTTGCGACCGCATAGCGAAACACGCGGCTGGCAAAAGAGCGCATCCGGCCAGCCGTCTCCCGCTTGCCGGATTGCTCCACCTTCTTCAACACAGCCAGCAATTCATGCGGCGTTACTTCGGCAATCGGACGCGCGCCAATGGCGGGGATCAACAGCGTCGACAGCCAGCGCACCTTATCCATCGTGGCCTGTGCCCGGCCTTCCTGCTCCATGCGGGCAATATATTCCTCTGCAACCGCCGCGAAGCTGTTGGCCGCGCCCAGCATGATCGCAATCTTGGCCTCCTTTTTCGCTTGGCCGGGATCAATGCCCTCGGCCAGTCGCTTGCGGGCCTCATCGCGCAGAACCCGCGCACCCTTCAAACTGATTTCGGGATAGCTGCCGAAAGACAGCAGCTTTTCGATTCGCTTCGGCTGGCCCTGATCGTCCGCGCCATCCACCCGATATTTCATGCGCCACAGCAAGCCGCCCGAAGGATGCACCAGCAGATGCAAACCTTTTTCGTCCGCCAGCTTGTAGGGCTTAGCCTTCGGTTTGGCATTCTTGATCGTGGTATCTGTCAGCGCCATTTCGGCCACCCCCAAATCGTCGCCGCAATCTGGGGGTATTTCGATCAGCACTTTTGCAGACCACCCCCAGCCATACCCCCAACAGAGCGTGATTGCTGGCGAACATAGCCGAACAAGCCCGGCCATTTCGTGGGCATTTTTAGCAGTTTTCTGGGGTTTTCTCAATCATTCGCGGGACTTGGCGAACAGGTAAATGGTGCCCGGGGACGGAGTCGAACCGCCGACACTGCGATTTTCAGTCGCATGCTCTACCAACTGAGCTACCCGGGCACGCTTCCGGTGAGGACCACCGGCGCGTCGTGAGGCGTGCCTATAGGCATCAGGCCGGGGTGCTGTCTACCCCATCGTCGCCACTTTTTTTCATCTCGTCCGAAGCCGGCGCGCCGGGTACGCTATATCCTTCACCCAGCCATTGCAGAAGGTCGCGGTCGCGGCAGGCCTTCCCGCAAAAGGGGCGGGTTTCGGGATGCGAGGGCTGGCCGCAGATCGGGCAGGAGGCAGCTTTAGGCGACATGGCCAGCCGATATGGCGAGGGTCGCGTCCGCCTTCAAGCTGACCGCGCCGCCGCGGCGGCGGGCGAGGGTTTCGATCCAGTCGGGCGCCTTATGCAGGCGGTCGATGATCGCGGGGGCGGCGGTAATCGTTGCGGGGCCGCCATTGCCGTGGCGTTCGGCCCTGCGGAGGAGGGCCAGCGCCGCCGTCTCGACCGGATCGGCGCGGAGCAGTTCCATGAGGTTCATGCGCTCGCGGCGGCGGATGATCTGGACGAAGCCGAAGCCGTTGACCGCCGTACGCTCGAACGGGAGCGGCAGATATTTGTCGATCTGGGCGGAGGCGACGGCGCGCTCATCCTTGTTGTTCATCGTCGGCAGGTCGATGCCGATCGAGCCGGTGAGGCCCATTCGGCGGATCGCCTGCGCGGCCAGTTTCGCGCCCTTGGGACCGAGCTTGGCAGGGGGCATGGAGCCGTCGACGTCGATCAGGATCATCGCAGGCGTGGGGAAGATGCGCAGGGCGGCTTCCTCCGTGCCGATGTCGCCGGAGATCGCCTCTTCCATCAGTTCGCTCCAGCCATGGGCCTCGAAACGGTCCTCTTCATGCGCGGGGCAGGGGATGATGGGGATGCCCGTGCCGCGCAGGCGCTGGAGCAGGCTGGGGGCGGGATGCGCTTTCGAGCCGGGCTGGGCGATGCGCGCCTTGGCGAGCTTGGCGCGGCCCTCTTCCGGGATGGCTTCGCGCAGGATGTCGAGGAGGACGGTGGCACCCTCCGCGATTTTCGGCGGAATGGGTTCGACCAACACTTCCTCGCCCGAGATCAGGCGGGCGATGCCGCGCTTCTTGGGGATGACGGTGCGGACGAGCTTGCCCTGCATGACCGATCCGGCGCGGGCGGCGTCGCTCTCCCGTTCGATCTGCGCTTCGACCAGCTTGCCCTTTTCGATCAGTGCGGCGCGGGCCTCACCAATACCTTCTTCATAGAGCCATTCGGCCATGCGGTTCAGTCCTGTTGGTCGGGATTGCCGAGCCGGGAAATGTGCCATTTCCCTTGGCTCCCTCTAGTCCAGTGGATAGCCCGCTGCCTTGAGCAGCGCGCGGGTTTCGTAAAGGGGCAGGCCCATGATCGCGCTGTGGCTGCCCTGGATGGCGCGGATCAGGCCGGCGGCGCGGCCCTGGATCGCGTAGCCGCCCGCCTTGCCGTGCCATTCCTCCGACGCGATATAGGCGTCGATTTCGGCGCGATCGAGGCGTTTGAAGGTCACGATATTGGTCGAAAGGCGGTGGCGGGCCCTGCCCTCCGCGTCGATCAGGGTGATGGCGCTCAGGACGCGGTGGCGCCGGCCTGAGAGGAGTTTGAGGCACTCGCGCGCTTCGGCCTCGCTTTCCGTCTTGGGCAAGATGCGACGGCCCGCGGCGACCACAGTATCGCCCGAAAGGACCAGCGCGCCGGGATGACGCTGCGCCACCAGGGCGCCCTTGTCGGCGGCGACACGCACGGCATAGGCGGCCGGCAGTTCGACCTTCATTGGGGTTTCATCGACGTCGGCCGGGTCCACCGCATCGGGAGACACGCCAATCTGTCCCAGAAGGTCGCGCCGTCTGGGGGAAGCCGAAGCAAGGATGAGCCGCATCAGAAAAGCGGCTTATTTGAAGCGGTAGGTGATCCGACCCTTGGTGAGGTCGTAAGGGGTCAGTTCGACCAGCACTTCGTCGCCCACCAGCACGCGGATGCGGTTCTTGCGCATCTTCCCGGCGGTGTGGCCGAGAATTTCGTGATCATTTTCCAGCCGCACGCGGAACATGGCGTTGGGGAGAAGCTCCACAACCTGTCCGCGCATTTCAAGCAGTTCTTCTTTTGCCATAATATCCTGAGAAATCGAAAAATCGCGCCGCCATAGCGCCAAAAAACCGAAAAAGAAAGTTCAGGCTGAAACGCCAAACGCATCACCCGCTTTCTCGAGCACCGCGAAGACGTGATCCAGCTGATCTGCGTCAAGGCAATAGGGCGGCATCAGATAGATGCTATTGCCGAGCGGGCGCAGCAAGAGGCCGTTTTCTCCCGCGAAGGCACGCAGGCGCGGCGCGAGGTCGGAGAGATAGCCCGCGTCCGGCGCGATCAGGTCGATGGCCGCGATCACGCCGATCTGGCGCGGATTGGCGAAGGCGGGATGCGCGCCGAGCCGTTCGAGTCGCTGCGCCATCCCCTTGCCGAGAATCGCGATGCGGCCCAGCACATCCTCTTCCCGCCAGATGGCGAGATTGGCGGCGGCGGCGGCGCAGGCGATGGCGTTCGCGGTATAGCTGCTCGAATGGTAGAAAAGCCGGGCGCGGTCGGTGGATCGGTGCGCTTCGAAGATGCGCGGCGTGGCCAGCGTCGCGGCGAGCGGGATCGCGCCGCCGGTGATGCCCTTCGCCACCGCCATGATGTCCGGCACCACGCCCGCCTGCTCGCAGGCGAACAGCGTGCCGGTGCGGCCCCATCCGGTCATCACCTCGTCCGCGATGAACAGGACGTCGTGGCGGGCGCAGATCGCGGCCATCGCCCGCAGGACAGGCGCCGGGTAGATCAGCATCCCCCCCGCCCCAAGGATCAACGGCTCGACGATGAAGGCGGCAGGCTTTTGCGCGCAGGCGGCTTCCAGAGCGTCGAGCGTTGCCTGTTCCATACCCGCATGGGGAAAGGGGATGATGCCCACATCGAACAGCAGGGGCGACCAAGCGGCATTGTAGACGCCTCGCTCGCCGATCGACATCGCGCCGATGGTGTCGCCATGATAGCCGTGCTGAAGGACGAGGATGCGGTGGCGCGGCTCGGACAGGCCGTCGAGCGCCCGGTTATGCCAGTAGCCGAGCGCCATTTTAAGCGCGACCTCGACCGCCGTGGAGCCGCTGTCGGAGAAGGACACATGGGCGAGCGGATCGCGATCCGCCGCCTTCGGGGCGAGATCGACCAGTCCCCGCGCCACTTCTTCGGCCGGTCCGTGGGTGTAGCCGGCAAAGATCAGCTGATCGAGCTGGCCCGCCTGGCTCGCAATGGCGGCCGCGATCCGGGGATGGCAATGGCCGTGGGTCGTCACCCACCAGCTCGCGATGCAATCGATCAGCGTGCCGCCATCGGCCAGATGCAGCAAAGCCCCCTCTGCCCGCAGGACATGGGGGATCGGCTCGTTCAGGCCGTGCTGGAAAAAGGGGTGCCAGACAGGGGAGGTCATGGCCGTTGCTTAGGCCAGGCGCCTCCCCTTCCGCAATGCCGCGCTTATTGGGCAGGCGGGGTGGCGGGCGAAGCCGGGGCCGCAGCGGCAGCAGGCGCAGCGGCCTGGATCTTCTGCTGAAGCGCTGGATCAGCGGCCGCGGCCTGACCGATCTGGTTGAATTTTTCCGGCGGAATGCCGGACGCCTGAAGCGCCGCCAGCATCTTGGGTTGCTTGTCGGCATCGGCGATCGACGCATCCTGCTGGATTTTCGTCACCTCGACGGCGGCGGCGGCAAACTGCTTGATCTCGGCATCGGTGAAGGTGCTGGCGCCTGCGGCCGGGGCAGCCGGAGCGGCCTGCGCCGGAGCAGCGGGGGCGGCAGCATCCTGCGCAAAGGCAGGCGCGGCAGCAGCCAGGGCCAATGACGCGACACCGGCCTTCAGAAGAATGTTATTCAGACCCGTCAAAATGCTTCTCCTCAACTTTACCAAAATGAAAGCTGTGGAAGAGGCCGGCCGGATTAAAGAGCCTTCCGGTGAAACGTTGCATTTAAGAGACAGTCAACAAATTAATAGCAGCCAATCGTGCAAGGCAAACGATTCACCGCGCGCCCGAATCATTGCGCCTTCGCAATGGGACGGGACCGGATTTGTCAAACCGGGTCCCGCCCCGATTCTCACCAGATCTTCACCCGATCCTGCGGCGCGAGGGTGATCTTGCCGCCCGCCTCCGGCTTGAAGGCCGCATACCATTGGTCGAAATTGCGCACCGTGTCGGCGCGATATTGCGACGGCGAATGCGGATCGGTGACCAGACGCTGACGCAGATTGGGCTCGCGATAATTGCGCCGCCATACCTGCGCCCAGCCCAGGAAGAAGCGCTGGTCGCCGGTGGTGCCGTCGATCACCGGCGCGGGCTTGCCGCCGAGCGACGCATGATAGGCATCAAGCGCCACCGCGACTCCGGCAAGGTCGCCAATATTCTCGCCCAAGGTGAAGGCGCCTTTCACATGCGCGCCGGGGAAGGGTTCATAGGCGTCATATTGCTTGACCAGCCGGTCCGTCAGCGCCTTGAAATTGGCGACGTCCTGATCGCTCCACCACTGGTTGAGCTTGCCTGTCTCGTCATATTTCGCGCCCTGATCGTCGAAATGATGGCTGAGTTCATGGCCGATCACCGCGCCAATACCGCCATAGTTCACAGCCGGATCGGCATGGGGATCGAAGAAGGGCGGTTGCAATATGGCAGCGGGGAAGACGATCTCCACCATGCCGAAATTGGCATAGGCGTTGATCTCCATCGGGGTCATGCCCCATTCCCAGCGATAGATCGGCTTGCCGAGCTTGCCCATCTGATAGTCGAACTCATACTGGTTCGACCGCAGCGCATTGCCGAACAGGTCGTCGCGCTTGATCGTCAGGCCGGTATAATCGCGCCATTTGTCGGGATAGCCGATTTTGGGCGTGAAGGCGGCCAGCTTCCTGTGGGCGCGGGCCTTGGCGGCGTCGCTCATCCATGTCAGGCCATCGATGCGGCGGCCCATGGCAGCGATCACATTCCTGACCAGCTGATCCATCGCCGCCTTGGTTTCGGGCGGGAAATATTTCGCGACATAGACCTTGCCGACTTCCTCGCCCATCGAGCTTTTCAGGAAATCCACCGCGCGCTTCCAGCGGGCCTCGCGCTCCGGCGTGCCGGAGAGGGTGGTGCCATAGAAGGCGAAATTCTCGTTGGCGATGCTGTCGGGCAGATCATCGGCAAGGCTGTGCAGCGTGCGCAGCAGCAGCGCGTCCTTCAATACCCCGACCGGCGCCTTGGCGATCAGCGCGGCTTCGCCGGTGACCGCGCTGGGCTGCGACACCAGCAAATCCTTGGGCGCGAGTTTGTTGGCGGCGAAATAAGCGGTGAAATCGAAACCGGGCGCGGCCTTCTGCAAATCCGCCAGGGTCATCTTGTTATAGGTTTTGTCGGCATCGCGGCTGTCCACCTGCGTCCAGTGGACCCTGGCGATCTCCGTCTCGAACGCCATCAGCGCGGCGGCGCGGACCTTGGCATCGGTTTCCCCGGCCAGCGTCAGCATCTTTTCCAGATGCGCGACATAGGCGGTGCGGATCGCCGCCATTTTCGCGTCGGGTTCGAGGTAGAAATCGCGGTCGGGCAGGCCAAGGCCATCCTGATGCAGCACGAGGATATAGGTTTCAGGGTCCTTGTCGTCCTGATTGACATAGAAGCCGAAGGGGCCGTCAATGCCTGCCCGGGCGGCTTGGGCGGCGAGCCTGGCGTAGCCGGCCTTGTCCTTGACGCCCTTGATCTTCGCCAGCCACGGTTTGGCCGGGTTCAAGCCCTTCTTCTCGACCGTGGTGGCATCCAGATAGCTGGCATAGGCGGCGCCGATCTTGCTGGCCGGGTCGTTCTGCGCAGCGTCGAGAATGCCCTTGGTCCGCTCGCGCGACAGGTCGTCCAGCACGTTGAAGGCACCGTAATTGGACTTGTCCGCCGGGATCGGCGTGTTCTTCGCCCATGTGCCATTGGCATGATCGTAGAAATCGTCGCCGGGCTTGACCGATCTGTCCATGCCGGCACTGTCGAAGCCGTAACTGCCATAGGTGGGCCTGGCAGCCGGATCGGTCTGGGCGACGGACGCGCCGGCGGCCAGCGCAACTGCCGCTGCGCCGAGGAGGAGATATTTCATCAAAAGCTTTCCCTTGCTTCATGGTCAGGGCGCGAAGACGTGCCCATGATGGCAGGGAGTTGAGCCGCCCCCGGCCCCCATGTCCATGTCGTTGGTCGAAAAATTGGCGGGGCTTGCGGGTTTTGGGGGGGCCTGGCCGCGGAAGAATAACGTGCTCCTGCGACGGCAGGAGTCCCGTTCAAACGGCGGGACCGGGCTGTCGCG
>NZ_JALDYQ010000043.1:0-43382 GCF_032153725.1 Sphingobium sp. | reverse complement strand
GCGCGCGGCGGTGGAAGCGGCCTTGCTGTCGGTGATGGTGCTGGCGCTGCGCCACGGCGCGCTGGCCCCGCAGAGCCATGGCGGCAGCGCGCGGCAGGCGGCGCTGGTCGCGCGGCTGCGCGAGCGGATCGAGCAGCGCTTCCGCCAGCGCGAGCCGGTGGGCGACCATGCGCGGGCGCTGGGGGTGAGCCTGACGGCCCTGCGGCAGGCCTGCGCGCAGGTGGCGGGGACGTCGCCCGCCGCGATGCTGGACGAGCGGGCCTTGCTGGAAGCACGGCGCCTGCTGCTTTATTCCAACCTTTCGGTGACGGAGGTGGCCTATGCGGTGGGATTTGAGGACCCGGCCTATTTCTCGCGCTTCTTCTCCCGGCATGTGGGACAACCGCCGCGCGGCTATCGGACAGCCAATGAAAGTTGAAACCGCCACGGCGCGTGCCTATCAGCGGACCATGGCACGGCGCGCATCATGACGGACGGGATCAGGGACATTCTCGACCGTTTGCGCGCGCCCGCCGACAATGTGGTGACACGGGCGCGGCGGATGGTCGAAGCCCATGTGCCGGAGGAACGGCGCGGGCCCGGATGGGACCGGCACTGGCGGGAACTGGAGGCCTATCTGGATCTGCCGGGCCAGTGGTCATCCGGGGACAAGGAAAAAGAATGACGACCGACAAGCTTATCGACCTGATCGTGGCGCGGCTGGTGCGCGATCATGGACGGAGCAAGCACCACTGGCGCAAGGTAGTGGGGCCGATCCGGCTATATGCCCGTGAAACCCATCCGCATTGCAACTGGACCGCCAATCCGAACGGAACCTTTCAGGAAATCGCGGCGATTGAATCGATGCTGGACGATTTGCGCATGTGCTATCCGCTGCTCTCCTCTACTGTCGCCTGAATGGGCGATCCGCGGCTCATGCGACCATCTGCCCGACCGATGATCCTGCCATAGTGGGTCACCCGATTCCGGCGCGGTCCCGCCCTTCTTCATGGAAGGCAACGACTTCGGCCAGCACCGACAGGGCCAGGGTGCGGGCGTCCCTGGCATGCGGGACCAGCCCGATCGGGCTCCGCACGCGGGCAACGGCTTCTTCGCCATGGCCGGAAGCCTCAAGCGACGCCCTGCGCCGTTCCCGCGTCGATTGCCCGCCTTGCGCGCCGATATAGAAGGCGGGCGTGTCCAGCGCCCATTCCAGCAAGGCGGCTTCCCATTCATGATCGTGGAACAGGATGGCGATCGCCGTCCAGGGGTCGACCGACAGCCCTTCAGGCCTGCGCCCCAGCGCCAGGCCATCGCCCGGCCCGACAAGTTCCACATCCGTGCCATAGGCTTTGGCGACCCGCGCCAATTCATATGCTTCGCTTCCCGCGCCCAAGATCATCAGGCGCAGGGATGGAATGAAGCGCCGCCCGGGCAGCAGAGCGGCACCGGCCGGCGCAAGCGGCAAGGTGACGGCCTGCCTGCGATCGAGGGCGCGGACCGCGCCAGCCAGCGCCGCGCGATCGGGAAAGGGGTCCACCAGAATATCCAGCCCCGATCCGCAAGGCAGCCTGAAGTCGACAATGGACGATCCCTTGCCGTAGCGCAGCAGCCTTGGCGCGCCCATCGCCCGCGCATGGGCGGCCTGCGCTGCCAGTTCCTTTTCCAGACAGCCATCGGCGATGCAGCCGATCACGGTCCGGCCGTCCGCGGAAACAGCAAGTTGCGCCCCAAGCCGGCGGGAGAAGGAACCCTCAATGCCGACTATGGTGCATAGGGTGGCATCCCGCTCCGCCGCGAAGCGCAAGGCCGCCTGGTCGAGATCGGCGGCTGCCGCGATTTCGATCCCATCCTGGTTCATTGACACCCCATTCCATCAGGCGTTCCGCCGGATACCGGGCATCAATTCCGAGAGGGATTGCGCTCGACCGGGTGCCGCCCATAGCCGCTCGAATTCAACAGTCGCTTGGTTCATGGCGTCTACCGTGAACAAGCTGACAAGTACACAGGTCCGTGACGCGCGGTGACCGACAGTGCGATGATCTCACAAGGCGTTCATAGAGGGATTTCCCGGCATTCTCCGGGCCGGACGCCCTCTATCGTCCAGTCCCCGATGCTCCACCGCACCAGCCGAAGCGTCGGATGACCGATTGCCGCGGTCATCCTGCGGACCTGTCTGTTGCGCCCTTCCCGGATCGTAAGCCGGACCCAGCAATCGGGGACGGTCTTTCGAAAGCGCACGGGGGGATCGCGGGGCCAGAGCGATGGGGCCGCGATGCGTTCCGCTTCAGCGGGCAAGGTCATGCCGTCTTTCAGACGGACGCCACGTCGCAACCGGTCCATCGCGGCCTGCTGCGGATCGCCTTCGACCTGGACGAGATAGGTTTTGGGCATCTTGAATTTCGGATCGGCTATGCGGGCCTGCATCCTGCCGTCATCGGTCAGGACAACCAGCCCCTCACTGTCGAGGTCCAGCCGGCCAGCGGGATAGACGCGCGGCACATCGATGAAATCGGACAGGGTCGGGCGAACCGTCGGAGAACGCGCATCCGTGAATTGCGTGATCACGCCATAAGGCTTGTTGAACAGGATCAGCCGCGGCATGGCGATGTCTTCCCCTGCCCCCTCATCAGCGCGTTGCGCACTCAATCCTCCTGTTCGAAAGCCACGCTGCCCTGATTGACCAGCGTCGCCAGCAACCCCGACGCTGCCGCCGAACGGATGAGGGCAGGCGCCAGTCGCACATGCCCCGCAGCGCATATCTGTTCCGCCAGAAGCGCGGTTTCGCCGGAACATGCGAAACTCTGGCCGTCGACGAACAACAGGACCGACCCATCGCTCTGCCGGATGAAGGAAAAGCGGCTTGCCGGATTGCGGCGCAGCGGGATGGCGGCCGCCAGCAAATCCGCAAGCCCGGCGCTGTCGATCGGTTCGTCGGGCTGCCAGTCGATATCCGGATATTTGCGGGTGCTGTTATATTCGCCGAACCAGCGGGCGAAGGCGTCGCGATCCTGCATTTTCTCCATGATCATCGCATGCAGCCGCGCCAGCGCCGGGGCGGAGATTTCCCCGGGATTGTCCTGCGCCTGCAAATCCGGATCGCCGTAACGATCGTCATCCTGCATCCCTTCGACAAGATGATCGCACCAGTCCGCGATCAGCTCGCTTCGCGACGGCGCGCGAAAGCCGATCGAATAGGTCATGCAATCGTCGCCGATCGCGACGCCGTCATGAGGGAAACCGGGCGGCACATACAGGATATCGCCCGGTTCAAGCACCCATTCGCCCGTCGGCTCGAACTGCGCCAGCAAGCGCAGATCATCATGCGGCCGCAACGGGGTGGACTGGTCGCAGCGGGCGCCGACCCGCCAGCGGCGCCTGCCCAGTCCCTGAAGCAGGAACACGTCATATTGATCGAAATGCGGCCCCACGCCGCCCTGATCCGCGGCATAGCTGACCATCACATCGTCGATGCGCCAATTCGGAATGAAACGGAACCGCTCGATCAGCGCGGCCACTTCCGGCACATGGTGATCCACGGCCTGGACGAGCAAGGTCCATGGCTGCTTGCCAAGCCGTTCATAGCGGGTCGCGTCGAACGGGCCATGGGCCAGGCCCCAGCCATCGCGCGCCTGTTCGATCAGGCGCGATTCGACACCGTCCTCGCACGCAAGGCCCGCCAGTTCATCGGGGCTGAGCGGGTTGACCCAGTTTCCCCAGGGATTCCTGATCAGCACCGGCCGCTTTTGCCAATAGTCGCGGAGAAAGCCGTCGAAATCGTCAATCTGCATCATGTCTTGCATGCATTGCCGCCATTGGATGCCGGAGTCAAAGGCGGCTTTCTCCCGTCCTTGTCATTCCGCGTCCGGCTGGTTCTGCGGCGCCGCCTTGCTGAACGCGTCGAGCGCCATGCAGGCCTGCTCCACCTCCAGCAGACGCGGCCAACGCAACTCCACGCCGAAACGCCGCGCATTCACCAGCTGCGCCACCAGGCAGATATCCGCCAGCGTCACCCGATCGCCAAAACAGAACGGCCCCTGTTCACCGGCGATCAGCCGGTCGAAGGCGTCCAGCCCCTCATCGATGACCTGGGCGGCCCAGCCCGTCACCTGCCGCTCGTCCAGGCCCAGGCCGCGCAGCCGGTCGAGGACCTTGAGGTTCTGGACCGGGTGGATGTCGCAAGCGATGAGCTGCGCTGCCGCCCGCACCCTGGCGCGGCGAACCGGATCGCCGGGCAGCAGCTTACGCCCCGCCACCGTCTCGTCCAGATATTCGCAGATGGCGAGGCTCTGCGTCAGCACGGCCCCATCAATCTCCAGCGCGGGCAGCAAGCCCTGCGGGTTCAACGCCAGATAGGCCGGCGCCCGCTGCTCCCCCTTGCGCAGATGGTGGAAGGCGTCGGCATAAGCCACGCCCTTCAGATTGAGCACGATCCGCACCCGATAGGATGCGGTTGAACGGAAATAGCCATGCAGAACCGGCTTGGTCATGGACGCCACGCATTCAACTCCCTGGGATATGCACTTTCCTCTGCGCCGCCTTGCCCGGATGACCGGGCAGGACAAGGTCGCCATGTCCGGGCAGCCGCAGTCGTGCCATGAAGCTATGACGAAAATATCGCGCGAGTGAAGGTCTGTTTTCCCGCCCTCCGCCGTCGCGGAACTTTTTCCGCGCAGTTGCGTAACGATTGCTGCGCGCGATATATGTCGCGGGCACAGGGGGGATGAAGATGCGATCAGCAGCGCCGGCCATTTGCAATGTCTTGTGGGCGGCCGCCGGGTTGCTGCTGCTTCATCCCGCGCAAGGGAAGGCGCAGAGCATCGACGAACTGCGCGACATGCCGATCTCGGCGCTTTCGAAGATCGACGTCACGTCCGTCACCCGCACCACATCCTCCCTGGCGGAAGCGCCGGCATCCATCTATGTCATCACGCATGACGACATTGTCCGGTCGGGCACGCTGACCCTGGCAGGCATATTGCGGCTTGCGCCCAATCTTCAGGTCATGCGGGGCGGCCCGAACGAAACCGTCATCACCGCGCGCGGCCTGAGCGGCAATGACGATGCGCAGAATTTCTCGAACAAGCTGCTTGTCCTGATCGACGGCCGCAGCGTCTATTCGCCGCTTTTTTCGGGCGTCTATTGGGACATGCAGGATGTGCTGCCCGAGGATGTCGAACGCATAGAGGTCATCTCCGGCCCCGGCGCGACCCTGTGGGGTTCCAATGCCGTCAACGGCGTCATCAACATCATCACGCGGGATGCGGGCGCTTCCCAGGGGCTTTACCTGACGGCCGTTGGCGGCAACCGGACCTATGATCTGGGCCTGCGCTATGGCGGGCAGGCCAGCGGAACGGTGAACTATCGCCTGTTCGCCAAGCGCCATGAAAATTTCGAAAGCGCCGAAGGACTGGACGATGGCAGCCGCCGCACGCAGATCGGCTTCCGCGTCGACTGGAACGCGTCGTTCCGGGACGCCGTCATGGTGCAGGGCGATGCGCATTATGGCTCGCTATCCCAGGGCGCTTCCCCGGACGAGAAATATTATGGCTATGACATGCTCGCGCGCTGGCGGCGCACCGCCGCCTCCGGCGCGACAGTCCAGTTGCAGACCTATTATGATCATACCGCGCGCGAGATCGACGATGATGGCGGGCGCTTCGCCATCGACAGCCTTGACGTCGAGGCGCAATATTCCCTCTTGCCCGGCGGCGGGCACAGCATCGTGCTGGGCGGCGGCGCGCGCGTCAGCCGCTATGAGATAGAGAATATTCCGGGCCTGCTGTTCGTGCCCGACCGGCGCTCCCTGTTCCTTGGCAATCTGTTCGCGCAGGACAGCATCGCATTCACCCCCACCCTGACCGGGACGTTCGGCGTCAAGCTGGAGAAACGCACCTATAGCGGGCTGACCGTGCTTCCGAGCGCGCGACTTTCCTGGAAGCCGGGCGCATCCGCCCTGGTCTGGGGCGCCGTATCGCGCGCCGTGCGATCCCCCACGCCGTTCGACCGCGACGTCGTGGAATCGATCGGACAGACGGTCTTCCTCACCGCCCTTTCCAGTTTCCGGTCGGAAAAGCTGACGGCCTTCGAGCTTGGCACCCGCATGATGCCCTCTCCGCGCGCCTCGCTGTCGCTGTCCGCTTTTTATAATCTCTATGACGACCTGCGCACGGTCGAACCCGCGCCCGGCACTTTCCTGCCCTTACGCTGGGGCAATGGCATTAAGGGGGACAGCTACGGCCTGGACGCCTGGGCCGACATCAGGCTGGCCGATTGGTGGCGGCTGAAGCCCGGCTACAGCCTCCTCATCCAGAAATTCCGCTTCACGCAGGGCTCCACGCCATTGCTGGGCATTTCCCAGGTCGGCAACGATCCCCGCCATCGCGCCACGTTGCGTTCGTCGATGGACATCGGGCGGAACATCAATGTCGATGCGGACCTGCGTTATGTGAGCGCGCTGCCCGATCCCCATGTCCCCGGCTATGTCGAGCTGGGCGCGCGCATCGGCTGGCAGTTCGATGATCGGGGAGAGTTGTCGGTTTCCGGTTTCAACCTTCTGCACGACAGCCATCGGGAACTGCCGGCCTCGCAAGCCAATCCGATAAGGCGCAGCGTGTTCGTGGCCCTGAAATGGACCATCTGAGCCTTCTCTGGCTCCACCCCCCCGAGCACTGGTCCGGGAGCCGGTTCGGGCGCTGGTTCAGGGGCTGGTTCAGGGGCTGGTTCAGGGGCATGGGCCGTCTGTGCATGGTGCTTGCGGTGCTTTTTCCCGCGAGCTCGAGCAGCGCCGCCAATCCCTCCGCCTCGCTGGAACAGGCGGTCAAGGCAAGCTTCCTCTTCAAATTCGCCCCGTTCGTGGAATGGCCGACATCGGCCTTCACCGTCGCGGACAGGAATTTCGTGATCTGCGTGGCGGGTCAGGACCCCTTTGGCGGCGTTCTGGACGATGTGGTGCGGGCCCAGAAAATGGCTGGCAGGCCGATAACGGTGCGACGCCCTGCTCCGGGGACCGGCGCCCTGGCCAATCCGGCCGCCTGCCACATTTTGTTCGCGGGGCAGTCGGCAGAAGCCGACTATGCGCCCTTCGCGTCCCTGTCAGGTCAGCCGGTGCTGACGGTGTCGGACAAGAGCGGCGGTCCATCAGGCGCCATGATCCAGTTCGTCATGCAGGGCGGACGCGTACGCTTTCAGATCGACGATGCGGCGGCCCGCGCCAGCGGCCTCCGGATCAGTTCCAAATTGCTTGGCCTTGCCTTTTCGGTGGACAGAAAATGACCGACCCTTTGCAAGCACATGCCCCGAACCGGATGCGCGCCGGGGGGATCGTCGCGCTGATGGCGACGCCGCTCATGGCGGTGATCATCGCCATCCTCCTGCTGGGCGCCGGTCTTGCGTTCACCTTGCAGCTTGAAGGGATCGGCCAGACGGAAAAGTTGCGGCAGACCACCACCCAGGCGCAAACGCTGGCAAGCGGCATCGCCGCTGCGCTGGCGTTCGACGATGACGTGGCGGTGCGTGAATATCTGAATGCCCTGCGCGCCGATCCGCAGATCACAGCCGCAGCCGCCTATGACGGCGACGGCAGCTTCGTCGCCGGATATGCCCTCCCCCCCGCCCGGGTACCCCCGCGCGACCAGGCAAGGCAGTCGGGGATTTCGGGAAACAGCCTGATCGTCACGGTGCCGGTGATGCAGGGCGATACCCGCCTGGGCAGCGTCTACCTGCAATCCACGCTCGACAGCTGGTCCCGGCGCGCGGCGCGCTATATCGGCATCGCGGCGATCGTGATCCTGGCATCGCTGCTGATCGTCGTCCTTGCCGCTTCCTATTCCACGCTGCGGAGCGCGCACCAGACGCTTCAGGCCGAAATCACCGGGCGGCAGCAGGCCGAAGAGGCGCTGCGCCAGTCCCAGAAAATGGAGGCGATGGGCCAGTTGACCGGCGGCGTCGCGCATGATTTCAACAACCTGCTGATGATCGCGTCGGGCGGCCTCGACCTCATGGAGCGGACGGACGATCCAGCAAAGCTGGAGCAATTGAAGGCAGGAATACGTCAGGCGGTCGATCGCGGGGCCAAGCTGACCCGGCAATTACTGGCCTTTTCCCGCCGTACGCCGCTCAAGCCCGAAGTCATCGACCTGCGCGAACGCATTCGCGGCATGGATGCCCTGCTGGAACGCTCGCTGGGCGAGGGCATCACCGTGGCCATGCATCTGCCGGGCGATCTCTGGCCGGTGGAGGTGGATGCGTCGGAACTGGAAGTCGCGATCCTCAACATCGCACTCAATGCGCGGGACGCCATGCCCAAAGGAGGCATCATCACGCTGGAGGCATCCAATGTCATCGGCGACGGCGGCAGCGGCAACCGGGTGCATCTGGCCATAGCCGATACGGGAAGCGGCATCGCGCCCGAGCTGGTGTCGAAAATATTCGAGCCCTTCTACACCACCAAGGCGGTGGGTCAGGGGACGGGCCTGGGCCTAAGTCAGGTCTATGGCTTCGCGCGCGCCTCCGGCGGAGAGGTGCATGTCGACAGCCTTCCCGGCAAAGGGACCGCCATCACCCTGCTGCTGCCGCGATCCCTGCTTTCGCCGGAGGGAAAGGATGCCCAGATCGACGCCATAGCCGCATCCGGCAAGCAGCGCATCCTGCTGGTCGAAGATGACGACACCGTGGCCGATACGGTGGGCGGCATGCTGGATGCGCTGGGCTATGAGATCGAGCGAGCGATGAACGGCGATGCCGCGCTGAGCAGGCTGGAGCGATCAGCCGATTTTTCCCTGGTGCTGTCGGACATGGTCATGCCCGGGGAGCGGAGCGGCATCGACCTCGCCCGGCTTGTCGGAGAATATTGGCCCAGCCTGCCCATCATGTTGATGACAGGCTACAGCACGGCGGCCGCTTCGGCGGCGAAGGAAAATCTTCGCCTTTTGTCCAAGCCCTTTTCCATCCAGGACCTGTCCGTCCAGATCGCGCTGGCGCTGGACGAAAGGCGAGGCAGGCGCGATCACCGTCCGGCGCTGCGCTGAATTTCCGCGCGACAGGCCTTAACATTGCCGGTGGAGAGGAATAGCGTGATACCGACCATGTCGCGCCGAAGGATCGTAACGTGCTGAAGCCACGCCGGGCGTTCATTCTTCCAGCATTGCTCTTTTCGCCGGTTCCCGTCGCATCGGGCCTGATCGCGACGGCCCATGCCGAAACCTATTATGTCGATTCCCGTCTTGGCGACGACGGCTTCAGCGGAACGGGCGCCGATCGGCCCTGGCGGTCGCTCGCGCGCCTGAACGACCTGTCGCTTCAACCCGGTGACCGGGTGCTGCTGGCGGCAGGATCGGTCTGGAAGGAGCCGCTGACGATCACGCGGCCGGGCAAGGTCGGATCGCCCATCACGATCGGGGCGACAGGCCCGGGACCCCGACCGCGCATCGATGCCGGCGGCGTTTCCGAATATGCCGTGGGGGTCATCAACGCGGATTATGTCGAGCTGGAAGGGCTGGAAGTCACCAATGACGCCCCCTCCCCCGCGCCGCGCATCGGCGTGTTGGTGCAGGCCGAAAATCGCGGCGTGACGCGGGGAATCCGCATCAGCGACATCTATGTTCATGATGTCCGCGGCAGCAACGATCGCAAGGATAATGGCGGAATCCTGTTCCGCGCCACCGGAAAAATCCGGGCCACCCGCTTTCAGGACCTGAGGATCGAACGGAACATAGTGTGGCGCGTCGACCGGTCGGGCATCGCCGGGATCAGCGACCGGGTGTCCTATTCGGACTGGTTCCCCAGCAGGAAAGTCGTCATCCGCGACAATTATCTGGAGGATATTGGCGGCGACGGCATCGTGCCGCGCGGCACCGACGGCGCGCTGATCGAGCATAATATCGTCCTTTACGCCGGCAGCCGCGCGCCGGGCTATAATGCGGGCATCTGGCAATGGAGCACGGACAACAGCCTGATCCAGCTGAATGAGGCCGCCTTTACGCGGACCCGCTATGACGGCCAGGGCTTTGATTCCGATTATAATTCGCGGCGGACGGCCCTGTTCTACAATTACAGCCACGACAATGCGGGCGGGTTCCTGCTGATCTGTTCGCCCCGGCGCGATGGCAAGGACAATCTGGGCAATCGCGGCACGGTCGCCCGGTTCAATGTCAGCCGGAATGACGGGACCCGCATCTTCCAGCTGTCGGGCAATGTGTCGGATGCCCGCATCGAGAAGAACGTCATCCATGTCGGCCGGGCGATGGATGTCCAGATGGTCGTGGCGACCCAATGGCAGGGATGGGCGCGCAATGTCCGTTTCGCAGATAATTTCTTCAAAGTGGCGGGCACGGCGCGCTATGGCAGCGAGAGCGGTCGCAACGGCCCCGATTATCTGATCCGGGCCGGTTTTTCCCCCGCCACATCCATCCGGTTCAGGCGCAACAGCTATTGGGGCAGCCATGTCGACCGGCCCGAAGACGGGATCGGCCGGCCCGACATGCCATATCAGGAAACCGCGTCCGACTGGGACGTGCCAAGGTTCGATCCCGCCATGCCGGACGGCTTCGCCGAATTCCTCGTCCGCCATCGCGCCTGGATGCTGACGATGCTGGAGCGGGAGTTGCAAGCACCCGTCACGCTGAAACAGCCGCGCCGCAATTCCATCTTCAACGAAAGGCGATGACATGCCGACTGCGGCAGTCGCCCCCCGCATCGTCTTTCGCGCGTGCATGAGGAGCGGTCATGGAAATTGAAGTCAGCGCGGAGGCCAAGGACAGGCGGATCAACCGGACGGTGGCGATCACCGTCGTCATCCTGTCGGTCTTCACCGGGTTGTGCACCATCAAGGACGGCAATATCGTGCAAGCGATGGACCGGGCGCAGTCCAATTCCGTGGATGCATGGGGCCAGTATCAGGCGACCAGAACCAAGCTGCATCTGGCGCAGGATGCAAGGACGATGCTGGACGCGATGGCAAACGGTCCTTCGACGGGCAAGGCCGGGGCCGCGCTTGCGAAACTCGACGGAGAGGTCGCCAAATATCAGGCGGAAGCACCCGTGCTGGAGCAGCAGGCCAGGCGGTATCGACAGGATTATGACGCGCTCAACGTCCATGACGACCAGTTCGACGCGAGCGACGCGTTGACCGCCACCGCCATATCGCTGGCGGCGGTCGCGGCGCTCTGCGAAAGCATGGGGCTGCTGTTCGCGAGCTGGGCCTTTGGCGCGATCGGGCTGTTCATGGGAATTTGCGGCTTTGCGGGATGGGGATTCCACCCCGACCTGCTGAGCAATTTCCTTGGATGAAAGGCGGGCCGTCATGACCGCCCGCCCTCCTCTTGCAGGATCAGCCGAGCTGCTTTTCCAGATCGCCCAGCACCCGATAGCAGTCGAACACCTTCGCGACGCTTGAATTGGGGTCGCGGCCTTCGCGAATGGCGCTGATGAATTCGCGGTCCTGCAATTCAATGCCGTTCATCGACACGTCGACCTGGCTGACGTCGATCTTTTCTTCCTTGCCGTTCACCAGATCGTCGTAACGGGCGATATAGGTGCCGCTGTCGCCGATATAGCGGAAGAAGGTGCCCAGCGGACCGTCATTGTTGAAGCTCAGCGACAGGGTGCAGATCGCCCCGGTTTCGCTCTTCAACTGGATCGACATGTCCATGGCGATGCCGAGTTCGGGATGGATCGGCCCCTGCATGGCGTGCGCATCGACGATCCTGCCTGCCTGATAGGCGAAGAGATCGACGGTGTGGGCCGCATGGTGCCAGAGCAGATGGTCGGTCCAGCTGCGCGGCTCGCCCTTCGCATTGATGTTCCTGCGGCGGAAGAAATAGGTCTGCACGTCCATCTGCTGGACGTTGAGTTCGCCCGCCGCGATCAGATTGTGCACATATTGGTGCGACGGGTTGAAACGGCGGGTGTGGCCGACCATGCAGACGAGGCCGGTTTCCTTCTGCTTCGCAAGCACGGCCTGCGCGTCGGCCCAGCTGTCGGCGAGAGGGATTTCAACCTCGACATGCTTGCCTGCGTTCATGCAGGCGATCGCCTGTTCCGCGTGCATCTGGGTGGGCGTGCAGAGGATCACGACATCGACATCGTCGCGGGCCAGCGTTTCGTCGAGGTCGGTGGTGACATGGCCGATGCCATATTTGGCGGCGACCGCTTTGGTCGGCTCCAGCTCGCGACCGATGATCGAGGTGACGGTCACGCCGTCGATATTCTTGAGGCCATCGAGATGCTTTTCACCGAAAGCACCGGCACCGGCCAGGGCAATGCGCATGGGGGATTCTCCTTGAAAACGGTTAGCGGGCGGGTTCGAGCACCAGATGCCCGACCGCGGTGTTCGACGCAGGCACGTGGTAGTGGCGATGCAGCGTCTTCACCGCCTTGCCCAGCGCGCCGCGCATGATCAGCCACATCACCATCTCGATCCCTTCGGACCCGGTTTCCCGCAGATATTCGATATGCGAAATGGCGCGCAGCGCTTCGCCGTCATCCTCGCTCATCAGGTCGAGGAAGCGGTTGTCCCACTCCGCATTGATGAGGCCGGCGCGCGGCCCCTGCAACTGGTGGCTCATCCCGCCGGTGCCCCAGACCTGGACGTTGAGATCCTCCGGGAAGCTTTCCACCGCCCGCGCGATCGCCTCGCCCAGCAGCCAGCAGCGATTGCCGGACGGCGGCGGGTAAGTGACGACGTTCACCGCCAGCGGAATCACCTGGCACGGCCATTGTTCCGGCTGGTCGAACATCAGGCTCAGGGGCACGGTCAGGCCATGATCGACATCCATCTCGTTGATGATGGTCATGTCGAACTCATCGAGGATCAGGCTCTGCGCGATATGCCAGGCCAGATCGGCATGCCCCTCCACGTCCGGCACCGGGCGCGGTCCCCAGCCTTCGTCGGCGGGCTTGTAGCGGTCGGCACAGCCGATGGCGAAGGTTGGAATGATCCGCATGTCGAAGGCCGAGGCATGATCGTTGTAAACGAGGATCACGACATCGGGCTTTTCCTGGGCGATCCACTGGCGCGACCAGTCATAGCCTTCGAAAACGGGCCGCCAGTAAGGCTCGGCGGTCTTGCCAAGGTCCATGGCGGCCCCGATGGCGGGCACATGGCTGGTCGCGACGCCGGCGGTGATGCGGGCCATCAACGTTTCTCCCTGATGGAACGGACGCCCTGCGGAGAACGGCCCCCGGCGATCATCATCGCCTGATAATCCTCCGGGCTCATGCCGGTCATGGTGCCGACGGCCTGGAGGAAGCTGAGGCCATCGGTCGAAAAGACCTTGGCCAGGAAATAGATATTGCCGCCCAGATCCAGGCAACGGTTGTAATCGCGGTCGAGGATCGCCTGTTTCTGCTCCTCGGTCATCGACCATTCGTCGATATAGGCGCGTTCACCGGCCTGCCACCGCTCGCGATTCTCGGCCTTCATCAGGCTCATCGCGAACTGGTTCATCCAATAGCCCTGCCGCGCGCGCTTGGCCGTATAGACCCGGGTGCCGGGAATATCATCGAACTCGGCCAAATATTCGTGAATATCGCGATTCATGGCATCCTCATATCCGGGCATCCGCCTTACAGGCCCCGCGCCTTCAACTGCGCATCGAGACGCGGGAAGACGCGGCGGGCATTGCCTTCGAAAATGGCGTGGCGCTGCGCGTCGCTGATGTCCAGCGCGTCGACATAACGCTTGGTATCGTCAAAATAATGACCGGTGGTGGGGTCGATCCCCCGCACCGCGCCCACCATTTCGGACCCGAACAGGATATTCCTGTTGTCGATCACGTCCGCCAGCAGATCGACGCCCGGCTGGTGATAGACGCAGGTGTCGAAGAAGATGTTGTTCATGAGGTGCGTGTCGAGGCTGGGCTTCTTCAACATGTCGGCCAGCCCGCGATAACGCCCCCAATGATAGGGCACCGCGCCGCCGCCATGCGGGATGATGAAGCGCAGCGTCGGGAAATCCGCGAACAGGTCGCCCTCCAGCAGCTGCATGAAGGCGATGGTGTCGGCGGCGATATAATAGCCGCCGGTGGCGTGCATCGCCGGGTTGCAGCTGCCCGAGACGTGGATCATCGCGGGGACGTCCAGCTCAACCATCTTCTCGTAGAAGGGATACCAGTAACGGTCGGTCAGCGGCGGATGCTGGAAATGGCCGCCGCCCGGATCGGGATTGAGATTGCAGCCGATGAAGCCCATCGCCACGCAGCGTTCCAGCTCCGCGATGCTGTTCGTCATGTCGGCGGCGGGCGACTGCGGCAGCATGCAGACGCCAGTGAAGATTTCGGGGTAGAGCCCGACCACGCGCGCGATCAGGTCGTTGCAGCGGGTCGCCCATGATCTGGCGACGTCCGCATCGCCGACATGTGGCGCCATGGCCGAAGCGCGAGGCGAAAAGATGGTGATGTCCGCGCCGCGTTCCCTGATGAGCCGCAGCTGATTGGATTCGATTGTGTCGCGAATCTCGTCATCGGAAATCTCGGGATAGGGTGGGGCAGCCACGCCCGCCTTGAAGGCCGCCTTCTGCTGCTCGCGCCAGTCGTCATGCCCCTTGGGAAGCACGGTGTAATGGCCATGGCAGTCGATAATCAGGCTCATGCGTTCTTTTCTCCGAAACCCTTCGTCCTTCCCGCGAAGCGGGCGTGACGGATCATTGCAAACCCGCAAACACCGCTGCGATCTTCCCGCTCAACCCCTCGGGCGGCGTCCCGACCCCCAGCGTGCCGATGGCGCCCTGCCGCTCGACCGTGCCGCGCGTCATGACGGCGCCCGTGCCCAGCCCTTCCAGCGTCTTCACCACCTCTTCCATTTCGGCGGCGCGCCGCAGCCCATGAACCAGCATCCGGTCGAGATTATAGTCGGCCCGCTCTTCCCAAGGCTTCACCTTCTCGCTGGCGTCGAGCGAGGCCAGCACCTCCTCCCGCACCCCGGCAGCCTCGGCGGCGAGGATGCATTCGACGGTCAGCGCCTCTATCCCCTTCACCATGACCGACCGGATCATCTTGATCGAGGAAGCGCGGCCGACGGCGTCCCCGACCACCCGCGTCTTCGCGAAACCCAGCGTCGCAAGACGCGCCGCAGCCTCCTCCGCCTGTCCCCCGCTCAACAGCAGCGGCACGGACAGCCGCGCCGGATTGACCGGCGCCATCACCGCGACATCGACATAATGGCCGCCTGCCGCCTGGATGACGCCCGCCGCCGCCTGCTTGGTCTGAGGGGCGACACTGTTCATGTCGCAATAGATCGCCCCGGCGGGCAGGCATTCCGCAGCGGCCTCCGCCACGGCCAGCGCCTGATCAGCCGTCACCAGCGAAAGGATGAGATCAACGCTCGCCAGCGCATCGTCCAGAAAACGCGCGCCCAGCACATGCGCGGCCTTGTAGGACGCCAGCATCGCCTCACGGTCTGGACCATTGCCCGTCTTGCGGTCGAAGACATGCGCCCGCGCACCCCATTCGCCCGCCACGGCGAAGGTTGACCCCGCCTCGCCAAAACCGATCAGACCGACTTCCTGCTCCATGGGAAGGGGCATGGCCCATCCCCCGCAAGGGCGCCAATCGAATCCGCGCGCCTTCCATAAGAATTTACGAATATATTTTCCCGGCCTCGGCCACAATGACGTCCATGAAGCGGTTTTGCATGCGGGTCGGGCGCCAGTCGGCGCGGGTGGTGAGGCCGATGGTCCGGCTGACCGATCCCGGCGCGGGGCCGATGTCGACCACCAGCCCGACATCCAGTTCCAGCGCGAGCTGATCGACCGACAGCAGCGTCAGATAATCCCCCCCCAACAGCAATTGCCGGATCGTCATCACCGACCCGCATTCGATCGGCACGGACGGCAGGTCGCCGCCCAGCGCTTCGAACATGTGCCGCCACAATTGGCGCAGCGGCGCGCCTTCGGGCGGCAATATCCAGGGGAAGCGGCGCAGGTCGTCGGCAGTCCACCCCCCGTTCAGCGGATGTCCGGCGCGGCCGATGATGATCGGCCGGTTCTCGAACAGGGGCTGTTGCGTCAGGTCGTGGCCGATGGAAGGATCGCGCAGCGCGCCGATCATCATGTCGACCTCCCCGTCGCGCAAGGGGCCGACCAACTCGGCATGGGAACCTTCATGGACGCTGATGTCGACCTGCGGAAAATCGGCGCGAAAGCTGGCGATGACGGCGGGCAGCAGGCGCGCGCGCGACAACGGCATGGCACCGACCACGATCCGCCCGCTCTCCTGCCCCTTGACATGGGCAATATCCTCCAGCCCCGAACGCAGCTCCGCCAGCGCCAGCCGCAGCCGCCGCGCCAGCACCGCGCCCTGCCGGGTCAGCGCCAGCCCCCGGCCGCGACGGTCGGCCAGCCGGTAGCCCATGGCCAGCCCCAGATCGCCCACCGCCCGATGTAGCGAGGGTTCGGTCACTCCCGCCTCCGCCGCTGCCGCCGGATAGCTGCCCGCCCGCGCGAGAGCGACGAAGGCGCGGATCTGCGTGGCCGTCACCCGGCTGCTGCCGATCAGGCGCAGGGCGGCATGGACGCGCGGCGCCAGCGCCAGCGCCGCCTCCGTCGGGACCATGCCGCCTGGCTGCCGTTCGAACAGGGGCAGGCCCAGCTGCGCCTCCAGCTTGGCGATGCCCTGGGTGACGGCCGGCTGCGTCAGATGAACCGCGCGGGCAGCGAGCGAAACGCTGCCCTGCTCGATAACGGCCGCCATGGCGGCGAGATGGCGGATATTGAACTGATCAGGGGACATGTTCAATAATTAGCAAAATTTTATGGTCGGCGCATAGATCGGATTTGTTCGCTCCGCCCGGCTCCTTCATGAGAGGATCAGCTTTGCTTTCGTGGGAGAAGGATCAATGTCCGGCGTCGTCGTCCAGAATATCGAGCGGGCGGAGCTTTCCATCATCGATGGCCTCGCCCGATGCGGCGTCGCCACGGTGCACGAAGCGCAGGGCCGCTCCGGCCTTCTCGCCTCCTATATGCGCCCGATCTACAGCGGCGCGCGGATCGCGGGCAGCGCCGTTACGATTTCGGCGGCTCCCGGCGACAATTGGATGGTCCATGTCGCGATCGAACAGTTGAAGGAAGGCGATGTCCTTCTCCTCGCGCCGACCAGCCCATGCACCGATGGCTATTTCGGCGACCTGCTCGCCACATCGGCGCAGGCGCGCGGCTGCCGCGGCCTGATCATCGACGCGGGCGTGCGCGACGTGCGCGACCTGACGGCGATGGACTTTCCCGTCTGGTCGAAGGCCGTCCATGCGCAGGGCACGGTCAAGAACACCATCGGATCGGTCAACGTGCCGGTCATCTGCGCCAATGCGCTGGTCAATCCGGGCGACGTGGTGATCGCGGACGATGACGGCGTGTGCATCGTGCCGCGCGCCAGGGCGTCCGAAGTGCTGGAAAAGGCACAGGCCCGCGAAGCCGCCGAGGAAGCCAAGCGCGTGCGTCTGGCGGCGGGCGAGCTGGGCCTCGACATCTACAATATGCGTCCGCGTCTGGAAGAGATGGGACTGAAATATGTCTGATCCCGCCGGTTCCGCGCCCGAAAGCGGCGGAAAGCAAACCAGCGCCCGTGTCATGTGGATGCGCGGCGGCACGTCGAAGGGGGGGTATTTCCTTGGTTCGGACCTGCCTGCCGACGCCGACGCCCGCAACGCCTTCCTGCTGCGGATCATGGGCTCCCCCGATCCGCGACAGATCGACGGCATGGGCGGCGCCGACCCGCTGACCAGCAAGGTCGCGGTCGTGACGAAGTCAGAGCGCAAGGGCGTCGATGTCGACTATCTTTTCCTCCAGGTCTTCGTCGATGCGGGCATCGTCAGCGACGCGCAGAATTGCGGCAATATCCTTGCAGGCGTCGGCCCCTTCGCGATCGAGCGCGGCCTGGTCGCGGCGCAGGCGCACGAAACCCGCGTCACCATCTTCATGGAAAACACCGGGCAGATCGCCGTCGCCACCGTCGAAACGCCGGACGGCAAGGTCCGCTATGATGGCGAGGCGACGATCGACGGCGTGCCCGGATCGGCCGCGCCGATCCCGCTGGAGTTCCGCGACACCGCCGGTTCATCCTGCGGCGCGTTGCTGCCGACCGGCAACGCGTTCGATGAGGTAGAGGGCGTGCGCGTGACCCTGATCGACAATGGCATGCCCTGCGTCGTCATGAAGGCCCAGGATGTCGGCATCACCGGCTATGAGGATCGCGACACGCTGGATGCTGATGCGGCGCTCAAGGCGCGGATCGAGGCAATCCGCCTTGCCGTGGGCGAGCGGATGAATCTGGGCGACGTCAGGGAAAAATCGGTGCCCAAGATGATGCTGGTCGCGCCACCCCGCCATGGCGGCGCGGTCACGGTGCGCAGCTTCATCCCGCATCGCGCCCATGCCTCGATCGGCGTGCTCGGCGCGGTCAGCGTCGCCACCGCCTGCATGATCGAAGGATCGCCCGCCGCCCAGGTCGCGAGCATCCCCGAAGGCAGCCGCAAGACGCTGTCGGTCGAGCATCCGACCGGTGAAACCACCTGCGTCATGGAACTGGACGAGAAAGGCGCCGTCATCAGCGCCGCGATGCTGCGCACCGCGCGCAAGTTGATGGATGGAGAGGTGTTCGCATGAATGACCGGCTTATCTCATGGCACGGCAACCCCTCTGTCCCCGCCTTCACGCCGCCGCCCGGCGCGGTGGACGCGCATTGCCATGTGTTCGGACCGATGGCGGAATTCCCCTTCAGTCCCAAGGCCAAATATCTGCCTGAAGATGCGGGGCCGGACATGCTGTTCGCGCTGCGCGACCGGCTGGGCTTCGCGCGCAATGTGATCGTGCAGGCAAGCTGCCACGGCACGGTCAATGCAGCGACCCTGAACGGGATCGCGAAGTCAGATGGCAAAGCGCGCGGCGTCGCCGTGGTCGATCCCGCGATCAGCGACGCGGAACTGGAAAAATTGCATGAAGGCGGGATGCGCGGGGTGCGCTTCAATTTCCTGAAGCGGCTGGTGGAGGATGCGCCCAAGGACAAGTTCATCGAAGTCGCCCGCCGCATCCAGCCGCTCGGCTGGCATGTGGTCGTCTATTTCGAGGCGGATATTCTGGAGGAGATGCGCCCCTTCCTCGACGCGATCCCCACGCTGATCGTGATCGACCATATGGGCCGCCCGGATGTTTCGCAGGGTCCGGACGGCGCCGATATGCTGGCATTCCGCGCACTGCTCGACAGCCGCGACGATATCTGGACCAAGGTAACCTGCCCCGACCGGCTCGACCCCAGGGGCGCGCCCTGGAACGATTTCGCCCGTTCGGTCGCGCCGCTGGTCGCGGACTATCAGGACCGGGTGCTATGGGGCACGGACTGGCCGCATCCCAATATGGAAAAGGCGATCCCCGACGACGGCGCGCTGGTCGACATGATCCCGCGCATCGCCCCGACGGCGGAGTTGCAGCGCAAGCTGCTGGTCGACAACCCGATGCGGCTTTACTGGCCGGAAGAGGTGGCGGGATAACCTTCCTGAACCGTCATTCCCGCCTCTGCGGGAATGACGGGTAAAAGCCAGCGGGCTTCTACCCCCCTCTTCCCTGCACCAACATCTCCACCACGCCCGGATCGGCCAGCGTCGACACATCCCCCAGCGCTTGCGCGGACGTCTCGCCCTCCGCGATCTTGCGCAGGATGCGGCGCATGATCTTGCCCGAGCGCGTCTTGGGCAGGCCCGGCGCGAACTGGATCACGTCGGGCGTCGCGATCGGTCCGATCTCCTGCCGCACCCATGCCACCAGCGTCTTGCGTAGCCCTTCATCGGCAACCTCGCCGCTGTTGAGCGTCACATAGGCGTAGATGCCCTGCCCCTTGATATCGTGGGGGAAACCGACCACCGCCGCCTCCGCCACGCTCTCATGGCTGACGAGCGCGCTTTCGACCTCCGCCGTGCCCATGCGATGGCCCGACACATTGATCACATCGTCCACGCGGCCGGTGATCCAATAATCGCCGTCCGCGTCGCGCCGGCACCCGTCACCGGTGAAATACAGCCCCGGATAGGTGGTGAAATAGGTCTGGAAGAAGCGCTCATGATCGCCCCAGACCGTCCGCGCCTGCCCCGGCCAGCTCCGCGCGATGCAGAGATTGCCCTCGCCCGCGCCCTCCACGGCCACGCCGTTGCCGTCCACCAGCAGCGGCGCGACCCCGAAGAAAGGCTTGGTCGCGGCGCCCGGCTTCAGGGCCGTCGCGCCCGGCAAGGGGGTGATCATATGCCCGCCCGTCTCGGTCTGCCACCAGGTATCGACGATCGGACAGCGCCCTTCGCCCACCACCTGATGATACCAGCGCCACGCCTCCGGATTGATCGGCTCGCCTACCGTGCCCATCAGGCGCAGCGATGCGCGGCTGGTGCGGGTCACATATTCGTCCCCCTCCTTCATCAGCGATCGCAGCGCCGTCGGCGCGGTATAGAGCGTCGTCACCTGATGCCGGTCGACCACTTCCCAGATGCGCGAAGGCGTCGGCCAGTTCGGCACGCCCTCGAACATCAGCGTCGTGCCCCCATTGGCCAGCGGCCCATAGACGATATAGCTATGCCCCGTGACCCAGCCGACATCGGCGGAGGACCAGAACAGCTCGCCGGGACGATGATCGAAGCTGATGTCGAAAGTCATCGCCGCCCAGAGCAGATAGCCGCCGGTCGAATGCAACACGCCCTTGGGCTTGCCCGTCGATCCGGACGTGTAGAGCAGGAACAGCGGATCTTCCGCGTTCATCGCTTCGGCCGGGCAATCGTCGGAAACGCGCGCGGCCAGTTCATCATAATAAGCGTCGCGACCCGGCTCCATCGCCACGGCACCCCCGGTCGCGCGGACGACGATCACGGTCTTCAGCACCGGGGCCATGGCGGCCGCCGCATCGACATTGCGCTTGAGCGGCACCGCCTTGCCGCCGCGCCGTCCTTCATCGGCGGTGATGACAAGCTTGCTGTCGCAATCGATGATCCGCCCCGCCAGGGCTTCCGGCGAGAAGCCGCCGAAAACCACCGAATGGATCGCCCCGATCCGCGCGCAGGCCAACATCGCGAAGGCCGCCTCCGGAATCATCGGCAGATAGAGCGTCACCCGATCGCCGCGCTCCACTCCCGCGCCCTTCAGCACATTGGCGAAGCGGCACACTTCCGCATGCAGCTGGGCGTAGGTAAAGCGCCGCGCCGGTTCCGCCGGATCATCCGGTTCCCAGACGATCGCCGCCTGATCCCCGCGTTCCGCCAGATGCCGGTCCAGGCAATTGGCCGACACGTTCAACATGCCGTCGCTGAACCAGCGGATGCCGAAATCGCCCTCGGCAAAGCTGCTCTCATCGGCACGGGTGGGCGCGCGCAGCCAATCCAGCCGCTCCGCCTGTTCCAGCCAATAGGCTTGCGGGTCCTCCAGCGAGCGGCGATAATCGGCGGCATAGCCAGCCGCGTCGACCTTTGCCTCGGCCGCCCATTGCGGCGGCACGGGGTAGAGATCATCGCTCTTTTGTGCGTGCGTCGTCAGCATCGGCCTGCCTCATTTCACCTTGGCGAGCGCGGCGGTCATCCGCTTGGCGGCGAAGGGCGGCAGCTTCACCGCCCGGGCAGCGGCGAGATCGGCGGGGCTTGCCTTGCCCACCTGCACCAGCGCGACCATGCCCATGGAATAATGCGGCATGCACTTGATGCCGTAGAGGCCCGGCCTGGTCACGGTCAGCACCGCTTCCTTGTTCATCGCGCCCTTCATCGGCGTGGCGCCCGCTGGCAGCATGTTGGCCATGGTTTCGGCATTATGGCTGGGGTTGGTCGGCTGAAACCGGATGGTGTCACCCACCGCCGCCTTGATGAAGGAAGGCTCGAACACCATGGCGCCGTCGGCGCCCTGATTTTTCATATGGACCACGATGTCCTTCGCCTGCGCGGTCAGCGGCGCCAGCGTCAGAAGCGCAGCGGCGGCGAGGCCGCCCAGGGTGATGCGGATGTCGGTCAAGATTCTCTCTCCCATCAAATGTCTCTTGGCGTTGAAATGACGCAGTGGGAGGGAATGCCGCAATTGACCTTTGGTCCTAAAGAGACGACGGACTGGATAGCCCCTGTCAGAATTTCGCCCTTACCCCCGCATACCACCGCCTCGGCGCGCCCGGTCCATAGGCGCGCGGATTGGACGCGCCCGGCGCCTCGGCCATTTCCACCGCACCCACATCGGCAAAAGTCCCGAAGGTCGCATATGTCCGGTCGAACGCATTGCGCAATTCCCCAAACAGCGTGACCCCCCGCCCGATATCTATGCTGGCGCGCAGATCGACCACGGCATAGCCCTTCAGCCGCGCCTGATCATTGCCCTCATCCCCCACCAGATATTGGCTTGAGCGCGCGATCACATCGCCGCCGACGGACCAGCCCCGCCCCGCATAATCCAGCGACAGCGTCGCGCTATGGCGCGGGATGCCGGGCAACCGGTCGCCGGGCCGGACGAAGATCACGCCATCCGCATCCGCCGCCGGATTGGCAGGGCTGGAAAGCGCCAGATCATGCCGGTAGGTCGCGTCGGTGAAGGCATAGCTGAAGCCCCCCGCAAAGCCGCCACGTTTCGCCTTCAGGCTGAACTCCACGCCCTGCCGCCGGGTGGCGCCGATATTGCGGAACCAGGCCCGCCCTCGAATGGCCGACGCCACATATTGAATGTCGTTGCGGTTGCGCGTGCGATAGGCCGACAGCAGCCATTCGAGCTGAAACCCGCCCCACTGCCCCCGCCCGCCAGCGCCGGTTTCCCAACTCCTGGCGACGACCTGCTTCAGCGGCGGATCGGCGATGAAGAAATTGGCGAGGCTGCACGGCGCATTTTCATCAGCGCAGGAGAGTTCGGCGGGCGTCGGCGCGCGATTGCTCTGCGCATAGCCTGCGCGCAGGCTCAGCCGATCCGACAGCCGATAGTCCAGTTCCACGCCCGGATTGAGCCGTTCGAACCGATGTTCGCCGTTGAGCGCCGTGCCGATCAGGTCGCGCATGCCGATCGCGGCACGATTATAGCGCAGCCCGATCTCCGCCGAGAGCCGCTCGGTCAGCGGCAGCCGGTCCTGCGCGAACAGGCCCCAATAGCTGGCATGGGCAATCAGCCCCACTGGCCCGATCGCGCCGTCCTGTTGCACGATGGCGGGACCCAGTCCTTCGACGCTACGATCCTCTGTCAGTTCCCCCAGTTCTGCCGAGGTGCCGAAACGGCTGCGGCTGGTGTCGTAACTGACGCCGATGGCGAGGTGATTTTCTTCGCCCAGCAAGGGCCGCTCATCAATGATCTGCACCAGAGCGCCCATCGCCCGGCTATTCAACCACCCTCGATTGAGCACGCCATAGCCTTCGCCACCCAGGCTGTCGGCGATCGCATGACCATCCGCATCCGTCAGCAGCGTCGCTTCCCCGCCATCCATGCTTTCCAGGCAGAGCAACCCGTCCTCGCACCCCTCGATATCGGCGGCGTCGCCATTCACCGTGCGCAGCTTCACCTGCTGGGCGTAGAAAGTGCCTTCGATCCGCGTCCGATCGCTGAGTGCCACCCATGGATGCAGGCTCACCCGGCCATAGCGCGCGCTCGCATTGTCCGGCCAGGTGAAGACCGCGCGCCGATCCGCCGCCAGCAACTCCACCGGCGCGACACCATTGCCGGTCAGGTCGGTGTCCGCACCGACCCACTTCAGATGCAGTCCGCCGGTCGCGGTATCAAAGCCGAGATCGGCATAGCCATTATAGAGCGTCGAGGGCGAATGATCGCGCCAGCCATCCTCATGGCGGTACTGGAAAGCCCCGAAAGCGCTGAAATCGCCCCGGTTGAAACCTCCTGCGACGCTCGCCTCCCTCGAACCGAAACGGCCGCCGGTAAGGCCAGCCTCCAGCCCCGGATCGCTCAGGCCCGTCCTAGTGTCGACCACCATCGCCCCGCCCAGGGCGTTGAGGCCATAGACGGCGCTGCTGTCGAAGAGCGTGAAACTGCGGATCGCCGCCTCGGGCAACAGATCGAAGGCGACCGTATCGCCAAAGGGCTGGTTGAAGCGCGCGCCATCGAGATAGACCGCCAGTCCCTGCGCCTGGCCTTGAAGCGGCGAGGCGGTGAAGCCGCGATAGACGAGAGTGGGCTGCCACGGATTGCCCTGCGCGTCCTGTAGCGTGACGCCGGCGATATTGCGGGTGAGCGCATCCAGCAGATCAGGCTTTCCCGCGCGGCTGATGTCAGCGCCGGTCACGCGAAGCGCGTCATCCGCATCGACCGCGCCACCCGGCGCCGTGACGATGATCGGTTGCCGCTCCGCATCGGCAGCATCGGCCCGCGCCTGTCCCGTCATGAACGCCAATGCGGTGCCGGCCATCCACAGGCTTTTCCTCATCCCCAGTCCTTTTTATCAGCCCCCATGAGAAAGGGCCGCATCCCTGTTAGGATGCGGCCCCCCTTTGTGACATTGGTCCTTGGGTCAAGATCAGAAGAACAGGATCGCCCCCGCCGCGACGGCGTCGGAACTCGCCTGATTGCCGTTATGCGCTTCCGACCTGGTGTGGACATATTCACTGAGTAGCGTGACCCAGTTGGTCAGGCCATAGCGGACCTGCCCGACATAACTGCTGTTCTTGTCAACCAGCGTTGGATTGGCCAGCGCATCTGCGGCATTGGCATAATCGAGATTGCTCTCGCCATAGCTGCCGCCGACCGACAATTTGCCGAAGCTCGCCAGGCCCTGCAAATAGAAGCCGTGGCTGTCGCGCCTGTTGCCCAGGCCATCGGTGTCGAAAAGGTTGAGCGCAGTGGTGCCCAGACCCGAAGCGTCATAATAGGTGCCGACCAGCGTCAGCGGCCCCACCGTGACCTTCGCGCCCGCATCCCAGCCCCAGCCGGTATAATCGGGACCAGCGACCACATCATGCTTCTGCCGGATGCCCGCCGCCCAGAGGCGGGTGGCCACGCCACCGAACTTGCCATCATAGACCAGCTTGCCCTGGAAGCCGGGTTCCTTGTTCGATTCATCCGGGCCGGTCAGCGAGGAGAGCGGTTCGAAAATGCCGACGCTCGCGGTGAAGCCGCTGAAGCTGGGCGTGGTGTAGGTGATCTGCGGCTGGAAATCGGTATAGATATAACCGACGCCGATCCGCCCCAGCGTGGTATTGGACGGTGCGACATTGCCCGCCGGCGTGCCCGAGGACAGCAGGGTGATGTCGTTCAAAATCTGCTCCGACGCGAACAGGCCGATGTCGCGGCCGATCTTCACTTCGCCAAAGCCGGGGCGCCCGAAGGTCAGATAGGTCTGCCGGAAATCGATCCCCGCCGTTTGCAGCCCGCGCGGGTTGCCGGGGCTGTTGGCGCCGCCGCCGGCCGCATAGTTGACCGAGTTGATGCCCGGATACATGCCGAAATGCGCGCCAACGTCCCAGCCGCCCTGGTTGGTCGTGACCTCCACCTTCAGGAAGCCCGGCAGCAGGCCGTTGCGAATGGCCGAGCTGTTGCTGCCGACTGTCGCCACGCCGCCGACCACGCTGTTGGTGGCGCTGGGCGCCTCGCCATTGTCATGGACGTAGAAGCCGTTGACGGAGCCCGAAAATTTGAGCGTCACATCACCCACTTGCAGCCCTACGCCGCTGCCGGCGACGCGGACGACGGTCTTGTCGTCGGACGATGCCGAGGCTGCGGGCGCGGCGACGGTTTCCGCGCGTTCATTCCCGAGCAGCTCCTGATATTCGTCGTCGGACAATATGCCCTTTTCGTGCAGGCGCTTCAGCAGATCGGCCGTGGTTCCCGCCATGGCCGGCGTGGCAGTAGCCGCGAGCAGTCCCAGTGCCGCGCAGCCAAGGAGCAGCGTCCTTTTCATGTCATCCTCCCTCTTATATGCCGGTCAAAGCCCCCGGCGTGAGGGGGAAAGTGGGGTGGACGGGACGGAGCGGAAATTGAACTTAGGGCTTCCTTCCTTGGACCTATACCTCCCCTGTGCGGAAGGCGAATAACCGGGGTTCAGGGAACCGCCACGATCCCCCAGGGCGCGGACCCCACCGGGATGGTCCCCGTCACCCTGGCACTGGCCAGGTCGATCACGCTCACATTGTCCGAAAGTCCATTGGCGGCATAAGCCCGCGCACCGTCGCTGCTCACCGCGACATGCCACACCCGCTTGCCGACCGGCACATAGGCACGCGTCTTGCGCGTCGCCACATCGACCAGCGCGACATGATCGCCCCTGCCCAACGCGATCACCGCCGTCCTGCCGTCAGGCGTGAAGCGGATGCCGCAGGGCAATATCCGATGCTCCGCGACGCCCGGAATGGCGAAGTGCAATGTCTCCACCACCTTGCGCGAGGCGGTGTCGATGATCTGCACCGTGCCGCCTACCTCCGCCGCGACCCAAAGTTGCTTGCCATCGGCGGTGAACTCGACATGACGGGGGCGCAGGTCGACCGGCGTGGTGTCCACCATCTCTTTCTTCGCGACGTCGATCCAGTTGACGACATTATCCTCCTCGGAGGTGACGGCGACCCACTGGCTGTCGGGGCTTTGCGCGACACCCTCAGGCTCGCCGCCGACATCAACCTGAAAGGCGACGCTCCTCGTCGCCAGATCGATGGCGGTCAGCGCCGCATCATCCTCATTGGCGACAAACAGCGTTTTCCCGTCGCGCGAAAGGAAGAATTGCTCGGGATCTTCGCCCGAGGGCAGTTCCGCCGCCACCTTCCCCGTCGCCCGCTCGATCACCTGCACCGCATGGTCGGTCGAGGCGCAGAGATAAATGTAGCGCCCGTCCTTCGACACCGCGATCCCACGCGGCCGACCACCCACGGCCCATGTCGCCATCACCTTCGCACTGGCGGCATCGATCACCGTGATGCTGTTGCCGCGCTCATTGGAGACATAGAGCGTCTCCGCCTGCGCGGCTGTCGGGATCAGCATCAGCCCCGCCAGAATGATGCGTTTCATGCCCTGAAATCCTCTCCAGCCTGCTCTCATCCCCAAGGTCTACCGGGCAGGCACCGCCATCGGGATAGTACCAATGGCCTATGGGGGCACAAGCCGCGCTGGCTTACAATCGGAGGCAATCAGGGGACATACCGGGTGAGGATTTCAAGCATGAAACTGGGACGCATTTCGCTGCTGGGCGCCATCGCCATTTTGGGCGCGACCACGGCAACCGGCCTGATGGCGCACGGCAATGTGACGCCGCAGGCCGTCGACACTTCCGCCTTGCCGGAAATCGGCGCGGAATGGCTTCAGAAAAATCCCTATAGCGGCAATGCCAAGGCGATCGAGATCGGCCAGTCGGCTTACGGCCAGAACTGCGCCCGCTGCCACGGTCTGGACGCGGAAAGCGGCGGCATCGCGCCTGATCTGCGCTATCTGGAGCAGGGTGAGTCGGGCGACCAATGGTTTGTCGAGCGCTTCCGCCACGGCTCCAGCCATGATGGAAAGGTCTATATGCCGCCCTTCGGCGACGTTCTGGGTCAGAAGGCCGGCTGGGCGATCCGCGCCTGGCTCGAAACCAAGCACGAAGGCTGAAATGATCAGCCGCCGGACCCTCCTTGGCGGAAGCGCCGCCTTTGCGCTGGGGCTGCTGCCGGGGATGACCCATGCAGCGCCGCTGGGCAAGGTCAAGGAATCGGGCGTGCTGCGGGTGGTGGTCTATAAGGACAACCGCCCCTGGTCCTGGGAGGAAGGCGGCAGGCTGGTCGGGCTGGACGTCGATCTGGCGCAGACCATTGCGTCCAAGCTGGGCGTGCGCGCTGATGTCGCCGAACTGGTGGCCGACGAAAGCGTGGACGACGATCTGCGCCATGGGGTGTGGAAAGGCGGGCTGCTGGGCTTCGCGCCGGGCGACCTGATGCTGCACATCCCCTTCGACCGGACCTTCGCCGCGCGCAACGATCAGGTGGCGATCATCGCACCCTATTATCGCGAGAGCTTCCGTTTTGCGGGTACGCAAAATGCCATCGATCTGGAGGCGCCGCCGACAGGCTGGCGCGGTCATCGGCTGGCGGCGGAGCTGGATTCGATCCCCGATTTCTACCTGATCGGCGCCTTCGGCGGAATTTTGGCGAAGGATGTCGCGCACTATCCCAGCGGCTCCGACGCGGTGGCGGCGGTGGCGGCGGGCAAGGCCGATGCGGTGCTCGCCAGCCGCGCGCAGATCGAGGAAGGGCTGCATCGTGGCGCGACGCTGGCGGTGCGCAAGGGACCGCTGCCCGCCTTTACCTCGCCGGGCTGGGATATCGGCATGGCGGTCAAGGAGAATAGCCGCACGCTGGGCGATGCGGTGGAGGAGATCATCTCCGCCATGGCTTCGAGCGGCGAGATGAAGGCGCTGTTCGCGCCTTATGGGGTGGAATGGGCGCCGGCGCTGGCGGCGGGATGACGCATGTTCCGCCCTTCAGGAGAGGGGCTGGAGAATCGGCCGACCCAAGGTCCAATTGCTGCGCACAATGGCTGCAATAATCTGATGATGTCAGGGGCGTCACGAGCGCCCCTTCAACAGAGGGAGGATGGAATGAAAGGACGTATGATGCGTGCGCTATCGGGTGCCGCAATGCTGACGCTGGCGGTTGCCGCCGCGCCGCTGCTGGCCGAAGGGCCGACCGATGCCGAGTTGATGAACGACGCGGCGACGCCCGGCGACGTTCTGACCTATGGCATGGGTCCGCAAGCGCAGCGTTTCAGCCCGCTTAAGGCCATCAACGCCTCCAACGTTGCCAGGCTGGTCCCCGCCTTCGCCTCGTCTCTGGGCGGCGAAAAGCAGCGGGGCCAGGAAGCCCAGCCGATCGTCTATGACGGCACCATCTACGTCACCGGCAGCTATTCGCGCCTGTTCGCCTTCGACGCCCGCACCGGCGAGGAAAAATGGCAATATGACGCCCGCCTGCCCGAAGCGATCATGCCCTGCTGCGACGTGGTGAACCGCGGCGCGGCCATCTATGGCGACAAGATCATCTTCGCGACGCTGGACGCGCATATGGTGGCGCTGAACCGTCACACCGGCAAGGTTATCTGGAACAAGCAGACCGCCGATTATCAGGCCGGCTATTCCGCCACCGCCGCGCCGATGGTGGTGAAGGGCAAGGTGATCTACGGCAACTCCGGCGGCGAGTTCGGCATCGTCGGCGCGGTCGAGGCGCGCGACGTCAACACCGGCGAACTGGTCTGGCGCCGCCCCACGGTCGAGGGGCATATGGGCACCCTCAACGGCAAGGATAACGGCATCACCGGCAAGACCAATGCGAGCTGGACCGGCGACCTGTGGAAGACCGGCGGCGGCGCGACCTGGCTGGGCGGCACCTATGACCCGGAAACCAACCTGCTCTTCTTCGGCACCGGCAACCCCGCGCCATGGAACAGCCATTTGCGCCCCGGCAACAATCTCTACACCAGTTCGACCCTCGCCATCGATCCCGATTCCGGGGTCATCAAATGGCATTTCCAGACCACGCCGCATGATGGCTGGGATTTCGATGGCGTGAACGAGTTCATCCCCTTCGACGCCACCATCAACGGCAAGGCGATGAAGCTGGGCGCAAAGGCCGACCGCAACGGCTATTTCTTCGTGCTGGACCGCACCAACGGCAAGTTCATCAGCGCCAACAGGTTCGTCGCCCAAACGACATGGGCCACCGGCTTCGACAAGAACGGCAAGCCCCAGACGATCGACGCGGGCCGCCCCGGCGCGCCGACCACGGAAAAGGGCAAGCCGGTCTTCGCCAGCCCCAGCTTCCTTGGCGGCAAGAACTGGATGCCCATGGCCTATAGCCAGGACACCGGGCTGTTCTACATCCCGTCGAACGACTGGGGCATGGATATCTGGAACGAGCCGATCGCCTACAAGAAGGGCGCGGCCTATCTGGGCGCGGGCTTCACCATCAAGCCGATTGCCGAGGATCATATCGGCGTGCTGCGCGCCATGGACCCCAGGACCGGCAAGATCGCCTGGGAATATAAGAACAAGGCGCCGCTCTGGGGCGGGGTGCTCTCGACGGCGGGCAATCTGGTCTTCACCGGGACGCCGGAAGGCTATCTGAAAGCCTTCGACGCCAAGACCGGGCAGGAGTTGTGGAAGTTCCAGACCGGCTCCGGCGTGGTCGGCAGCCCCGTGACGTGGGAACAGGATGGCGAACAATATGTCGCCGTCATGTCCGGCTGGGGCGGCGCGGTGCCGCTTTGGGGCGGCGAGGTCGCCAAATCGTTCAGGGACATCAATCAGGGCGGTTCGCTCTGGGTGTTCAAGCTGCCGAAATAAGGAGCATCGGTCATGATCGTCATGGGACGCGGCAACCATATCCACCAGCCTCCTCCGCCGGGCGCGATGCGGCTTGCCACGTCCCGTGACTTGTCCGATTATCCGGGTCGAGGGGTGGGCCAGTTCATGAGTGACGAAGCGATCATGGAGCGGGTGCTGATCGTCGACGATCACCCCCTTGTGCGCGACGGGCTTCGCAGCGTGATCGCAATCAGCTTCGACAATTGCGAGATTTTCGAGGCGGCGAGCATGGATGAAGCCGTCGCCACGCTGGAAAAGCAGGATAATTTCGACCTGATCCTGCTGGATCTCAACATTCCCGATGTCCGCCGCCTTGATGGCCTGAAACTGCTGCGGGATCGTTTCCCGATCCTTCCCGTGGTGATGGTTTCAGGCGCCTTCGACCGCGCTATCGTACAGGAAGCGCTGGCCGCGGGCGCGGCGGGCTTCATCCCGAAATCGCTGAAGCGCAGCGCCATTGTCGACGCGCTCCATCGGGTGGTGTCGGGCGAGATCTATCTTCCCGAGGCCATGGGCGAGAGCGTCGCGCCGACCGCCGAGGAGGATGAGATCGTCCGCCGCATCGACAGCCTGACGCCGCAACAGAAGACGGTGCTGATGCATCTGGTGCGCGGGCGGCTGAACAAGCAGATCGCGCATGATCTGGGCGTGTCGATGACGACGATCAAGGCGCATGTCTCGGCGATCCTCCAGAAGCTGGGGGTGCTCAGCCGGACGCAGGCGGTGATCAAGGCCAATCTGGTGAATTTCCGGGCGGATTAGGGTTTGAGGCCCCAGGGCCGGGTGACACAGGTGACACGATGCTGGCGCGAAGGACCGCGCCTTTCCTTAGGTTTTCCTACAGGGTCAAAGAGCCGGTTTTCGGCTTAGAAGGAAAGTTCCGCTGTAGGACAGGAAAATCCGCGGGGAGGCAGATGGTGGACCCGGCTGTAACCGCCATGGGCAAGGATGGTCGGGGCAGCCGGGTCCAAAGATCGCGCCGTGGGGGACGGCGCGATGCCGCAGCCTCCCCGAGCGGTCAGCGGCAGCGCCATATTAGCGGAGGCCGTGCCGCACGGCATCTGCCCAACATGCTGATTCGCCAGCGATTGAGGAGGAGGGCGCATGCGCCTTTGGAGGCATGGACGAAAGTGTCGCGCGACGCTTTCGGGAGGGGCCATGACGATTGGTTATCGGGGTGGAATCTGCTATTCCTGATCCATTGGATGGCACTGGCCAGACTATCGCGCGTGACGCCCGGCTGACCATGCCCCCGGCATTTGGGTCGATGGAGGATGTCATGGCGATTTCCCAAAGATTGCGCGGTTATATGGACCGTTGCGGCACGAGATTCGACGAATGGCCGCATGAACCCGCCACGGAAATGGCGCGGGCGGCGCAGGCGGCCCATGTGCCGGGGCGGCAGGTGGCGAAGGCGGTGCTGGTGCAGGCGGGCGACGAATATATGCTGGCCGTCCTGCCCTCTTCCAAGCATGTGAGCTTCAACTTCCTGCAACAATGGCTGGCGCGCGACGTCTCTCTGGCGGAGGAGCATACGACGGCGGCGCTCTTCCCCGATTGCGAACTGGGCGCGATCCCGCCGATCGGCGCGGCTTATGGGCTGAAGACCCTTATCGATGACGACATGCTGATGGATCAGGACGTGTGGTTCGAGGGTGGGGATCACAGCACGCTCATTCACATGAATGCGGAAAACTGGCGGCGGCTGCAAAAGGGAGCCGGGCATTTCGCGTTCAGCATCTAGGGGGGCCACATTCCCCACAGCGGTTCGGACGAGGTCCATGCCCCGTCCGAACGGCTGTGCGGGGGGGCAAGCGCCCCTGCCCTCTCATGCAATAAATTCCACACTGTTATCGGAAAAATACACCGTCTTCCCATGTTCCCCCCGCGCAGGGCATCGCCTAAAATCGCGGTCCCGGAGAAGCTGAAAGGAATCGCGCAATGGACGCAAAGACGAGCAACGATCCGCTGGCCTGCCCGATGAAGGAACCGGCCGCTCTGCGGTCCCTGCTGGGACGCACCAATCGCGACTGGTGGCCCAACCAGCTCTCCCTCGACATTCTTCAGCAGAACGGCCTGTCCGGCAATCCGCTGGGCGACGATTTCGATTATGCCGCCGCGTTCAAGTCGATCGACTATCAGGCGCTGAAAAAGGACCTGACCGCGCTGATGACCGACAGCCAGCCCTGGTGGCCGGCCGATTACGGGCATTATGGGCCGTTCTTCATCCGCATGGCCTGGCATTCGGCAGGCACATACCGCACCGGTGACGGTCGCGGCGGCGCATCCTCCGGCTCGCAGCGCTTCGCGCCGCTCAACAGCTGGCCGGACAATGCCAATCTGGACAAGGCGCGCCGGCTGCTCTGGCCGGTGAAGCAGAAATATGGGCAGAAGCTGAGCTGGGCGGACCTGATGATCCTGGCGGGCAATGTCGCCATCGAGTCGATGGGCGGCCCGGTCTTCGGCTTCGGCGGCGGCCGCGCCGACGTGTTCGAGCCGGAAAAGGACATTTACTGGGGCACAGAGGAGCTATGGGTCAACCAGCCCGGCAACCAGACGCGCATCCAGCCGGAAAAGAACATGGTATTGGAAAGCCCGCTGGCGGCGATCCAGATGGGCCTGATCTACGTCAATCCGGAGGGGCCGGGCGGCAATCCCGACCCGCTGCAATCGGCGCGCGACATTCGCGAAACCTTCCTGCGCATGGGGATGAATGACGAGGAAACCGTCGCGCTGACGGCGGGCGGCCACACGTTCGGCAAGGCCCATGGCGCGGGCGATGCGTCGAAGGTCGGCAAGGAACCCGAGGGCGCGGACATCGCGCAGCAGGGGCTGGGCTGGCAGAGCGGCTATGAAAGCGGCGTGGGCGACCACACCATCACCAGCGGCATAGAGGGCGCGTGGACGCCGACGCCCCGGACCTGGGACCACAGCTTCTTCCACATGCTGCTCGATTATGAATATGAACTGGTGAAGAGCCCCGCCGGGGCCAAACAGTGGCAGCCGGTGAACCAGAAGCCGGAGGATATGGCGCCGGGCGCGCACAGTCCCGACAGGCGCGTGCCGACGATGATGACGACCGCCGACATGGCGTTCAAGATGGACCCGGAATATCGGAAAATCTCTGAGCGGTTCCGGGACGATCCGGCGGCGTTCGAGGACGCCTTCGCCCGCGCATGGTTCAAGCTGTGCCATCGCGACATGGGGCCCAAGGCGCGCTATCTGGGCCCCGAAGTCCCGGCCGAGGACCTGATCTGGCAGGACCCGATCCCGGCGGTCGACCATCCGTTGGTGGAGGCTTCCGACATCGCCTCGCTCAAGCAGAAGATACTGGCTTCGGGCCTCAGCGTCGCGGAACTGGTGCAGACGGCCTGGGCGTCGGCATCGACCTATCGCGGATCGGACCATCGCGGCGGCGCCAATGGCGGGCGCATCCGCCTGGCGCCGCAAAAGGACTGGGACGTGAACCAGCCCGAGCAGCTTTCCCGTGTGCTGGGCGCGCTGGAGACGATCAAGGCCGAGTATGACGGCGCGGGGGCGAAGAAGATTTCGCTCGCCGACCTCATCGTGCTGGCCGGATCGGCGGCCATCGAAAAGGCGGCGAAGGATGGCGGGCGCAGCATCGATGTGCCCTTCACCCCGGGCCGCACCGACGCGTCGCAGGAGCAGACGGACGTGCAGAATTTCGAGGTGCTGGAGCCGAAAGTCGACGGTTTCCGCAACTATCTGCCCGTGCCATTCAACGTGCCGGTGGAGGAATTGCTGATCGACCGCGCGCAATTGCTGACGCTGAGCGCGCCGGAAATGACGGTGCTGGTCGGCGGGCTGCGCGTGCTGGACGCCAATCATGGCGGCTCCGGCCATGGCGTGTTCACCGACAGGCCGGGGACGCTCAGCAACGACTTCTTCGTCAACCTGCTCGACATGGGCACGGCCTGGAAGGAGACGGAAACCAGCCTGTTCACGGGCACCTGCCGCAAGACCGACGAGCCAAAATGGACCGCCACGCGCGTCGATCTGGCATTCGGATCGAATTCGCAGTTGCGCGCGCTGTCGGAAGTCTATGCTTCGGCCGATGCGGGCGACAAATTCGTGAAGGACTTCGTCGCGGCGTGGGTGAAGGTGATGAATGCGGACCGCTTCGATCTGGCGGCCTGAAAGAAGGGAAGGCCGCTTCTTCGGCGGCGGCCTTTGCCCGTTGAAGTAACGGTTTTCTATTTAATTGAGGCTGCGTAACTTTCATGCGATATTGTCTCCGTTGGAGACTCGTCGTGCATGATCATCTGAAAGATGCTGCGAACGCGTCCGATCTCTCGGACGGGCAGCTCTTCACCATCCGTCGCAGGATCAGCGATCGGAAGAACCTGACCGGATTCGAACAGGCCGTGCTGGATGAAATGGAAAGGCGGCATTTGACCCCGGGGGCGGTGACTTCATCCCCCTTCCCGCAGGCGGGAGGGGTATGATCACCCGTCCAACAGTCCCCTGATCTGTCCCGCCAAATCCCCCAACGCAAAGGGCTTGGGAAGCAGCGCGATCCCGGCCTCCAGCCGTCCGTCGCGCATCACCCCATCGCGGGGATAGCCGCTGGTGAACAACACCTTCAGCTCCGGTCGCAGCGCCCGCGCCCGTTCGCCAAGTTCGCTGCCTGACATGCCCGGCATGACGATGTCCGTGAACAGCAGGTCGATCGCCTGGCCCGGCTGTTCCACCAGTTCCAGCGCCGCAACGCCGTCCGCCGCCTCCATCACCCGATAGCCCAGCTCGCGCAATATTTCGGCGGAATAGGCGCGCACGCCCGCATCATCCTCCACCACCAATATGGTTTCACCCTTTGCCCGCTCGCCGGTGCGCTTCTTGCGCTCGCCCGCCGCCGCAACCACCTCTCCAGTGAAGCGCGGCAGATAGAGCTGGACCGTCGTTCCCTGCCCTTCCTGCGACTGCACCTCGATATAGCCGCCGGACTGCTTGACAAAGCCGTAGACCTGGCTGAGTCCCAGGCCCGTGCCCCGTCCGATCTCCTTGGTGGTGAAGAAGGGTTCGAAGATCTTCGCCAGCGTCGCCTGGTTCATGCCGGTGCCGGTGTCGGCCACCGCGATCATCACATAATCGCCGGGCAGCACATAGGGATGCCGCGCCACATAGCCATCGTCCAGATGGACGTTCGCCGTCCCGATGATCAGCGTGCCGCCCTCCGCCATCGCATCGCGCGCGTTGACCGCAAGGTTCAGCAGCGCGCTTTCGATCTGGTTGGGATCGGCCTCCACCGCCCACAGCGCAGCGCCCCGGCGAATTTCCAGCCGGATCAGCTCGCCCAGCGCGCGCTTCAGCAGGTCCGCCAGATCATCCGCCATCTGCCCAAGGTCCAGCGGTTTGGGCATTAACGGCTGGCGGCGGGAAAAGGCCAGCAGCCGCTGCGTCAACGCCGCCGCCCGCTCCGCCCCCTGCATCGCATTGGCCACCGCGCGCCGCGCCTTTTCCCCGCCATCGGATTCTTGCAGCGCCCGCTCGGCCAGTTCGATATTGCCGGTGATCACCGTCAGCAGATTGTTGAAATCATGCGCGATCCCGCCGGTCAGCTGGCCCACCGCCTCCATCTTCTGCGCCTGGCGCAACTGATCCTCGATCGCGCGCTTTTCGGTCAGGTCGCGCATCACCTTGGCAAAGCCGATCAGCCGGCCATGATCGTCATGCACCGCGTCGACGACCACGCTCGCCCAGAACTCCGTGCCATTTTTGCGTACACGCAAACCCTCCGCCTCGAAACGTCCGGCGAGTGCCGCCACCTGGAGCGTCCGGGCGGGCATGCCCGCGTCGCGATCAGCCGCCGTATAGAAGATCGTGCTGGACTGCCCGATGATCTCCTCCGCGGCATAGCCCTTGATCCGTTCCGCCCCGACATTCCAGCTGGTGACGATGCCCGACGCATCGAGCATGCAAATCGCATAGTCGGTGACGCCCTGCACCAATATGCCGAAGCGCTGTTCGCTTTCCTGAAGCTGGTGGAAGGCGCGCTGGATTTCCGCCGTGCGCGCCTCGATCCGCTGTTCCAGCGTAGCGTTGAACTGGCGTAGTTCCGCTTCGGCCCTGGCGCGGGCATCGATTTCCCGCCGTGCCTGCTGGTGCAGCCGGGCATTGTCGATCGCCGTCGCGGCATGGCCCGCAATGCCGAGCATGATCTTCTCATGCTCGGCGCTGAAGCGGGCGGGCTTGTGATGGCCGAAGAAGAGGCCGCCATGCACTTCGCCGCTATGCGAGATCACCGGCACGGCGAGGTAGCTGGTTACCGGCAGATGCCCCTGCGGCATGCCGTGATGGGGCGGACTATGCCCGTAGCGCGCGTCCTGCCGGATGTCGTCGGAGCGCACCACCCCCCGGCCCGAAAAGGTCGCGTCAAAGACCGGCGTGTTGCGCGGCATGGGGAAATTCGCAAAGGCCTGCCGGGACACGCCCGAGAGGCTGTAGAGCATATAGCTTTCTCCATCCTCCGCCACGCGGTTGTAGAAGAAGGCGCCGAATTCCGCGCCGGTCAGCTCGACCCCGGCATCGGTGACGGTCTGGACGATCCGCTCCAGATCCTGGTCGGAGGCCACCATGGCGCCGGTCTTGTTGACGATCTCGAACGATGTCTGGAGCGCCACGTTGCGGATCGCCGCGCCCACCAGCCGCGCCAATTGCCCCAGCAGTTCCACCGCCGGATCGCCGGGCGCATCCTTTTCCGCCCAATAGGCGCCAATGGCGGCTTGCGCGTCGCCGGCATCGACCGGCATCATCACCAGGCTTTTGACGAAGGTTGCGCGATAGGCCGCATGGGGGACGCGGGGGTCGGCGTAGATGTCGGGGATGACCGCCGGCTGCCCATGCAGCATCACCCAGCCGGAAATGCATTGGGTCAGCAGGAAGCGCTGCCCGGCCCAGAGCGGCGCGATCGCATCCTCCGCGACATAATGGCAATGATCGCCCTCGCAGGTGACGAAGCAGATGCCCTGCGCGCCGATGATGCCGCGCGCGGTCGATCGCACGACTTCCACCACGTCGTCCAGCGACCGCGCCTTCGCCAGCCGCTCGGCGGCTGCGAACAGACGTGGCCACGGCGCGGCCATCTCCTCCTTCACTTTCTGCATCAACAAACGGACCTTTGCGGCCTGATCCCCGCCTGAGCATAAGCTATTGTTTTTCAGTGACCAACCGCAACGATTGCAACAGTGGAACAATTGGTCGAATTTTCGTGCCTTGCCCCGGAATTCCCCCGCCGTCTTGCACCGTTCGGACATATTTTGACATTCGCGCGCAGCATTTGGCGGCCAGAAGCCCTGCGTCGGCGGCATCCCCCTCCCCCTTGGCCGTCGACCCCTGAACCTTGGCCCCCAGCTTCTGCTGGGGGCTTTTTACGTCCATGAGGTGGACCTGCGAAGCGCTATTTCAGCATCGTCCGCAACAATGCGCGCAGCTGCGCGGGCTTCACCGGCTTGTTCAGCAGCGGAATCCCCCGCGCATCCAGCTTCGCCTTCAACGCCTCGCCCCGGTCGGCGGAGATCATCACGGATGGCACCGCCCGTCCGAAATGCCGGTACAGCCGGTCGATCACCTCATCGCCCGTTTCGCCGTCATTCAGATGATAGTCGACCAGGATCAGGTCAGGCGCCTTTCCTTCCGCGAAGGGCGCCACCGCCTCCTCGAAGCCGCCCGCCGTCGTCACCGTACAGCCCCATCCGCCCAGCAGCGTCGACATTCCCGTCTGGATCGCGCGTTCATTGTCGACCACCAGCACGTTGAGGCCCCGCATCGACCGGTCGCTGCGGGGCGGGCTGCCCCCCTCCCCTTCATCCACCACCGCCTGCCCTGCGGGCACGATGATGGAAAAGGTCGCCCCCTGCCCCGGCACCGATTCCAGCGTCACTTCATGACGCAGCATGTCGCTGGCCCGCCGCACGATGGCGAGGCCCAGCCCCTTGCCGGCGGTCCGGCTGTCCAGACGGCGGAACTCCTCGAAAATCAGCTGCTGCTTGTCGATCGGGATGCCCGGCCCGCTGTCGGTGACGCTGAGGCGGATATTCTGGGCGCCGGGCGCGCAGACGACGCGCACCGACCCGCGCTGGGTGTAGCGCAGCGCGTTGGACAGGAAATTCTGGAGGATGCGGCGGAGCAGGCGGATGTCCGAACGCACCCAGACCGGTCCCTCCGATGTCAACGTCTCCACCGTCAGCACAAGGCCGGAGGATCGCGCCATGGGCGCGAATTCCGTGCGCAGGGTGTCCAGCAGCCGATCAATGCGGAAATCGCTGATCTCCGGCTGGATCGCGCCGGCGTCGAGGCGGCTGATCTCCAGCAGCGCTTCCAGCAGGTCCTCCACCGAATCGAGCGCGGTGGAGGTCTGGTTGACCAAAGCCCGCGTCGGCAGCGCCAGCCGCCGGTCGCCCAGCGCCGCGACGAACAGCCGCGCCGCATTCAGCGGTTGCAACAGGTCATGGCTGGCGGCGGCGAGGAAGCTTGTCTTGGACAGGTTCGCCTTTTCCGCGGCGGTTTTCGCGTCCAGCAACTGCGCCTCGATCTCGCGCCGTTCCGTGACTTCCGCTTCCAGTTCGGAAGTGCGCTCGGCGACGCGTCGTTCCAGCGTCTCGGCCGTTTCGCGCAGCGCCGCCTGCGCGCGCAGCATGTCGGTGACGTCGGTGAAGCCGATCACCTGCCCGCCGCGCGCCATGGCATTGCTGCGGACTTCGAAGCGCCGCTCGCCCGCCTCGACCAGTTCGGCACGATCCGCGCCCCAATCAAGGCAGCCGCGATCCGCCATGCCCAGCCGATCCCGGCACCAGCCCGCCAGAGCGGCGTGCTGCCCCATGTCCTGCGCCCAATCCTCCGGCAGTTCCAGCAACCGTTGCAGCGCCTCGTTCCAGGCCGCCACGCGCCCTTCCGCGTCGAACAGGCAGACGCCTTCGGAAAGATTGTCCAGCGTCGCCTGCAACACGATATTGCGCTCGGCCAATTCGCGCGCGCGAGCGCGGGCATCCTCCGCCTTCACTTCGGTGATGTCGGTATAGATGCCGACGATGCCACCCTCGCTGGTGCGCAGTTCGTTGATCTGCACCCAGCGGCCGTCGGAGAGCGCCTGGACATGGCCACCCTCCGCCACGCTGTGCCGGGCGAGCCGGTCGGACACCCAGCGGTCCTGCCCCACCGGACGATGATGCGCCGCCGCCAGCCTGGCGATCTCATCGAAATTCATGCCCTCCCGGATATGGTCCACCAGTTCCGGCCAGAAGCCGAGATAGGCTTCGTTGAACAGGACCAGCCGATCCTCCGCATCGAACAGGTCGAAACCTTCGTTAATGGAATCGATCGCGTCGCGCAGCCGCGTCTGCGCGGCCTCTGCCGTGGCATGGGCGGCGGCAAGGTCGGCATTGGCCTCCGCCAGCTTGGCCAGCGCCTCCTCCAGCTGCATGGTCCGCTCGCGCACCATGGCTTCCAGCGAGATCGCCGTCTCGAACATGGAAAAGGCATTGCCAGCCATGTCGCTGGACCGTTCGACCCGGTCGATCAGGGCCGCATTGATCTTGCGCAGCTTGCGGTTTTCCTGCCTGAGCGCCTCCAGTTCGGCGGAAGAGAGGTCCGCGTCATTCATCGGCCGATGGCGAGGCCGCTGAAGGTCTGGTTGACGTGCAGCGCATGATATTGCTCGCCATAGGTGTTGAAGCCGATCACCCGATGGCGTCCGTACAGTTCCGACACGGCGCGGCTGATCTGGCGCTGTTCGGCGTCGATGCGGTTGAGGACGCAGTCAAAGGCGATGATGCGGTCGACCTGACCCACCTGCGCCGCAATATCCTGAAACAGCGTCTCCATGCCCGATATGCGCTCCACCGGCTCGCCCACGGTCATCACGATCCCCTCATCGATGGCGCAATAGAAGGTGAGGCTGCCGTCGGGGTTCGCGCTCTGGACCGAGCGCACATGATAATCGCCCCCCGCCCGCACCATCAGCGGATGCGCGGCGTAGAAGGCCAAGCCCAAAGCCTCGCCCGCATGGCCCGCCAGCCGCAGATATTCCTGCGCGGCGGGTTCGGCGTTGATCTCTGTCACGATGCGGTCCTGCGGGATGGCGCCGGTGACGACCATCCTGGCCTCGCCCGGGCGGTAATGCTGCGCCTTGAACACATGGAGCGGGCGCGAGGTCGAGAGGATCGCCACCACGGCGGCACGGGCATGGAAACGCCCGCCATCGAAGATCGCCGTCTCGCGAAAGGCCATGCCGTCGCCCGACGATCCGCCGATCAGCGCGATATCGCCCAATCCGTCCTGAATGGTCATGGTCAGCAATTCCTCGCGATGCGAGAGGCCGTCGACCAGGAACAGCGCGACATGATTGACCCTGTCGCCCAGATGGCGGCTGTCGCGATCGGCGCGGGTGGCAAGCGCGCGCACCGCCTGCCGCGCGGCGACGGGGTCGAAATCCTCTATATCGTCGAAGCAGAGCGAGGTCATGTGGAAGGCGGTGGCGGGAAAGCCGATGACGCTCAGGCTGTCCTCATCATAGCCATTTTCCGTGAGTTCGCCCGAACTGGTGCAGCCGATGGCGACCACGGCTTCGCCCCCCATCTTCTCCTTCTGCCGGTTGACGGCGCGCGCAAGCGCCTCCCGATCGAAGCGATGCGAGCAGAACAGCAGCATCCCGGCGAGCGGCTCTTCCCGCAATTGCCCGGCGACTTCCGCCATGGCCATGGCCGGATCACCCGCATGGCTCGACGCAAAGGCGATTTCCGATGCCAGCATCGTCATGTTCCTCTCCCCGCATTTTCTCCCTTTTTCTTCTATTCAGTTTCCATCGCCTCGCAAAGGTTCTCCTGCCGCGGCGAGCGCTTCCGCCTCCTCGTCCGTGAACACTCGCGAACGGACGATGAAGCGCACTCCCTCCGGGCTTTCCAGCGACATGCCCGCGCCCCGGCCGGGGACGACGTCGATGGTGACCTGCGTGTGGCGCCAATATTCGAACTGCGCCGCGCCGATCCACACCGGCACGTCGCCTGCGACATGACCCAGCAGGACGTCCTGGCCGCCGGTCCTGAACTCGCCGCGGGGGAAGCACATCGGTGCGGAACCGTCGCAGCAGCCGCCCGACTGGTGGAACATCAGCGGGCCGTGGCGGGAGGTGAGGCGGGCGATCAGCGCTTCGGCTTCTGGCGTGGCAAGGATGCGGGGCGGAATTTCAGCCATGATCGACCTTTCCCCGGGGAAACGGAAAAAGGCGGGCACCCGTCCCCGAGTGCCCGCCGAAACCAAAGGCGTTGAAAGAGGAGAGGCCCGCCTTCGGCATGGTGCGACCCGTCGCCTTTAGAAAAATCCCAGAGCCTTGGTCGAATAGCTCACCAGCAGATTCTTGGTCTGCTGATAATGGTCCAGCATCATCTTGTGGGTTTCGCGGCCGATGCCCGACTGTTTGTAACCGCCAAAGGCTGCGTGGGCCGGATAGGCGTGGTAGCAGTTGGTCCAGACGCGGCCCGCCTGAATGTTGCGGCCCATGCGATAGGCGGTGTTGCCGTTGCGGCTCCACACCCCGGCGCCAAGGCCGTAGAGCGTGTCATTGGCGATGGCGAGCGCGTCCGCCTCATCCCGGAAGGTCGTGACCGACAGCACCGGGCCGAAAATCTCCTCCTGGAAGATGCGCATCCTGTTATGCCCTTCCAGCACGGTCGGCGTCACATAATAGCCGTCCGCCAGTTCGCCGCCGAGATTTGCGCGGCTGCCCCCGGTCAGCACCCGGGCGCCCTCTTCCCGGCCGATGTCGATGTAGCTGAGGATCTTCTCCAGCTGGTCGTTCGACGCCTGCGCGCCGATCATCGTCGCGGGATCGAGCGGGCTGCCCTGCACGATCTTCTGCACGCGGGCGACCGCGCGCTCGATGAATTTTTCGTAGATGGATTCCTGCACCAGCGCGCGGCTGGGGCAGGTGCAGACCTCGCCCTGATTGAGCGCGAACATCGCAAAGCCTTCAAGGCATTTGTCGAAATAATCGTCGTCCGCGTCCATCACGTCGGCGAAGAAGATGTTGGGCGACTTGCCGCCCAGCTCCAGCGTCACCGGGATGAGGTTTTCCGACGCATATTGCATGATGAGGCGGCCGGTGGTGGTTTCGCCGGTGAAGGCGATCTTGCTGATCCGCTTGCTGGTGGCGAGCGGCTTGCCCGCCTCCACGCCGAAGCCGTTGACCACGTTCAGCACGCCCTCGGGGATCAGGTCGCCGACCAGGTCCATCAGCACCATGATCGACATGGGCGTCTGTTCGGCGGGTTTCAGCACCACGCAATTGCCCGCGGCGATCGCGGGGGCCAGCTTCCACGCCGCCATCAGGATCGGGAAGTTCCACGGGATGATCTGGCCGACGACGCCCAGCGGTTCGTGGAAATGATAGGCGACCATGTCATGGTCGATCTCCGCGATCGAACCTTCCTGAGAGCGGACGCAGGCGGCGAAATAGCGGAAATGGTCGATGGCGAGCGGAATGTCGGCGGCGGTCGTCTCGCGGATCGGCTTGCCGTTGTCGATCGTCTCGGCCATGGCGAGCAGGTCGAGATTCTCCTCCATACGCTGCGCGATGCGATTGAGGACATTGGCGCGTTCCGTGGCGGAGCGCTGGCCCCAGCTGTCCTTCGCCCTGTGCGCGGCGTCGAGCGCCAGTTCGATATCCTCCGCCGTCGAGCGGGCGACCTTGCACACGGCCTGGCCGGTCACGGGCGAGATATTGTCGAAATAATCGCCGCGGGTGGGCTTCACCCACTGACCGCCGATGAAGTTCTCATATTTATCGCGGATCAGGGTCTTGCCCGCGAACCGCGCCATTGCCTGCTGTAACATCCATCCTCTCCCGGACTCGTCTGAAGTTGAGGGACAGGATGAACCTTTTGGGGACAGGGACAATTAGACCTTGGGTCGGGCCCTTTGTCGGGCAAGGTCATTTGCCGCCGTTGCTTCGGCGGCACTGTCGCGATAGGTGACAAGGGTGACACGATAGAGGCACGGAGGAGCGTCCTTCCGTGCGGAATTGCTATCGGGGCTTTACGGTTCAAAGAGCCGGTTCGCCTTAACCCGGTCGTAAGCTTGTAGGACAGGAAAATTTGAGGCGGGTTTCGACCATTTGTGGACATTCCCACCCTCGTCACCCCGGGCTTGACC
>NZ_JALDYQ010000042.1:0-43511 GCF_032153725.1 Sphingobium sp. | reverse complement strand
AACACTCTGCATCGGCGTGGGACAAGGCAGCGCTATCGCAATAGAACGGGTGTGATGGAAAAGCTGTTTGTCACCACCGGCGACGGGTGCCGGATCGCCTACCGGTTCGACGGGCCGGATGAGGCGCCGGTGCTGCTGCTGTCCAATTCGCTCGGCACGGACATGGGCATGTGGGCGCCGCAAATGGCGGCGTGGACCCAGGCTTTCCGCGTGTTGCGCTATGATCAGCGGGGGCATGGGGCTGCGGATGCACCTGCGGGCGGCTATTCGATCGACCGGTTGGGGCGGGATGTGGTCGAACTGCTTGATGCCCTTAAGATCGAGGCCGTCGATTTTTGCGGGCTGTCGCTGGGCGGCATGACCGGGCAGTGGCTGGGCATCCGGGAAGCGCGCAGGCTTCGGCGGCTGGTGCTGGCCAATACGTCGAGTTTCATGGGGCCTCCCTCCGCCTGGGATGCGCGCATCGATCTGGTGCGGGAACAGGGCATGGGGCCGCTGGCGCGGGCTTCGGTGGAGCGTTGGTTCACCAACAGCTTCGCCGCGACGGGTCGGGACGCCATCGCGCCCATCACGGCGATGCTCCAGGCGACCGATCCGCAAGGCTATGCGGGATGCTGTGCGGCGATCCGTGATATGGATATGCGGCGGACCATCGCACTGATCGAGGTGCCGACGCTGGTGATCGCCGGGGCGCAGGACCCTGCTACGCCGCCGCCGCATAGCGATGTGCTGGTTCGGGCTATTGGTGGGGCACAACTGGTGACGCTGGAGGCGGCGCATTTGGCGAATGTGGAATGTGCCGAGCTGTTTGGGGCGGCTGTGTTGAATTTTCTGGCCTGACGCCCTGTTATTCCTTCTCCCTTGGATGGGGGAAGCCGGGTGCTAATGAATGAGGGGGGAGGGGGATGTTGTTCGCTCGCTGCATTCCATAAGGCGTAATTTGTAACGCACACCGAACGCTCCATATGGCACATTTATAGAATAAATACTTAGATACCAATGTTTTATAGTCCATTTGAAGGCTGAACTCCCGACTTCAATCGGATGCTGGCTTTAGCATTGGACTCGTGGGGACGATCGGTGCGTTGCTTGGCCATGGGGTACCGGAAACCACCGCAAAATATGCCCATCTTTCGGATGATGCCATCGCCAATGCAGCGCAGCGGACCGGCGACGACCTTGATGGGCTCTGAAAAGTCACTAGCACTACTTTGGCAGAATTGTAATTGATCTTGTACCGAGCGGGCATCCGCAGTGGGGGCATTGCGATGGCGGAGAGCCTGACAGGTAGTCAAGAATGGCCGGCCTCATGTTCTTCGAGCAGGGGGTGCGGGAAGCGCGGTTCATCGCGTGCATGTTATCAACGGTGCCACGGGCCGCGGCGGAAGGAGTCGCGTTGGGCAAGGCAAGACCCTCCTATTTGCGCGACATTGGCGTGAAACGGCGGGCGTCAACCTCAGCAATTTTGGTCGGCATATTGATGCGGCAGGACGGTTGGGATAGTGGTATAGCGGTGAAACGGTTCTTCTCCTTCCTGATGCTCGTAGGAGCGCTGGTCGGCCTGTTGGGTCAGGAGGCTGCTTTTGCATCTGGTCCCGCCCATCTGTCCGCGCCGGCAGCCAAGATGACCGTGGGGATGGCGCAGATGTCGTCCGATTGCATGGCGATGATGCAGCAAGCGCCGCAGCCCGCGCAAAAACCGTGCAAAGGGCTGACCCTTGATTGCATCGCGTCCATGGGCTGCGTCATTCCACTCGCGTCGACACCTGAACCTCTACTCGCGGGCAAGTTCGTCTATGAACGGATTCAGCATTTCCCTGCGCGCATCGACATTCTGGCCGGGCAGGCGCTGGAGCCGGAACCCGATCCTCCCACGCGCCTGATCTGACTGTCCTGCCGATGGCATGAGCCGGTAGCGATGCGCTTGCATCCGCTCCTGCCTGCCATGGGCTTGCCTCATTCAGATCAGGAGAATTTCCATGAACAGTTTTCTGTTTCGCGGCGCGATGCTGGCCGCTTTGACGGTTGGCGTCACTTCGACAGTCGCCTTCGCCGCTCCGTCCGCTGGCCATTATGCATGGCGCGCATCGCAGCAAGTGGGGCCGCGGGCGCCTTTGACGGCACCGCGTCGGAGCGCCGCCGACTGCATGATGCCGATGCAGGACAAGCACAGCCCGTCTTCGGCCGGTTGATAGCCATTCCCGGTCGATAAACAGAAGATGACGGCCGGGCGCGTGGCGCCGGCGAAGCCTGATCGCGCTTCGCCGGCGTCCGTTGCCAGCCTCTTTCATCGTCGGCCGGATAGGCCCTGATCAGGACATGTCCATGCGATTGCTCTTCTTGGCGCCGCTCATTCTGGCGGCATCCACCTCCCTGTCGGCGGAGCCGATGACCTTCGACCAGGCGCTGGATCGCGCAGCGCGGGACGCGCCGCTCTTGCGGGCGCGGGTGCTCGAAGTCGATGCGCGCCGGTCGGCCGCGACGGCGGCGGGCCGGTTGCCCGACCCGAAACTTGGCATGGGGATCGACAATTTCCCCGTCTCCGGCCCTCCCGCCGGTAGCTTTGCGGGCGACAGCATGGCCATGGGCCGGGTCGGGATCAGCCAGGATGTTCCCAATCTTGCCAAGCGGCACGCCCAATCGGGGCGCGCGCAGGCTGACATTTCGGCGGCTGAGGCGAGTACGCTGGCGGAGGCGCGGCGGATCAGGGTGGCATCGGCACTTGCCTGGATCGACCTTGCCTATGCGCAGCGCAGGCTGGTGGCGGTTGACGCCGTGCTGGTCCGGCTGCGGCCGCTGACGGAGGCGTCGCGATCCGGCGTCGCGTCGGGCAGTGCGCGCCCGGCGCAGGCGCTGGACATTCAGCAGGCGCTCGCATTGCTGGAAGACCGGCGGAACGAGGTCACGGCGGAAGCCGAACGAGCGCGGGCCATGCTCATGCGCTGGACCGGGCAAGGCGAAGCTGTCGCGACCGGCGACACGCCACAGTTGCTGATCGACCCTGATGCGTTGCGGGCTGCCGTCGACCGGCATCCTGACCTTGGCTCCGCGCGGGCGCGAACGCAGCAGGCCAAGGCCAATATAGCTCTCGCCCGCGCGGAAAAGCGGCCCGACTGGGCGTTCGACCTTGCCTATCAGCGCCGCGCGGACCGCTATGGCGACATGGTGTCGGCGGGGGTCACGGTCAGCCTGCCGCTGTTTACGGGCAAGCGGCAGGACCCGCTGATCGCCGCCAGTGTCGCCAGCGCGGGAGCGGCGGAAGCAGAACTGGAGGATATGCGCCGGAGCCTCGCCGCGGATCTGGAAAGCGGCCTTGCCGATCATGTCATGCATCATGAACAGTGGATGCGGGCGCGCGACAGCCTGCTGCCACTGGCACGCCGGAAGGCGGATCTGGAAACGGCCAGCTATGGCGCGGGCCGCGCCGGACTGCTCGACGTGATCCAGGCCCAATCGATGCTGGCCGATAGCGAATTGCAGACGCTCGACCGGGAGGCGCTGGTGGCGCGCGACGCCGCCCGGCTCGTGTTGACCTATGGGGAGGACAGGCCATGAGCGGGGGTTTTTCACGGGCGCAACTGGGCCTTGCCGCCGCCGCCCTTGCGATCGTGGCCGGGAGTGCGGGCTATGGCATCGCCTTGTTCAGGCGCGGGGAACAGGCTCCACCCCAAGGCGCAGATTCGGGCCGAAAGATTCTCTACTGGTACGACCCGATGGTCCCCAGCCAGCATTTCGACCAGCCGGGCAAATCGCCCTTTATGGACATGCCGCTGATGCCCAGATATGCCGATGAGGCTGCGGACGAAGCAGGCATCGCCATCGACCCGGCGCGGACCCAGAATCTCGGCATGCGGGTCGTGACCGCGCATCGGGGCAGCCTGGGGTCGAGCCTGATGGCAGCCGGGTCGGTCGATTTCAACCAGCGGGACGTCGCGGTGATTCAGAGCCGCGCGGCAGGGTTCGTCCAGCGCGTCTATGCCCGCGCGCCAGGCGATGTCGTTGGCAGGGGCGCGCCGCTGGCCGATGTCCTGATCCCCGAATGGGCGGGCGCACAGGCGGAATATCTCGCGGTCAGGCGCGCAGGCGATGCGGGACTTGCCCGCGCGGCACGCCAGCGTCTGACGCTGTTGGGCATGCCCGCGGGAACCATCGCTGCCGCCGAGCGCAGCGGAAAGCCGCACAATATCTTCACCATCAGCTCGCCCATCGGCGGGACCATCAAGACGCTTGCTGTGCGGCGGGGCATGACCGTTGCGGCGGGTGAAACACTGGCGGAGGTCAACGCCCTCGGCACGGTCTGGCTCAACGCGGCCGTGCCCGAAGCCATGGCCGGACAACTGCGGCCGGGGCAGAGCGGGAGAGCGAGGATCGCCGCTTTTCCCGGCGAAGTCTTTGACGGCAGGGTGTCGGCGATCCTCCCGGCCGTCCAGGCCGACAGCCGGACGCTGACCGTTCGTATCGAACTACCCAATCACGGCGGACGCCTGAAGCCGGGCATGTTCGCCCATGTCGATTTCGGCGGGAGCCAGCGGTCGGCGCTGCTGGTGCCGTCCGAAGCGGTGATCCGCACTGGGACGCGGTCGCTGGTCATGCTCGCGCTGGACAAGGGGCGTTACCGGCCCGCAGAGGTTCGCACGGGCAGCCAAAGCGGTGGTCAGACCGAAATCCTTGCGGGCCTTGCCGAAGGCGAAAAGGTGATCGCATCGGGTCAGTTTCTGATTGATTCCGAGGCGAGCCTATCCGGTATTGAAGCGCGGCCGGTTGCGGTCCGCCCGACGCCGCCGCCCGCTGCCGCTAATGCGGGCGCCTATGCAACGGTCGGCCGCATCGACAAGCTCGATACAAGCAGCGTGACGTTCAGCCACCAGCCGGTGCCTGCTCTGCACTGGCCGGCCATGACGATGACCTTCCGATTAGGGAGGCCGGATTCGGCACGCGGCTTCAGGGTCGGCGACCGGGTGCGCTTCAGCTTCGACCGGTTATCGTCCGGACCGATCGTCCGAACCATGGCGCGGGAGGGCGCACGATGATCGGGCGGTTGATCCGCTGGTCCGTTCAGAACCGCTTCTTCGTGGTTCTGGGCGTGCTCGCCCTGATGTTCGCCGGGCTCTGGGCGGTGCGGTCGACCCCGATCGATGCGCTGCCGGACCTGTCCGACACGCAGGTCATTATCCGCACCAGCTGGCCGGGGCAGGCGCCCCAGATCGTCGAAAACCAGGTGACCTATCCGCTCGCCACCACCATGCTCTCGGTTCCCGGAGCCAAGACGGTGCGGGCCTACAGCTTCTTCGGCGACAGCTTTGTCTATGTGATCTTTGAGGATGGCACGGACCTCTATTGGGCACGCAGCCGGGTGCTGGAATATCTCAATCAGGTGCAGGGTAAGCTTCCCGAACAGGCGAAAAGCGCCATCGGTCCGGATGCTACCGGGGTCGGATGGATCTATGAATATGCGCTGGTGGACCGCACTGGCGGCCATGACCTCGCCCAGCTGCGCGGATTGCAGGACTGGTTTCTGCGTTATGAACTCAAAAGCCTGCCGGGCGTCGCGGAGGTCGCCAGTATCGGCGGGATGGTGAAGCAATATCAGGTCGTGCTCGACCCGGTGAAGCTTGCAGCCTATGGCGTCACCCATGCCGAGGCCGTTGCCGCCATCGGCCGGGCCAATCAAGAAGCCGGTGGATCGGTGCTGGAGATGGGCGAAGCCGAATATATGGTTCGCGCCTCAGGCTATCTCAAAAATCTCGACGATTTTCGCGCCATTCCTTTGCGGACTGCCGCGGGAGGCGTGCCTGTCACTTTGGGCGATGTTGCCATCGTGCAGGTTGGCCCGGAGATGCGGCGCGGCATAGCCGAACTGGACGGCGATGGCGAAGTCGCAGGCGGCGTCGTCATTCTGCGCCAGGGCGCGGATGCCCGCAGCACCATCGAGGCCGTCAAGACCCAGCTGGAGGAATTGAAGAAAGGCCTGCCGCCCGGCGTCGCGGTCGTCCCCACCTATGATCGTTCGCAGCTTATCGATCAGGCAGTGGAGAACCTGACCCACAAGCTGGTCGAGGAGTTCATCGTTGTCGCCATTGTCTGCGCGCTGTTCCTCTGGCATGTCCGCTCCGCGCTGGTTGCTATCGTGACCTTGCCGCTGGGTGTTCTCACTGCCTTCCTCGTCATGCATGCGCAGGGGGTGAACGCGAACATCATGTCGCTGGGCGGGATCGCCATTGCCATTGGCGCCATGGTCGATGCCGCCATCGTCATGATCGAAAATGCCCACAAGCGGATCGAGCAATGGTCGCATCGGCATCCCGATGAAGAACTGCATGGCACGACGCGATGGATCGTCATCACCGAGGCCGCGATGGAGGTGGGACCGGCCCTGTTCTTCAGCCTGCTGATCATCACCCTGTCTTTCGCACCGGTGTTCACCTTGCAGGCGCAGGAGGGGCGGTTGTTCGCGCCGCTCGCCTTCACCAAAACCTATACCATGGCCGCTGCCGCGATCCTGTCGGTCACGCTGGTGCCGGTGCTGATGGGCGGGCTGATCCGGGGGAAAATCCCGTCAGAACAGGCCAATCCGATCAACCGGGTACTGACGGCGGCCTACCGACCCGCAATAAACTGGGTTCTGGAGTGGCCAAGGTTGACGCTCCTCGTTGCCGCGCTGGTCTTCGCGACCACCGCCTGGCCGCTCTCTCGTCTGGGCGGCGAGTTCCTGCCCGCGATGAACGAGGGCGATCTGCTCTACATGCCTTCGGCCCTGCCCGGCCTGTCGGCGGCCAAGGCGTCGGAACTGCTCCAGCAGACCGACCGGATGATAAAGTCCGTGCCGGAGGTGCAGAGCGTGTTCGGCAAGGCGGGCCGGGCTGAAACCGCGACCGACCCGGCGCCGCTGGAGATGTTCGAGACGACGATCCGCTTCAGGCCCCGCGACCAGTGGCGACCGGGGATGACTGCGGAAAAGCTGGTCGATGAACTGGACCGCACGGTGAAGGTGCCCGGCCTTGCCAATATCTGGGTACCGCCGATCCGCAACCGCATCGACATGCTGGCGACCGGCATCAAGAGTCCGATCGGGATCAAGCTGTCCGGCAGCGACCCTGCTGAGATGGACCGCATCGCGCGTCAGATCGAGGCGGTGGTAAAGACTGTGCCGGGAGTGAGTTCCGCTTTGGCTGAACGGCTGATGGGTGGCCGCTATGTCGATGTCGCCGTCGATCGGGCCGCGGCGGCGCGCTATGGCCTCAATATCGCCGATGTGCAGGAGATTGTGTCCGGCGCCATCGGTGGCGAGACTGTCGGCCAAACGGTAGAGGGGCTGGCCCGCTACCCCATCAATGTCCGTTATCCGCGTGAGCTTCGGGACAGCCCCGATGCCTTGCGGGCTTTGCCCATCCTGACTCCCGCGCGGCAGCAGATCACGCTTGGCATGGTCGCGCGGATCGGGGTTACCGACGGCCCACCCATGCTCAAGACCGAGAATGGCCGCCCCTCCACCTGGATCTATGTCGATGTGCGCGGGCGCGATCTGGCGTCGGTGGTTGACGATTTGCGGCATGCGGTCGGCGCGAAGGTCAGCCTCCCGCCGGGCGTCAGTATCGCCTATTCCGGCCAGTTCGAATATCTGGCGCGAGCGCTGGAGCGACTGAAGATCGTCATCCCGGCAACGCTGGCGATCATTTTCGTGCTGCTGTTCCTGATCTTCGGGCGGCTTGATGAGGCGGCGCTGATCATGGGCACCTTGCCCTTCGCACTGACCGGTGGCTTCTGGATGCTTTATCTGCTGGGTTATCACCAGTCGGTCGCGACCGGAGTCGGGTTCATCGCGCTGGCCGGTGTGGCTGCCGAATTCGGCGTGGTGATGCTCATCTACCTGAAAGACGCGCTGGAGGAGCGCGGCGACCGGCCTTCAGATGGCGAAATCCTTCAGGCCGTGCGCGAAGGTGCGCTGCTCCGGGTCCGGCCCAAGGCAATGACGGTCGCCGTGATCATTGCCGGCTTGCTGCCCATCCTCATCGGATCGGGCGCGGGATCGGAGGTGATGAGCCGCATCGCCGCGCCAATGATCGGCGGAATGCTGACGGCCCCGCTCCTCTCCATGTTCGTGATCCCCGCCGCCTATCTGCTCATGCGGCGGCGGAGCATCGCCCACATCCCTCAGTTCATTTAACAGCGAAGGAAAGAGACATGAAACTGCTCCCCATGACGATGCTTGGCTTTGCCACATTGCTTGCCGCATGCGGCCAGAAAGCTGCAACGAACGATGCTACCATGGCTGGCAATATGTCGAGTGACATGGGCAATATGGCGATGCCCGAAGCCGCCAGGACGGCAAAGGGCAGCGGCGTGGTAAAGGCCATCGACAAGGCGGCTGGAACGATCACCCTTGATCACGGTCCGATCGCCGAAGCGCAGTGGCCGGCCATGACGATGGCGTTCAAGGCTGCGCCCGCGCTGCTCGACAGCGTGAAGGTGGGTGACAAGGTCAACTTCGCTCTCGCGCTCAAGGATGATGGCGGCGAAGTCACGGCGATTGGCAAGAAGTAATCAAAATGACAGGCGGCGGCCTGATGCCGCCGTCTGTCCAGATAGACTTGTCGGATCATCGAGGCATTCAGTCCGTACTTGCGCGACGAATGACGGGTTCGCTGCATCTCGTTTGCGCGTGACGATAGGGGGGCAGGGGAGGGTCGGGGGAGAATCATCGGCTATTACCGATGAATGATTGACGGCCTTTGATGGATCGGATATTCCCGATCCATGGATTCCGAGCAAGCATTGGGGGCGCTGGCGGCCCTTTCCCATTCAACCCGGCTGGATGCCTTCCGGCTGCTGGTGCGGCATGAGCCCGAGGGCCTGACGACCGGCGCGTTGGTGGAGGCTTCGGGCCTGTCGCAAAGCACCTTCTCGACGCATCTGGCCGTGCTGGGCAAGGCCGGCCTCGTCTCCGCCAAAAAGCGGGGGCGGCAACAGATTCAGCGCGCCAATATCGATCAGTTGCGCGCCCTCATGCTGTTCCTGGCCAGGGACTGCTGCGGCGGACGTGCGGAACTGTGCGAGCCGTTGCTCGCGGAACTGAGCTGTTGCTGAAAAGGATGAAGGCGTGACCGACATCATCATCTATCACAATCCGGACTGCGGCACGTCGCGCAATACGCTGGCGATGATCCGCCATGCCGGGATCGAACCGCATGTCATCGAATATCTGAAAATGCCGCCCAGCCGGGCTTTGCTGGTGCAGCTGATCGCGCGTGCCGGGATCAGCGTCCGCGCCCTGCTGCGCGAGAAGGGAGCGCCCTATGCCGATCTGGGACTGGCGGATGAAAGCCTGAGCGACGAGGCGCTGGTTGATGCCATGATGGTTCATCCCATCCTCATCAACCGCCCGCTGGTCGTATCGCCGCTGGGCGTGAAGCTGTGCCGCCCGTCCGAGGCTGTGCTAGACCTCTTGCCCACGACCTGGGACGTGCCGTTCATCAAGGAGGACGGTGAAGTAGTCGAAGCGGCTATATCGTGACTGTTATCGTCCGCCCGGTGAGCGTCGCGGACGCCGGGGTTATCGCCGCGATCTACGCGCATCATGTACTGCATGGCACCGCGACCTATGAAGTCGTTCCGCCCGGCTTGGCCGAAACAGAGGATAAGATCCGGCATATAAGCGGGCGGAACTGGCCGTTCCTTGTCGCATGCGCGGGAGATCAGCTTCTTGGCTATTGTTACGCGACCCAGTTTCGGGATCGTCCGGCTTATGCCTATGCCTGCGAGAACAGCATCTACATTGCGCAGGAGCGTCGCGGCGAAGGCATTGGACGAAAGCTTCTGACCGCTTTGCTCGTCGCGGCCAGGGAGGCGGGCTTCCGGCAGATGGTGGCTGTCATTGGCGGCGGCGAACCCGCTTCGGTTGCACTCCACGCCGCTTGCGGCTTCGTCGAAACCGGCAGGCTTGTCGCCGTCGGCTGGAAAGCGGGGCGCTGGCTCGACAGCGTCTATATGCAAATCGCACTGGGCGCGGGCGCGACGACCCCACCCGAACTTTTCTGAAGGCGACCCTGTCATGACATTGTTTGAACGCTATCTGACCCTGTGGGTCGCGCTGTGTATCCTGACGGGCATTGCCCTGGGCCATCTGCTGCCTGATCTTTTCTCGGCCATAGCGGCGATGGAGATCGCGCGCGTCAATCTGGTCGTAGCGGTGCTGATCTGGCTGATGATCGTGCCGATGCTGCTCAAGGTCGATTTCGGGGCTCTGGGCAGTGTCGGACGCCATTGGCGGGGCATTGGCGTGACCCTGATCGTCAACTGGATGATCAAGCCCTTCTCGATGGCGCTGCTGGGCACATTCTTTCTGGGCTATCTGTTCGCGCCGATCCTGCCGGCGGGGGCTTCCTCCTCCTATATCGCGGGGCTTATCCTGCTGGCGGCGGCTCCCTGTACGGCGATGGTGTTCGTCTGGTCCAATCTGGTCGATGGCGAGCCGACTTACACGTTGAGCCAAGTGGCGCTGAACGACCTCATCATGGTGTTTGCCTTTGCCCCGATCGTCGGTCTGTTGCTGGGCGTCGCGTCGATCACGGTGCCATGGGATACGCTGGCGTTGTCAGTGGGACTTTACATCGTCGTCCCGGTGCTGCTGGCACAGGCGATCCGCTGGACCCTGCTCCATCGCGGTCGACAGTCCCTCGACGCTTTGCTGGCGGTCATGGGGCCGATCAGCCTCGTCAGCTTGCTGGTCACGCTCGTCCTGCTCTTCGGTTTTCAGGGCGAGCAAATCGTTCGGCAGCCGCTTGTCATCGCGCTGATTGCCGTGCCGATCCTGTTCCAGGTCTATTTGAATGCAGGCGTCGCCTATTGGCTGAGCCGCCGCCTCGGTGTCGCTTGGTGCGTGGCGGGGCCGGCGGCGCTGATCGGCGCGTCGAACTTCTTCGAACTGGCCGTTGCGGCGGCCATCAGTCTTTTTGGCCTGCATTCCGGCGCGGCGCTGGCGACGGTCGTCGGTGTACTCGTCGAAGTGCCGGTGATGCTGTCGATCGTTGCCCTCGTGGGCCGGACACGGCCATGGTATGAGAAAGGCATTGCTGCATGAGACTGCGCACGCTTTCTGCGCCGGATGATCGCGCCGGCCGGCGAAGGGTTCGTGCAGGGGTAGATGTGGCTCAGGGCGTAGGCTGGTTTTTCAGCCATTGGGCAAATTCGACCGGGAAGGGGAAGACGATGGTCGAGCTTTTGTCGCCAGCGATGAAGTTGAGCGAAGCGAGATAGCGTAGTTGCATCGCCTCGGGACGCTGGGCCAGGATTTCCGCCGCTTCCAGCAATTGCTGCGCGGCCTGGCGCTCGCCCTCGGCATTGATGATCTTGGCCCGACGCTCGCGTTCGGCTTCGGCCTGTCGGGCGATGGCGCGGATCATGGTTTCGGTGATGTCGACCTGCTTGATCTCGACATTGGCCACCTTGATACCCCAGGCGGCAATCTGGCTGTCGAGAATTTCCTGAACATCATTGTTGAGCTTGTCCCGTTCGGCCAGCATTTCGTCCAGTTCATGCTTGCCAAGCACAGATCGCAGCGTGGTCTGGGCGAGCTGGCTCGTGGCGGCCAGGAAGTCCTCGACCTGGATGATTGCACGCTCGGGATCGATGATCCGGAAATAGATCACGGCATTGACGCGGACCGAAACATTGTCGCGGGAAATCACGTCCTGCGGCGGCACATCGAGCACCGTCATGCGCAGGTCGGTGCGGACCATCTGCTGAATGAAGGGAACCAGGATGATGAGCCCCGGACCCTTGACGCCGGTAAAACGGCCGAGCGTGAATATGACACCCCGCTCATATTCCCGCAGGATTCGTATCGCCGCCGACAGGAAAACCAGCAACAGGATGAGTGGAGGGATGTAGAAAGCAAGATCCAGAAGCACTTAAACCTCCTTCGTAGCGTCGCTCTCGACCTCGACCGTAAGACCGGAAAGACCAATGATCCGGATCGGCTGGCCTTGGTCGAGATCCTCCTGGCCGATTGCGGACCAACGTTCGCCATGGACGAATACATGGCCTTTGCCACCGCTCCAATCCTGCACGATGCCTCTGGCGCCGGTCATTTCCTCCGGACCGCTGACGATCCTGCGCTTCCTGGCTCCCATGGCGGTGCGAACGACGAGCAGCATGAAGGCGGATGTCGCTATCGCGAGGCCCGCGATCAGTGACCATGAGATGCGGAAGTCGGGGGTGTCGGTATCGATCAGCATCGCAGCGCCCAGAGCAAATGCTACCACCCCGCCTATGCCCAGAACACCGTGCGAGAAAAGGAGGGCTTCGGCGACCAGCAGGCCGATGCCGAGCAGGATCAGGGCGAAACCGGCGAAATTCACCGGCAACGCCGCGAAGGCATAGAGGCCGGTGAGGAGGCAGATGGCGCCCAGCGTCCCGGGGAGGAAGGAGCCGGGATTCATGAATTCGAAGAACATGCCATAGACCCCGATCATCATCAGGATCAGCGCGACATTGGGATCGGTGACCGTTGCGAGGAGGCGCGTCCGCCAGTCCGGCGCGATCTCCGCGGTGGAGCGACCCGCCAGATCGAGCTTTACCGCCGACTCGCCCAGCCTGACGGTGTGGCCCTGTAGCTGACGCAACAGGTCGGCCATGTCCCGCGCCTCGATATCGATGACATGGGCTTTGAGCGCCGCCGAAGCAGACAGGCTGGCGGCTTCGCGAACGGCCTTTTCCGCCCAGGCGGCATTGCGGCCGCGCAGCTCCGCCAGGGAGCGAATGAAGGCGACCGCATCATTGACGGCCTTCGCCTCCATCGGATCGCTTGTCTTCTTCTGCTGTTTCCCGTCCGGGTTCGGGGTAACGCCGCCGATCTGAACGGGCGTTGCCGCGCCGGTGTTGGTGCCGGGCGCCATAGCCGCGACATGGCTGGCATAGAGGATGAAGGTTCCTGCACTCGCCGCGCGCGCACCGCTCGGCGCGACATAGCTGGCGACTGGAACAGGCGAGCCGAGTATGGCGCGGATGATGGCGCGCATCGAGGTGTCGAGCCCGCCCGGCGTATCGATCCGCAATATGACGAGCGGGGCCTTGCGCTCAGCCGCCTTGCGCAGCGCCTTTGCCACATAATCGGCGGTGGCCGGTCCCACCGCGCCCTCAAGGCGAAGAACGATGATGGGGGTCGGCACAGGGGCAGGCGCTGTCCGGGCTGGCGCTGACGCAAGGCTCAGCAGGATCGCACCGATCAACAATGCGAGAACATGGCCAAGGCCGTGGCAACTGAAGATCAAATGCCGCGCGGGCATTTCCACCTTCCGATCGGGTCCTGCGATGCCTGCCGCCTCCCATGACGGCGGGACTTCCGGCGCAGGTTTGAATGGTCGATTTGCCTTATACCATGCGCCTGATAAGAAAGCAGTAGTCTGCCAGAAAAATGCCGGTGCAACTGGTGCGGTTCAGCTGCTCGGCGAAATCTGCCGGCTGGCCAAAGCGCAGGCTGTGCTCCACGGACACCACATATGGCCACCAAATGGCGGCACCGGGCCGACTAGGGCGGCGATAATGGCCCACTCTTCTATCTCACGGCCCCTTGCGGGAGCGGACCAAGGCGCAGAAGGCCGCTACCACGGCTGAGCGATTGTCGCGGCGATAGGCGAGACTGAGCTGGGTCTGCGGTGCATTGCCCGGAATCGGACGATAGGCGACACCGTTGAGACGCGCTTCCGATGTCGATTCCGGCACCAGCGAGACGCCCGCGCCCACGGATACCAACGACAGCGCAGTCTGAATCTCCATTGTTTCCTGTACGATGTCGGGAGAAAAGCCCTCCGCCCGGCAAATTTGCAGGATGGTGTCGGCAAAGCTCGGCCGGGGATGGCGCGGATAGAGGATGAAGGGGCGTGTCGATAGGTCGGCGAGCGCGATATGCTCCTGCGCTGCAAGCGGATCACCTTCCGACAGGGCGACAATCAATGGTTCCTCGAACACGACATCATTGACGATCTCCGGGTCTTGTATCCCCGGCCGGGCAAAGGCGACGTCGATCGAGCGGTCAATCAGTGCGGCGCGCAGTTCCGCCGTGTTCATCGCGTGCAGCACCAGCTCAACCTCCCGATGACTGGTACGGAAGGCATTGAGGATGCCAGGCAGGATCGAGAAGGATGCTGAGCCCACGAAGCCGATCTGGATGACGCCGATCGTACCTTCGGACGCGCGTTTCGCCACCCTCGCGGCGTCGGCCACGCGCGCCAGAATATCGCGGGCGCGAGGAAGCAGAGCTTCGCCGGCTGCGGTCAGGTGAATGTTGCTGCGCGTTCTGTCAAACAGAAGTACGCCGATGGCCGCTTCCAGGCTTGCAATCTGGCGGCTGAGAGCAGGCTGGGCGATGTGTAGCCGTTCCGCCGCGCGTCCAAAATGCAATTCTTCCGCCACCGCCAGGAAATAGCGTAACCGACGCACGTCCACACCCATCCACGGGACGCGGTGAAATGCATCGCTGTTCGCGGTCATGGCCGGCATTCTCTCTTCGCTCTAACGACATATGGGCATTATCCGCCAATCTCTCCCATGCGATTGTCGACAAAACAAGGCGGATTCCGTTTTCAGGCAGAGAGCATATTCAATGAAAGTGAAGACCGGTACCGCTGATCGATGGAGCATGATCATCGGCGCCAATATGAACGCAAGGCACATAGTCTGGGGTGATCAAATTGAAGCTCAACTCCTGGGTCGCGCCGATCTCGGATGTATAATATCCATAGACGGTGAGCATCTTCATCCGATCGATGAAGTTTTTGCAACGGGTGGATGCGATCTCACCATTGGATTGCGATAATCTTATGATCGTGGAAAGCCTGTCTGCCGGTGAAAGAGATCCAAAGAATTTACCGGTGGAGCGAATTGCGGATTGGGAAAATTCATTCAAGCCTGCCATGAATTCATCTCGCTGAACATTGTCCAGCCAGGCAAAGAGAATATGCTGTATAAAGTCCGGAACCCCGACCGATTTGGCTCCCGGCGTATCTGTGTCGGGAATGATTGTATCTGCGATGTCGGTAATCAATGCCCGTTCGTCGTCGGACAACGCTGATCGGTCGGGTTTCTGTATCAGCGCGAGAGACGGATGGCTGATAGCTGAACCGAAAATCGTCACAAGGGTTGCTGCGCTCACCGCCTTGAATAGCATCCTACGTTCAATCATCGTGAAATTGCCTTGAATTTTATCATTTCATTTAAACGTCATGAGATATGCAATCAGATCTGCCCGCTTTTTCACGTCCGTGACTGATAGATTCATTCGCGTCCCAGGAACCACTTTGTTGGGTGCCGCCAAAAACAGATTGAGAGTATTGGCATCCCATCTGAGGCGCGCAGCCTTGAGCGCCGCTGAATAGCTGAAAGCCGTCGATGCCGCCGCCCTGTTGGCGATGTTGGACAGATTGGGACCTATTGTTCCTTTTTGGCCGGGCGTAAGGCTGTGGCAAGCCTGACAACGCTGCGCGAAAGTGGCGGCGCCGCTGGCAGGATCTGAAGCCGATAAGGCGCTGGAGTAAACGGATGTGATTGATATCACGCTCGCGAAGAAGGTGAATTTGGCAATAGACTTCATGGTTTGCCCTTTGACTGTTCATCCATTTTAATTTTTCAGCTGATCAAGCAATTGTGGCAAAATTCAATTGCCTTGCGAACCTCGGCCGTACGATCGGCAGTTACCGGCAGTTTAAGCTCATATTCGATAACTGCCGTGATCGGCCAATTCTTATCACGCAAAAGGCGTAACACGTCCTTGATCGGCGTATCTCCTGTGCCAAACTCCACATTGATATTGTCCAATGTTTTATCTTTGACGTGAATATGGGGGATACGGCGATGATGTTTCTCAATAAATGCTATGGGTGACGTCCTGTTGCCAGCCACGAAATGACCGAGATCGACATTGGCGCCGATATAGGGGCTATATTGGAAGGCGTCTTCCCATAAGGCTGGCGTAATCGGCAAATGATTGTGGAGGGCCACCATGAACCGGTGCCTGTTGGCGGCCGCGGCCAATCGCGGCACGGCGGGCACCAGCATCTCGCCGGAAATCGCGCGGGCTCCCAGCGTCTTGGCAAGACGGAAGGCATAGTCCAGTTCATCGCCCTCCAGGTCGCTGATTCCATCGATCTTGACGATGTCGATCTTGACGCCTGCTGCCGCATATTTCCGGCGCAGGGCTTGGGCGGCGTGCATCGATTGCCTTACTCGCCACTCGCGGCGGGGCGCTGCGCCGGCCTGATATGTGGCGATGTCGGCAGGTGTCAGCACGGTCCGTCCGGGGGCAGGCGGAATGACCGCAGGCGCATCGCCCAGCGGATAATATACAGCACTATAATCTGATGGGGCAGGGCCCAGCACCAGCTCCCGGGGAAGGCCCATCGAAATCTCGATCGGTTGCAGGCGCAGTTCGACAGCGGAAATCCCAAGCTCGACCGTTCGCCGCAAAACCTCCTCCGCGCTCATCGCGGTGCGTGTGCCGAAGCTGTAAGGCACGTTCAGACCGACCTGAACGCCTGCCCATTTTGAATTGGGTCGATTGTGCTTAAGTGACGCTGCCATACCTGTACCGCCGACGAACGCTGCGGTAGAAGCAACCAATAATTTGACGGTATCGCGTCGCGAACATTCCATTTGGCCTTACTCCCTGATCAAACGTCAATATCGTGAGGTCGCTGGATTTCTCCCTAAAGCGATCCCGCTTTCATTCTTGCAACAGCATGGTCCACCGCTCGTGCAGTTAATGCCATGTAGGTCAATGAAGGGTTCTGACATGGCGAGGACGTCATGCAGGCGCCGTCTGTTATGAATAGATTGGGCACGTCATGGGCCTGGTTGAACCGGTTAAGCACCGATGTCCTGGGATCATTGCCCATGCGCGCGCCGCCCATTTCGTGATTTGTCTCGCCGCCCGGTTTGATTTCCCGGATGGTCTGGACGGCCACCGCGCCGGCAGCGCGGATCATCGCCTCACCCTGATCCGCCATATCCTGCGCCATCCGCTCCTCATTCGTCCCCCAACGAAATGCGATGCGCAACTGGGGCAGTCCCCATTTGTCGACCTTTCCGGTATCGAGGCGCGCCTGATTATCGTCATTGGGAAGGGGTTCGCCCATGGCGCCGAGGGTCAGCGTCCATGGGCCAGGTTTGCGCAATTCTGCTTTCAGGGCCGCGCCAAAGGCCGCAGATTGCGTCCCCCGCGTCCATAACTCGCGCGAACCGCTGCCCTGATACCCATAGCCACGCAGGAAGTCGGTGTCGGTTCTTCCAATGTTGCGGAATCGCGGGATATAGATGCCGGTGGGTCGATTGCCGAGCATCTGAAAATCTTCATGGCCGCTGAAAGTGCCCGTGATGACCGGCCCTTTCACGGTATCCATCAATCCGCGCCCCAGGAAACCGCTGCTGTTCGCGAGGCCGTGGGGAAACGTGTCGTTCCTCGAATTGAGCAGGATGTGCAATGAACCCAATGTCGAGGCATTCAGGAAGACCAACCGAGCCGGCAGTGTTGCATGCGCTCCCGTCTGGCTGTTGACGGTGCGTACGCCAACGATCCGGCGCGTCGCAGGATCGACATCGAGTCCGGCGACGATCGTGTCCGTCATGACCGTCAGGCGGCCGGTCGCTTCCGCCGCAGGCAGTGTTGAACTTTGCGAGCTGAAGAAGGAGCCGGTCGAACAGCCGCGATGGCAGGGACCGCATAAATGACAGGCCGCGCGACCGTTGTGATCGCGGGTCAACACCGCCGATCGCGTGTGGATGAACTTGCGGCCCGGGAAATGGCTTTCGATCCGCGCCTTGGCTTGTTCCTCGATGCAATTCATGGGGAAGGGGGGCAGAAACTCGCCGTCGGGCAATGTGTCAATGCCTTCCCGTGCACCCGATACCCCGATGAACCGCTCCACATGATCATACCAGGGGGCAAGGTCCGCATAGCGGATCGGCCAATCTATCCCATGCCCGTCGCGTTTGTTTTCCTCGAAATCGAAATCGCTGAAACGAAGCGCCGCGCGTCCCCAGGTGAGCGACCGTCCGCCCAGTTGATAGCCTCTCAACCAGGAAAATTCCGTCCCGGCTTCGGTCTGATACGGATTCTCCCGGTCGTTGACGAAGAAGTGTGCGCTTCCTTCATCGAAGTTGCGGCTCCGCTGTTGGACGGGTTGATCGCGTTCATAGCGGCGGCGGTCGCCGAGCCCCCGGAAGGGCATTTCCCAAGGAGCTTTATGTTCGAAGGGATAATCGTCACCCGGAACGATCTTTGGTCCGCGTTCGATCAACAATGTGCGCAGACCGCGTTCGGTCAATTCCTTCGCGGCCCAACCTCCGGAAATGCCAGAACCAATGACAATCACGTCAAATGGAGAATCTTTCATGATAGGCCCTTGTGGTAAAGTCATGGACGAATCCCGCAGCATCGGATTGCAACAGACAGGCAAAGCTCCGTCGATATTGGAGCTTTGTCGAAGCCGAAACGTTCCTTATCGATTGAGATAAGGCCGCAAATCTACCTCTCTACCCTCAGCGGCGCTTTGATATCCTGCATAAACAAGCAGTAGCACATCCATGGCGAGCAGCAGATCGCTCCGCGGCGCCCGGTCTTCCTGAACAGCTCCTATGAAGTCGCGAAGTTCTTCAGGATAGCCGGTCACCGCGTCCTCATCGGGCGCTGGGAAAGACCAGCCACCTTTTGTCTCTGTTTTCTCCACGATATATTCCGTGTCGAAATAGCGGCTGTCGGGGGTATAGGCCTGGCAGGTCGTATTGGGGTTGATGTTCGCGGTCACGACCGCTCGCGACCCGTAAGCGCTCAGGAAATTGCGAATGCCGCCCATGCGCGTATCCGTTGAGGTCAGTTGCGCCACAGAACCATCTTCGAAGGTCACGATCAGCGTTGCGAAATCTTCGACATCCTCCCAGCCGGTGACGATATGTTTCGGCTCTTCCTGCCGGAATGAGCCGATTTCGCTGAGGTTTGCGACATGGGCCCGCACCGTGACAGGGCGGATCGGCACGCCAGTCCGGCGGCGTCCTTCTGCATATTTCAGGTGCAGGGCGGCGCCGATCGGATGGACGCAAAGGCGGAGCAGCGATCCGCCACCTGCGGTCTGCCACCGCCGCGAATAAGGCGCGTGCGATCCTGAATGCGATTCCTCGCCTTCGATCCGGAGGATCGTCGATTGGCTTGCTGCCATCAATTTGTCCAGCTTGACGATCGGCGGCGCATAGACCCAGTTTTCGGCATAGCAGAAAGTGACGCCGGCTCGGCTGATCGCGGTTTCGACCACGCCGATCTGCTCCACGATCGCGTCGAGCATCGCTTTGCGGGACCATCCTTTGGCCGACCAGTCGCCCCCGGCATTCTCCGGTCCGAAATAGCCCCCCAATGGCTTTTCGCAAATGATGTGCTTTCCGTGAGCCGCTGCTTCAAGAATGAATGGAACGTGAAGATGGTTGGGCAGGCAGATATCGACGATATCGATTGTCTTGTCGCGCAAAAGTTCCTGCGGGTCCTCGTATACGTGCGGAATGCCCGCATGTTTGGCCAGTTGTTCCGCGCGAGATCGGTCACGCGAGGCAATCCCTGCTACCTCGAACTGGTATCCATAAACTTTGCGATAACTTTCCAGATGGAAGCGGGCGGAAAATCCGGCTCCAACGATACCAATTCGGGTCATTGTGCTCGACGTCCTTTTTTGGGTTCGATAAAGAAGAGGCAGCAATAATTCAGTCCAGCAGATCGCGGCCCTTGGTTTCAGGAGCGGCGATGGTCGCGAACAGGCCCAGCAGGAATATCAGGCACATCACCATGGCCGAATAGCGCAGGGGCTCGGGGGCGGGCAGGGCGCCAAACAACACGCTGGTGAGGAAAGCGGAACCAAAACTGCCGGCCGCGGCGCCGAACCGCCCGAGATTATATGCGATGGAAACCCCGGTGCCGCGCGTGCGCGCCGGAAAGAGTTCGGGCAGGTAGATGGAGAATCCGGCAAAGGCACTGAATTGGGCCGCGCCCATGAGCGGCATCATCCAATAGGCCGAAACAGGGGAATCCAGCCGCCAATAGACCAGAATGGTGATTATGAAGGCAGCGGTGAAGCTTGCCGCGAAGGCGGGGCGACGTCCCTGTCTGTCAGCCAGCCAGGCGAAGGCCAGCATGCCGACCGCGCCGCCGGACATCTGTAGCAGATAGGCCCAGTTCTTGGCTTGCGCGACCAGCATGGGCACATGCTCGGACGGATGCCGGGCGGCGTAATAGGTGCTGAATACGGCATGTTGCAGGTCGACAGCATATTCGCCGATGGCCCACAGACCCATAACGCCTGCAATCGAAATAAGGCTGCCGATGACAAGGTTGGCGCGCTGTTCGCCGTCGCGCAGCAACTGACCGTATGAGCCGAACATGCTGGGGGGTAAGGCGCCCGATTGCTTCAGCTTCAGCCAGGGATCGGATTCGCGCAGGCCAAAGGCAGATACTATCCCCAGCAAAGCGGGCAGCGCTCCGATCGCGAACAACCAGCGCCAGCTATGTTCTGCTGAGATCGTGCCGTTTGTGGCCAGCGCATCGACCGCCATCTTCACGAAGGCGGCGCCGACATTGCCAATGGTCGACAGGAGCTGAAGCCCCGCCAGCATCGCCAATCGCGCAGGTCCCGTCACGGATTCAGCTATTATCGCGACCGCGAGCCCAAAAATTCCGCCGATACCAACGCCTGTCGCCACGCGAAGCACGGCAAATTCAATATGCGTCCGGCACATGGCGGTAAGCCCGGTGCAGATCGAATAGAGCAATATGGAGATGGTCAGTAACCGCACGCGTCCGAAGCGATCACCCAAAGCTCCGAAGGTCAGGCCACCTGCGCCCCAGCCTATCAGGAACAAGGCGGTCACAACCTTGGCAAAAGCCTGAAGCTGGACATCATTGGCCGGAAGCTGCATCAGATCAGTGAGGGTCGGCACCCGTGCAAGCGAAAACAGGCGCTGATCCATGGTGTCAAACAGCCAGGCGGCAGCGACAACCATGAACATGAACCATTGATAGCGGCTGACGCCGCGCCACCATGGTGTTGCCGGGGACTCTGGCAGAGACTCCACTTGTCTTCTCTCCTGTGAGGATAAGATTGAATATTCAATGTATAGTGGTCAGTCAACTATGTTTCCGTCGCGGCGCTCGCGCTTTCCGGGAACGGCCGATTTCAGCCAGTCGGAGAGGGTTTTGGCGAGATCTCTGCATGCGGGAAAGAGAGATGGGATTATTCTTCTGGTATATTGCACTGAAGTGGTAAGGCCAATATGACGGTGGCGCGCGCGATTCAGCATGGGGGCACTTGCCCCGCGCTTCTTGGAGATCATTAAGGTGAAAATCATTTCGGCGAAGGTCATCGTGACCTGCCCTGGGCGCAACTTCGTGACCCTGAAGATCCTGACCGATCAGGGTGTCCATGGCATCGGCGATGCGACCATGAACGGCCGGGAGAAGGCCGTCGTGTCCTATCTTGAGGATCATGTCGTCCCTTGCCTGATCGGAATGGACCCGCGCAGGATCGAGGATATCTGGCAATATCTGTACCGGGGAGCATATTGGCGGCGAGGACCGGTGACAATGCGCGCCATCGCGGCGGTCGATGTGGCCCTTTGGGACATCAAGGCGAAGATGGCGGGCATGCCGCTCCACCAGTTGCTCGGCGGGCGCTCCCGCGAGGGGGTGATGGTATATGGCCATGCCAATGGCAATGATATTGGCGAGACGGTAGAGGCTGTCGGTCATTATATCGACATGGGTTACAAGGCGATCCGGGCGCAGACGGGCGTGCCGGGCATCAAGGACGCCTATGGGGTCGGCCGCGGCAAGCTCTATTATGAACCTGCCGATGCTTCACTGCCTTCCCTCACCGGCTGGGATACCCGAAAGGCGCTGAACTATGTGCCCAAGCTTTTCGAAAAGTTGCGGGACACCTATGGGTTCGAATATCATCTGCTGCACGACGGCCATCATCGCTACACTCCGCAGGAGGCCGCGAATCTGGGCAAGCTGCTTGAGCCATTCCAACTGTTCTGGCTGGAGGATGCGACGCCGGCCGAAAATCAGGAGGCATTCAGGCTGATCCGCCAACATACTGTAACGCCTCTCGCCGTCGGCGAAATCTTCAACACGATCTGGGACGCGAAGGACCTGATCCAGAACCAGTTGATCGACTATATCCGCTGTACGATCGTCAGTGCGGGCGGTGTCACGCATCTGCGCCGCATCGCTGATCTTGCAAGCCTCTATCAGATCCGTACGGGGAGCCATGGCGCAACTGACCTCTCTCCGGTTACCATGGGCACGGCGTTGCATTTCGACACCTGGGTGCCCAACTTTGGCATACAGGAATATATGCGCCACTCTGATGAGACAGACGCGGTCTTTCCCCACGACTATTATTTCCAGAAGGGCGAGCTGTTTTGCGGCGAGGCACCAGGTCACGGAGTCGACATTGATGAGGTTCTCGCGGCAAAATATCCCTACAAGCCTGCTTACCTTCCGGTCGCAAGGCTGGAAGACGGGACAATGTGGAACTGGTGAGGTTGCCTGCGGGTTTCCAAAGAGTTCACATAGTCGAATGTGGCATGATCTTGCGACGCCGGGGATTGGTGCCCGGCTTTCCGCCTGCAACCGGCCTACCGGACTTGCATCATGCTATTGGATCGGGACAGGGGCGCTCGTCGACGATCCGCCGCCGCTTTTCATCGATTTCCCGCTTGGCCTTTTCGATCAACTCAAGTTCCGTCATCGCCAGAAGGTCTTCTGAAACTCGGGCGAGATGCGCGCGCATAGCCGCGCGGGCCCGATCTGCATCCCGGGCCATCAGCGCTTCATAGATGCGACGATGCTCGTGCGGCCGCGGAATGATACCCGAGCTGCGGGCCTGGTCGAACATGTGGCGGCATAGCGGAGATTGTTCACGCAGGTCCCAAAGATGCTCGATAGTCTGCGCGACCAGCGAACTCCGCGTACCTTCGGCAATCGCCATGTGAAAATCCCGATCAAGCTTCATTTCTTCATCGAAAGTCGCGTCGAGGGCTTCCATGCGCAGCAGGATTTTGCCGACCTGCGCCAATTCCTCGTCTGTCATGACCTTAGCGGCCAGCGCTGCCGCTTCGCCTTCGAACATCAGCCGGGCTTCGATGAGTTCGAAGGCGCCAACGTCCAGCTCTGCGGGCGCGCGGTCGACCGGACGACTGTTCGATACATAGATGCCTGAACCGTGGCGCACCTCGACAAAGTTTCGAATCTCCAGCGCAATCATGGCTTCGCGGATGGTAGGGCGACTGACCTGGAACGTATCGGCCAAATCCCGTTCAGGCGGCAAGCGGGTTCCGACCAGATACTGCCCGGTTCTGATGCCCTGCTCGATTTGATGGGCTACGCGCTGATAAAGCTTGACGCGGTCTGACATTCGCTCGCCATGTCACAAGGCTGCGTTGCTCGCAAGACAAGTTGCCGATTGACAGGGCCGGCAATGGGCGGGGCGGATGTCTGAACCGAAAATACCAAAACAAATCAAAGCGAAGATCATCTTTTCGCGCCTATATGGGGGTTCGCGGCCGGCGCCTTTTGATCGCGATCAAATTTGGGCTTGAAAATTCAACCTTAACATTGAATATTCAACCTGCCGGAGTGCAAGTGATTCGATACCGAGGCGGAAAAAAAGTTGCTTCAGCGACAGATCGAAAGGGTTAAGGGAAATGAGGGAAAAGGTGGTTTCTAACGTTCCGTCGCTCATGGCGGTTGCGCTCATATTGTCTGCAACCCCCGCCATTGCACAGGACGCCCCGTCGGCCGAGCAGGGCGCGGGCGAGGGTCTTGCGGAAATCGTTGTTACAGCCGAAAAGCGCCCCAGTGTCGCGCAGAAGACTGCGATCTCGATTTCGGTGGTGGATTCCGAGACGCTGGCCAAAGCTGGCGTTGCCAACCTTGCTGACCTTGCATCCGTTGCCCCCAGCGTGTCCTTTGCGCAAAACAATGTTGCAACCATCGTTTCGGTTCGGGGCATCTCCAGCCGCGATGCCACGGAATCGGGCGATCCGGCCGTGTCGGTCAGCATTGACGGCTTCAACCTGCAGCGCGCGGTTGGCCTTAATACCGCCATGTTCGATCTCGAACGCGTCGAAGTCCTGCGCGGGCCGCAAGGCACCCTGCTGGGGCGGAATGCGACCGGCGGCGCCCTCAACATCATCACGGCCAAGCCCAAGGATGAATTTGCCGCCTACGTTGGAGGGGAGGTCGGCAATTATTCGACCTTTGCGACCAAGGGCATGGTGAATATTCCGGTCAATGATTGGCTGAAGCTTCGTGCCTCGTTTCAGACGCGCGACCACGATGGCTACCGTGACAACGCGCCTGGTTCGGACGCGGATGACCAGCAGGCCCGCGCGGCTCGCCTCCACCTGCTGATCGAGCCGACCTCCCGTCTCAAGATTCTGCTGACCGGCGAATATGCGCAGGACCACAATAACGGCCCCGCAGTCCGCGGCATTCCGTTGGAATATTATACCGCAGCCAACGTACCCGCTGGTTTCCTGGTGGGTGACGTCGACTATTCCGAGCCGCCGCGCGGCAATGCCAAGTCTTTCGCCATGCCCGCCGGAAGCTATCTCAAATACAAGATCTGGAGCATCCGGGGCGAGATCGACTATGATCTCGATTTCGCGACGCTGACCTATCAGGGTGGCTATCGTCACAATGATTTCGAGCGCCTTGGCATATTGGGCGGCGGTTATGGTACGGCGACGCAGAACTGGAGCTTCCTCCAGACGGAAAAATTGCCTTCCTGGAACCACGAACTGCGCCTGTCGTCGAACGGCAATGGCCCGTTCAAATGGCAATTTGGTGGCTTCTACTTCCAGGAGAAGAACGACTTCACCAATGACTTCATCGACTTCCCCTATTCGCCTTCGCTTTCGGGGAAAGCGGAGAGGCTGACGCTTTTCCGCTATCCGGACATTCTCGCCCGTGCAAAGGCGGTCTTTGGACAGGCTTCCTATGAGGTTCTTCCGGGCCTGACGTTCGAATTGGGCGCGCGCTATTCGAAGGACAGGAAGAGCCGCACCGCGATCGTTACCTCGACGAGCCTACCGACTTATCTGAGTACGCGTTGTTACCTGACCAATAGCTGCGTCTATTCGACTTCGATCACCCCGCAGAAGGCGATCAGTTCGAAGACAACCTATCATGCTGCCGCGAATTACCAGATAACGCCGCGGAACATGGTCTATGCCAAGTTCGACACCGGCTACAAGGCCGGTGGATTCAGCACCTTGGGATCCTATGATCCTGAAACGATCAAGGCCTATGAGATCGGGTCCAAGAACCGCTTCTTCGGCAACACCTTGCAGGTCAATCTGTCGGCCTATCTTTACGATTATTCGAACCAGCAGGTTGGCCAGGCTGTCGTCACCAGCGCCGGCGTCGGGTCGCTGATCGTGAACGCGGGCAGCTCGCGCTATAAGGGTGTCGAGATGGATGTGACATGGCAGCCGACCGGCCGGGATCGCATCAATGCCTATGTCGGCTACAACCATGGCCGCTATCGCAACTTTGCAACATCGGTCAGCGGTCAACTCCTGCGTCTCGCGCAAATCGAAGGAGCTGCTATCCCCGTGCTGGCTCCCAATGGAAGCGTTGCCGGCTATAATTACCAGCTCGCCGGCAAGACTCCGCCCCAGTCGCCCGACTGGACGGTGAACTTTGGTTATGAGCATGACTTCGACGTGTTTGGTGGAACACTCACGCCAAAGTTCCAGACTCATTATGAATCGAAGTCTTACTTCTCATTCTATAATCTGGGTCTTGACAAGCAGGACGGCTATCATCGCTCTGACGCGGTGTTGACCTTTGAGCCCGAGGGCAAGAAGTGGCAGATTTCTGCTTTTGTACGCAATATCGAGAACAAGCTCATTCTTGCCAATGTGCAATCGCCGCCGAATACGACCTTTGGGACGTATCGCGAGCAATATCAGGCGCCGCGCACCTACGGACTGAGCTTCACGCATAACTGGTGATCCTTCCATCTTCACCGGCGCGCCGATCGGGCGCGCCGGTGTCTTTGCCGGGGATCGGCAGCATGCCTGCGGAATGACGTCATGTTGTGAGGTAGGGCCATGATATTCGATTTGCAGGACATGGACGGCGCAAGCCGGTATCGCCTTCTGATGTCAACCGTGGTGCCACGGCCGATCGCTTGGCTTTCGACAAGCGACAGGGATGGGCGCGTCAACCTCGCTCCGTTCAGTTGCTTCAACGTCATGGGATCGTCGCCCGCGATGGTGGCGATCGGCATACAGTCCCATCCTGACGGGCGATCCAAGGACAGTTGCGCCAATATACGGCAGACGGGTGAGTTCGTCGTGAATTTGGTGACGCGCAGAGATGGCGATGCGATGTTCATGACAGCGCAGGACCACGAGCCAGACGTGGATGAGGCGCAACTTGTGGGCCTGGCGACGATGCCATCCGCAAGGGTCGTTCCGCCACGCATCGCAAGTGCTCCTTGCAGTCTTGAATGTCGAACCTTCCAGATCGTTCAGCCCGGAGAAGCCTTGACCATTGTGCTGGGCGAAGTCCTGGCCGTTCATGTGCGGGACGATCTGGTGCTGGATGCACGGCGACCCACGCTCGATACCCCCGGTCTGGGGCTGATCGGGCGGATGGAGGGGCCGGGATGGTATACCACGTGCGAGGGACGCTTGAGCATCCCCGGCGGCGATGCGACAGTGTAAGGCGTGAAAATTCCGATCTTTGTGAGGCCCTGCAACATGCATGCTGAAAGTCCGGTCCAGTCGCTTCAGGACGGGAATGTCCGGAAAACGTCTTTGCTGGTCACGGCGCTCTGCTGGATTGCCCTGTTTTCCGAAGGGTACGACATGGGCGCGCTTGGGGCCGTGCTGCCTTCGATGATGGCTGATCCCGATTGGCATCTTGACGCGGCTATGGCCGGCATGATGGCCAGCGCGGCACTGGTAGGCATGTTCTTTGGCGGATATATCTTTGGCACCTTTGCCGATCGTTTCGGTCGCAAACCGGCCTATCTCGTCTGTTTCAGCCTTTTCTCGGTGGCGAGCGGCCTTGCCGCGCTGGCTCCTTCGCCCATGATCTTTGCGATATGCCGGTTTTTTGCGGGCGCAGGTGTTGCGGGTATTGTCCCGATTGCGTCCGCGCTGACCTGCGAATATGCGCCGCCAGGCAAGGCCAATCGCCAATATGCGATCATGTATTCGGGCTATTCGGTTGGCATTTTTGCGGCTGCCTTATGTTCCTTCTTCACGGTCGAGTGGCTGGGATGGCGCTTCGTCGTCGGAATCGGCGTGACCGCATTGCTGCTTCTGCCACTGATCATCCTCATGCTGCCGGAATCGATCGATTTCCTGCTTTCGCAGGGCCGGGTCGAAGGCGCGCGCGCTCTGGCGGCCAGGCTTGGTCTGGCGTTCCCCGAGCGCTCGCTTCCAGCCGACGACCTGCCCAAGCCGGGGGTTCGTGCCCTTTTCCAGCCGGGCTGGGTGAGCGCTACTCTGGGCTTCTGGTTCGCTACTTTCAGCGGGATGATCCTGGTCTATGGCCTGAACACCTGGCTGCCCCAGATCATGCGAAGTGCGGGATACGAACTGGGATCGAGCATCATGTTCCTGGGGGTGTTCGCTCTTGCTTCCTCGGTAGGCGGGATCATGCTGGGCGCCATTGCCGACCGCGTGGGGCGTGGGCGCACGATCATGGCGGCATTCCTGGTGGGAGCTGTTGCGATTCTGACTTTGTCGCACGCCTGGCCACTGCCGTTGACCTATATTCTGGTCGCCATTGCTGGCATCGGGTCCGTATCGGCCGCAGTGATGGTGACCAGCTACCTCGCCGCATATTTTCCTGCCCGTTACAGAGCGACGGCTGTGGGCGTGTGCATCAGCTTTTCCCGGTTCGGAGCCGTTTGCGGCCCGCTGCTGGGGGGCGCCATCGCGCAGAGAAATATGCCAATCACATGGAACTTCGTGGTTTTCGCGCTTGCGGCGGTTGGCGCGGCCGCCAGCATCCTCCTCGTCCCCGATCGTGGCACCAAGGGAGCGACATTCAAGGGCGAACCTTCGCCGATCCATTGAGCAGGCAGCCTTTCACAAAAGAATTCGGAGATGAGCATGGATTTCACCCGGCGTTCGGCAATCATCGGCGGCACGCTTCTGTCAATGGGGAGCGGTGTGGCATTCGCCCGCGGCGCGGTTTCGCCTGCGCCCACTCGCATTGGCGTGCAGACTTACAGTTTTCGCGACATGCTGCCCCTTCCGGGCGACATGGTCGATAAGATGATCGACGGCTGCCGCAGGCTGGGCGTCGATATGCTCGAACTTTTCGAGCCGACCATCCAACCGCCCGCCTTTTCCGAAAACGCCCCCTGGGCGGTGAAGGATGGAAAGCTGACGCAGGCTTCGCTTTATGGCCGCCCGCCCGAAGGTCCACCGCCTGCCAATGTGCTGGAAACTCGCCAGCGGATACGCGAATGGCGCCTGTCTACGCCACTATCCCACTTTCGCGAGATCGGGCGGCGGTTCGCGCGCGCCGGAATCGAAGTCCAGGCTTTCAACTTCGGCCTGAAGGAAGATTGCACCGATGCCGAGGTGGAATGGGGTTTTGCAGTCACGAAGGCGCTGCGTGCCCGCGCCATGACGGCGTCGACGACGCTGCGCATGGCTGCGCGCAGCGCGCCCTTCGCGGCGCGCCATCGCACGATCGTCGGTTTGCACGGTCATTCCAACCTGCGCGATCCCAACCAGTTGGCAACCCCGGAGAGCTTCGAGCAGGCTCTGAAAATGTCTCCCTGGTATCGGCTGAACTTCGACATCGGGCATTTCGCGGCTGGAGGCTTTGATACTTTGGGTTTTCTGCATCGGCACCACAAAAAAATCATCAGCGTCCATCTGAAGGATCGCAAGGCGCATGACGGCATGAACATGCCCTTCGGTGAGGGCGATACGCCGGTCTGCAACGTCGTGCGCACCATAACCGGGAACCGTTGGCCAATTCCGATGCTGGTCGAATATGAATATGCCGGTGGTGCTTCCGTTCCCGAACTCGCGCGCATTATCCAATATGTCAGAACATGCGCAGCCAAGGCATGAATCCAAGCAGTCGATGACGCCGCCGTTGGGCCGCGGACCCACCAGGAGAGGAAAATGACCGCTTCACAAGACCGGATAAGCCTGTTTACGCTCAGTTTTGCGGCGATCACCGCGACCTCTTTCTGCTTTGTCCTGCGTGCGCTGGTCGTTGATAGCTGGGGCGAGGAATTCGCTCTGAGCGCAACCCAGAAGGGGGAATTGCTCGGTGCCGGTCTTTGGCCGTTTGCGCTTGCCATCGTGATCCTCAGCCTGTTCATCGACCGGATCGGCTTTCGCGCCGGCCTTGTCTTTGCGGCGCTGATGCATTTTGCGGGGCTTGCTGTTCTGGTGACGGCTGCCAGTTACTGGATGCTCTATTTGGGCACTTTCCTGATGGCCCTGGGCAACGGCGCGGTGGAAGTGGTCGCCAATCCCTTGATCGCGACGCTCTTTTCGGAGGACAGGCCCCGATGGCTCAACCGTCTCCACGCGGCATGGCCCGGCGGCATGATATTAGGCGGACTGCTGGCCATAGCGATGGGCGATCAGTTCGGCTGGCGCGCGAAAACCGCGCTGATGTTCGTTCCAGTCCTGATCTATGCCATTCTGCTCCTTCGCCAGAGATTTCCGATGAGCGAGCGTGTGGCAGCGGGCATTCCCTATCACGCCATGATTGCTGAGGCGGGCTGGATGAGCGCCTTCATCGTCACTGGGCTGATGACGCTTGAAATTGGACGAGTGCTGGGGCTTTCTCCTTTGGCACAGGGGATCATGGTTGCGGTGGCAACCTGTGCTTTCGGTCTGTGGTCGCGATCGGCCGGTCGCCCACTTTATATCGTCCTGGTTCTTCTGATGATCCCGCTCGCTATCACCGAATTGTCCACCGACAGCTGGATTTCCTCGCTGCTTGCACCGGAACTTGGCCGTATCGGCTTCCATTCCGGCTGGGTGCTGGTGTTGACTGCGGCGGTGGTCTTCCTTGTGCGTCTTCTTGCGGGCAGCGTCATCGCCATCTTCGGACCATTCCTCACGCTCGCGCTGGCCTCGGGCGCGAGCGCCGCTGGCCTCTATACGCTGGCGGGCGCGCATGGGGCAGGCATTGTTGGCGCCGCGATCCTTTATGGCATCGGCAAGAGCTTCTTCTGGGGAACCAGCTTGGCGATCGTCTCGGATCGCTTTCCACGCGGGGGCGCGGTGACCATCAACGTGACTGCGGGGGTCGGGATGCTCGCAGCGGGCATAGTCGGATCGGTCCTGCTGGGCGCCGTTCAGGATCGCAGCACGACCGCGGCGCTCTCCGTTTATGACAGCCGCAATGCGACGAGCCTGCACCAGCGCTATACCGAGGAGCGTCCGGCAAGCATCCTTGGCCGGTATCGCGCGCTGGACGAGGCCGCATTGGCGGCGGCGCCGGCAAGCGAGCGCGCTACCGTCACCACCATTGTCGAGAATAGCAAGCTGGCTGCCCTGCGCGATGTGGCGCTGTTGCCGGTGTTGACCATGTGCGCTTATCTCGCGCTTGCGCTGATCTATCGCCGTCGGCGCGACGCTGCGCCTGTCGGTCCGCTTTCACAAGGAACCAGCCATTGAAGCCTGTTCGATTTGCCCTGGTGGGCGGGGGCCCCGGCGCCTTCATCGGCCCGGTCCACCGACTGGCCGCGGAGCTGGACCGGGAGCTTTCCCTGGTTGCTGGCGCCTTTTCATCCGATGCCAGCCGATCGCGCGAGGCTGGGGAGCGTTTCGGGATTGCTTCCGATCGTGCCTATCCCACTATGGAAGCGATGTTGAAGGCCGAAGCGATGCGCCCGGACGGCATCGAGATGGTTGCGATCGCCACCCCCAATCATCTGCACTTCGCCCAGGCCCGCGCGGCGCTGGAGGCTGGACTCGGCGTGATGAGCGACAAGCCGGCGACCGCGACATTGGCGGAGGCCCGCGCTCTCGCCGAGGTGATAGAGCGCACCGGCGGGCATTATGGCCTGACCTTCACCTATACCGGTTATCCCATGATCCGCGAGGCGCGCGCACGAATAGCTGCGGGTGAAATCGGGCGCGTGCGAAAAGTGATGGTCGAATATCTCCAGGGCTGGCTGGCTCAGCCGGTGGAGGCCGCCGGCAACAAACAGGCTGCCTGGCGCGTCGATCCCGCGAAGGCGGGCGTCGGTGGTTGCATTGGCGACATCGGCGTACATGCCTTCAACCTTGCCGAATTCGTGGTCGGCGACACGATCGCGGCCATCAATGCCGACCTTGCCGCTGTTGTCGCCGATCGGCAACTTGACGACGATGCGACGGTATTGCTGCGCTTTGCCGGCGGCGCGCGCGGATTGCTGGCGGCGTCGCAGATCGCAACGGGTGAACGCAACAATTTGCGCCTGCGTGTCTATGGCGAGAAGGGTTCGATCGCCTGGAGTCATGAGGCCTGCGACCGCCTCGTGATAACCGGCGCGGACTCATGCGACTGGACGATCTGGGCGGGCAGCGCCGATGTTGGCGAGCATTGTCGGATGGCCTCCCGCCTGCCTGCGGGACATCCCGAAGGCTATTTCGAAGCCTTCGCCAATCTCTATCGTGATTTTGCTCGCAGCCTGCGGGGCGAGACAACTGGGTTGCTACCGGGAAGCGCCGAAGGACTGCGTTCGATGGCGTTTGTGGAAACGGCGGTGGCCGGCAATGGCGCCGGATGGAAGGAATTGCTGTCATGAAGACCATCAAGGGTCCGGGCATCTTCCTTGCCCAGTTCATGGGACCGGACGCTCCCTTCGCCACGCTGGAGGGGCTGGCCGGCTGGGCGGCGGACCTGGGCTACAAGGGGATTCAAATACCATGTGACCCCCGGCTGATCGACCTTGAAACCGCCGCGACCAGCAAAGAGTATTGCGATGATTTTCGCGGGCGCCTTGTAGAATATGGAATTGAACCCACAGAGCTGTCGACGCACCTTCAGGGGCAGCTTGTCGCGGTCCACCCGGCCTATGACAATCTGTTCGATGCCTTTGCCCCTGCGGAGCTGCGCGGGCGGCCTGCCGCCCGGCAGGAATGGGCGGTGGGCCAGCTGAAGCTAGCCGCGCAGGCAAGCGCGAATCTCGGTCTGGCGGCGCAGGCAACCTTTTCCGGATCGCTCGCCTGGCCCTATTTCTATCCCTGGCCACAACGGCCCGCAGGCCTGATCGAAGAAGCATTTGCCGAGCTTGCGCGTCGCTGGCTTCCCATTCTCAACGTGTTTGACGAGGCGGGCGTCGATTGTGCCTATGAAATTCATCCCGGCGAGGACCTGTTCGATGGTACGACGTTCGAGCGGTTTCTGGCGTTGGTCGATGACCACCCGCGGGCGACCCTGCTCTATGATCCCAGCCATCTTGTGCTGCAGCAAATCGATTATCTTGGCTATATCGACGCCTATCATGAGCGGATTCGCTGTTTTCACGTGAAGGACGCCGAATTTCGTCCGAACAGCCGTTCGGGGGTCTATGGCGGTTATTCGGACTGGGTGGAACGTCCCGGTCGCTTCCGTAGCCTGGGCGACGGCCAAGTCGATTTTCCGGCGATCTTCTCGAAGCTGGCGCAATATGATTTTGCCGGCTGGGCGGTGCTGGAATGGGAATGCGCGCTCAAGCATCCGGAAGATGGCGCGCGCGAAGGCGCGGCTTTCATCGCGGAACATATCATCCGCGTCACGCCCCATGCCTTTGATGGTTTTGCAGCGAGCGGCATCGACCGCGCCGGCAACCGCCGACTGCTTGGCCTTGAACCGCCGATTGGTTAAAGGGGCGTCATGTGAAAAGCGACCGGATGCCACCAGTCAGCCAGGCGATGTCCGCTTGCTTCGCGCTGCTGCGATGGACGTACGCCTTGACCTCGATCCGGGGGATGGCGACAGGCAGGTCCATCGCGCAATATTCGCGCTCGCAGTCGAGCTCCATCGCGAGGCTCCGGGGATAGATCACGGCGAGATCCGTCTCCCGTACGAGGCGGGGCGCAGTCATCAGGTGGCGGACTTTGATTGCTACTGTCCGCCGCAGGCCCATCGCATCCAACTGAAGATCCACCATGGCGTGGCCGGGCGCATGGTTGCCAGCGTCGATATGTTGAAGATTCGCGAACGTTTCCGGCGTGAGCGCCGTCCCTGCCTGGGGATGATCCCCGCGCAGGAGGCAGATCAGCCGATCCTCGAACAATAGCGCGCTCATGCATTCATCTTCAAGCTCAGGAGCGTGGCCGATCACCAAATCCACATCGCCCGGGCGCAGGAGCGCGGACGCGGAATTCGCTTCAAACGGTACACTCTCGATTCTGACCGCCGGAGCAGTGGCGGCGAGCCAGCTCAAAAGCCGGGGCATGAAGAAGACTTCGGAAATATCGGACATGGCAATCCGAAAGCTCCTGTCGCACCGTCCCGGATCGAATGCGCGGCTGTCGTGCAATGCCGCGATGATCGCGCTCTGGGCGGTGAGGAAGGGATCGTGCAGGTGGATGGCCGCCCTTGTCGGCACCATGCCCTGGGGGCCGCGTACAAACAGCGGGTCGTCAAATCGCTCCCGAAGTCGCTTCAATGCGTGACTGATCGCAGGTTGGGTCAGGCCAAGGCGGTCGGCAGCGATGGTAAGGCTACGCGCATCCCAGATCGCCAGGAATACGCGCATGAGATTGGCGTCGAAGGCTCGTGCATAAATATCGTGCATGATTTGAATTATAATAATGAATTTGATGGATGTGTCACGTCCGATGTAGCTTCCGGTCAGCTTTTTCGGACATGAAGGACAAGGCAGTTGATCAGGACTGACAGGATTGAAGCGAACAGCAGGCAGGGCTGCGTCGACAGGCTGGTCGCCACCATTGCCGAGAGGCGTGAGGAAATCGACCAGCTGGGCCATGTCCCGCGCGATCTGGTCGATCTGATGAAACAGGCCGGCATCTTCCGGGCAAGCACGCCGGCGCGATTTGGTGGCGACGCGCTGTCGCCTGCCGAATTCCTTCCTCTGGTCGAGGCGATCGCGACGGCCGATGGGTCGGCCGGCTGGGTCGCGGCCTTTGGTTCGGCCAATAGCTATCTCGCCGCATTGCCGGTCGAAACGCAGGCCGCGATTTATGCCGAAGGTCCGGATCAGGTCTTTGCAGGCGGGCTATATCCGCTTCAGCCCGCGACTGCGGTCCACGGCGGTTGGCATGTTTCGGGGCGGTGGCGTTTTGCCAGCGGTTGCAAGGGCGCGGACTGGATCGGCGTCGGCATCGCCACTCGCCCGGATTGGGCAGGGGAGAACGACCCTCCGGAGGTTCGCATGGCCATTGCCCCCGCCGCCGAGATCGAGATCATAGACAATTGGCAGGTTGTGGGCATGCAGGGAACCGGGAGCCACGACACGCGCGTGGCGAACAAATTCTATTCGCAAGAGTGGACCTGCGTCCGTGGCGCGCGCAGCACGATCGACGAGCCGCTTTATCATTATCCTCCGCTCGCCTATCAGGCTCAGGCCCATGCCGCCTGCAATATTGGCCTGGCGCGCGCGGCACTGGACATCGTTCGGGAGATGTCGGCGGGAGCCAAGATAATGCCGGGCGCCGCGCGTCTTGGCGACAGGGCGTATTTTCGCACCACGCTGGCCATGGGCGAAGCGAAATGGCGGAGCGCGAGGGCCTTCTTCTATGAGACGATCGAAGAAACCTGGCGTGCCATCGAGGCGGGAGAGGCTGTGACTGCCGAGAAGCATAATCTCCTGCGTCTTGGAGCATCCTGGGCGGCGCTCGCCTGTTTCGAAGTCATCCAGTCGGCGTGGCGCTCGGCCGGCATGACGGCGATTCACAAGACGCACAGGCTACAGCAGATCATGCGCGACGCGATGGTGGTGACGCAGCATGCCTCGCTGAATGATGGGACCTTCGAGGATATCGGCGGCTTCTTCGCCGGGGTGAGCAAGGGTATTTAGAGCGCGTGTTCTGCCTTTTCATCAACTTCCTGCACGCTGATCCAGCGGCACGGATGTCGCGGGAAGACGGGGAGCAGTTAGCGATGCTCCTGCGCCAGGTGCCGGGCGCAGGCCGCGCCCTGCTGATGACGCCCGCGTCCGCGCACGACCGCTATCATGCGCCGATGACTGCGCCCATGTTTTCAGCCCAGCTCTATTTCGACGCGCTGGCCATGGCCGAAGCTGCGATCGGGCGTGGCGGCATATTGACTGCGATCGTTCCGGCAAATTTCGCCAGCCTGTACGGAAGCCACGCCACACACCAGTTGATGCTCGCGCGCCCCTTTCCGGTGCCGCCCGCCAATGGTGCGCCGGGCGCGCGGTCATGTGCATTTCTGGTGCACTATCCTGGCCGGCCCGAAAACCTCAACGACTGGCTCAGTCATTATCTGGCGCATCATCCGCCCATCATGGCGACTTTCCCGGCGATCAGGGAGATTGAAGTCTGCACGCGCATGGACTGGGTTGATGCTGCGCCTTGGGAACGCGTGACGCACTTCCAGCGCAACAAGATCGTCTTCGATCATGCCGGGGCGCTTGAGGCAGCGCTCAATTCTCCGGTGCGTGATCTCATGAAGCAGGATTTTGACGCCTTCCCGGCCTTTACCGGCGGGTCGGTTCATGTGCCCATGGCTTGCGAGGTGATCCTTGGCTAGAGCGCGCTGCGCTTGATCGGACGCAGGACGCGCGCTCTAGTTCTTTGTTATCGCATCGTTTTAAGCGCAAGTCCTGTTCCCACTTTTGCGCACGATGCTCTAAACGGCGGGAGCGCTCACAAGGCTCCGGTCTTCAGTTGATTGGCGGCAAAGGCGGCAGCCCGTGCGGTCAAGGCCATATAGGTCAACGAGGGGTTTTGGCACGCACTGGACGCCATTGCAGCGCCATCCGTCACAAACAGGTTCTCAATATCATGCGTCTGGTTGTGCGCGTTGAGTACCGAGGTAGTGGGATCGCGGCCCATGCGCGCGCCACCCATTTCATGAACCGCGCCACCTGGAGGGCCAGGCTCGGCCGTCTCGGAGAGTATTTCCGCGTTCATCAGAGCGAGCATGGCCTTCGCTTCCTGAAGAGCGTGCGCCAGCAGCTTGCGTTCATTATCGCCATAGGCAAATTCGATTTTCGTCTGTGGTAGGCCGAATGGGTCGCGGTTCATGTGGTCAAGCGTGACCCGGTTGGAGGCGACCGGCAGGCATTCGGCAAAGGCACCCAGAAGGATGGTCCAGTCGCCGGCGTGGCCGACATCATGTTTGAGCGCCTTGCCCATGCCGGGCAAGCCTATGCCGTCCGCCCAGCCCCGCCGGGTTGCATTGCCCTGATACGAATAGCCGCGCAGCAGGCCATCGGTCGCGCCGGCGACATTGATGAAGCGGGGAATGACGAGCGAACAGGGCCGGTTGCCGAAATAGGCATGACCTTCGAAACCCGGCACCTTCGCGGTCACTGACAAGGCCAGCGCGTGGTCCATGAAATATCGGCCCAGAACGCCGCTGCTGTTGGCAAGACCCCGTGGCATGGCATCGTTGGCGGACCGTAGCAGAAGGCTGATGCTGTTGACGCTGCCTGCGCATAAAAACACGATTTGGCTGCGGTAAACGCGGGGCGCGCGATTCTTTGTGTCGATCACCCTGACCCCGGTGACGCGACGCCGGGCGGGATCATATTCCAGGCTTTCCACCAGCGCGTCGGTCACGAGCGTCAGCCGCCCGGTCGCGCGCGCCGCGGGCAGCGTGGAGCTTTGCGTACTGAAATAGCCGCCGAAAGAACAGCCGCGCGCGCAAATGTTCCGGTACTGGCATTTGGTCCGGCCCGGCTTGTCCTGCGTCATGTTGGAGCTGCGGCCGATGATGAGCCGGCGATCGTCATAGGTTGCGGCGATCCTGTCCTTGAACGCCTGTTCGACGACATTCAGTTTCATGGCCGGCTGGAAGATTCCGTCTGGTAGCTGCGGCAGCCCTTCCAGAGAACCCGAAACACCGATGAAGTTTTCAACATGATCATACCATGGCTTCAGATCGGCGTAGCGAATGGGCCAGTCGACCCCATGGCCGTCTTTGGCATTGGCGCTGAAGTCGAGGTCGCTCCAGCGATAGCATTGACGTCCCCAGGTGAGCGACCTGCCGCCCAGCTGGTAGCCGCGTCGCCACTGAAAAGGATTATCCTTCGTGGTCTGGTAGGGATTTTCCCGGTCATTGACGAAATGATCCCGCGACCATTCGGTAAAGTGCATGCCCTTGCTCTGCACCGGATAGTCCGAAGCATTGAGACGCGGGTCCCCAAATCCCCGGAACGGCATGTCCCAAGGGGGCGTGACCTCATTGGTATAGCCCGATTGATGCTCAATCAGCGGACCGCGTTCAACCAGAAGGACCTTCAGGCCTCGCTCCGTCAATTCCTTTGCCGCCCAGCCCCCGGTGATGCCGGAGCCCACGACGATGGCGTCAAAATCGGCCATGGCGGAATCAGCATGCTGCGTCATGCAATCGCCTTCTTGATGGAGTTTCCTGCCCAATCGTTGACCAGTGGTTTCCAGCTGGCGTTGACGGGCACGTCGGGATCATAGCGACCTGGCGCCAATTCATAAGCAAGCTCCTGCGAGGCGCCGGCTTCCGATGTATAATAGCTCATCAGGATGAGCGCCTTGGTCGTGAACCAGGGGCAAGGAAACGCAATTGGCCGGTCGAACACGGCTTTGTCGTGGGCCACGACGATCTGTTCCCGCCGATCAGGCGGCAGGTCAACAAATCGGGCGCCGGCACGCCAATCCAGTTCTTCTTCAAGCCGTGCAAGCGTGTCGACGGGCGCGTTCATCAGGCCACTGTTCACGGCCTTGAGCACGAAGGCCATGTTGTCCATCGTGCCCGCGCCCGGGCTGTTGGTGTCCGGCACCACAAGACCCAATAAGATGAGGACAAGCGTGCTGTGGTCACCGGAAATCAGCGGCCTGGCACCGCAGCCGCTCAGCAGGGACGCGGCAGGCACGAGCGCAAGCGCTCCGCTGACCATCAGGCCCATCGTCAGCGCGGCGCGGCGGTCGAGCCGGGTGCCGGCCATGGGCATATTTTCGATTATATCTGTCATGACCAGCTTCAAGCGGCGTCCCGTACGCATTTATTGATCTGTCCGGTGACGAGCCGACATAGCAACTCCGGCAGTCTCACTGTCGGCGGATCACCACAGGCCTGATCGCTTTTCAAAACGGCGCAGGACCATGAAGCATGGTTACACGATGATGGGTTGAAAATTCAAGTTCAAAATCGGAGGGCTGGGCTGGTCCACCCGCAGGCACGGATTGCCCGTCAACAGTTCAGGGTCGCATGCTCATTCGGACACGGCGTGCAGATTGTCTGCCACCTTGTTAAGCAGGCCGCTGAGAGTTTCTATCTCCTTTTCCGACATCCCGGCAAAGGCCTCGCCATACAATCGATCGGCCCGTTGCCAGGCCTCCTTGCCGGCAGCCGCGCCCCGATCGGTCAGGACCACTTCCATGATCCATTCCTTGCCGGCACGCGGCTGACGCTTGACGAGCCCGTCGGCCTCCATGCGCTGGATGATCTTGGTCATGGTCGGTAATTTCGCGCCGGAATGGGCGGCGATCTCGCTGACGATCGCGACACGGTCCTGATGCAATGTCATGAGCACGCGCCAGCGGGGCATATCGAGTCCGGTGGGACGCAAAAGTTGTTCCATGCGTTCCTTGTACCGACCGCTCGCCCGTGACAGCCAGTAGAACGGCCAGGTGCGGTAGCTGAAGTTGGCAGGCTTGGTCTTCGTCTTCATCCCGATGCCTCAGTTAGGGTCCCCCGAAGCCCGGCTGTAACGCCACCGCCCCCTTTGGACAATTATATGTTGAATATTCAACCTACATCACTTAAAGCCAGCTCGTAACCTGAAAAATGCGCGGTATCCATGAAACGCACCCGAATCTTCGCAGAGCAATTCTCTTTGGGCGAAGGAAATGTGACCGTTGCGGTCAAGGACTGCATCGACATCGCGGGCCACCGCACGGCCTGCGGCAGCGGTGCCCTGGCCGACAGGCCGCCCGCTACGACACATGCCGAGGTTGTGCGCCACCTGCTGGAGCGCGGGGCACGCATTGTGGGCAAGGCCGCCATGCACGAACTCGCCTATGGTATCACCGGGATCAATATGTGGTTCGGGACAACGCCAAACCCGCTGTTCCCTGACCTGATCAGCGGCGGTTCGTCCAGCGGATCGGCGGCTGCCGTCGCGGCGGGTCTGGTCGATCTGGCGCTGGGGACCGATACCGGCGGTTCGGTGCGCATGCCCGCGGCATGCTGCGGCGTTTTCGGATTCAAGCCGAGCTTTGGGCGAATCAGTCGTACAGGCTGCTACCCGGAACATAGCAGTCTTGACTGTGTGGGCCCTTTTGCCCGCGACATGCAGATGCTGGAACGGGGCATGGCTCTCATTGACTCCGGCTGGTTCCCGGTCGAGGCACCGGATACGCTGCGCCTTGGCATGGCGGTTGACGTCGAAGCGGATGCGGCGATCCTGAACGCGCTGGAGCAACAGCTGAAAAAAGCGGGCGTAGAACTTGTCCCGGTGACGCTTGAGGGCATGGAAGAAGCGTTTGGCGCCGGCATGGCCATTATCGCGGCGGAAAGCTGGTCCGCTTACCATTCGCTTGTCGAGGACCCGCGCATGGGCGACGATGTCCGCCAGCGCCTGCTGAGCGCAAGTCAGGTGACTGAAGGGCAGGTCAACCAGGCCGAGGCAGTCCGAAAGGCATTCCGGGCTGTTGTGGATTCTGCCCTCGCCGGGGTTGACGCACTTGTCATGCCCACGCTTCCGAATGCTCCACCCACGATCGAAGAGTTGTCCGATCCCTCCATGACCCTGCGACTGACCGCGCTGGTAAGGCCGTTCAATCTGACGGGGCACCCGGCCCTGACGATCCCTGTCGGGACGATCGGTGGGCGACCATTTGCCTGTCAGCTGGTGGGCAGGATGGGAGATGATGAGCGTCTCTGCTCGATCGGTCGTGTCATCGAGGAGCGGATGCACGGGAAGCTGGCCCAATGAGCAGCGAGACTATGCTTGAAAACCTGGCTCGCAGGCTTGCAGTGCTTGAGGCCCAGGACGAAGTGCGCCGCCTTGTCATGCGTTATTTCCGTCTGTGCGATACGCTGGGGCCGTTAACTCCCATGGACGAATTGGCGGGGTTGTTCACATGTGACGCCATATGGGAAGGCCGCGGGCGTTACCGTGAAGCCTTTGGCCGGCACGTGGGACGCAATGCCATCGCTTCCATGCTTGCCAGCTACACGCAACCGGCCCATTTTGACCTCAACGGCCATTATCTTTCGTCCGAAATCATAGAGGTGCACGAGGAGAAGCGTGCCACGGGCCGCTGGATGATGTTGCAGGCGTCGACTTATCGCGACGGCCGATCGGACTTTCGCAGCGCGCAACTCACCATCGATTGCGTGATCGAGGACGGGATGTGGCGCATGTCCCGCTTCGTGACCGAGAATATTTTCTCCCGGGATGTCGGCCCGTGGAATGACGAGGCCGACATTTCCGTTCCCCTATCAACCGCCGAGGAGGGCGCATGAGCACAAATTTTGCAAGCCTGGTGAAGGACGACCGCGTCCACACCGCGCTTTACAAGGATCCGGCTATCTTCGAGGAAGAGATGGAGCGGATTTTCAATAATATATGGGTCTGGGTGGCCCACGCCAGCGATGTGCCCGCCAGGAACACATTCAAGACCAGTCATGTGGGTCGCCAGCCCGTCATCGTGACCCGTGACAAGGAAGGCGCCGTCCACGTTCTTCTGAATCGGTGTCGGCACCGTGCGGCCAGCGTGTGCGAAAAGAAAAAGGGCAAGACCAGCGTGTTCGTCTGCCCCTATCATGGCTGGAGCTATGATATGGACGGCCGCTTGCGCAAGGTGCCGCATGCCAAGGGTTATGAAGAAGGCTTCGATACTTCGGAACTTCCCTTGATATCGTTGCGGACTGAGGAATATAATGGCCTGATCTTCGCTACGTTCAATAAAGACATTGAACCTCTCGAAACGTTCCTTGGTCCCGCCAAAAAGTGGATCGACCTGTTCATGAAGCAGGGGGCGGGTTTTGGTGTAAAAACCTTGGGCGAGCACAAGTTCCGGTTTCCCGGAAACTGGAAAATCCAGCTCGAAAACACTACTGATGCCTATCACTTCCCGATCGTGCACAAGACATTTCTCGATTCTCTCGACGAAGAAACGGAAAATATCTTCGACGTGCTGGGGCAGGGGGGCTGGGTCGAAGACCTGGGCAATGGCCATAGCGTGATGGTCATGATCCCTGATCTGATCGATCTGGAGGAAAATCTCGACGCGCCCATCCCGGACCGGTTCGCGGATTTGGCTCGGGAACTGGCGGCGGAAGGTTATCCGGACGGTCAGGTCCGTCGAATCGTGCGCGCCGTTGGCGGTTCGGGCTTCAACCTCAACCTCTTCCCCAATGTCGCTTGCTCCATGGCATTTTTTCGCGTGCTGCGGCCGATATCCGTCGACGAAACGGAAATAACGCATGTCGCGATCGGCATGGACGGTGGTCCGGTAGCGGCTAACCGCATGCGCCTGCGTCTCCACGAGCATTTTCAGGGACCGATGGGCTTTGGTACGCCGGACGATGCGGAAGGCTGGGAACGCGTGCAGCGTGGTGCGCGGGCCGGCGATGATCTGTGGATCATGCTCAATCGTGGCGTGGAAGCACCGGAAGGCGTGGCGGAGGCTGGACACAATGCCGGTGACGTCAGCGCCGAAACTGGCATGCGTGCTGCCTATCAGATGTGGAAGAGGACGATGACGGCATGAGCATTGGCCTTCAGGAGAAGAGCGAAGTGAGTGGAGCACCGACATTTGACGAAGCGATCGCCTTTATCTGGGCCGAAGCCGATATGCTTGATCGGGTTGATTACAAAAGCTGGCTTGAACTCTGGACCGAAACGGGCAAATATATCGTACCGGTTGAACGAACATCGAATTATGTCGATACGCTCAACATTGTGTATGACGATCAGGAAATGCGCCATGCGCGCGTGAAACGGCTGCTGTCTGGGTTCTCCATGTCCGCTGCGCCGCCAGCGCGCACGGTGCGAACCGTTTCGCGTTTCATCGTTGAGGCCCGAGACGATAGAGGGGTCACTTTGCGCGGTGCGCAAATGCTCGCGGAGTATAAATATGAGCATATGCGCTTTTTGCCGGCCGACACGCGTTATCGCATCGTTCGGGCGGATGATGGCACATTGCGCTTCGAAGAGAAGATAGTCACCCTCATCAACGCCGACGATTTTCAATTCGGCATTGGTTATCTCCTGTGAGTTCCGCTGTCTCCAAAGATCACGTGATGCAGCAATCAGTGTTGACCTGACATGACGAAATTATCGAAGCATCGTCCTTCATCCTTTCGCGGCATCGCTGACAGCTTGGTAGCCGCCCGGGCGCAAGGTCGGAATTTGCGGCTGTTCCCTGGCTTGTTGCCCGTCGGCCTGGAGGATGCCTATGCAATACAGGCGCAGGCGATCGAACTCATGCAATACGATATCGCTGGCTGGAAAGTTGGCCGCCTCACGCCTGCGTTGGCTGACCGATTCGGCACCGATCGGTTCATAGGTCCAGTTTTCAGTACACTTGTCGAGAATGTCGATGGCAGGGTCGAAAATGACTTCCCTGTATATCCCGGCGGTTCAGCCGCCTTTGAAGCAGAGTATGTCGCGATCCTGGGCGATGATCAACCCGCAGTTACTCGTGAATTCACGCCTCAATCTGCAAGGATGATCATAGGTGATCTGAGAATTGGCATAGAGATTGCCGGAAGCCCGCTTGCAGCGATGCCTGATCTGGATTCACTGGCATCCATAGCCGACCTCGGCAACAATAATGGTCAGATTATTGGTCCCGCGGTTCCAGTGGATTTGTTGGACCAACCCACTTTGATGACGTGCGCCACGAGCATCGATGGGAGTCTGGTCCGCGCTGGAAACGCGGCGGATTTGCCTGGAGGGCCACTGGAAGCGATTGCCTTCGCCCTGTCGCAGGCAGCAAAGCTTGGAAGACCGCTTCGTGCCGGCCAATTTATTTCGACCGGGGCTGTCACCGGGATGCACTGGATCGGCATCGGGCAGCGTTGCGTCGCGGATTTCGGTCCATGGGGCAGGATAAGATGCCTGTCGGTGCCGATCGGCCGCGCCTGACATTGGCTTGCGATCGGCTCCGTCCCGCCCGTTATTGCGGGGCAGGGACTCCCTCCGCCGGGCTCGCCAAGTTTGGAAGAGTCTGGCGCGCGCCACATCATGACGCATTTCGCATGCAAACAGGTGGTGCCCGGATTTCGTTCTTGCAAGCATCGGCGGATCTCCCATCGCATGGATGATGTGGGGCTGTTGATGGCTTGCACGTCTGTTGGCGGGGGT
>NZ_JALDYQ010000041.1:0-43702 GCF_032153725.1 Sphingobium sp. | reverse complement strand
GGGTGATGCCGGATTGAGGCTGGGGTGTGGGGCTTTTTCTTTTCGGTTGTGAGGTGAGCGGGATGGACGAGGAGATCGACAATCTGGTCGTGCGGGTGCGGGCGGATACGCAGGGTTTTGCTCGTGATGTGGAGGCCATGCGGGGGGAGTTGGAAGGGCCGCTCGCCAGTGGGGCGGAGCGGGCGGGGCGGCGGATCGAGCAGGGATTGTTGCGGGCGGTTCGGACCGGGCAATTTGGGTTTGAGGAGCTGAAAAGCATCGCCTTGCGCGTGTTGGATGACATCGCGGCCAGTGCCATGCGCGCCGGGATGGGCAGTGTCGGCGGGGATGGGCTGATTGCGCTGGCGGCGTCGGCGCTGGGCTTGCCGGGGCGGGCTACCGGGGGGCCGGTGGCGCCGGGGCGGGCCTATGTCGTGGGAGAGCGGGGGCCGGAGGTCTTTGTGCCGACGGCGAGCGGGCAGGTCTTGCCGAACGGCAGTGGCGGCGCGCGGGATGTGCGGGTCAGCATCGCGGTGCAGGGGCAGGGCGCGGATAGCGCCCGGTTGCTGGCGCGCAGCGCGCGGCAGGTGGCTCGGGCAGTCAGGGGAGCGATTGGCGGATGATGTGCCAAAAACAAAAGCTCGGTTACTGGCTGGCGGATGCGCGGCGGGGGCAGGAGGCGCGGTTCATGAAGCGTTTTGCGCCGACGCATTGGACCGTCAATTTCCCCCGGCCGATGATGGCGAGCGTGGTGACGACGGCGGCGGATGCCCCCTCTGGACCTGGATTGCGGGTGGATGCGGTTTTCCATGGATCGGGCGATCTGGCGGGGCTGATCTGGGAGGCAGAGGACAAATGGAGTCATGCCCTGCTGGCCTATGAGACGGATCGCGATTTTCGGGATTGCGTGCTGCGCTTCCGCTGGCGGAGCGGGGGGCTGCGGCGGCTGGACGAGACGCATGGGCCGACGCTGACCATCGAGGGACGGGATGCGGAGGGCGCGCCGCGAAGCTGGTATGTACGGCTGTGGAACTATGCGAGCGGCGCGGCGGAAGATGCTGTCATCACGCTCGATTTTTCTGGTCTGGCGGGCGGGTTCCTGTTGCCGGGCGAGGCCGATCCCGTGTGGGCGGGCGATGTGGACCGGATGTTCATCTCACTCGCGCCGCCGGATTATGATGGGGGGAGTACGGCCTTTGCCGCAGGCGTGGAAGGGTGGTGCGAGCTGTCCGATCTGCGGTGCGATGGGGCGGGTTCCGTGCTGGCCGTGGGCGACGTGGTGCTGCCGGAACATGGCCTGTCGATGGCGACGGGTTATGACGATTGCTTCAACCAGACGCCGGAGCGGATCGTCGCGTCGATCCATGCGCTGGGTTATCGCGGGGACATCAATCATTATGTCGGGATGAGCCATTATTTCCGGCTCGAACCGCTAGGGGGCGGATTTTACATCAGTCTGGCGGGCGGGGTGCTGAATGCGCCTTGCGCGGCCTGGCATGCGGATTTCGCCCGCAGGGCCAAGGCGATGGGGCTGGGGGTGATCTGGTCGCTGTCCTATGAGCTGTTCGACGCGCATTGCTGGAACGACTGGAAGCAGCGGGCGGAGAATGGCGATCCGGCGCTGACCGGGTGGTCGCCGCCTTCGACCCTGCTGTCCCCGGCCCATGACGGGGCGATGAGCTATTTGCGGTTGGTGGCGGGGGCCTTTGTTTCCATCGGTTTGGCGGCGGGCCTGGAGATTGGCTTTCAGGTCGGGGAGCCATGGTGGTGGGTCATGCCCGCGGATGGGCGCATATGCCTGTATGATGATGCGGCGCGGGCGGCTTTGGGCGGGTCGCCGGTTTCCATTCCGGATGTGCGAGGGGTTTTGAGCGCGTCGCAAAAGGCGTTGCTGGATCAGGCGGGGGCCGTGCTGGCGGCGTCGACGGCGGCGCTGTGCGCCTGGGTGAAGGGGGTGGCGCCGGGGGCGGTGACGCATTTGCTGGCCTATCTGCCGACGGTGCTCGATCCGCTGGCGCCGGAGGCGAAGCGGGCGAACATGCCCTTGGGGTGGGCCTCGCCCGCCTTCGATGTGTTGCAGTTGGAAGATTATGACTGGGTGACGGAGGGGCGCAAGCGGTTGACGGCGCGGGGCGTGGCGCTGGCGGCGGAGCGACTGGGCTATCCGGTTGAAGAGCAGCATTATTTTTCGGGCTTCGTGCTGCGCGGCGAGGATGCCTTGCAGTGGCGGGAGATTGCCGCCGCGGCGGAGGCCGCGGTGAAGCGGGGGACGGCGGCGACCTTTATCTGGGCGCTGCCGCAAGTGGCGCGGGACGGCTTCACCTGCTTCAGGCTGGATGGGGAGAATGATGTGCAGGCCTTTGATGATGTGGCTTTTCCACTGGCGATCGGGCGGGAAGCGAGCGTGGCGCCCACCTTTTCGACGCAGATCGTGGAGAGCGTGTCCGGGCATGAGCAGCGGAGCAGCGACTGGGCGGATGCGCGGCTGTCCTTCGATGCGGGGCCGGGGGTGCGGTCGCAGGCGGACATGGCGGCGCTGATCGCCTTCTTTCGGGCGCGGCGCGGCGCGGCGCGGGGGTTCCGGTTCAGCGATCCCTATGATGACCGCAGTTGCGGCGTGGGCGAGGCGCCGGGACCGCTGGACCAGCATCTGGGCGTGGGGGATGGCGTGCAGGCGGAATTTGGCTTGCAGCGCTTTTACGGGCCTGGCGAGGAAGCGCAGGCGCGGCGGATCACGCGGCCGGTGGCGGGGACCATCCGGGTCGCCGTGAATGGGGTCGAGATGGTCGGAGGCTGGAGTCATTCCGGACTGGGGGTGATCGCCTTTGACGTGGCGCCGGTGGAGGGAGCGGTGCTGACGGCAGGCTTCCGGTTCGATGTGCCGGTGCGTTTTGCCGAGGATCGGCTGGAGATCAATCGTGCGACCTTCGCGGCCGGGGAGGCGCCTTCGGTGCCATTGGTGGAGATCAGGGAATGAGCGGGATGGAGGCTCTGGAGAAGCCGCTGGCGACGCTCGCCTTTTGCTGGCGGATCGAGCGGCGGGACGGGGTGGCGATTGGCCTTACCAGCCATGATCGCGATCTGGAGATCGGGCAGATGCTGTATCGCGCGGCGCCGGGGATGACGCCCTGCGCGGTGCGGAGCGGCATCGGCGTCGAGGGGAGCGATGCCGATGTCGAGGGCGCGCTGGTGGCCGATGCGATCAGCGAGGCCGATCTGGCGGCCGGGCGCTGGGACGGGGCTGCGCTGGAATTGCGGCTGACGGAGTGGGAGGAGCCGGGCGTCCTTTGGCTGCTGCTGGCGCGGGGGGGGATAGGGGCGGTCGCGCGCAGGGCGGGCGCTTTCACGGCGGAGTTGGTGGGGGCGATGGCCGCGCTGAAGGCGCCGGTTGCGCCCTCGACCTCGCCGGATTGCCGTGCGGTGCTGGGGGACCGGCAATGCCGGGTCGATCTGGCGGGGCGGCGGCGGGTGGTGGCTGTCGGGAGCGTCGACGACGCGGTCGTGACCCTGCCGGGGCTGGAGGCGGGAGCCTATGCCTTTGGGACGTTGCGGTGGTTGACGGGACGCAACGGGGGGATCGTGCAGGCGGTGATCGATAATGACGGGGATGGGGTGACTTTGGCCGATCCGCCAGCCTTTGCCGTGGAAGCAGGGACGCTGGCCTTGCTTACGGAGGGGTGCGACCGGCAGCTTGCGACCTGTGCCGATCGGTTCGGCAATGCCGTGAACTTTCGCGGCGAGCCTTATCTGCCGGGGACGGATTTGCTGACGCGCTATCCGGGGGCGGCTTGAGCGACGTCGTCGCGGCGGCGCGGGCGCTGGTAGGGGTGCGCTTTCGCCTGCACGGGCGGGTGCCGGAGCGGGGCCTGGATTGCGTGGGCCTGGCCGCACTGGCTTTGGGGCGGGTGGCGCCGGAGGGCTATGGGCTGCGGTCCGGGGATGAGGGGCGAGCGACGGACTGGTTGCGGGCGGCGGGCCTGCGGCGGGTTGAGGATGCGCGTGACGGTGATCTGGCGCTGGTGCGGCCGGGGCCTTTGCAGCTGCATCTGATGATCGTCGTGCCGGGCGGGCATGTCCATGCCCATGCGGGCGTCGGACGCGTGGTGGAGATGCCGGGGGATTCGCCCTGGCCGGTGCTTGGCCATTGGCGGGCGGAATAGGAGATGGCATGGCGACGATATTGTTGAGCGCCCTTGGCACGGCCATTGGCGGGCCGCTGGGTGGCGCCATTGGCGGGCTGATCGGCAATGCATTCGATCATGCGGTGTTGTTCAAGCCTAAAGGCGTCGAGGGGCGCCGGTTGACCGACGTGCAGGTGCAGACATCGACCTATGGGTCGCAAATGCCCAGGTTGTTCGGGACGTTGCGAGTGGCCGGGACGGTGATCTGGGCCACGGACCTCAAGGAAAGCAGGCACAGGAGCGGCGGAGGCAAGGGGCGACCCAGCGTCACGACCTACAGCTATTCGGCGAGCTTTGCCGTGGCCCTGTCCGCCCGGGCGGTCCGGTCGGTGCGGCGCATCTGGGCGGACGGGAAGCTGCTGCGCGGGGCGGCGGGGGACTTCAAGACGGAGTTGGGCGCTTTCCGGCTGCATTCGGGAGGGGAGGATCAGGCGATCGATCCGTTGATCGCCGCGGCGGAGGGCGTGGACCGGACGCCGGGGCATCGGGGGATTGCCTATGTCGTGTTCGAGGATCTGGCGTTGGCCGATTATGGCAATCGCATCCCCTCTCTGACGTTCGAGGTGGAGGCGGATGAGGACGCGGTGCCGATCGCCGGTCTGGCCGCCGATCTGAGCGCGGGGATGTTGGCCGGCGAGGGGCTGGGCACCGTCAATGGCATGGCGGCGGGCGGGACGGATGTGGGCGATGCGCTTTCGCCGCTGGCGGATGTGTTCGGCCTGGCCTTCGTGGCGGAGGAGGCGGGGTTGCGCCTGCGTGCCGCAGCGGCAGGGAGCGAGGGGATGGTCGAGGTTGCGGGATCGTGCCGGGCCGTCAATGGGCGACCGCTGGACGGGGTGGAGCAATCGGCCGCCGCCGCCGATGGCGTGCCGGTGGCCCTGTCGGTTCGCTATTACGACCCTGAGCGCGACTATCAGGCCGGCGTGCAACGCATCGGCAGGCCGGGGCCGGGGCGGCTGGAGCAGGGCGTGGACTTGCCCGTGGTCCTGTCGGGCGATGACGCGCGGGCTCTGGCGGCGCGGAAGATGGGCATGGCCTGGACGGGCCGCACGACGATGACGCTGCGTTGCGGCTGGAGCGCGCTGCGGCATGCGCCGGGCGATGTGGTGACGGTGGAGGGGGCGGCTGGTCTGTGGCGGATCGAGGAGCGTGAATGGGAAGCGATGGCGGTGCGGCTGACCCTGCGGCGCGTGCCGGGGGCCGGCGCGGCCATGCCGGGCGGCGCGTCTTCAGGCGTGGTCGTGCGGCAGGTGGACAGGCCGCATGGACCCACGACGCTGATGCTGGCGGACGTGCCCTCGATCGGAGGTGGTCTTGCGACGGCGCCAGCCATCGTGGCGGCGGCGAGCGGTGGCGAGGGGTGGCGGGGCGCGGCGCTGTTCGCGATGAGCGCGACCGGGGAAGCTTCCCCCATCGGGCGGTCTGCCGGCCGGGCAGTGATGGGCTCGACGGACACGGCCCTGCCTGCGGGCAGCACGACCCTGATCGACGGCATCAATGCCGTTCAGGTCACTCTGCTCGCGGAAGACATTGAATTGAACGGGACGGATGAAGCTGCCCTGGCGCTGGGGCGCAATCTGTGTCTGGTCGGGCAGGAGTTGATCCAGTTCACCCATGCCGTGCAGACCGGCGCGGCGAGCTTCCGGCTGGAAGGGCTGCGCAGGGGGCTGTTCGGAACCGAATGGGCCATGACGTCCCATGTTGAAGGGGAGGATTTCCTGCTGCTGGAAGAGGACCGGCTGACCGAACCGCTCGTCGCGCAGGGAAGCATGCCGGAAATTGGCGGCGGCATCCGCATCGCGGCGATCGGCGTGGGAGACGGCGAGCCGGCCGAAGCCCTGTTGACGGTTGCGGGGGAGGCCGTGACGCCGCCATCCCCGGTCCATGCGACGGCGCGGGCCGATGGGGCGGGCGGTTGGATCATCGGATGGACGAGACGGAGCAGAAACGGGTGGCGCTGGACCAGCGGGACCGATGTTCCGCTGGGTGAGGATCGCGAAAGTTACGAATTGCGCGTGGTGGCGGGGACGGACGAAGTGCGCCGGATCGTCACCGATCAGCCCGGCTGGACCTATGACGCGGCGTCGGTGGCCGAGGATATGGGGGATGCGGACGGGCTGGCGATCGAGGTCCGGCAGGTCGGCACCTATGCATTGGGCCGGCCCGCGCGCATCGTTCTTGCCTGATCACTCTCCCTTCTTCCAAGCGAAAAGGACAATCGAATCATGACGATGGATGCGACCATGCGCTGGGTTCTGCCCCAGATTTTCGCCGGGCAGGCGCAGAAGGAGCTTTTCCACAATGAGGCGCTGACCCGGATCGACATGCTGCTGCATGGCGCGGTGGAAAGCGCCGATGAGGGCACCCCACCGGTTTCCCCGGCGGTGGGAGAATGCTGGATCGTGGCGGCCGATGCCTCCGGGGCGTGGGAAGGACAGGATGGAGGGCTGGCATGCTGGACCGAAGGGGGGTGGCGTTTTGCCGCTCCGCGAGCGGGGCTCGTCCTGTGGGTTGCCGACAGGGGGCACGCCATGGAGCATGACGGCGCCAACTGGCGGAATTCTGCCGTTCGGGAAGATGGATTTTATGTCGGAGGCACGCGGGTCGTCGGTCCCCAGGCGGGGGCGATTGCCAGCCCTGCGGGGGGCACGACCGTCGACACGGAGGCACGCTCCACCCTTGCGGCGATCTTGAGCGCGCTGCGGGCACATGGCCTGATCGCCGCGTGACTTGCACAGGCTTAGCGTTTTACCAGAGGGCGATTTTCATTAGCCTCGCGCAAGCTGGTAACAGGGTTAACTGCGTTATTTTTGCAACAGTTTTGGCAAATGTGGACTTGCCATGAAACTTTCTAGCCGATACAGGGTTTCAGCAGTCCTTCGTGACATTTTTGAAAGGGGAATTCAGATGCGGAAGCTTGCCCTCGCGGCTGTGCTTGCGACCAGCGCCCTGGCCACCCCGGCCCTGGCGCGTGACAATAGCTGGTATGTCGGTATCGACTCCGGCGTTGTTCTCGTCGAAGATCAGGACATCACTTTCACCCCCGGGAATGCCGGTGCCGCCAGCAACACTGTTGCCGGCGTGGACTACCACAAGGGCTGGGATGGCGATGCCAATATCGGCTATGACTTCGGCGGTTTCCGTCTGGAAGCCGAGGCGGCCTACAAGCGCGCCAAGGTCGACCTCGACAAGAGCGGCTTCGGTGGCGCTGCTTCGGCCCTGTCGTTCATGCTGAACGGCTTGCTGGACTTCGGTCCCGATGACGGCCTGCAGGGCTTCGTCGGCGGCGGTGTCGGCGTGTCGCGCGGCAAGCTGGCCAACGACCTGGTCAACGATTCCGACACCGGCTTCGCCTGGCAGGCGATCGCGGGCGTCCGTTACCCGCTGACCAGCCATGTTGACGTTTCGCTGAAGTATCGCTTCTTCAACCAGGACGATATCAAGCTGGTTCCGGCCTACACCACCATCGGTGGCCCGGCTGGTTCGTCGGTTGACACCAAGCTGCGTACCCACAGCCTGCTGCTGGGCCTGAACTACAACTTCGGTGGTGAACCGGCTGCTCCCCCGCCGCCTCCCCCGCCGCCGCCTCCCCCGCCGCCGCCTCCCCCGCCGCCTCCGCCGCCGGTCGCCGAGTGCAGCCCTGGGCCGTACATCGTCTTCTTCGAGTGGGACAAGTCGGACATCACGCCTGATGCTGCCACCATTCTGGACAACGCGGTTTCGGCTTACAGCAACTGCGGCAGCGCCCAGGTCATGCTGGCGGGCTATGCGGACCGTTCGGGTTCGTCCTCGTACAATGTCGGCCTGTCGCAGCGTCGTGCTGACAGCGTGAAGGCTTACATGGCTTCGAAGGGCATCCCCGATGGCGTGATGACGACCCAGGCGTTCGGTGAATCGAACCCCCGCGTCGAAACCGCCGACGGCGTCCGCGAACTGCAGAACCGTCGCGTGGAAATCACCTACGGTCCGGGTTCGGGTCAGTAAGCTTTTCTCTCCTTCGGGAGGGAACAGGATATGGGGGCCGGTCGAAAGACCGGCCCCTTTTTCCATGGTCATGACGCGGGAATTTTGGGCGGGCCGTTGGTGCAAGGGGCGGGAATCGCGTGACAACCCGGCTCCGATGGGCAACAAAAATGTTTCTGTGGCGTTCGCCGTTGCGCCTTCTTCTGTCGGGAGTTCCCCATCGTGATGAAAATAGCCGCTGTCGCCATGGCGCTGCCTTTGGCCCTGCTTTCTCAGGCCTGTGCCACCCCTTCGGCATCGACGGGGGTTGGCCCCTCCGGTTCGGCAAGCGCGCCCACGGCCCATGCGAAGCTGCTGGCTGGCGATGGCGCTGCGCGGGGCGAGGCGATGGTGACGGAAGGGGCCGACGGCCTGCATGTCGTCGTGCGGGCGCAGGGGCTGAGCCCCGGCATGCATGCCGTGCATATCCATGCGACCGGCGTCTGCACCCCTCCGGACTTCGCCAGTGCCGGAGGGCACTGGAACCCGACGGGACACAAGCATGGGAAGGACAATCCGGACGGCATGCATATGGGCGATATGCCCAATATGATCGCAGGCACCGATGGCACGGGTGAGATGGAATATGTGATCCCCGGCGGTACGCTGAAGAGGGGTGCGATGCCCTTGTTCGATGCGGATGGGGCGGCGGTGGTGATTCACGCCCAGGCTGATGACAACAAGAGCGATCCTGCCGGCAATGCAGGCGGGCGGATCGCATGCGGCGTTTTGTCGGCAGGATGATCGTTTGAGGTGAGGGGAGTGGAGACTGCTCCCTTCCCTAGAGTCATTCCCGTTCAGATGGGACCGGAATGACTCTAGTTTGATTTGTTTTCAGTGATTTCCGAGTCGCCAGATGATTGGCTTCGCCGAACTGGCGTTTCCATCTGGCTCGAAATCGCTCTAGCCGGCGCTATAGCGATCCATCATGTGATAGGCGGCGCCTTCATGGCTCAGATGGCTTTCGAACAGGGCGAAGCCGTCAACGGTGAAGGGAGCGCTCGTCAGGCCGCCATGGCGCGTCATGAAATCCGCGGTCGACCCGGCCAGGCGCCCGAAGCGGGCGAGCGTGATATGAGGAAGATAGGCCCGCTCATCCGGTGGAAGGCCGACGCTGACACAGGCGCGGTCGACCCTCTGATGCAATTGAGTGAGCGGCTCGCGCGGCTGAACCCCGGCCCAGAGCGTGTCCACCCGTCCCTTTCGGTCGAACTGGCCAAGGCCCGCAAGCGCGATGTCGAAGGGGTGAAAGTGGATTTCGCTCAGGGCAGCCGCCAGATCGTTGGCGCAATGCCGCTCGATCTCTCCGACAAAGCGCAGGGTGATGTGCAGTTGCTCGTCATCCTGCCAGCGCGCGCCGATTATGCCGCCCATGCAGGCGTGCAGCGTCCTGCGTATCGCGATGGGAGGGCGAATGGCGACGAAAAGGCGATGCATGGCTCTTTATAGAATGTTTTTTGAAGCAAGTCAGTTCACGCTCTTCGCTTGAATTGACGGCGGGATGGGCCGATAATGGGAAAGCTGGCGAGAATGAGGCCGGCAAAGGAGATACTCATGGCCAATTGGTCCGATCCGCGTTCCGATATTGCGGGCTTTGGCGGCACGACCGTCGCGCGCGGGGAGGCGTTCGACGCCGGCCTGCGCAGCTACATGCTGTCGGTTTACAATTATATGGCGAGTGGGGTGCTGCTCACCGGCGTCGTTGCCCTGTTGTTTTCCCGTGGCGGGATGGCATCGCCGGCGGCGCAGATCCTGTTGCAGCCGGGTATATTGAAATATGTCATCATGTTCGCGCCGCTTGTTTTCGTGATGGTGTTGAGCTTCGGCATCGGCCGGCTGTCGACGGTTGCCGCTCAGGCGATCTACTGGGCCTATGCAGCGGTGATGGGGCTGTCGCTTTCCTCGATCTTCCTGATGTACACGCAAACGTCGATTGCGCAGACCTTTTTCGCGACGGCGGCGGCCTTTGCGGGGCTTAGCCTCTGGGGTTATACGACGAAGCGCGATCTGTCGGGTTTCGGGACGTTCCTGATCATGGGCGTCGTCGGTTTGCTGGTGGCGTCGCTCATCAATCTGTTCCTGCGGTCTAGCGCGATGGACATGGTCGTCAGCTTCATTGGCGTGCTGCTGTTCGCGGGCCTGACGGCCTATGACACGCAGAAGATCAAGAGCATCTATGTGCATGTCGCGGGCACGGAAATGGTGGGCAAGTCGGTGGTGATGGGGGCGCTGAACCTCTATCTCGACTTCATCAACATGTTCCTGTTCCTGCTGCGCTTCATGGGCAATCGCGACTGAGGGCAGTCTTGCCAAAATGGGAAAGGCCCGGCGGAACGATCCGCGGGGCCTTTTGCCTTATGAGGGCTTATGCATCTGAGCGATCAGGGCGCCGTCGAGTTCCTTCTGCCGCTTATAGGCCGGGCGTTCGCGCAGGCGGGCGGCATAGGCTTCGAAGGTGGGGCGGCTGGGGATGGTGCCGAAGCCGAGGCCCCAGTCGATCTGGGAGCCGACATAGACGTCGGCAGCGGTGAACTGATCCCCGCAAATCCATGCGGGGCCTGAGACGGCGCGTTCGAGCGCGTCGATCGCATGGTCGAATGTGCCATAACCCGCCATGCGTTCGCGGCCTTCGGGGACGATGAAGCCTAGCGCTTTGTTGGTGACGGCGGACTCGACCGGACCGGCGGCGAAGAAGAGCCAGCGATAATAGTCGGCGCGGCTGTTGGTGGAGGGGGCAAGGCCAGCGGCGGGAAAGGCATCGGCCAGATAGGCGCAGATGGCGGCGCATTCCGTTACCGTCTTGCCGGCATGGACGATCGCGGGAACCTTGCCCATCGGGTTGATCGCCAGATAATCGGCGGATTTAATGCCGCTCTCATAATCCAGTACCACCATTTCATAGGGCTGGCCGACTTCCTCCAGCATCCAGCGGGCGATCTGCCCGCGCGACATGGGGTTGGTGTAGAAGGTGATTTCAATCGGCATCGGAACTCTCCCGGGGTTTTGAGCTGCCATGGAAGAGCTTCAACGAAAAAGGGCGGCCTGACCAGACCGCCCTTCCGCATTTGGCCTTTCCCAGCGTTACTTGGCCGATTCCGCCGGCTTTGCCTTGCCACCCTTCTTGCCCTTCTTGGGGGCCGCCGGGGTGATCTCGAAGGCGAGGGCGTCGTCCTTCAGCCGGACATGGACCTCGCCGCCATGGACCAGCTTGCCGAACAGCAGTTCCTCGGCCAGCGGCTGCTTGATCTTCTCCTGCATCAGGCGGCCCATCGGGCGGGCGCCATAGAGCTTGTCATAGCCCTTTTTGGTGAGCCAGCCCTTCGCCTCGTCGTCCAGCGTGATGTGGACATCGCGGTCGGCCAGTTGCAGTTCGAGCTGGAGCACGAACTTGTCGATGACCCGCGCCACGATTTCCGGTGGCAGATAGCCGAAGGGCACGACGGCATCCAGGCGATTGCGGAATTCGGGGGTGAAGAGTTTCTTCACCGCGTCTTCCTGCACATCCTCGCGGGTGAGTTCGCCGAAGCCAATGCTTTCTTTCGCCATGTCCGAAGCGCCGGCGTTGGTGGTCATGATGAGGATGGTGTTGCGGAAATCCACCGTCTTGCCATGGTGATCGGTCAGGCGGCCATTGTCCATCACCTGCAACAATATGTTGAACAGGTCGGGATGCGCCTTCTCAATCTCGTCCAGCAGCAACACGCAATGCGGGTTCTGGTCGACCGCATCGGTCAGCAAACCGCCCTGGTCATAGCCGACATAGCCCGGAGGGGCGCCGATCAGGCGGCTGACCGAGTGGCGTTCCATATATTCCGACATGTCGAACCGCTGGAGCGGGATGCCGAGCAGATGGGCGAGCTGCCGGGCAACCTCTGTCTTGCCGACGCCGGTGGGGCCGGAGAAGAGATAGTTGCCGATCGGCTTGTCCGGATCGCGCAGGCCCGCCCGCGACAGCTTGATCGCGGAGGACAGTACTTCGATCGCCCGGTTCTGACCGAAGACGACGCGCTTGAGATCGGTATCGAGCGATCCCAGCACCGACTTGTCGTCCGCCGATACGGTCTTGGGAGGGATGCGGGCCATGGTCGCGATGACCTGCTCGATCTCCTTGGGTGTGATCGTCTTCTTGCGCTTGGACGGCACCACCAGCATCTGCATCGCGCCGACTTCATCGATCACGTCGATGGCCTTGTCCGGCAGCTTGCGGTCGTTGATGTAGCGCGCCGACAGTTCCACCGCCGCCTTGATCGCGTCGGGGGTATATTTGACGTGGTGATGCTCCTCGAAGGCGCTGCGCAGCCCGGCGAGAATCTTGATCGTGTCCTCGATGGTCGGTTCGTTGACGTCGATCTTCTGGAACCGGCGCAGCAGGGCGCGGTCCTTCTCGAAATGGTTGCGGAACTCCTTGTAGGTGGTGGAGCCGATGCAACGGATCGTGCCGCCCGACAGGGCGGGTTTCAGCAGGTTGGACGCATCCATCGCGCCGCCGCTGGTCGCGCCTGCGCCGATCACCGTGTGGATCTCATCGATGAAGAGCACCGCATGCGGCATTTTTTCCAGTTCGGTGACGACCGCCTTCAAGCGCTCCTCGAAATCGCCGCGATAGCGGGTGCCCGCGAGCAGCGCCCCCATGTCGAGCGAGTAGATCACGGCTTCCTTGAGCACGTCGGGCACCTCGCCCTCGACGATCTTGCGCGCCAGGCCTTCGGCGATGGCGGTCTTGCCCACGCCCGGATCACCCACATAGAGAGGGTTGTTCTTCGACCGGCGGCAGAGGATCTGGATCGTCCGGTCGACTTCGGCCGCGCGGCCGATCAGCGGGTCAACCTTGCCCCGCATCGCCTTCTCATTGAGGTTGACGGTGAACTGCTCCAAGGCACTGTCCTTCTTGCCCTTGCTGTCCTGCGCCTTCTTTTCCTCTTCGGCAGCGCCCTTCGTCTCGCGCTGCTGCTCAGGGGTGGCCGTGCCCTTGCCGACGCCGTGGCTGATGTAGCTGACGGCATCCAGACGGCTCATGTCCTGTTGCTGGAGGAAATAGACGGCGTAACTCTCCCGCTCGGAGAAAAGCGCGACGAGTACATTGGCTCCCGTCACTTCATCTTTTCCGGAGGACTGGACGTGCAGGATGGCCCGCTGGACCACGCGCTGAAAGCCGCTGGTGGGGGAGGGGTCACTGGCCCCTTCCACCTTCAGGCTGTCGAGTTCGGTGTCGAGATATTGCGTCACCGCATCGTTAAGCTCGCCCAGCTCCACGCCACAGGCCTGCATCACCTTCGACGCATGCTCATCATCGATCAGCGCGAGCAGCAGATGCTCCAGCGTCGCATATTCGTGACGACGCTCAGACGCGTGGGTCAGCGCATTATGCAGGGTGGTTTCAAGGGCGGGTGCGAAAGATGGCATGTCTTTTATACTCCTGACCCCAAAAAGGGGCTGTACTTGAACCATATGTCGGCATTGCTCGACGGTTGATCAAGATGGACATCCCGACCAATGGAATTACCAGACTGCCCATGTCCAGTGAAACTCCCGATGGAGTCGCAGCGGGCGGGGCGGGGGTTCATCGCTTGAATAACGCCTCGGCACTTGCTTTGTGGTTAACGGCGCTTTCAATCTTCGATCGGGTTCGGGCGATCTCGCCCTCCAGCGCGGTGATGCGCGCGTGAAGATCGGTCACGGAAAGCGGGCCCAGATCCTGTCGGAGCAGTTGGGCCAGCGGATCATCAGCCTTTCTGGGCAGATCGTCATCCATGTCCATGACGTGCAATGTTGACCCTGCGGATCAGTCTGTCAATAAGGCCTTCATTCCGCCCGTCGATTTAGGTGCGGTGCAACATTTGCCGCGGGGGCAGCGATGGCGATTAAAGGCCCAAAGCCGAGCGAAACAGTGCCGGGCGAGATGATGGCGATCGGCATAGCGGTCCCCGGCGGACCCGAAGCGCTGGTGCCCGAGCGGAGGCCGGTTCCCGTGCCCGGCCCCGACGAAGTGTTGATCAAGGTCGCCGCGGCCGGAGTCAATCGGCCGGACGTGATGCAGCGGCAGGGCAAATATCCGCCGCCGCCGGGTGCATCCGACATTCCGGGGCTGGAGGTGTCGGGCGTGATCATCGCCGCTGGGGGAAGCGCGGAATTGCTGGTCGGTCGGCGGGTATGCGCCTTGCTGTCGGGTGGAGGTTATGCCGAATATGCGGTGGCGCCGGCCGGGCAATGCCTGCCCGTGCCGGATGATTATGATCTGGTCGAGGCGGCGGCGCTGCCGGAGACGCTGTTCACCGTATGGAGCAATCTGTTCGAGCGCGCCTATGTGGTGGAGGGCGACACGGTGCTGGTTCATGGCGGCACGAGCGGCATCGGCACCATGGCGATCTCGCTTTGCAAGCTGTTCGGCATCGGCATCATCGTGACCTGTGGCAGCGATGGGAAATGCGAACAGGCGAAGGCCTGGGGCGCCGATCACGCCATCAATTACCGCACCCATGATTATGTCGAGGAGGTGAAGCGGATCACCGGCGGACAGGGGGTGCAGGCGGTGCTGGACATGGTCGGCGGCGATTATGTCCCGCGCAATCTCCAGTGCCTCGGCGAAGATGGCCGTCATGTATCGATCGCGGTAATGAGCGGGCCCAAGGCATCGGTTTTCATACCCGCAGTCATGAGCAAGCGGTTGACGCTGACCGGATCGACGCTGCGTCCGCGCTCCGTGGCGTTCAAGAGCCTGGTGGCGGATGAACTGATGCAGGTGGTCTGGACTTTCGTAGAGCAGGGCAAGCTGCGGCCCGCGATGGATATGCGCTTCCCTCTGGCGGAGGCGGCCCGGGCCCATGCGCGCATGGATGCCGGCGATCATTTCGGGAAGATCGTGCTGACGGTTTGAAGATTTGCTGCGGGTAGGTTCCAACCATGACAGCTTCTGAAAAGGCAGCGGGACCCCGGATCAAGTCCGGGGTGACGAGGGTGGTTATGTCAGCAAAATGGCCATCCCAGCCCTCCTCGCATCCGCATGGAACGGACCCGCGCACCCCAAAACCGTAGCATTTCCGTCACATTCGCTGCGGAGTTGTAACATAGACCCGCTAGAGATTCGCTTCTGAGGGAAACAGCTCAGGGGTCGCATCATGAACGCCATCACGCGCCTGCCCTTTCTGGCAGACGTTGGTTTGTCGGAGGGGGGTGACGCCACCGACGACAAATTCGCCATTCCCGAGCGGGAGGGCAAGCGTCGCCGCTATCGCACCATATGGATTTCGGACATTCACCTCGGCACGCGCGGCTGCAACGCGAAGATGCTGATCGATTTCCTCGACAGCGTCGACAGCGACACCATGTATCTGGTGGGTGACATCATCGATGGCTGGCGGCTCAAGCGGCGCTTCTATTGGCCCGCGGCGCATAATGACGTGGTCTGGCGCGTCATGAAGCGCGCCAAGCGCGGCACCCGCGTCGTCTACATCCCCGGCAATCATGACGAGATGTTCCGCCAGTTCACGGGCCTTAGCTTTGGCGGGGTGGAAATCCGGCGCAAGGCGATCCACGAAACCGCCGACGGCCGCAAGCTGCTGGTCCTGCATGGCGATGAGTTCGACACGATCATGCTCGCGCATCGCTGGCTCGCCTTCATCGGGGACGCCGCCTATACCATGCTGATGCGCGTCAACCTGGTCGTGAACGCGGTGCGTCAGCGCATGGGCCTGCCCTATTGGTCGCTCAGCAAAATGGCCAAGCACAAGGTCAAGAACGCCGTCGAGTTCATTTCCCGCTTCGAGGAAGTGGTGGCGCACGAGGCCGGATCGCGCGGCGTCGACGGCGTCGTCTGCGGCCACATCCATAATGCCGAGGTCCGCGAGATTGCCGGTGTCCAATATTATAATGACGGCGACTGGGTGGAAGGCTGCACCGCGCTGATAGAGCATTTCGACGGCCGGATGGAAGTGCTGCACTGGGCCGATGAGATCGCGAAGCGCGCCGCCGACGAACCGTCGCGGATCGCGGCCTGACGGGAGGGGAGCCGATGCGCGTCGCCTCCATGCGCATAGTCGTCGTCACCGACGCCTGGACCCCGCAGGTCAACGGCGTCGTCCGCACGCTCCAGACCATGCAGGCGGAACTGGAGAAGATGGGGCATCAGGTGAAGGTGATCTCGCCCGATCTCTTCGGGTCGATTCCTTGTCCGACCTATCCCGAAATCCGTCTGGCCTTCGCCCGCTCGACCGTCATGGGGCAGATGATCGCGTCTTTCCGGCCGGACGCGATCCACCTGGCGACCGAAGGTCCGCTCTGCCTCGCCGCGCGGCGCTGGTGCCTGCGCAGCGGCATCCGCTTCACCACCGCCTATCACACCCATTTCCCGGATTATGTCGCGCAGCGCACTGGCCTGCCCGCATCCTGGTTCTGGCGCTATATCCGGTGGTTCCACGGTCCGGCCGAAGCCGTGCTGGTGTCGACCGGCTCAGTCCGGCAGCAGCTTCGCGCCCATGGGCTGGCGCAGGTCCGCGCATGGGGCCGGGGGGTGGACCTGGGCGCCTTCACGCCGCAGGCCACGCCGCCCGCCGCCTTTGCCCGCCTGCCGCGCCCGATCCAGCTCTATGTCGGTCGCGTCGCGGTCGAAAAAAATCTCGAAGCCTTCCTCGCCAGCAACCATCCCGGCACGAAGCTTGTCGTCGGTGATGGCCCCGCCCGCGTCCTGCTGGAAAAGGCCTATCCGCAAGCCCGTTTCCTGGGCCCCATGTTCGGCGCGGACCTCGCGGGAGCCTATGCCGGCGCCGACGTCTTCGTCTTCCCGAGCCGCACCGACACGTTCGGCCTCGTCATGATAGAGGCGCTGGCCTGTGGCACGCCTGTCGCCGCCTATCCGGTCACCGGGCCGGTGGACATCGTAACGCCTGAAACCGGCGCGCTGTCCGACCGGCTGGAGCAGGCCATCGCCGCCGCGCTTTCCTGCGATCGCGCCGCCTGCGCCGCCTATGGCCAGAGCTTCAGCTGGGAACGCAGCGCGCAGGAATTCCTGGCTGGCCTCCACAATATCGATCCCGAAATACTGGATAGCGCCGCCTGACGCTTTTCCTTGCCCGATGGGGCGGGATGCATTATCTCAGGACGGGCGTGGCCGCCCTGCTTGGGCGGCCCTTGTTGTTTTCAGTGCCGGAGAATTCCCGTGTCCCAGCCTCTCATGCCCCATGCGACCGCCAGCTGGCTGGTCGACAACAGCGCTCTGAGCTTCGATCAGATCGCGGAATTTTGCGGGCTGCACATCCTGGAAGTCCAGGCGATCGCCGACGATACCGCCGGCACCAAATATACCGGCCGCGATCCGGTTCGCGCCCATGAAATCACCATGGAGGAAATCCACAAGGGCGAAGCGAACCCGGATTACCGCCTCAAGATGCTGAAAGGGCCCGAGCCGGTCCGCCGCACCAAGGGGCCGCGCTATACCCCGGTTTCCAAGCGTCAGGACAAGCCAGACGGCATTGCGTGGATTTTGCGCAACCATCCCGAAATCTCCGACGGCGCCATCGGCAAGCTGATCGGCACCACCCGCACCACCATCGCCGCGATCCGCGACCGCACGCACTGGAACATCTCCAACATCGTGCCGAAGGACCCGGTGACGCTGGGCCTCTGTTCGCAGCGGGAACTGGATGCGCTGGTGACGAAGGCGGCGAAGAAGGCAGGCATCGAGGCGCCGACCGATTCGCGCCTCGACGGCGATCGCGAAGCCCTGATCAACGAACTGCGCCGCGAGCGCGAGGACGCCACCCGTCGCGCGGAAGAGGCGTTGAAGAGCGAGTCCGACTTTATTTCGGGCGCCGCCAGAATACTCGATCCGTTCAGCGGCAATAAGGGTCACATCTGAAGCCGTAACGTCATTCCACTGCCAGCGGAGTGACCATTGCCAGGACCTGCAAGGGGCCGCGCCGGGACCATCCCGCGCGGCCCCTTTGCTGTGCTTTACGCTTGCGTAAAGGGAAGGGCTAACTTACATCTGTACAAATGGAGAGCAGCGAAAATATCTGGAAAACCCGCTACAACCACCCCTCCGCCTGGGAGCAGACATTCCCACCATTATCGATGGTGGACATGGTCGCGAACAGCGCCACGGCCAATCCGCACGCGGTGATGATCGACTTCATGGGGCGCAAGACGACCTATGGAGACATGCTCCTCACCATCAGGCGGATCGCCAGGGGATTGCAGGATCTGGGCGTCCGGAAGGGCGATCGCGTCGGTCTTTATCTCCCCAATGTCCCCCATTATGTCGCGGCCTATTATGGCGCGATGATGGCCGGGGCCACGGTCGTCAACTTCTCCCCCCTCTACACCGCCGCCGAACTGGAACATCAGGTCGAGGACAGCGGCACGAAAATCCTCTTCACTCTGTCGGCCAAGGCGTTGCTGCCAACGGCGCTGGAAGTGCTGGGCAACAGCAGTCTCGAACGGCTGGTCGTCGGTTGCGTGGCGGAGGTGCTGCCGCCTGCCAAATCGGTCCTCTTCCGCATCTTCAAGCGCAAGGAAACCGCGCCTGTTCCGCACGACCCGCGCCTCACCAACTATGCCGACCTGCTGCGTCATGGCGAGGACCCGGCCCCGGTCGCGATCGATCCGGAACAGGACATCGCGCTGCTGCAATACACAGGCGGCACTACCGGGCGGCCCAAGGGCGCGATGCTCACCCATCAGAACCTCACCGCCAATGCGCGGCAGGTCTTTCTGATCGATCCGCATCCCGAAGCGCCCGATCGCATCGTGGCGGTGCTGCCCTTCTTCCATGTCTTCGCCAATACTTGCGTCCTCAACCGCACGGTGCTGCACGGTGGGGAGATGGTCATGCTGCCCCGCTTCGACGGCACGCAGGTTCTGGCCGCGCTTCAGCGGACCAGGGCGACCTCGCTGCCCGGCGTGCCGACCATGTACCAGGCGCTGCTGGATCATCCCGCGACGCCCAATATAGACTTCTCCTCGCTGCGCCTCTGCATTTCCGGCGGCGCGCCCCTGCCGGTGGAGGTCAAGCAGCGGTTCGAGGCGGCGACGGGTGCCAAGCTGGTGGAAGGCTATGGCCTCACCGAAAGCAGCCCGGTGGTCTGCTCCAACCCCTATGAGGGGCTGAACAAGGCCGGCACAGTGGGTCAGCCCGTTCCGGGCACCCGCGTCAGGCTGGTCGACCGGGAGGACCCGACCCGTCCGCCGCCCGAAGGCGAACCGGGCGAGCTGGTCTTTGCCGGGCCGCAGATCATGAAGGGCTATTGGCAGCGCCCCGATGCGGACGCGGAGGTGTTCGTCGATGGCTGGCTGCGCACGGGCGATGTCGGCCTGATCGACGCGGACGGCTATGTGAAGATCGTCGATCGCCTGAAGGACATGATCGCGGTCGGCGGCTTCAAGGTCTTCCCCAGCCAGGTCGAAGCAGTCCTCTACCACCATCCGGCGGTCAAGGAAGCGCTGGTGATCGGCATCCCCGACAGCTATCGCGGCGAATGCCCCAAAGCCTTCGTGACGTTGCAGGAGGGGGCAACCATGGACGGCGCCGCGCTCAAGGACTGGCTCAATCCCCAATTGGGCAAGCATGAAAAGGTGTGCGAGGTCGAAGTGCGCCTGAACCTGCCCAAAACGCTGGTCGGCAAGCTGTCCCGCAAGGAACTGGTCGCGGAGGAGCGCGCCAAAGCGGAAGCGGCGCGGCAACAGACTGGAACCGCGGGCTGATCTTTCCTATCTGTGTTGGCCATGCATGATAGGCAGGGCAGTATAAGGACGCGCATATGGCCGAAGAGATCGCAACCCTGGCTGGCGGCTGCTTCTGGTGCACAGAGGCGGTATATCAGAATCTGAAAGGCGTGAAGGCCGTGGAAAGCGGCTATATCGGCGGCGCGCTGCCCGATCCGGGCTATGAACAGGTCTGCTCGGGCGCGACCGGCCATGCCGAGGCGATCCGCATCACCTATGATCCGGCGGTGATCGGCTATGGCGACCTGCTCGATATTTTCTTCGCCACCCATGACCCGACGACACTCAACCGTCAGGGCAATGACGTCGGCACCCAATATCGATCGGCCATCTTCCCCCATTCGCTCCGGCAGGCGGCGGAGGCGAGGGCGGGGATCGAACGCGCGCAGGCTGATCAGGCGAAGCCGATCGTCACCGCGATCGAATCCGATGCCCCCTGGTATCCCGCCGAGGACTATCACCAGAAATATTGGGAGCGGGTGGGGGATCGGAACCCCTATTGCATGGCGGTGATCCCGCCCAAGCTTGCCAAGCTGCGCAAGGGTTTTGCGGCGCGTATTGATGGCTGAACCGTTCGTCGCCCGCGACTTGCCCTTGTCGCCGGCGCCTCTAAGCTGGTCGAACCCGCAAGCCTGGGAATGGTTATGAACAAGATTGGATTGATGGCCGCGCCGGCCTTGTTGCTGTTCCTGCCGGGCTGCATCGCCCGGACCGCGGCGAATATCGTGACGATGCCGGTCCGCGCGGGCAGTCAGGTGGTCGACTGGAGCACGACCAGCCAGGAGGAGTCCGACCGCAATTACGGTCGCAAGATGCGCAAACAGGAAGCGCGCGAGGCCCGCGAACGCAAGAAAGAGGAAGAGCAGCGCCGCCGCGAATGCCGCAACGCGGGTTATGACAATTGCGGATGAGCGGCTTTAGCGGGCGGTTGGTCTGACCTGAAAATGGCCATTGCCGGTCATTAAGCGTAACGTGCTCCTGCGAAGGCAGGAGCCCAGTTCAGACGTTGCAATGATGAGGTGAGGGCGGGACTGGGTTCTCACGAGCCACTCGTCTCGTTCGAATGCCTGCGCAGGAACATGGTGCGCTTCAAGGAACGCGCAGCTAAGCGGCCCCCGTCCGCCTTCCACCCAATTTCGCGTCCCTAAGCCGCAGCCCGCCTCAGCCGATCGTTGATCGCCACTCCAATCCCTTCATTCGGGACCGGCGCGACCGCGATACGGGCCTCCGCACTTGCATCCGCCATGTGCAGCGCCGCGAAAAGATGCGCCGCGGCCTCCCGCATATCCGCGTCCGGGCTCAAATTCACATGACAGGGCATCAGCCCGAAGCCGATCAGATACTCATCCTTCTCGGCCTTCAGCGCGTTCAGTCGAACCGGCTTGGACGGCGCATAATGGCTTTCCAGCTGCCCCGGCGCCTCGATCTTCCCATTGTCCGCGCCCGCCACCACCGGCAGCCGTGTCGCCTCTTCCAGCATCGCCGCTGTCACCGGCCCCGGTCGCAGCAGCCGGATGCAATCGGTTTCCGGCGCGACGATGGTCGATTCCAGCCCTTCGCTGGTCGGTCCTTCGTCCAGGATCATGCGGATCTTGCCGTTAAGGCTCGCCAGCACATGCTCCGCCCGTGTCGGGCTGATCGCCCCGCTGCGATTGGCCGAGGGCGCGGCGAGCGGCCGTCCGCTTTCCCGGATCAGCGCCCGCATCGCCGGATGCGCGGGCAGACGCAGCGCCACCGTCGGCAGCCCGGCCATCACCAGCGGCGACAATCCGCTATCGGCGCGTACCGGCAGCACCATGGTCAGCGCGCCGGGCCAGAAGCGCTCCGCCAGCTTCTCCGCCACTGGAGAAAATTCCGCCAGCCGCGCCGCCATCTCCCTGTCCGCGACATGCACGATCAAGGGATTGAAGCTGGGCCGCCCCTTGGCGCTGTAGATGGCCGCCACCGCATGGGAATCCGTGGCGTCCGCGGCCAAGCCATAGACCGTCTCGGTCGGCACGGCGACTGGCTCGCCCGCACGGATCAGCAACGCCGCCTCGCGCAGCGCTTCGCTGCCATAGCGGCAAATTCGGGTGGAAAAGACTGGATTTGGGATGGTCACGACCCCCGCGCTATAAACCCCGGCGGCTCCAAGTAAAAGGCCATTGCTACAGACGCGTGACATGCGCGTCCGCTTGCCCGCCGGGCGGGGGAGGGCTAAGCGGACGCCATGAACGACGCTCTTCTCACCCGCATCGCCGAAGCGCTGGAACGGATCGCGCCGCCGCTCGCTTCTTCCGCCGATCTTGCCGCAGCGCCCGCTTATGTGTGGAATGGCGCCTCGATCCGCCCGGTGGAAGCCTTTGCGCCGGTGGATTACGACCTGCTGACCGGCATCGATGCGCAGAAGAGTGCGCTCCTTGAAAACAGCCGCCGCCATGCCGCCGGCCACGCGGCGCATGACGTGCTGCTGTGGGGCGCGCGCGGCACGGGCAAATCCGCCGCCGTTGCCGCCGTCGTCGGCAAGCTCCAGGCCGGGGGGCAGGACATCGCCCTGCTGCAATGTGCGATCGACGAACTGGCCAGCCTGCCGCAGCTTTTCACCATCCTGCGCGACACGCAGCGGCCCTTCATCCTCTTTCTCGACGATCTCGGCTTCGATGAAAATGGCACTGGCGACGCCCGCGCGCTGCGTTCGCTGCTGCAAGGGGGCACCGCCGCGCGCCCGGCCAATGTCCGCCTCTATGTGACCTCCAATCGCCGGCATATCGTGCCCCGCCACCTGTCGGAGCAGGACGACCCCGTCAATCCACGCGACGTGGTGGACGACAAGATGGCCCTGTCGGACCGCTTCGGCCTCAGCCTTGGCTTCCACGCGATCGATCAGGACGCCTATGTCGCGATCGTCAGCGGCTATGCGGCGGACCTCGGCCTCAACTTCGAGCCGCTCGACGCGATCCAGTGGGCGACCCAGCGCGGCAGCCGCTCCGGTCGCGTCGCCTGGCAATATGTGGTGGAACTGGCAGGGCGGAACGGGCTGACGATCTGAGGGGAACGCGCCTTATTTCGCAGCGCTCACCCGCCAGATAACCCCACCCACATCATCGCTCACCAACAGCGCGCCCCTGGCATCCCCGGTCACATCCACCGGCCGTCCATGCGCCTCGCCCTTGGACCCCAGAAAGCCCGTCAGCACGTCAATCGGCTTGGCCTTGCCTGCCTCGCCATCGTCGGCAAAGGGCACGAACACGACCTTATAACCCGCCAGCGGCTTGCGGTTCCAACTGCCATGCAGCCCGACAAAAGCACCGTTGGCGAAGGGCGCCCCCAGCGTCACCTTGTCGGCAAAGCTCAATCCCAGCGGCGCCACATGATTGCCCAGCGAATAGTCGGGCCGTTTGGTATATTCGCGGATTTCCGGCCGCTGCGGCTGGACCCGCCGATCCTCATAGCCGCCCCAATAATTCCATGGCCAGCCATAGAAAGCGCCAAACTCCACCCGCGTCAGAAAATCGGGCACCAGATCGCCGCCCAGCATGTCGCGTTCATTGACGACACCCCACAGCACCCCGCTTTTCGGTTCGAAAGCCAGTCCCACCGGGTTGCGCAGCCCTGAAGCATAGATGCGATAGGCGCTGGTCCGGGGATTGACCTCCAGCACGGCGGCGCGATTGTCCTCCGTCGTCAGATCATTTTCCCCGATATTGCTGTTGGACCCGACGCCCACGTAAAGCAGTCCCTGCGGGCTGGCGACCAGGCTGCGCGTCCAGTGCATATTGGGTGCCTGCGCCGGCAGGTTCAGGATCTTGCGCCCTTTGGCGGTGATCTTCGTCTCGCCCTCCTTATAGGGAAAGGCCATCAGCGCATCGGTGTTGGCGACATACAGCGTGTCCCCGACCAGCGCCATGCCATAGGGTGAATGCAGCCCCGTCAGGAAAATGGTCTTCGTCTCCGCCCGCCCATCGCCATCGGCGTCGCGCAGCAGGGTGATCCGGTTCGCGGACGGCACGCCGGCCCCCGCCTTGTCCATCAGATGGTTCATCACCCGGTTGACGATGCCGCCGGTCGGGCGCGTCGGGCTGTTGGTTTCCGCCACCAGCACATCGCCATTGGGCAGGCGCAGCAGCGAGCGGGGATGGTTCAGCCCGTCGGCAAATCGATCGACGCTGAGCCCCTTGGCCGCGACCGGCTTCTCGCCACCCTTCCACGGCACCGCATCGGCGACGTTCATCGTCGGGATCGTCTCACTGCGAGGGCTGGTGAAGACCGGCTCCCTGCCGACGTCGGCGCCGACGGGAAGTTCCGCCGTATCGCCCTGCGCGAAATAGAAGAACAGGCCGCCGAGGATGACCAGCGTGAGGAGGGTGAGCGCGATCAGATGCTTCTTCATGACCCCTCGTTTATGCTGACAAGACCGGCCCGGCAAGGCGCGCAAGTGTCGGGCGCGAAGCTATTCTCACCGCTCGCGCAGCCACAGCAGCACGGCGATGATGATGCCCAGCGCCGTCCCTGCCAACAGGCCCGCGCTCGGCTGGCCGATCAGGCCGCCCACGATCGTCCCGCCCAATATGGTGACCGCCAATATGGCGCCTGCGCCGGTCGGATTTTTCCTGGGGATGTTCATCGGCGGTTCCTTGCCACGCGTCGCCACGCATGGCCAGAGCGATTTCCAAAAGGGTCGGACCGATCGCTGGTCAGCCAATCGCGGCGACAAGGGCATGGGAGCCCTTTCCCGCCTGCGCCGTTTCGGGACGCGCCTGTCCCGTCATGGGATGGATTGTGTCAAGGCAGGACTTGGCTAACCAGCCGTTCACCCTTGGACCCCACGTCTCTCCGTGAAAGGGCAGAACTGGCATGGAGATTGAACCGCTTCGCCCACCGTCAGGGTGGGGACTTTGGGGGGCCGATCATGAACATGCCATATCTTGCGAATCGCAAGAGCTATGATGATGCTGCCGAATTAATGTCGCTGTTCGGCGATAATGCGGGCTATGAAGCCGCAGCGCGCGCCGATCGCAGCCGGGATCTGGGCAACCATATCCGCTTCTGCCACTGGCGGCAGATCGAGCGGCTTATCGTGCTGCTCACGCACGACGCGCCGCTCGGCACCATTCATTGAGCATGGGGCTTAGAGCGCGATGCTCTAAAGCCGGAGGCCTGAAGTCTCCGGCAGTCCCGCCAATATGTTGAGATTCTGCACCGCCGCGCCGGCCGCACCCTTGCCCAGATTGTCGAGCGCCGCGACCAGACGCAGCTGACCGGTCGCTTCATTGCCGAAGGCGAACAGGGCCAGCCGATCGGTCGCGCCAACATGCTCCAGCCGGACCTGCCCCATGGCCGCACTCTCCTCCGCCGAGGCGACGCTGACGACCGGCGAGCCGGCATAGGCCGCCTCCAGCGCGCCCTGCACATCCGCCACCGAAGGCGCGCCCGGCATCGCCCGCAGCTGCAACGGCACTTCAACGATCATCCCGCGATAGGCATTGGCGACTGCCGGTGCGAACAGGGGAGGGTGCTGCAAGCCTGAATAGCGCGTCATTTCCGGCCCATGCTTGTGCGCCATCCCCAGCCCATAAGGCCGAAATGCGCTCGGCGCGCCTTCCGCGCCTTCATATTCCGCGATCATGGACTTGCCGCCGCCTGAATAGCCCGATGCGCCCGATACCGTCACCGGCCAGTCGGCAGGCAGCAATCCGGCCAGCACCAGCGGCCGCACCAGCGCCAGAAACCCCGTCGGCCAGCAGCCCGGATTGGCGACGAAGCGCGAATTGGCGAGCTTTTCCCGATGGCCCGGCTCCAATTCGGCAAAGCCATAGGCCCACCCCTCGGCCACGCGATGCGCCGTCGATGCATCGATCACACGGGTCCGATCATTGTCGATCAGCGAAACCGCTTCGCGCGCGGCGTCGTCCGGCAGGCACAGGATCACGATGTCCGCCGCGTTCAATGCGTCCCGCCGCGCCGCCGCATCCTTGCGCCTGTCCTCATCCAGCGTGATGAGCGACAATTCCGGGCGGCCCGCCAGCCGCTCGCCAATTTCCAATCCAGTCGTTCCGACGCCGCCGTCGATGAATATCCTATGTGTCATGCGCTGATTCTCCGCCGCGCCAATATGGGTTCCGCATGATCCGCCGCCAACCGCCCGACGACGTCGGCCAGAGGCTCGATCACCACGCTCATCCAATGGGCGTTGGCATGTAATATATGGTCGCCGTCGGTCATGATGCCGACATGGCCCGGAAAGAAGATGAAGTCCCCTCGTCGGAGCGGCGCATCGGGCGCGATCGGGGAACCGATCCCCTCTCGCTGCAAATCGGTGTCGCGCGGCACCTTGATCCCGCACAGCCCCAGCGCGACCTGAACCAGGCCGGAGCAATCCACGCCGCGATGTCCGCGCCCGCCCCAGACATAGGGCTGGCCCAGATAACGCTCCGCAACCTTGACCCAATCGCCGTCCAGCGCGCCAATCGCCGCGACATGGCGCCCGTGCACATAACCCTCGGCGCAGGCGAAGAAATCGCCCTCCGCCTCGGCCGCGAACTGCGCGCCGCGCGGCCAGTAGTCGACGATGGGCGACTTGATATCGGCCGAACTGAACAGCGGCGCCGTGCCGGTGATGATGCGGCTGTTCACCGCCTCGCGCATGTCCAGCGCGTCCCGCCGGACATAGCCGACATAGCCGTCATGCCCGCAAAAACCCCAGGCCCAGTCCGTCGTCACATCCAGCGCATGAAAGCTTTCGCCCCGCAGCAATTCGCTCACCGCCTGCGCCTTGGGCGTGTCGCTGGCCAGCACCGGCGCGCCGGCCGCCACGCAGGTCAGCTCGACCGCGCGCGCATAATGGGCGGAAAACAGCACGCCGGCCAGCGCCAGATCGGCCAGGTCGCCACGGGCCGCATGGATGCGCGTGTCGAGTTTGACTGAACGGCCGTCCAGCTTGAATCGGAAACGTTCAGGCGGAGCGTTCCGCGGAGGAGAGGTTGAGGCGTTCATCGCGGCCGGTTCCTGCGATGAAATGGTGAAAGGCGTCAAGAAATTCCGCCCCTTTTGGCGTCCGGGTGATGAAAATATTGCGTCGGTCGGTGGAGTCCCGTTCCCGCCGCAGATAACCGAGCGCCGATAACTTGTTGAGCGCGCGCGTAATCACCGGCTTGGAGACGTTGAGCGCCTCCGCGAGTCCCCGCACCGTATGCGGTCCCGTGCCGATATAGACCGTCAGCATCAACGCCATCTGCCGGTTGGTGAGGTCAGGCTTGCCCGACCGCACATAATCAACCAGCGTGCGCATCCATTGGCTGAGCGGTTTCAGGCCGGGGCGGTTCAGCTCTGCGGCGCTATCCTGGGCAGAATGGGCATCCATGCCCCCCCTAACGCACAATAGCCAATCCGGTTGCGTAACGGCCCCTCAAAACCGCTTTCTTTTTACTTTTTATGGCCATAGCGGGTTTGCAGCACATGGAATGCCGCCCGCAACCCCAGCGCTTCGCCGCCCTTGGGCCGCCCCGGTCGCGAAGCGGGCCGCCAGGCGAAGGTGTCCAGATGCATCCAGAGGGTATTTTCAGGCACGAAGCGTTTGAGAAACAGCGCCGCCGTGATCGCGCCTGCAAAGCCGCCTTCGCCGGCATTGTTGATGTCCGCGACATCCGACTTCAGCATCTCGGCATAGCCGTCCCACAGCGGCAGGCGCCAGCTTGGGTCGTCGAGCGCGCTTCCCGCCTTGTCCATCTCCCCGGCCAGCGCATCGTCATTGGTGAAGAGGGCAGGCAGATCCGGCCCTACCGCGACCCGCGCCGCGCCGGTCAGCGTGGCATAGTCGATGATCAGTTCCGGTTTGTCCTCGCCCGCCAGCGTCAGCGCGTCACCCAGCACCAGCCGCCCTTCGGCATCGGTATTGCCGATTTCGACCGTCAGCCCCTTGCGCGACCGCAATATGTCGCCCGGCCGGAAAGCATTGCCCGAAATCGCATTTTCCGCCGCCGGGATCAGCAGATGCAGCCTCACCGGCAGCCGCGCGCCCATGATCAGCTGCGCCAGCGCCAGCGCATGGGCCGCGCCGCCCATGTCCTTCTTCATCAGCCGCATGGCCGAGGACGGCTTGATATCCAGCCCGCCGCTGTCGAAGCAGATGCCCTTGCCGACAAGGGCGACCTTCGGATGCGCCGGATCGCCCCAGCGCAGTTCGATCAGCCGCGGCGCGAAGCCCTTGTCCGCCGCCTTGCCTACCGCGTGGATCATCGGGAAACCGCGCTCCAGCGAATCGCCCTTGATGACCGCGCACTCGGCGTCGAAACGCTCCGCCACCTTGCGCGCCGCCGCTTCCAGATCGCCCGGCCCCATGTCGGCCGCTGGCGTGTTGACCAGATCGCGCACCAGCGACACGGCCTGTGCCAGCCGCACGGTCGCTTCGATCTGCGCGACCTCCCCGGTCAGCAGGACGCGGGCGCCCGCCGGGTTTTCATCCTTCCGATAACGGTCGAAACGATATTGCGCGGTCAGCCATCCCAGCATCGCAGCCCCCGCCGCGCCCTCCGCCAGTCGATATGTTCCACCGGGCAGGGCTTCTGCCAGCCTGGCGAGGCACCATGGCCCCAGCTTCTCGCGCGCGGCCACGCCCGCCACCACGGACCACTCTGCCGGATCATCTCCCGGCAGCACCGCGAATTCATGGGCCCTGCCTTTGAACTTCTGGGCCGCGACAAGCGCGCGCACCCGCTCGGGCTGGCTCTCCAGCCAGGTTTCAAGTCCCTGCGCATCGACGATCCGGATCGAACAGGCGGGTTGATTGTTATCGGCTTTGAGCAGGTCGGAAAAATCGGTCATGGCGCGGATGTTCTGGGACAAGCCGGCAAGGATGGAAAGCGCAAATTTTTCGTCGTCGCGGCGGCTCGGCCGGCCTTGCTATCATTTGCCACGGACGGCCCGCAGGCCTAGATTGAACCCGGCTTCACAGAAGGAGAGACATCATGATGCACACCGATGACGGCCGGCTCCAGGCCCTTCGCGCCCGTGCTTATGCTCTGGCGGAAAGCGGGCGCTTCGATGGAGCGCATGCAGTGGAACAGGCATTGATCGCGGAAGGCTGGTCCAATGCGGGCGCCGCGCTCCAGAGCAGCTACACGCGCAAGGCGATCAGCGAACGGTGCATGGCGGCAGCCAAGGCACACTGATGCGCCAGCCCATGGGGAGGGGACAGGCGGGGCCGCTGGTCATGGCGGCCCTGCTGTTGGGGGCCTGCGCCGCGTCCAGGGATGCGGACAAGGCGGCGCCGGGCGACAATGACATTGCGGCCAGCAATTTCGCCAACCGGATGTCCGGCCAGCCCGAGCCCCAGCCCCAGTTCCAGTCATCGCCGCCCACAAGGCCGTTCGAGCAGAAGGAAAAGACAGACCTGCTGGAATTCGCCTATGGCTATCCCGCGCAGGCGGCGCGGATTTCCGTGCTGGCGGAAAAATTCAGCCAGGCATTGAAAGTCATGAAGGCCGACGCGCTGAAAATGGCGCGGGAAGACCAGAAGGCAGCCATGGCTTCGGGCTTCCCCTTCCACGCCCATGCCCTTGAAACCCATTGGGCGGTTGCCGCCGATACCCCCCGCTTCCTCGCGCTGAAATCGGAAAGCTACGCCTATACGGGCGGCGCGCATGGGATGACGGGCTATGACGCCCTGCTCTGGGACAAGGAACGCGCGCGCGAAACCGCGATCGAGGCGTTGATGACCTCGCCCGCTGCCTTCGCCGCCGCCATCCACGACCGCTTCTGCGACGCGCTGGACAAGGCCCGCGCGGAAAAGCGGGGCGAACCGGTCAGGCGCAGCGATGATGATGACTTCACCAAATGCATCGACCCCATGAAGCAGGTGCTGGTGCCGACCTCAAAAGACGGCAAGCTGATCGACGGCGTCACGGTCATTCTCGGTCCCTACAGTGCGGGCCCCTATGCGGAAGGCAGTTACGACATCGCGCTGCCCGTGGACGCCGCCATGCGCAAGGCGATCAAGACCGAATATCAGGACGCCTTCATCGCGGCGTGATGAGGTGCTTCAGGCGAGGAGGACATAGGCCGCGCCGAACGCTGCGCATGCGCCCAGCACGGGCAGAACGCCGATCCTGAACCGGAACACCGCGATCATCGCGCCGATCGACAGCAGCAGCGCCGGAATGTTGACGCTTGAGAGCACCGGCAGATCGACCCCGCCAATCCGCTGAACCTGCCCGAACAGGGTGTGGATGGCGAACCATATGGCGAGGTTCAGGATCACGCCGACCACGGCGGCGGTGATCGCGGTCAGCGCCGCCGACAGCGCCGGGTTGCCGCGCAGCCGCTCGATGAAGGGGGCGCCTGCGAAAATCCAGAGGAAGCAGGGGACGAAGGTGACCCACGTCGTCAGGATCGCGCCCAGCGTCGCCGCGACCAGCGGATGCAGCACCCCGGAAGCGCGGAAGGCGGCGAGGAAGCCGACAAACTGCGTCACCATGATGAGGGGCCCCGGCGTCGTTTCCGCCATGCCAAGGCCGTCCAGCATCTCGCCCGGCCGCAGCCAGCCAAAGCTGCCCACTGCCTCCTGCGCGACATAGGCGAGTACCGCGTAGGCGCCGCCGAAGGTGACGACCGCCATCTGACTGAAGAAGCTGGCGATATGCGTGAACACATTGTCCGGCCCCAGGATGAGGAACAGCGCCAGCACCGGCCCCAGCCACAATATGAGGAACAGCGCCGAAATGCGCAGCGACCAGCCGGGATGCGGTCGGGCATGATCGGGCAGTTCCTCGCCCAGCGCGGTGTCGCGGTCATGGATGACATTGCCGCCCGCCGGGCCATGACCGCCGCCGCCCTTGAACGCGGGCAGGCCGCTGCGTCCGCCGATAAAGCCGCCCAGGCCCGCCGCCAGCACGATCAGCGGAAAGGGCGCGCCCAGGAAGAAGATCGCAACGAAGGCAGCCGCGGCGATCCCGCGCATGACGTTGTTCCTGAGCGCGCGCCCGCCGACCCTGACCACGGCCTGCACCACGATCGCCAGCACCGCCGCCTTCAGGCCGAAGAACAGCCCTTCGACAAGCTGCACATGACCGAGCAGGACATAGATGTAACTCAGGCCCAAAATCGCAAGGAAACCGGGCAGCACGAACAATATGCCCGCGATCAGCCCGCCCCTGGTCCGGTGCAGCAGCCAGCCGATATAGATGGCCAGCTGCTGCGCCTCCGGTCCCGGCAGCAGCATGCAATAGTTGAGCGCGTGCAGGAACCGCTCCTCCCCGATCCAGCGCTTCTCCTCGACCAGCAGGCGGTGCATGACCGCGATCTGCCCGGCCGGGCCGCCGAAGCTGAGCGCCGCGATCCGCGCCCAGACGCGGGTGGCGTCGCCCAGCGATATGCCATGATCGTAGGTGGAAGGGGCCTTCGCAGGCGTGATGGAGGAGCCGCTGGCCGTCATCGATCCGTTTTCCTGTTGCTGAAAAAGGCATGGAACTGGTTGAGCGCCTCGCTTGCCGAGGCGATGCGTTGAAGGTCATCATCGGTCGAGGCGCAGACGCCTGACAGCATCGCCCCGACGCCGGGCGTTTCGGGGCGCGCGAACCTGCCGTCGCCAATGTCCAGCTCGTGGATGATCTCACCGATCGCGACCAGCGCCGGATCGTCGGTCAGGCCCGCGCGCAGCAGCAGGGTTTCGAAGCTGCACCGATCGCCCTCATGGGTGAATTCGGCATCGACCATGTCGAAGCGCAATTCGCCCTCCGCCGGTTCATGGTTGCGGCTATCGACGAATTTGAATCGCGCCTCCGGGTCGATGAAGCGGCGGATCAGCCAGGCGCATGCGATGCGGTCGACATGGACGCCGCTGCGCGTGATCCAGATGCGGCCGGTGAGGTCGAGCGGCTCGGATGGGTCGGAAGACGGCTCGGTGCGGCGGACATCGGGATGGCGATAGCGCTGGCGCTCCAGCTCCGCGAGCGCGGCCTCCGCCTCCTGTCGCCCATGCGCGCCGAAGAAATCGATCCTGCCGATTTCCTCCAGCCGCTTGTGCAGCCGGGCGATGTCGGGGCCGCTCGCAGGCCCGGTGTCCAGCAGGCGACGCGCCGACTGCGCGATCTCGTCATAATCGGCGTCCCGCGCGGTATCGAACAGTAGCCGCACATCACCGTCGGACTGGCCGGCCAGCAGATGCGCTTCGATCAATGTCGCTTCGCCACCGCTGGCCGTGATCTCTTTCATGAGATCGCGGAAAGCGGCTTCGGCTTCCGGCGCGCGCGGCAAGAGGTGGACAGCATTTTTGAGCGGCACCGCGCCGATCGCCTGCAACCGCCGCCAGAGCTTCACCCGAAGATAGGGTGGCTTCGCGGGAAGCTGATGAAGCAGCGCAAGCCAGAGGGTGGCGTCGTCATTTGACATGATGCATATGTATCATCTTATTTCGTGATAAGAAATAGGCATATCAAATTCCGCCTGCGTCCTTCTGCGACGATCACCCGGCCCTGATTGAGGGGAAGGGACTTTACCGCTGGCGCCTGCAAAGCCTATGGCGGTTTCATGACGGAAATGCTCATCCCGGGCCGTGCTGCCGCCACGGTCATCATTTTGCGCGATCGGCTCGCTGCCTCGCCCGAGATATTGATGATGGAAAGGGCGTCCAGCATGGCTTTTGCCGCCGGCGCGCTGGTTTTCCCCGGCGGCGCGGTGGACGAGGGCGATCATGCGCTGGCTGCGATGATTGGCGGCGATCTTGAGCGGGACGAGGCGGCCGCCCGTATCGCCGCCATCCGGGAAACATTGGAGGAAAGCGGGCTCGCGGTTGCCCTTGATCGTCCCGTCGGGATGGAGCAGGCCGGGGCCATGCGCGACGCGCTGGCGCAGGGGGCTTCCATGGCCGCGGTGCTGGATGTGCATGGGCTGCAACCCGATCTTGGCCAGCTGCTTCCCTTCGCGCGCTGGCACCCCGCCGTGAAGGAACCGGTCCACAAGGTTTTCGACACGCGCTTCTACCTCGTTCGCGCGCCGGATGAACAGGAAGCGACGGTCGACCGCACGGAAAATGTGCGGTTGTTCTGGAGCGGGGCGGCCGACACCCTTGTCCGGTGCGACAATGGGGACGGGCACGTCATCTTTCCGACCCGTTGCAATCTGGAGCGATTGGCCCAATTCGCCAGTTTCGATGAAATCGCCGCCCATGCCGCATCCATCCCGGTGGAGAAGGTGACGCCCAGGATTGAGGAACGGGATGGCCAGCATCATCTCTGCATTCCCGCGCATCTGGGTTATCCGGTGACGTCCCATCCCATGACGGGAATGGCGCGCGGTTGAGGGCCGGGGGGACGGGTACGCGTTCTCGGTCGGGCCCGGCGTGTCATGTGACCCACTGACGCCTGCCCGGATATCGCCTCTCGAACCCGTGGCGTGAAAGGCGTAATGTCCCACGATCTTCAGCAGAGGAGGAGGCTATGCCGCAATATGTGATCGAACGGGATATGCCCGGCGTGGGCCAGTTGTCGGGCGAGCAACTCAGGGGCGCGTCACAGGGGTCCTGCAATGTCCTGCGCGAGCTTGGCCCGGACATCCAGTGGGTCCACAGCTATGTGACGGACGACAAAATCTACTGCATCTATCGCGCGCCCAGCGAAGAGATGATTCGCCAGCATGCGGAGATGGCCGGTTTTCCGGCCAACAGCATTGCGCGGATACGCGCGACGATCGATCCGACGACGGCTGACTGAGTTCGGGCAGCGTGGCTCTGTTCGGGCAAGCCAAGCCTGCCCTACTGCCCGAACCCCGCCTCGCGGGCCAGCGCCACCGCTTCCCGCGCGGCGGCGAGCAGCGCGCCGCTCTTTGCCTCGCATTCGCGCTGTTCATATTCCGGCGTCGAATCCGCCACGATTCCGGCGCCTGCCTGAACATGCATCACGCCGTCCTTGAGGACAGCCGTGCGCAGGACGATGCAACTGTCCATATTGCCGTCCGGCCCGAAATAACCGACGCCGCCGGCATAGGCGCCGCGCGTCTCCGGTTCCAGCTCCGCAATGATTTCGCAGGCCCGCACCTTGGGCGCGCCCGAGACGGTGCCCGCCGGAAAGCCCGCGAACAGGGCGTCCAGCGCATCCTTGCCCGGTGCCAGCCGTCCCACCACGTTGGAAACGATGTGCATGACATGGCTGTAGAATTCGACAGTATAGCTGTCCGTCACGGTGACACTGCCCGCCGCTGCGACCCGGCCCACATCGTTACGACCCAGATCGAGCAGCATCAGATGCTCTGCCCGTTCCTTGGGATCGGCAAGCAGGCTTTCGCGATTGGCGGCATCCTCGACCGCGTTTTTGCCGCGCGGGCGAGTGCCGGCGATCGGCCGGATCGTGACTTCGCCGTCGCGAGCCCGCACCAATATTTCCGGACTTGATCCGATCAGCGCGAAGCCGGGCAGGTCGAGATAATAAAGGAAGGGCGAGGGGTTGATCCGCCGCAGCGCGCGATAGAGCGCGATCGGAGGCAGGGTGAAGGGGCTGGTGAAGCGCTGCGCCAGCACCACCTGAAAAATATCGCCCGCGACGATATAATCCTTCGCCCTGTCGACCATGGCGGCATAGCGGCCCGGCTCCAGCACCGGCGTTACCGCAACATCGGTAATTTCCGCCGGGGCAGTCTGGACCGGGAGCGGCGCCGCCAGCCGCGCGGCGACCGCGTCGATCCGCTCCAGCGCCTGTTCAACGGCGCGGTCGGCATCGGCAAAGCTGCCCTTCCACACCGGCGCGACGAGATAGAGCGCGTCGGCCAGCCGGTCGAAGACCAGAATCACCGTCGGCCGCACGAACAGCATGTCGGGCACGCCGATCGGATTGTCGGCGGGGCGCGGCAGTTTTTCGACCAGTCCGACCGTTTCATAGCCGAAATAACCGACCAGGCAGGCAAGGGCGGGGGGCAGCGCAGCATCCTGTTCCGCCCGGCATTCCGCGACGAGCGCCCGCAACGCATCGAGCGCGTCCATGCCTTCTGGCTGGAACGCGTTCCGGTCGGTGGCCCATCGGCGGTTGATCTCCGCCGCGTGACCCTGCGCCCGGAACACCAGGTCCGGGGCAAGCCCGATCAGGCTGTAGCGGCCCCGCACCGCGCCGCCTTCGACCGATTCCAGCAGGAAGTCGCCGCGATCGGCCTCGAACAATTTGAGCGCGGCGGAAATCGGCGTGTCGGTGTCGGCGATCTGGCGCCGCCACACCAGCGCGGATTGCCCCGCCGCCAGCGCCTTGCGCGCGCTGTCGATGCCGTCCATCCTGGGCGCTCCCGCAGCAACCGTCACCTTATTGGCCGCCATTATTGGCGTTGGCGAGAGCGCGCTGGACGCTGGCGACGGCAGCGGCATTGCGCTTGACGCCCAGCTCCTTCTCGACGGCGCGCTCGAACTGCTGGCCATATTCCTGACCGACGACATCGCTCAGCTGATCGCGGACCTGATTGAGCAGCGCCTTGTCGCTGCCCGCGTCACCGCGTTTGATACCGTTCAACTGCACCACGAAATAGCCACGGTCCTGCCCGGCGGGCACGGCCTTGACGCTGCCCTGCGCCATGGCGAACAGCATGGCGACCTCGGCCGGCGGCCGCTGCCCGTCTCGCAGGATATCGGCGCGGCGGCCGCCCACGACCTGCGGCTTGGGCAGCGCGATGCCGGCAGTGGCGATCGCTTCATCCAGCTTCACTCCCTTGGCGACCTTCGCGCGGATCTGTTCGGCCAGTGCCTTCGCCTTCTCATTGCCCTGGGCGAGCTTGTACTGCATCACCACCAACGCCCTGATCTTGGCGAGCGGCGGCGGCGCGGCCGCCTGGATGTCGCCTGGCGCAGCCAGCGCATAACGCTTGTCGGCGGCAATCGGGATCAGCTGCGCATCATCATCCTGACTCATCGCAAAAACCGGAGTCAGCAAGGGCTTTACATCGGCGGACGCCTCATAGGCGGCATTTTCGACCTGCTTGCCGGACGCCAGCAGGAAGGGCGTGGTTTCCAGCTTCAGGCCGTTGTCCTTGACGACTTCCTCGAAGCTGCCGCCATTGGCGATCTGATCCTCGATCTTGCCGGTGAAGTCATTGAGCAGCCGCTTTTCCTTCTGCGCCCGCAGCGTGGTGACGATTTCGTCCCGCACCGCCGTCAGCGCCCGGGCGGGCGTGGTCCTGACCGCCGTGACGCGCAGCAGCACCCAGCCCAGCGCCCCGCGCATCGGTCCGACCAGTTCGCCCTGTCCGGCGGAAAAGCCTGCATTGGCGACGGCAGCCGACGATGATGCGGTCAGTCCCTCGCGGCTTTGGTCGGCCAGTTGGGAAACGGACAGGCCAGCGCCCTGGGCAGCGGCGGCAAGCGACTTTCCGCCCTTCACCTGATCGGCGATCGCCTTGGCGCCGGCTTGCGTCGGCAGGATCAGCTGTTCGAAGCTGCGGCTGTCCCTGGCGGCATAGGCGGCCTTGTTCTGGTTGTAATATGTGGCGATCTCCGCATCGGTCGGCTGGGCCGCCTGGGCAAAGCGCTCGGCATCGATCACGGCATAGCGGATGCGACGCTGCTCCGGAATCGTGTAGCGCGCGGCGTTCGCCTTGTAGAAATCATTGAGCTGCGCGTCGGTCGGGTCCTTGATGTCCTGGAACGCGCTGGCCGGGATCGCCGCGATCGTTCCCTGACGCGCCTCCAGCAGCAGCGAAGCATAGGGCAACACCATGGAGTCGGTCAGCTTCACGCCCAGGCCCAGGGGGGCCAGCATCTGCCGTTCCAATATTTCGCGGCTGATATCGTCGCGCAGCGCCTGTTCGGTGATCCGCTCGCGCAGCAGGAGCTGGCGGAAATTGTCCTGGCTGAAATTGCCGGCCGCATCCTGAAAGGCGGGAATTTGCGCGATCTGGGCATCGACCAGACGCTTGGAGATATGCACCTTCTGATCGCCCGCATATTCCTTCAGCGTCATCGATGCGACCAGCTGGTCATAGACCTGCGCCGCGCCGCCCTGCGCCAGGAAACTGCCGATCTGCAGGCCTGGATTGGAGCGGCGCGCATTTTCGAACACGCGCTGCACCCGGTCCTGAAATTCCGTCATCGTCAGGCGCGATCCGCCCGCTTTCGCCGCCGTTTCCCCAGCGCCGAGCGAGGTGCCGAACTTGCCGCTGGTGATGTCCCCCATGATGAAGGCCGCCGCGACGATCCCCAGGAAGATCAGGGCCGCGAAAGCGCCGAATTTGGAATGGATGAAACGGCGAAAGACTGAAAGCATGGAGGAAAGTCCGTATGATGCGGCTTTGATGGCGGCCCGCTTTAAGGGCGGATCGTCGCGCGGGCAAGGGGCGCGAGGGGGCCAAGGCTGGACAAATGACCGTGCGCCGTTCATCGGCTCCGCCAACCCGACAGCGCAACCCAAGGAGAGTGGCCTTGCGGCCATGGGCGGTGCCGGAGGGCTACGTGCAGCAATAACCATAAGGGGAAACCTCTCGATGAGCAGGCGAAAGCTGGTTGTCGGCAACTGGAAGATGAACGGCCTCCGCGCCCAATTGGCCGAAGTGGAGGCCATTGGCGCCCTCGCGCGCGAATATCCGGCGGTGGAGATCGGGCTGTGCCTGCCCGCGACGCTGATCGCGGCGGCGGACGGCGTGAAGGGCGCGGCCTTCGTGGGCGCTCAGGATTGCCACATGCAGGACAGCGGGGCGCATACCGGCTGCCTTTCCGCGGCCATGCTGGCGGAGGCAGGTGCAAGCTGGACCATCGTCGGCCATAGCGAGCGGCGGCAGGATCAGGGCGAAACCGACGCCGATGTCGCGGCCAAGGCGCTGGCGGCGAAGGCGGCGGGGCTGAAGGTCATCCTTTGCGTGGGCGAAAGCCTGGACGTCCGCGATGCGGGCAATGCCGAAGCGGTGGTGTCGGCGCAATTGCTGGCCTCGCTTCCCGAAGGCGCGGCGGCGGACTGGCTGTCGATCGCCTATGAACCGATCTGGGCGATCGGCACGGGGCGAATCCCGACCATGGAAGCGGTCGCCGCCATGCATGCTGCGCTACGCGCCGCGCTGGCCAGCCGGATCGGGGCTGAGGCGGATGCGATGCGAATCCTCTACGGTGGATCGATGAACGGCGACAATGCGGCGGAGCTTCTGGCGCTGGCCGATGTCGACGGCGGCCTGATCGGCGGCGCGAGCCTGACGGCGGAGAAATTCGCCCCTGTCATCGCGGCGGCGGCGTAACCGGAATTACCCCCTCCCGCTTGCGGGAGGGGAGAAGATAGGTCCGCCCCCGGTTGCCCCCGCGCCCTATCGTCGCTATGTGCGCGGCAACGCACCCCATTACCGGACAGAGTTCGCCCCATGTTCACCTTCCTTCTCGTCGTGCAGGCCATCGTCGCTGCTCTGCTCGTCACCGTCATCCTGATGCAGAAGTCGGAAGGCGGCGGCCTGGGCGTCGGCGGCAGCCCGGCGGGGTTCATGTCGGCGCGCGGCGCGGCGGATTTCCTGACCCGCTCGACCACGATTCTCGCCAGCATCTTCGTGACTTTGTCGGTCGTTCTGGCCGTCATCGCCTCGGTCCAGCATCGTCCGAGCGACATCGACACCTCGCTCGTCAAGCAGGCTCCGGCATCGCCTGCAAGCGCTCCGGCGCCCGCGACCAGCAATGATCCGCTGGCTGGCGCGGCGAGCAGCAACGCTGCAAACGGCGCGGTTCCGCTCGCGAACTAAGCCGCTTAACGGTCATTTCGATCTTTTTTAGCACGCGCGATGATTCGCGCGCTTGCCCAACTCGTTTGTAAAAGGCTAAGCCTCTTCTCCCATGGCGCGGTATATTTTCATCACCGGCGGCGTGGTTTCCTCGCTTGGCAAGGGCCTGATGGCCGCTTCGCTTGCAGCTCTGTTGCAGGCGCGAGGTTTCCGTGTGCGCATTCGGAAATTCGATCCCTATCTCAACGTCGATCCGGGCACGATGAGCCCGTATCAGCATGGCGAAGTCTATGTGACCGATGACGGGGCGGAAACCGACCTCGATCTGGGCCATTATGAACGCTTCACCGGCGTTTCGGCGCGCCAGTCGGACAATGTGACTCAAGGACGGGTCTATCAGACCATCATCCAGCGCGAGCGGCGCGGCGACTATCTGGGCGCGACGGTGCAGGTGATCCCGCACGTTACTGATGAGATCAAGGCCTTCGCCCTGGCGGACACCGAAGACCTCGACTTCGTCCTGTGCGAGATTGGCGGCACGGTCGGCGACATCGAATCGCTGCCCTTCATGGAGGCGATCCGCCAGCTGCATAACGACCTCGATCGCGGCCAGTCGATCTTCGTCCATGTGACGCTGGTGCCCTATATCGCGGCGGCGGGCGAGCTGAAGACCAAGCCGACCCAGCACAGCGTGCGCGAACTGACCTCGCTCGGCATCCAGCCCGACATATTGCTCTGCCGCTGCGAACATCCGCTGCCGGAGAGCGAGCGCGGGAAGATCGCGCTCTTCTGCAACGTCCGCCCCGAAGCAGTGATTCCCGCGCTCGACGCCAGCAGCATCTATGCCGTGCCCCAGCAATATCATGACGAAGGGCTGGATGAGGAGGTGCTGCGCGCCTTCGGCATCAAGGATGCGCCTGCGCCCAGGCTGGAACGTTGGGACGACATCATGGACCGCCAGCTCAATCCCGAGGGCGAAGTGACGATCGGCGTGGTCGGCAAATATGTCGGCCTGCTTGACGCTTATAAGTCGCTGCATGAGGCGCTGCACCATGGCGGCCTTGCCAACCGGGTGAAGGTCAACATCAAGTGGATCGACGCCGAGCTGTTCGAGAAGGGCGAAGACCTTGTCGCCAGCCTCGAACCGATGCACGGCATCCTCGTCCCCGGCGGCTTCGGCGTGCGCGGGTCGGAGGGCAAGATCGCCTCGGTCAAGTTCGCCCGTGAACGCAATGTGCCCTTTTTCGGCATCTGCCTCGGCATGCAGATGGCCTGCATCGAAGGCGCGCGGAACACGGCGGGGATAGAGCATGCCTCGACCACCGAATTTGGCGAAACCAGCGCGCCGGTCGTCGGCCTCATCACCGAATGGATGAGCAAGGAAGGCCTGCAAAAGCGCACCGCCGAAACGGACCTTGGCGGCACGATGCGGCTTGGCGCCTATCCGGCGAAGCTCACCGGCAACAGCGTGGTTGCGGGCATCTATAACGCGACCGACATCAGCGAACGGCACCGCCATCGTTATGAGGTGAACGCGGGCTATCGTGAATCGCTGGAGAAGGGCGGCCTGATCTTCTCGGGCATGTCGCCGGACGGCACGCTGCCGGAAATTATCGAGCGGCCGGACCATCCCTGGTTTGTCGGCGTGCAGTTCCATCCGGAACTCAAGTCCAAGCCCTTCGATCCGCATCCGCTGTTCGCCAGCTTCATCGAAGCGGCGGTCAAGCAGAGCCGGCTGGTATAAGAGAAGCGGGGCCGGGGAGGCCCCGTTTTTTCGTTTCAGTGAACAGTCGGATCGATCATCGGCTTGCCCGGTTCGAACTGAACCTCGTCACGGCGAGAGGCGCCATCCTGCGTGGTCGCTGGTCCCATCGTATCGGACACTGCCATCGGCGCGTTCTGCGGACGCTGCGCAGGATCGCAGCCCGCGCTGCGCAGCTTGGTGTCGAATGCGCCGATCCGCATGATGTTGCCTGCCGTTGCGCCGATCGCGCTGCCCAATGTCGAGCGATCGTCCGATCGGGCTGGGCCGCCCTGGACGAATTCCTCCATCAGCTTGTCGCATTGCGGTCCCCAGCCGAGCGTCAGTTTGTTGATCTGCGTTTCCAACGCGGCGGCAAACAGGCCCAAAATAATCTTCTCGGATCGGAAGGCGGGGGACACAATATCATCCGGTGCGTCGCCGCGCTCGACTGAAGCACGAATGCGCGTCGCCGCGCCATCCTTGAGCGGTTCGAGCGTGGCGATCATGCGGGTCGCGACCTTGTCCCCGGCCATGATCATCCATGTCATCTTACCCGGTTCGCGTTCCAGTTTAAAATTGGGTGTAACGCCGCCAGATCGCGACGGATCGGTGCCGGGCGAACCCGGTTCTTTTCTCACGTCCAACCCTTCGAGCGTATTCATCACATCCGCGACGGGGCGTTCCACATCGCGCGAATAACCGGGGCTGAGAAAGCCACCGAAATAAATGATCGCGGGGACCAGAAGACCGACCGGCAGCAAGATACGCAGCATGAAAATTCCCCCTGTAACCCTATGGCGGTAGGCGACAGAGGTTAATGGAATTTGAAAGGCCGATCGTGGCTTGCGCGTTGGAATTGCGCAGGCATCAGCTTCAACAACTGTCCATGCGACCCGTCTTCATCATCCTCCAGCAGCCAGCGCGCGTCATCAGGCACTTGCTCCACCTCCCGGATTCGCGCGCCCACGTCCCGCAGGTCGGCCTTCAGATTGAGCCATAACACCTTACGCATGGCAAAATGGCGCATATCGTCTCCTTCCGTTTCGGGCATGAAAATGCTCTGGAACAAATGTTGTTGCAGCTTTGCCGCATCGCCCCTATATCGCCCTTGCTTCCTTACATCGTCAAACATGTCGGGGTCGCGGGCGGGAACGCCTGCGGCGGCCGGAAGCTGCATATTTGTGTTTTGGAGAATCCATGGCGGACATCGCCGAATTGACAGCCCTGATCGAGCCGGAGGTGAAGGCCCTTGGCTTCGACCTCGTGCGCATCAAGCTCTTCGGTTCGGGTGATGAATATACGCTCCAGATCATGGCCGAGCGTCCGGAAACGAAGCAGCTGGTGATCGAGGATTGCGCCACCATCTCCCGCCGCCTGTCGGACGTGCTGGACGAAGCCGACCCCATCGAGGAAGCCTATCGCCTGGAAGTCAGCTCGCCCGGCATCGACCGCCCGCTGACCCGCCTCACCGATTTCCTCGAATGGGCCGGACATGAGGCGAAGATCGCCGCCACCGAAACCGTCTCGGGCCGCAAGAGCTTCCGCGGCGTGCTGAACGGCATCGAGGGCGAGGATATCCTCTTCACCGACGCCAAGGCCGGCGATGTCGTCATCCCCTTTGCGCTGGTCGGGGATGCCAAGCTGATACTGACCGATGCACTGATTTCTGCTAGCATGCCGCTTTCCTCCGAAGGGGCGGACGAGTTCGACACCGAAGAATAAGGGTTTAACTGTCATGGCCAACGCCATTTCCGCCAACAAGGCCGAGCTGCTCGCGATTGCCAACAGCGTCGCCAGCGAGAAGATGATCGACAAGGCGATCGTCATCGAGGCGATGGAAGACGCGATCCAGCGCGCTGCCCGTGCGCGCTACGGCGCCGAAAACGATATCCGCGCCAAGCTGGACCCGGACACCGGCGACCTGCGTCTGTGGCGCGTGGTCGAAGTGGTCGAGGCGGTCGACGATTATTTCAAGCAGGTCGATCTGCGTCAGGGCCAGAAGCTCAAGAAGGACGCCGTGATCGGCGACTTCATCGTCGACCCGCTGCCCCCGATTGACCTCGGCCGCATCGACGCCCAGTCGGCCAAGCAGGTGATCTTCCAGAAGGTCCGCGACGCCGAGCGGGAGCGCCAGCATGAGGAATTCAAGGACCGAGTGGGTGAGATCATCACTGGCGTCGTGAAATCGGTCGAGTTCGGTCATGTCGTGGTGAACCTGGGCCGCGCCGAAGGCGTCATCCGCCGCGACCAGCAGATTCCCCGTGAAGTGGTGCGCGTCGGCGACCGCATCCGCTCGGTGATCCTGAACGTGCGCCGCGAGAACCGTGGTCCGCAGATTTTCCTCAGCCGCGCGCATCCCGAATTCATGAAGAAGCTGTTCGCGCAGGAAGTGCCCGAAATCTATGACGGCGTGATCGAGATCAAGGCCGCCGCCCGCGATCCGGGCAGCCGCGCCAAGATCGGCGTCATCAGCCGCGATAGCAGCATCGATCCCGTCGGCGCCTGCGTCGGCATGAAGGGCAGCCGCGTGCAGGCCGTCGTGCAGGAAATGCAGGGCGAGAAGATCGACATCATCCCCTGGTCGGAAGATACCGCAACCTTCGTCGTCAACGCGCTTCAGCCCGCGCAGGTCGCCCGCGTCGTCATCGACGAGGAAGAGGAACGCATCGAAGTCGTCGTCCCCGACGATCAGCTGTCGCTCGCCATTGGCCGTCGCGGCCAGAATGTCCGTCTGGCCTCGCAGCTGACCGGCAAGGCCATAGACATCATGACCGAGGCTGACGCGAGCGAGAAGCGCCAGAAGGAATTCGTCACCCGCTCCGAACTGTTCCAGAATGAGCTGGATGTGGACGAAACCCTCTCGCAGCTGCTGGTGGCCGAAGGCTTTGGCGAGCTGGAAGAAGTCGCCTATGTCGGCGTCGAGGAACTGGCCGCGATTGAGGGCTTCGACGAAGACCTCGCCGCCGAATTGCAGAGCCGCGCGCAGGAAGCGCTCGACCGCCGCGAAGCTGCCGCTCGCGAGGAGCGTCAGGCTTTGGGCGTCGAGGATGCGCTCGCTGACATGCCACACCTCACCGAAGCCATGCTGGTGACGCTGGGCAAGGCGGGCATCAAGACGCTGGACGATCTGGCCGACCTCGCCACCGACGAGCTGATCGCCAAGAAGCGCGTCGACCAACGCCGTCGCCGTGAGAACAAGGAAGAGGATAAGGGCGGGATTCTCGCCGAATATGGCCTCAATGAAGAGCAGGGCAATGAGATCATCATGGCCGCCCGCGCTCACTGGTTCGAAGACGAGGAAGCGTAAGAACAGATGCCCTTTGTCGACATCCGTCTGGCCGGAAACGCCACCCGTGAGCAGAAGGCGGCCATCGTCGCCGACGTCACCCAGTCGCTTGTCGAGCGGCTGGGGAAGCCGGCGGCTGCGGTGCAGATCAACATCACCGAATTG
>NZ_JALDYQ010000117.1:0-9180 GCF_032153725.1 Sphingobium sp. | reverse complement strand
TGATGGCGCGCACCGAACCGGATGTCAGGGGCGCGGCGGGCATTTCCGCCTTCATCCTGCCCGCCGACACGCCAGGCATCAGCTTCGGCAAGCCCGACAAGAAAATGGGGCAGAAGGGGTCGATCACCACCGACGTCATATTGGACGACGTGGTGGTGCCCGCGAAGAACATCATCGGCGGGGTGCCGGGGCGTGGCTTCAAGACCGCGATGAAGGTGCTGGATCGCGGGCGCATCCACATCGCCGCCGTCGCGCTTGGCATGTGCCAGCGGCTTATCGACATGGCGCTTTCCTATGCCCTGGAACGCAAGCAGTTCGGCCAGCGCATCGCTGATTTCCAGCTCGTTCAGGCCATGCTGGCCGACATGAAGGTCGATATGCTGACCACCGAAGCGCTGATGCAATCGGTCGCGGCGAAGTTCGACGCGGGCGACCGCGTCAGCCTCGAATGCGCGGCGCTCAAATATCATGCCTCCGAAGCGGTGGGCCGGATCGCGGACCGCGCGGTGCAGATATATGGCGGCGCGGGCTACATGGCCGAATATAAGGTCGAGCGCTTCTATCGCGATGTCCGGCTGTTCCGCATCTATGAAGGCACCAGCCAGATCCAGCAGACCATCATCGCCAGGCAGATGATCAAACAGGCCGAAGCCGCCGCCTAACCCGAAGGAATTTCCCATGCGCAGAGCCGCCATCGTCGCCCCCATCCGCACCGCCGTCGGCAAATATGGCGGGTCGTTGAAATCCATGACCGCCGGCGATCTGGGCGCCATCATCATCAAGGCGCTGGTCGAACGCACGAAGATCGATGCCGAACGGATCGACGACGTGGTGTTCAGCCAGGGCTACGGCAATGGCGAAGCGCCCTGCATCGGCCGCTGGTCGGCGCTGGCGGCGGGCCTGCCGGAATCCGTCCCCGGCGTGCAGCTCGACCGCCGCTGCGGTTCCGGCCTGCAAGCCGTGATCGACGCCGCCATGCGCATCCAGACGGGCGCGGCAGATGTCGTCATCGCGGGCGGCGTGGAGAGCATGTCCAATGTCGAATATTATTCGATCGATCATCGCTGGGGCGCGCGGTCCGGCTCGACCCAGTTCCATGACCGCCTGACGCGCGGCCGGGTGATGTCCCAGCCGATCGCCCGCTATGGCATCATCAGCGGCATGATCGAGACGGCGAACAATCTCGCCAGGGATTATGACATCTCACGCGAAGCCTGCGACGAATATGCCGCGATGAGCCACCAGCGCGCCACCGCCGCCTGGGAAGCGGGCAAGTTCGACGACGAACTGGTCCCCGTCCCCGTGCCCCAGCGCAAGGGGGAACCGGTGATGTTCGTCCGTGACGAAGGCATTCGCGCCGACGCGACGCCGGCATCGCTCGCCCTGCTGAAGCCCATCGAAAAGGACGGCGTCGTCACCGCGGGCAATGCGAGTCAGCAAAATGACGCGGCGGCAGCCTGTCTGGTGGTGGCAGAGGATAAGCTGAGCGAACTCGGCCTCGAACCCATGGGCTATCTGCACAGTTGGGCTGCGGCGGGCTGCGACCCTTCCCGCATGGGGATCGGGCCGGTTCCGGCGGTCGAGCGGCTGTTCGCGCGCACCGGCCTTGGCTGGAGCGACATCGATCTGGTCGAACTCAACGAAGCCTTCGCGCCGCAGGTGCTGGCCTGCCTCAAGGGGTGGAACTGGGACGATCGGGACAAGCTGAACGTCAATGGCTCGGGCATTTCGCTCGGCCATCCGATCGGGGCTACCGGCGGGCGCATCCTTGCCAATCTGCTGCGCGAATTGGAGCGGCGCGACGGCCGCTATGGGCTGGAAACGATGTGCATCGGCGGTGGTCAGGGCCTGGCAGCGGTGTTCGAGCGGGCTTGATCCGTTTGTTTAGTGTCAGATTGGCCAATACTGGTCATTAAGCGTAACGTGCTCCTGCGCAGGCAGGAGCCCAGTCCAGACGTTGCCATGATGAGGCGAGGGCGGAACTGGGTTCTCACGAGCCACTCGTCTCGTTCGAATGCCTTCGCAGGAACACGGCGCGTATCAAGGAATGCTCAGCTAGGCCGACCGTCCGCCTTCCACCCTTCTCCGTCGCTTTACCCCGCGCTCTTCCGATCCGGCGACAGCGCGATGATCGCCACGCCGATCAGCGCCAGCGTCCCGCCACCGATCATCACGGCGGTGATCGGCGTCGCGAAATAGAGCGAGGCAAACACCGTCGACATCACCGGCGATGCCAGCATCAACGGCATGATGGTGGAAATCGGATAACGCTGAAGCAGCCAGGCCAGCGTTCCCTGCCCAACGATCGTCGACCCCAGGCAGGTGAAGGCGAACCAGGCCACCGGCACCCACCCCACATGCGCCAGCCCCGCAATCGCCGGGCGCTCGAACATCAGCGCGAAGGGGGCCAGCGTCACCGCACCCATCAAACCGTTCCACGCCTGCCCGTTCATCACGCTCACCCCGGCCAGCTTGCGCTGCACCAGCGTCGCTCCGCCCCATGTCATCGCCGCGCCCGCCATCACCAGCATCGCCGGGATTTCCGTCAGTATATGCGGATCGAACACCAGCGCCACCACCCCCGCAAAGGCCAGAATGACGCCCGCTATCTTTCGGCCGTTGAGCTTCTCACCCAGCAGCAAGGCGCCCAGCAGCAGCGAGAAAGGCACGCTCAACTGCCCCGCAATCGCCAGCGCGCCCACATTGGTCGCCATGAACAGCGCGATGTTCAGCAGCAGCAGAAAGAACCCGCCATTCAGAAAGCCATAAAGGGCCAGCCACCCCGTCCGCCCCGGCAAAGGACGCAGGGCCGGAGCGCAAAGCAGAAACACGGTCCCCATGCGCAAGGCCACCGACAAAAGGGGCGCAGTGGCATCGACCACCACTTTCATGGCGATTACGTTCAGCGCGAACATGACATTGACCAGCAACGCCAGCATCATGCCCACCGGACCAAGCCGCCGGATCTCCCCTTCCGCAACATCCTCCATCGCGTTTCCTTCTTGTTATGACGGCCCATCTGCTTCAATCGCCGTTCAGACTCATATTGCTATTTTTATTTATGCACACTGGTATAAAATCCAGCGAAAGATGAAGGGAAGAGGATTCCGGATGATTGCCAAATTTGCCGCCATTGCCGCCACCGTCCTGATCGCATCGCCCGCGCTGGCGCAGACGGGTGACGCCGCCAAGGGCAAGACCGTTTTCGCCCGCTGCATGGCCTGTCACTCGGTCGATCCGGGCGCGAACCGGCTCGGGCCGTCGCTGGCGGACATTGTGGGCCGCACATCGGGCACGGTGCCGGGCTTTGCCTATTCTCCCGCGATGAAGAACGCCAGGATTCGCTGGGACGCCAAATCGCTCGACGCTTACCTCGCCAAACCCGCCGCCAAGGTGCCGGGCACGAGGATGATCTTCGCGGGCCTGCCCAATCCGGCCGATCGCGCCAATCTGATCGCCTATCTGGCCAGCGCGAAGAAGAAATGATCTGAAAACTATCCTATAGTGCAAAAATCGTTGCACTAGCCGTCCTCTCCCGCTATCTGTTGAGTCAATCGACGCAACAGAAAGACGGGAGCGGATGCGGTTTTCCGACGACATGATGGCGGGATCGCGGGCATGAGCGCCCGCGCCCTTGAAGGGATCAAGGTGCTGGACCTGTCGCGGGTCCTCGCCGGTCCCTGGTCGACGCAGATTCTGGCCGATTTCGGCGCGGACGTGATCAAGATCGAGCTGCCCGGCCATGGCGACGACACCCGCGCCTGGGGGCCGCCATACCTGACCGGCGCGGACGATGAGCCGGAGATCGGCACCAGCGCCTATTATCTCTCCTGCAACCGCAACAAGCGCTCCGCCGCGATCAACCTCGCGACACCACAGGGCGCGGACCTCATCCGCAAGCTGGCGGCGCAAGCCGACATATTGGTCGAAAATTTCAAGGTCGGCGGCCTGAAGAAATATGGCCTCGATTACGACAGCCTGCGCGCGGTCAACCCCCGGCTCGTCTACTGCTCGATCACCGGTTTCGGCCAGAACGGTCCCTATGCCGATCGCGGCGGCTATGATTTCGTGGCGCAGGGCATGGGCGGCTTCATGAGCATCACCGGCGAGGAAAATGGCGGCCCGCTGCGCGCCGGCGTGGCGATGGCCGACTTGTCGACCGGCATGTATGCCACCGTCTCCATCATGATGGCGCTGCGCCATGCCGAACGCACCGGCGAAGGGCAGCAGATCGACGTGTCCCTGCTCGACACCCAGATCGCGATGCTCGCCAATCAGGGCATGAATTATCTGGTCGGCAATGTGGTGCCGGGGCGTCTGGGCAACCGCCACCCGACCGTCGTGCCATACAAGACCTTCGAGGTCGCGGACGGCGTCATTATCATCGCCATCGGCAATGACCGGCAATTCCGCGCCTTCTGCACCGAAATGGGGCATCCCGAACTCGGCACCGATCCGCGCTTCGCCACCAGCGCCCAGCGGCTCATCAACCGCGACGTCATTGAGGCAAAGGTGCAGGAAATCGTCCGCCCCTTCCCCCGCGACGCCCTGATGGAGCGCTTCGTGGCGCGGGGCGTGCCCGCCGGGCCGGTGAACAGCATCAAGGACGTGTTCGAAGACCCCTTCATCGAAGCGCGCAACACCGTCCACCGCTTTTCCCGCGAGGAGGATGGCGTGGAGATCCCGACCGTCGCCTATCCGGGCAAGCTGTCCGCGACGCCTGCCGATTACCGCCATTGCCCCCCCCGCGTGGGCGAACATAGTCGTGAGATTTTGGGCCAGTGGCTCGACCTCGACGATGCCGCGCTCGATGCGCTGGCCGCCGAGGGCGCGATCGCCCAACGCCCCATCAAGGAGAGGAAACAGCCATGAAACTCGACCATAGCGTATCCGCGATCGTCACCGGCGGCGCCTCCGGCCTGGGCGAAGCCACCGCCCGCGCGCTCGCCGCCAGGGGGGTGAAGGTCGCCCTGTTCGACTTCAATGAGGAAACGGGCAATCGGGTCGCGGGCGAAATCGGCGGCACCTTCTGCAAGGTCGACGTCACCGACGAAGCCTCGGTCGACGCGGGGTTCGAAAAGGCCCGCGCCGCCCATGGGCAGGAACGGATCATCGTCAACTGCGCGGGCACCGGCAATGCCATCAAGACCGCCAGTCGCGACAAGACCACCGGCGAGACGAAGCATTTCCCGCTCAATGCCTTTGAACGCATCATCCAGATCAATCTGATCGGCACCTTCCGCTGCGCCGCCAAGTCGGCCAGGGGGATGCTCGATCTGGAACCGCTGGAGGATGGCGCGCGCGGCGTCATCATCAACACCGCCAGCGCGGCGGCCGAAGATGGCCAGATCGGCCAGACCGCCTATGCCGCGTCCAAGGGCGGCGTCGTCAGCCTGACGCTGCCGATGGCCCGCGACCTGATGAATGACGGCATCCGCGTCAACACCATATTGCCGGGCATTTTCGACACGCCCCTGATGGCCCGCGCTTCGGACACGGTGCGCGCCTCGCTGGCCGCGACGGTGCCCTTCCCCAAGCGCTTCGGTCAGCCCGCCGAATTCGGCGCGATGGCGCTGGCGATGATAGAGAATGACTATTGGAACGGCGAGGATGTGCGGCTGGACGGCGCCATCCGCATGGCGCCGCGCTGAGGAGACGAGACATGTCCGAAGAAGCGCAACCCGAATATGTGACCTACAGGGTCGAGGACGGCGTCGCATGGGTGATGCTGAACCGCCCGCAATATAGCAATGCGCAGAATTACCGGCTGCTGGGGCAGTTGGACGATGCCTTCAAGCGCGCCGTCGAGGATGACGGGGTCAAGGTCATCGTCCTTGGTGGCGAGGGCAAGCATTTCTCCGCCGGCCACGATATCGGCACGCCGGAGAAGGACAGCCACATGCCCCGCTTCCGCACGACCATGTGGTGGGATCATCTGAACAAGGGCGGCGCGGAGCGGCAATATGTGCTGGAGCAGGACGGCTATCTGGGCCTCTGCCGCCGCTGGCAGGAAATCCCCAAGCCGATGATCGCCATGGTGCAGGGCGCCTGCATCGCGGGCGGTTTGATGCTGGCATGGGTATGCGACCTGATCGTCGCGTCGGAGGATGCCTTCTTCCAGGACCCGGTGCAGCGCATGGCCCAGCCCGGCGTCGAATATTTCGCCCATGCTTTCGAACTGCCGCCGCGCGTCGCCCGCGAACTGCTGCTGCTCGGCCGCCGCATGCCCGCCCAGCGCGCCTATCAATTCGGCATGGTGAACGAGATTTTCCCGCGCGAAACCCTGCGCGAGGAAGTGGCGAAGATCGCCGCCGAAATCGCCCAGCATGACCGCTTCGGCCTCGCCCTCACCAAACAGGCGTTCAACTTCGTGGAGGATCTGCGCGGCAAGCGGCAGGCGATGGACGGCGTGTTCCACATGCACCACCTCGCCCATGCGCATAATCAGCTGATGACCGGCAATCTCGTCGGCAATTTGGATGCCAAGGCGATGGCTGCGGCCAACAAGAAGCAGGCAGGCGAAGCATGATCCTTCCCGATCTTCCCGCCCTGCTCTCGGGCGCGGCCGACGCGGCGCAAGCCTTCGTCGCCGCCGCCCAGCCGCAGGTGAAGGCCCGCATCACCAACGACAGCGGCAAGGTCGACCGCGTGTTGGCCGATGTCGAGCAGCATGTGGTGCACGGCTTCGGCTGGTTCGCCTCCTATGCCGAAATGATGCGGGAAGTTGCCAACTGGGCCGCCAATCTCGCCACCGACGGCGCCTTCGGAGAGATCGAGGCCCTTCTCGCCCAACTCCTGTTCGCGGAATATGGCGCGCAGATGCTCGGCGGCATTCCGATGAACCAGGGCGAAGTCATCCGCGCCACGGACCTGACTGACGACCTGTCCGCGCTCGAAGCCCCCGCCTTCCGCACCCTCATCCGGCAGGGCGGCGGGCAAGCGGTCAAATCAGCCATTGCCCGCCATCTGGTCGCCCAGCGCGGCCATGCGACGCTGGAGAATTGCGGGCTGGACGACATGTTCGACATGGTGCGCGAACAATTCTTCGCCCTCTCGAACCAGAAGGTCGCCCCTTTCGCCCATGACTGGCACCTTAAGGACGAGCTGATCCCCCTCCCCCTGGTCGAGGAACTGGGCGAGATGGGCGTGTTCGGCATGACCATTCCCGAAGAATTTGGCGGCCTGGGCATGGGCAAGACCGCCATGTGCGTCGTGTCGGAGGAGCTTTCACGCGGCTGGATCGGCGTCGGCTCGCTCGCCACCCGCTCGGAAATAGCGGCGGAGCTGATCCTGACCGGCGGCACCGATGAGCAGAAGGCCCACTGGCTCCCCCAGATCGCCAACGCCTCGATCCTGCCCACCGCCGTCTTCACCGAACCCGACACAGGTTCCGACCTCGGCTCGCTTCGCACCCGCGCGACGCTGAGTGAAGGCGAATATCGGATCAACGGCAACAAGACATGGATCACCCACGCGGCCCGCGCCGACGTGATGACCCTGCTCGTCCGCACCGATCCCGACACTAAGAACTATAGCGGCCTCTCCATGCTGATCGCGCCGAAACAGCGCGGCACGGTGGCCGATCCCTTCCCCACCCCCGGCATGAGCGGCGGCGAGATCGAGGTGATCGGCTATCGCGGCATGAAGGAATATGAGATCGGCTTCGAGGATTTCCGCGTCCCCGCCGCGAACCTGCTCGGCGGCGTCGAGGGTCAGGGGTTCAAGCAACTCATGGCGACCTTCGAAAGCGCGCGCATCCAAACGGCCGCCCGCGCCATCGGCGTGGCGCAGGCCTCGCTCGACATCGGCCTGTCCTATGCGCTGGACCGGAAGCAGTTCGGCCGCCCGATCTTCGACTTCCCCCGCGTCGCCAACAAGCTGGCGATGATGGCGGCCGAGATCATGGGCGCGCGCCAGCTCACCTATTTCGCCGCGCGCCGGAAGGACGAGGGCAAACGCTGCGACCTGGAAGCGGGCATGGCGAAACTGATCGGCGCGCGCGTGGCATGGGCGGCGGCGGACAATGCGCTGCAAATCCACGGCGGCAACGGCTTCGCCACCGAATATCAGGTGAGCCGCTTATTGGCCGACGCGCGCATTCTCAACATCTTCGAAGGCGCGGGAGAAATCCAGGCCCAGGTGATCGCACGACGGTTGCTGGATGGGGGAAATTGAAAGGACAGCCATTGGCCATTTTTGGACATTGAGCGCGACGTGCTCCTGCGCAGGCAGGGGCCCAGTTCGGATGTTGCTGTGACGAAGTGAGGGCGGGACTGGGTTCCTGCCTGCGCAGGAACACGGTGGGCTTCAAGGAAGCGGACAGTCCGCCATCCACCCAAATTGGCCACTCAGGCGGATCAAATCCCCCCAGCCACCGGCGGCCATCCACCCTGCTCCAGCGCGGCGCTCAAATCCGCCACACAGCGCTCCAGCACCGCTGCGTCGGTCGAGCGGATCACGAAATTCGCTCCCGTCTTCCCTTCGCGGAAAAAGGGATAGCTCCCGATCTGGACGCCTTCATGCGCCCGCTCCGTCGCGCCGAGCAGATCGGCAATCTCGCTCTCCGCCACCCAGCAGCCGATCGTCGCCGACAGCACCGGCAACCCGCCTTCCAGCTTTCCCGTCAGGCTATCCAGCATCCCGGCGGTGATATGCGGCACGCCTGCCATGATGAAGATATTGCCATGCCTGATGCCCGGCGCCCCGGACATATGGTTCTCGATCAGACTCGCCCCCTCGGGAACCCGCGCCATGCGCAGCCGCGCCTCGGTCAGCCCGCCGCGCGTCTCATAATAGCCCGACAGCATGGCCCGCGCGCCCTCGTGGATTTCCACCCCGATGCCCAGTGCCTGCGCGATCGCATCGACCGTGATGTCGTCATGGGTCGGACCGATGCCGCCGGTCGTGAACAGATAGTCATTGCGCACGCGCAGCGTGTTGACGGCCTCCACGATCGCGTCGACCGCGTCCGCGACGACACGGACTTCGCCCAGACGAATGCCCTGCACATTCAGCCAGGTGGCGATCTGGGACACATTCTTGTCCTGTGTCCGGCCCGAGAGAATCTCATCGCCTATCACGATCAGCGCTGCGGTCCAGATGCGGTTGGGATCGACCATGGGCTGGCCATAGCCTGTGCCGCGCGCCATGCCTAGGGCGGATCGACATTCAGTTCTGACG
>NZ_JALDYQ010000116.1:0-9356 GCF_032153725.1 Sphingobium sp. | reverse complement strand
CTTCACACGGGTGGGGTCACAGGTTCAATCCCTGTCGCGCCCACCATGATCCGACGATCATGGTGAGGAAATATTATTTCCCAACATTGATCTTTTCATCCACCTCGCGCTAGCTTCTCCAGCATGTGCTGCGGCCTTGCCGTGGCCCGAGCAAGGGATGAACATGTCGCCATATCTGAAAAGCGGCGCGGCGGTCGGCGCGTTATTGCTTTCCATTCTTTCCGCTCAGGCGCAGCAAAGGCCGACGCCAAAAGAGCTGACACTTGAGCGGGTGTTCGCCAATCCTGACCTGTCCGGGCCGCAGCCGCGGGCGTTGAAGTTGTCGCCCGATGGCAGGCTGGTGACGCTGCTGAAGCCACGCATGGATGAGAAGGAGCGGCTGGACCTCTGGGCGGTCGATACGTCGACGGGCGCGGAGCGGATGCTGGTCGATTCGAAGAAGACCGGCAGCGGCGCGGAACTTTCCGAAGCGGAGAAGATGCAGCGGGAGCGGGATCGTTCCGTCGCTGGCAGCACCGGCATTGTGAGCTATGACTGGGCACCGGACGGGAAGTCCATTCTCGTGCCGGTCGATGGCGATCTCTATCTGGCCGCGCTGGACGGGAAGGTCACGCGACTCACCAATACGCCCGATGGCGAATTGAATGGCGTGGTCAGCCCCAGGGGCGGTTTCGTCTCCTTCGTGCGCGGTGGTAATTTCTTCGTCCAGCCGATGGGCGGAGCGGAGAAACAATTGACGCATGGCGCCAGCGACACGGTGAACTGGGGCGTTGCCGAGTTCGTCGCACAGGAGGAAATGGACCGGCGGACCGGCTATTGGTGGTCGCCCGACGACAAAATGATTGCGATTGCCCGCGTCGATGAAAGTCCGGTCGGCATCGTCACCCGCACCGCGATCGGCGGGGAGGGCACCAAGGTCTATGAGCAGCGCTATCCCGCCGCCGGAACGCCCAATGCTTTGGTCGATCTCTATGTGATGAAGCCGGAGGGCGGCGCGCAGGTGAAGGTCGATCTGGGGCCGGAGAAGGATATTTATCTCGCCCGCGTCGACTGGTCGGCGGATGGCAGGACGCTTTATGTCCAGCGCGAGAGCCGGGACCAGAAGACGCTCGATCTGCTTGCCGTCGATCCGGCTACGGGCAGGGCCCGGATGATCCTGACCGAAAAGGCGAGAAGCTGGATCAATCTCAGCAATAATTTCACGCCCTTGAAGGACGGCAGCTTTCTCTGGTGGTCGGAAAAGACCGGCCATGGGCATCTCTACCATGTGCGGGCAGGCAAGTGGACGGCGCTTACCAGCGGCGATTGGGAAGTGCGCGATGTGGTGGGCGTGGATGAGGGCAAGGGCCTCGTCTACTTCACCGGCAATCGCGGGACGCCGCTGGAACAGCAGCTTTATGTGGCATCGTTCGCCAAGGCGGGGCCGCTCGGGCAGTTGACCTCCACCGGCTGGTGGAACGATGCGGTGATGGACAAAACCGCGAGCCGCATCGTCGTGGCGCGCAGCAATACGGATCAGCCCAAGCAGGTCTATCTGGCCGACAGCGCGGGCAAGCATCTGAGCTGGTTGTCGGAAAATGCGATCAGGGGCGATCATCCCTACGCGCCCTATCTGGCCAGCCATGCGAAGACGAAGTTCGGGACGATCAGGGCCGCCGACGGCTCCACGCTTTACACCCGGATCATGACGCCGCCGCTGGAGGCGGGGAAACGCTATCCTGTCTTCATGCTGCATTATGGCGGTCCGGGCGCGGGGCGGCAGGTCACCAATTCGTGGAGTTCCCCCATCTACCAATATCTGGTGGATCGGGGCTGGATCGTCTTCGTGGTCGACAATCGCGGCACGCCCGATCGCGGCAAGGCTTTTGAGGACCAGATCTACCACGCCATGGGCACGGTCGAGGTCGAGGACCAGTTGAAGGGCGTCGAGTGGCTGAAGACGCAGCCCTATGTCGATTCCAGGCGGATCGTGACCTATGGCTGGTCCTATGGCGGCTATATGTCGTTGAAGCTGCTGGAGAAGGCGCCCGGCGTGTTTTCGGCGGCGGTTGCGGGTGCGCCGGTGACGAAGTGGGAATATTACGACACCCATTATACGGAGCGCTATCTTGGCCAGCCGCAGGAAAAGCCGAGCGCCTATCCCGCCTCCGGCGCAGTGGATGAGGCGGTGAAGATCAAGGACCCGCTCTTGCTGATCCACGGCATGTCGGACGACAATGTGGTGTTCGACAATTCGACGGCAGTGATCGTGAAGATGCAGGGCGCTGCCGTGCCGTTTGAGATGATGGTCTATCCGGGACAGACCCATCGTGTCGGCGGACCGGGCATCAGCGTGCATTTGTGGCGCACGATCGAGGATTTTCTTGAGCGTCATGGGACGAGGCCGGAAACGCCCGCGAAATAAGGCTCAAGGGTGTTGTCGCCGCGCGAAAGCCGCGGCAACGTCAAGAGCCGAAAGCGGCGCTTTGACGCCATAAACCGCTTGTCGCTGGACAAATGGCGCAATACCGCTATGGCGCCCCCTCCGCAATTTTGCATGGAGTGGAGTGTTAAGTCATGGGCTACAAGGTCGTCGTCGTTGGTGCCACCGGTAATGTGGGCCGCGAGATGCTGACCATTCTCGCCGAGCGCGAGTTCCCTATTGACGAGATCGCGGCGGTTGCCTCGCCCCGGTCGCAGGGCACCGAAATTGATTTCGGTGACACCGGCAAGACGCTCAAATGCAAGAATATCGAGCATTTCGACTTCACCGGCTGGGACATCGCCCTGTTCGCCGCAGGCTCCGGCCCGACGGCGGAATATGCGCCCAAGGCGGCGGCGGCTGGCTGCGTCGTGATCGACAACAGCTCGCTCTACCGCATGGACCCGGACGTGCCGCTGATCGTGCCCGAGGTGAACCCGGACGCCATCGACGGCTATGTGAAGAAGAACATCATCGCGAATCCGAACTGCTCGACCGCGCAGATGGTCGTCGCCTTGAAGCCGCTGCATGACGCCGCGACGATCAAGCGCGTCGTCGTCGCCACCTACCAGTCGGTGTCGGGCGCGGGCAAGCAGGGCATGGACGAACTGTTCGAACAGTCGCGCAACATCTTTGTCGGCGATCCGGCGGAACCGAAGAAGTTCACCAAGCAGATCGCCTTCAACGTGATCCCGCATATCGATGTTTTCCTGGACGATGGTTCGACCAAGGAAGAATGGAAGATGGTTGCGGAAACCAAGAAGATCCTCGATCCCAAGGTGAAGGTCACGGCGACCTGCGTGCGCGTGCCGGTGTTTGTCGGCCACTCCGAGGCGCTGAATATCGAGTTCGAGAAGGAAATTTCGGCCAAGGAAGCGCAGGACATCCTGCGTGAAGCGCCCGGCGTGATGCTGGTCGACAAGCGCGAGGACGGCGGTTACGTCACCCCCGTCGAATGCGTGGGCGACTATGCGACCTTCATCAGCCGCGTGCGTGAGGATTCGACCATCGACAATGGCCTGAACCTCTGGTGCGTCAGCGACAACCTCCGCAAGGGCGCGGCGCTGAACGCCGTGCAGATCGCGGAGCTGCTGGGCCGCCGTCATCTGAAGAAGGGCTGAAGCCCCCTATGATCTCTGGTGCTGTGGCTGTCTGGAAAGCCGTTCCAGTCGCGCAGCGCCGGATGATCCTGCTACTGATCGCGGCCATCATCGCCACCAATATCGATCAGCCCTATCCTGAACTTGCGCCGCTCCAGCATGGGCCAACGGTTCTGCTGGCCCTTGCCGCGCCTTGGCTGCTCCGCCGTTGGCCTCTGTCGAGCGGATCGGTGGGATGCATCCTCCTCTTTCTGCTGCTGCATACGTTGGGTGGGCGCTATATTTATTCCTATGTGCCCTATGACGCCTGGGCGCGGATGGTCAGCGGCCATGATATTTCCGGCACTTTCGGCTTTGCACGCAATGGTTATGACCGGCTGGTGCACTTTGCCTTCGGTGCCTTGCTGACGGCGCCCTTTGCCGAAGCAGCGCGGCGCCATGGCATCATGCGGACGGGCTGGAGCCTCGCCTTTGCCTTTACCGCGATCGGCTTCGTCGGCGCGCTCTACGAGATTTTCGAATGGTTGTTGAGCGTCTTCGCGGCAGGCCAGACCGCCGACTGGTATAATGGTCAGCAGGGCGACATGTGGGACCCGCAGAAGGATATGGCAGCCGCGCAGATCGGCAGCATGATCACATTGATCTGGCTTTGCGCTACTCGACAAGGGACCCCAGAGGCCATATCGGCGGACGGGAATTAGCCTGAGGAGTAGCGCTCGTGTCCGACCTGTCGATCGAAAAGCTGGAGATCAAGGGGTTGGGCGGGCTGCCGATCGCGGTGCATGTGGCGGGTGAAGGCCGCGATCTGGTTCTGATCCATGGCTATTTCTCCAACGCCTTCACCAACTGGATACGCTATGGCCATGCCGCCAGGCTGGTGGAGGCGGGTTTCCGCCTGATCATGCCGGACCTGCGCGGCCATGGCGAAAGCGGCAAACCGCATGATGTCGCTGCCTATCCACCCGACGCATTGACTGAGGACGGGTTGGCGCTGGTCGAGCAACTGGGCCTGACCGACTATGATCTGGGCGGCTATTCGCTGGGCGCGCGGACGACGGTGCGGATGCTGGCGCGGGGGGCTGCGCCGCGAAAGGTGATCCTCGCGGGAATGGGGCTGCGTGGTCTGGTCCAGACGCTCGACAATGGCGGCTATTACAGGAATGTCCTCACCAATCTAGGCACCTTCGAGCGCGGCACGTCGGAGTGGATGACCGAAGCCTTCCTCAAGACCACCAAGGGCGATCCCGTGGCGATGCTGCACATCCTCAACACCTTCGTCGATACGCCGAAGGAGGCTATTGCCGGGTTCACCCAGCCCGTTGAGGTGATCTGCGGGGCTGATGACCGGGATAATGGGGTGGCGCGGGAACTGGCCGATGTGCTGCCTCACGGGCATTATGTCGAAATTCCGGGCAACCATATGAATGCGGTGACCCGGAAGGAATTGGGGCAGGCGATGGTGGATTTTCTGACGGTTTGATCCTTGAACAACGTGTTCCTGCGAAGGCAGGAATCCAGTTCAAACGGCGGGACTGGGTTGTCGCGAGCCGCTTGTCTCGCTCCAATGCCTTCGCAGGAGCACGTAGCGTTTACCGGAAAGGCGGCTCGTTGAAGGCGCGCAGTTTGCGGCTGTGTAGTTTCGGCCCCTCCTGCCGCAGCAGTTCGCAGGTCATCAGGCCGACGCGCAGATGGCCTGCAATGGCCTCCTCGTAGAAGCGGTTGGCCTGTCCCGGCAGCTTTAATTCCCCATGGATCGGCTTGTCCGACACGCAGAGCAGCGTCCCATAGGGCACACGGAAGCGATAGCCCTGCGCCGCGATGGTGGCCGACTCCATATCGATGCCGACCGCGCGGGACAGGCTGAAACGCAGTGCTGAACTGGAATAACGCAGTTCCCAATTGCGATCGTCGGTCGTGACGACCGTGCCGGTACGCAACCGCCGCTTGAAATCCTCCTGGTTGCCGCCACCCAGCACCGCCTCAGCCGCCTTGGCGAGCGCGACCTGAACTTCTGCGATGGCCGGGACCGGGATTTCCGGCGGCAGCATCTCGTCCAGCACATGATCGTCGCGCAGATAGGCATGGGCCAGCACATAGTCGCCAATCCTCTGGCTGGGACGCAGGCCGCCGCAATGGCCGATCATAAGCCACGCCTCTGGCCTCACGACCGCCAGATGATCGCAGATCGTCTTGGCGTTGGACGGACCGACGCCGATATTGACCAGCGTGATGCCGCTGCGATCCGGCGCGATCAAATGATAGGCGGGCATCTGGTGCTTGCGCCAGGCGCTGTCCGCGATCATCCGGGCGGGGTCGGCAGTCTCGGGCGTCACATAGACGCCGCCGGCTCCGGACAGCGCGGTATAATGGCTGCCCTCCCGCTGTAGTTCGGCACAGGCCCAGGCCACGAACTCATCGACATAACGGTGATAATTGGTGAACAGGATATAACGTTGCACATGTTCCACCGGGGTGCCGGTATAATGCTTCAGCCGGGCGAGCGAGAAATCGGTTCGCAACCCGTCGAACAAGGCGAGTGGCCTTTCCCCCTCCGCATCAGGCATGAACAAGCCGTCTGCGATCTCATCCCCGATCTCAGCCAGCTCGGTTGCCGGGAAATAGCGGGCAAGCTCGGTCGGCGGCGTGCCGTCCAGAGCGCTGATATCCAGACCGTCCAGCACATAGGGAAAGGGAATCTGCTGGTCGCTGAGCGCCGTTTCGACTTCGACGCCATAGTCGCGGACCAGCAGATCGATCTGTTCGGCCAGATATTTCGCGAACATCGCTGGTCGGGTCACCGTGGTCACATATTGGCCCGGCTTCGACAGGCGCGCGAAGGAGCGCCCGGGTGGCGGCGCGTCGGTTTCCGCGTGATGGGTGATCCGCAATTCGGGATAGCAGAAGCGGCGGTCGCTGGCTGCCTCGGCCGCCGGCACGCTGCCGTCGCGGGCGTATGCGCGCATCGCTTCGCGGAGATTTTCGATGGAATTCCGATAGATTTCGTCGAGTTGCGCGACGATCGCGCTGCCGATGCTTCTTGTCATCGCCATGTCGTAACGCACTTATATGACGGAAGAAAGATGCGCGCCCGAAACAGCAGGCGCGCATCCCTTTGCCTCAGATCTGCTCCAGCAGATATTCCGCGGAGGAAACCTTGTAATCGCCAGGGGCTTCAACATTCAATTCAGTGACGACGCCGTCCTTGATGACCATTGAGAAACGCTGCCCGCGCGTGCCCATGCCGAACTTGCTGCCGTCCATGGTAAGGCCGACGGCTTGCGCGAAATCGGCATTGCCGTCGGCCAGCATCGTCACCTTGCCCTCCGCGCCGGCGGACTTGCCCCAGGCGCCCATGACGAAGGCGTCATTGACGGCAGTGCAGGCGATTTCATCCACGCCCTTGCCCTTGATGTCTTCGGCCTTTTCGACAAAGCCCGGCAGATGGCGTGCCGAACAGGTCGGGGTGAAGGCGCCGGGCACGGAGAAGACCGCCACCGTGCGGCCAGCGAAAAAATCGTCCGAAACGACCTGTTCCGGTCCATTTTCAGTCATCTTGACGAAAGTGGTGCTGGGGATGCGGTCACCCTTGGAAATAGTCATATTCTGTCTCCTGGCCTTTACTTGACGCGGGGCAGGTTGGATTTGAAGCGGCGGCTGTCAAGAGGTCCCGGCAGAAAGTGGCGCGCCGCCTTGCCTGAGCGACGGCCCGCCATTGGCAAAGGCGTTAAGGCGCGTATAGTCATTCCCATGACCAAAGCACGTTCCTATGCTGGCCAGTTCCTTCTCGCCCTGCCGGGTATGGAGGACATGCGTTTCGATCATTCCGTCATAGTCATGTGTGTGCATGACGAGAATGGAGCACTTGGCATTGCCGTCAGCGACGAGATTGACGGCGTCAGCCTGCACGATCTGCTGGAGAGCTTCGATATCGAACCGGGCAATGTACCCGACGTTCCGGTTTTGCGTGGCGGCCCGGTGGAACCGAGGCGGGGCTTTGTGCTGCATTCGCTCGACTGGACAGGACACGACATGGTCGAGGTAGGGGAAGGCTGGGGCCTGTCCGGCTCGCTCGAAATCCTGAAAGCCATTGCGGAGGGCAATGGGCCGAGTCGTTATTTGGTGGCGCTGGGCTATGCGGGCTGGGGCGCGGGTCAGCTGGATCAGGAAATGATCGGGGAGAGCTGGTTTCCCGCGAACTGCACGGCCGAGCTGTTGTTCCAGATTCCGGCGGAGAGGAAATGGTCGGCCGCCTATGCCGCCGCCGGAGTCGATGCCTCCCATCTGGTGAGCGGCGCCGGATCGGCTTGATCCCCGCTCCGTTTGTTACGCCTGCCGCCAGCGAAAGAAATGGCCCGGTCCGCAGCTTGTTTCCGCTGCGTAACTGAACCGATTACGGTAAAATATCGCTAACCTTTGCCGTTGAGATTCCGGCAATCGGGCGAGCGCACCCTGATCCTCGGGCAATTGGACGGGGGTTCAAACCATGAGGAAGATAGTGACTGCGGTGATTGCCGCAGCGATGCCGCTCGCGCCGGCGACGGCCGCAACCTGCTGGAAGCAGACGGCGGTGGAGGCAGCGCAAATCCGTGATTTCGAGATGATGTTGATGGTGTCGGCCCTGCGATGCCGGGCGACGGGGAACAATTTCCTCCCCAGTTATAATCGTTTCATTCGGGAAAAGCGGGAGACGCTGACACAGGTGAATGACGAACTGCGCGAGCATTTCCGGTCAGTGGCGGGGCCGGTCGGAGCGCTGGGGGCCTATGACGACTATGTCACCGGCCTGGCCAATAGCTATGGGGCAGGGGCGGACGGGCTTGCCTGCCGCGATCTTCAATCGATAACGGACGCCGCCAATGCCCTTCCGCCGCGCCGGTCGGCGCTGCTGGAACTTGCCGATGCCGCAGGGATCAGTCCCCCCCTGTCCGGCGCGCGCTGCGACGTGGTGGTTGCCGTGGCCGGAAAAGCGCCGAAATCCGACAGCTTGCCAGATAATGAGCCGATGAAGGTCGCATCACGGGAGTCTGCGGAATAAGATATAAAGAAAACTTTATATTGAGTTGCCATGACCGGCGGCGATTGGTAAAGCCCAGCCCATCGCCGCCGTTCGCCTGTTCGAGCGGTCGCCTCAATCTTTAACGATATGGAGATACGCTCGTGGCCACCGCACCCGCCACCCAGGCGCAGGATTATGTGATCCGCGACATCAGCCTTGCCGCTTTCGGCCGCAAGGAAATCGAGATCGCCGAAACCGAAATGCCCGGCCTGATGGCCCTGCGCGCCGAATTTGGCGCTGCCAAGCCGCTGAAAGGCGCGCGCATCACCGGATCGCTGCACATGACGATCCAGACCGCCGTGCTGATCGAGACTCTGGCCGACCTCGGCGCCGAAATCCGCTGGGCTTCGTGCAACATCTTTTCGACGCAGGACCATGCCGCCGCCGCCATTGCCGAGCGCGGCATTCCCGTCTTCGCCGTCAAGGGCGAGACGCTGGAGGAATATTGGGATTATGTCATCCGCATCTTCGACTGGGGTGACACGACCTGCAACATGATCCTGGACGACGGCGGCGACGCCACCATGTTCGCGCTGTGGGGCGCCCGCGTCGAGGCCGGGGAAGATTTGTTCACCCCCGGCAATGAGGAAGAGGAAATCTTCGTCGCCACGCTGAAGCGCTTCCTGATCGAGCGTCCGGGCTATCTGACCCAGACTGTCGCCGCCATCAAGGGCGTGTCGGAAGAGACGACCACCGGCGTCCATCGCCTTTACGAACTGGCGAAGAAGGGCAAGCTGCC
>NZ_JALDYQ010000040.1:0-46175 GCF_032153725.1 Sphingobium sp. | reverse complement strand
AACTCGCTCCGGGCGTGACGGCGCAGCAAGTCGCCGCTAAGACAAGTGCGCATTACACCCTGGCGGAGGCCATTGCGGCCGAATAAATCGCCCCGACCTCCCACGGCAGCCGTGAACTTCCATCAGGAAATCACGGCTGCCTCCGCCAGCTTGTGGACCAGCGCGCGAAAGCGCTCCAGTTCGGCGGGATTTGCGGGATCATAGGCGCGCGCGTCACCCAGCTGGCCGGCATTGCAGACATAGAACAGCGCGCCCGCCGCCACGCCGTTGAGAATGTGCATGGCCGACACCGGCCGGAACGTCCCTGCGCTCACCCCCATGGCGATCACCGCCTCGATGTCGTGCAGGGCCGATTCCGAAAAGCGCACCGGATTGTCGCCACGTGGCGCCGGATCGGCAATCAGCCGCTGGATGATCCGCGCCGCCGTCGGCCGCCCGACCAAAAAATCCAGCCAGGCATCCAACAGCGCCAACAGCCGCGCCATTGGATCATCGACCCCTTCGACGCGCTTCAGCACGAATTCATGCATCGATGCGAAAATGTCCGCATCGACCTGATCGTAAAGCTGCTGCTTGCCGGGAAAATAATAGACGATCGACGGCCGCCTGATGCCGACCACCTGCGCCACGTCCTCCAGTCGCGCGGCCGCATAGCCCAGATCAGCGAACACCTTTTCCGCCGCCTCCAGAATCGACTGTCGGGTGGCGTCTCCGCGCGGCTGCCGCGTCACCTGCCTGTTTGCGTCCGCCACCATCGCTCCTTTTCCCGCGGCCGCCGGGGCCTGCCCCTTCCTATCGGCCAAGCCGATCTCCAAAAGCAATGTTCAAGATTGAAATTCTACCTTCATGACGGTAGATATTCTACGCATAGGTAGACAAGCCGGGCGAGAAAGCGGCGACAAAGCCTGAATTTCCGAGGGGAGAAACCATGCGAACCGGGCACCTATGGTGTCGACCTCGGCATCGAATTTTTGGAGCATCCCGCGAACGGTAGGAACCGATTTTACACTCGAAACACCCTGAATGGACCCGACAGAAAGGAAATTCCGCATGACTGCATCTCCCGCTCTGGGCAATCCCGGCACACCGGTCGTCGTTACCGGCGGCGCATCGGGCATCGGCCTTGCTTCCGCAGAGGCGCTGGCCGCGGTCGGCCGCTCGGTCGCGCTGTGGGACATCAATGCCGAGGCCGCGCGCAATGCCGCCGAAATGATCGCGGCGTGCCATGACGTAGCCTCCATCGGTGTCGCCATCGACCTGCGGGACCCGGCCAATATCGCCCCGGCCCTTGACGCCACCCGGGCGAAAATCGGCGCGCCGGGCGGACTGGTCCATGCGGCAGGCACCGTCGACACCGCATCGCTGGACGGACTGACCGTGGAAAGCTGGGATGCGGGCATGGCGGTCCATCTGCGATCCTTCGCCTTCGTCACTCAGGCGATCCATGCCGATCTCGCCGCCCAGCCGGGATCGGCCATCGTCGCCATCGCCTCGATCAACGCCACGCTGGGCAATGCCATGAATCCCATCTACACGGCCGCCAAGGGAGGGATGCTGTCGCTGGTCCGTTCCTTCGCCGACCGGCTGGCGCGGGACGGCATCCGCATCAACGCGGTATCGCCGGGCCAGATCCTGACGCCCATGATGCGGCCCGCCATCGATGCGCTGCCGGACGGCTTCTTCGAAAAGCGCATCCTGCTGGAACGCATCGGGGACCCGATGGAGATCGGCCGCGTGGTGCGCTTCCTGCTTTCCGATGAAGCAAGCTATATCACTGCCAGCGAAATCGTCGTCGACGGCGGCAATATTTCGTCGCAGCGAGGATGAGCATGAAGCGTCCCGTCTTCCTTTCCGTCATCGCGCTGGCTCTGGCCGGTTGCGCTGGTCATGCGTTTCCCGAACGGGGAACAATAACGGCCCATCGAGGGGCCGCCGTCCCCTTCACTGCGGCGTCCGTGGAAAAGCTGCCGGACAGGACCTATCATATCGGCTGGCGAGCCGCCGATGCGGGCCGGGTCCGCATATTCACCGGCTCCGCTGCCAGAGGCACGACCATCGCGGAGGGCGGTTCCACTGGCGAGGCGACCGTCACCGGCCTGGACCCGAACCGGCGTTGGTTCTTCTCCCTCGTCCCGGATCGAGGCGCGCCGCTGGTCGTTGCCGATCGCGGATTGCACCTGCCCACGGCGCCCAATTTTCGCGACATTGGCGGCTATCGCACGACTGACGGCCATTGGGTCAAACCGGGCCTCATCTATCGTTCGGACCAGCTCGACCGGCTGGACGACCGGGACCTGGCCATCATCGGCGCGCTGAAACCGTCGCTGATCGTCGACCTGCGCACCGCGTCGGAGCGCGCGCGGGAACCCGATCGCCTGCCGCCGCATGCCAGGCCGTTGGTGCTGGATGTCGCCGCCGACGGCAGCGGATCGCTGGGCGGCGACATGCGCAAGGCGCAGGCGGCCATCGCCGCAGGACAAGGCGCTGAGATGCTGGTGGCCGCCAACCGGGATTTCGTATCGCTGCCCGGCGCCCGCGCGGCTTACGGCACATTGCTGCGTCGGCTGGCGGAAGGACAGGACGGACCGTTGATCTATCATTGCACCGCAGGCAAGGATCGCACCGGATGGGCGACCGCCGTGATCCTGACCCTGCTGGGCGTCCCGCGGGAGACGGTGATGGCCGATTACCTGCTGAGCAACGCCTATTTGCGGGCCAAGAATGACGCGACGGTCAAGGCGCTGGCGGCGTCGGGCGCCGCGATCGATCCCGCCTTCCTTGAACCGGTGCTGACGGTTCGTCCGGAATATCTGCAAAGCGCCTTCGATGAAGTCGAACGCCATTATGGGTCATTCGATGCCTATCTGCGCGACGGCCTGGGCATGTCGCCGCAAGATATCACCCAGTTGCGGCGCAGATATCTGAAATGAGCCGCGCGATTGAAGCAGTCCCAAGCAGGGCGGCAAGGCGCTGTCGTCAATCCTCATCGATCAGGATGCGCAGCGCCGCCCCATCGGTATCATTGAACTGACCATCGCCAAGTGCATTAAGCTCTGTCAAACCAGGCCAGGGAAATGGGCGGAGATCGCGCCACGGCCGTCAATGGCAGCCTTTCAATTCGAATTGCCACCATCGCTACGATCCGACCCGAATTTCACAAAGCTGGCCTTAGCGGCTTCAGAACCGCATGCCGCCAGGAAGAGGGCATTGGCCTGGCGATCACCTGCCTCCGCATCGCGCGGAACCACGAAATACTGCTTTACGGCAGCCGATTGAGCGAGAGGAAGCTCCACCAGCCTTTGCGCCATGGCAAGCGCCGCAGGCAGAAGCTGATCGGCCAGTTCGTCGGCCAGACCGATCGCCACGGCACCATGGCCGTCGAGCCGGTCGATACCCCAGCTCAACCGCCTGGCTCTTGCGCGGCCCATGCGTTGGGAAACCGCTTCCAGACCCCAGGCGGGGAACAGGCCAATGGGCACTTCAGGCAGGCTCCATCTTGCATCCGCTGTGGTGACGACAATATCGCATGCGGCGGCCAGCGTCAGTCCGCCGCCAATGGCAAAACCATGCACCGCCGCGATCACCGGTCGGGGAAATGCCGTGAGCAACCGCGCCAGTCTGCCCGATGCGGCCTCAAAGGCCGACCGTGCAGCGGCGTCCATCGCCGCCAAACCCGCCAGATCGCTGCCTGCGCAGAATCCTTTTCCTGCGCCGTGAATGACAATCGCGCTGATCGACGGATCATGCGCGGCCATTTCCAGCCAGGCGATCATTTGCTCGACCATGGCAGGCGACATGGCATTGCGGCTTTCGGGCCGATTGAGGCAGAGCAGGCGAATACCGGGCGACGCATCCCCGGCTGAAACCGTGATGGCGTCAGTTTCCTTCATTGCGACCATGGCTTTACTCTCCTGTTCAAGCGCCCGCCATCAGTCCAATGGCTGTTCGATCAACGCCCGCGCATTTTTCAGGAAAGGGGGAACGTGCAGGAAAGGCAAGATGCTGAGTTTCAGATCGTCAGCCAGTCCCGACACGAGGCGGGTCGAGAGAATATTCGCGCCGCTGGCATTGCGGACATAGGCCCAGACACCATAAAAGCGCAGCGTTTCCGCGCTGACCTCCTTGCCGCCAGCCGCCCGGTACCGGGCAATGAACCTGTCCCAGTCGAGTGATTGGCCGACGGTCATCTTCACATAGCCCAGCTCCTCCGCCGGATCGCCGATATGAGCGAATTCCCAGTCCACCAAGGCACTCATCCGGCCTTCGTGAAGCAGGAAATTATGGAAACCAATGTCGCCATGGATCAGGCGGGGCGTCCCCTCGCTGTCGGGGATGTTATCGAGCAGCCAGCCATAGAGCGCCACAAGGGCAGGCGATGGCGTATGCTGTTCGCGCAGGTAGAATTCGAACCAGTTGCGGATATAATGTTCCACGCAATCACGCAACGGCAGATCCCACAGGTCAGACCGGATCGTATCGGTCAGGTCGCCCAGTTCACGCAATGATTCGATCGCATGAAGCTGCGCCATCCTGTCGGCAAGGATGTCCGAAAGATCATCGGGAATGCTTGTCTGGGCGCCGAAAAAGCTTCCCGCCACATTGCCCGGCGCGCGCCGCATGACAATGAAATGGCCCCCGGGCAGCAATTCATGCTCCGTATCAAGCCAAAGGGCATCGGGAGCGGGGAAACCTCTTTCAAAGGCGGCCCGGATCACGGGATATTCGCGGTGGATGAGGTGGCATGACGTGTCCAGGCCCGCATTGTCGCCAATATCGCGGCGGATGACGAATTCTCCGGACAGGGCCTGCCCCTCCACCGCGAAAATCGTCGTCTGCTTGCCGAATCCGCCCGAAAGCGGCTGCACCTTGGTAACGGTCAGTGTCGCCTCATCGAAGCGATCGCGAAGATAGGCTGTCAATCGATCAACGGTGATTTCCGTCGCTGAATCCTCGATCGCACCAAGGGGCGTGGCCAACTGCCGTTCCCGGTCAGCCGTTTCCCATTCGACCAGCGTGGCGATCAACGCCAGCCGCTGTTCGGCCGGAAGATTGCGCGCCATTGTCGACCGGACGGCAGCCTGGGCACTGGCAAGAGTGCGAATCCAAAGTGCCTCCAGATCGGCAAGGGAGATCATTTCTTCGGACTGTTGGATCAACGCCCTGGTTTCGGCCGTATCGACGGTGGAAGCGATCCTGTCGAGCGTGTCGGAAAGCACGGCGAACTGTGCGTGCAGAAAGGCCGGGCCAGCCTTTTCCCTGGCATAAAGCAGCCCGAGACTGTGCGCCATGGAGGCCGCGCTCGATCCATCCACTCCGCTGTCGGCAAGAAGGGGCAAAAGCCTTGCGAACTCCTGGCGGGTGGCTTCCAGCAGGCGGGCGGCCGGGATAAGCATATTCTCTCCTCAAATTGGGCGCGCGGCATTTAGATCGCTTGTATATGGTATATATGCATATTCGAATCGGCGCCAGAGGCTATCATGCCATCAGCCACTTGAGGGAGCGTGCGGAAGCCAGAGCAAAACACTGGACGAAAGCGGTAAGCTTTTATACTATATGGGACGTAGGCATATATATTCGGCGGCGATGCCAGCCGGTCAGAGAGGGAATGAAATATGGCAACTGAAATCATCCTGCCCAAACTCGGCTTTTCCATGAATGAAGGCATGCTCGCCGAATGGCTGGTTGCCGACGGCGGACAGGTGAACGCAGGAGAGCCGCTTTTCGCGCTGGAAAGCGACAAGTCGACCCAGGAAGTCGAGGCGCCAGCATCAGGGACGCTCAAGATACTCAGGCAGCCGGGCGAAACCTATGAGGTGGGAACGATCCTGGGCGAAATCATCTGATCGCACTGCCTGCCACCCGACCGGCGGTAGAGAATGAACGATATATCAGGAGGGGCGTTTCAGGCGCCAAATCACTATGAAGCGTACTGACAGGGTCATCATCACCTGTGCCGTCACCGGCTCGATCCATACGCCCACCATGTCGCCGCATCTGCCCATAACCCCGGATCAGATCGCCGCAGACGCGATCGCCGCCGCGGAAGCCGGGGCGGCGATGCTGCATCTCCATGCCCGGAACCCGGAAACCGGCCAGCCGTCGCAGGACCCGGAACTGTTCCGGCAATTCCTGCCCCGGATCAAGCAATCCTGCGACGCGATATTGAACATCACGACCGGCGGCGGCCTCGGCATGAGCCTGGATGACCGGCTCGCCCCCGCCAAGACGTTCAAGCCCGAAGTCTGTTCGATGAACATGGGGTCGGTGAACTTCAACATCTCCGGCGCGGGCGCGAAGATCGACAATTGGCAGCTCGACTGGGAAAAACCCTATCTGGACATGACCAAAGACTTCATCCTGTCCAACACATTCGCCCAGATCGAACGCGCCATGACCGAACTGGCCGAGCAGGGCACGCGGTTCGAGTTCGAATGCTATGATGTCGGGCATCTCTACAATCTGGCGCATTTCGTCGAGCGCAAGATGGTCGAACCGCCCTTCTTCGTGCAGGGTGTGTTCGGCATATTGGGCGGCCTTGGTCCCGATCCGGAAAATGTCATGCATATGAAGACCACCGCCGACCGGCTGTTTGGCGAGGATTATATCTTCTCCGCGCTGGCCGCCGGAAAGCATCAGATGCGACTGGTGACGCTCTCCGCGCTGCTGGGCGGATCGGTGCGCGTCGGGCTGGAGGACAGCCTCTATGCAGGCAAGGGCGTGATGGCGACGTCCAACGCCGTGCAGGTCGCCAAGATCCGTCGCGTGCTGGAGGAACTGAGTCTGACGGTGGCGACGCCCGCCGAAGCCCGCGCGATGATGCAGACAAAGGGCGGGGACAATGTCGCTTTCTGACGCCATCGGCGGCGGCAAGGGGATGGGGGACATGCGGGGCATGGCCCTCTCCGAAGGACCGCCATTGGACGAAAGGGGGCTGATCCTGCCGTCCGAATATCCCAATGTCTTCGCCGCGAAAACACCGGACAAGCCCGCCATCGTCTTCGGGCCGCATTGCTGGACCTATGCGGAGCTGGATCGCGGCTGCAATGCGGCGGTCAGCCTGCTGCGCGAATTCGGTGTCGGGCCGGGCGGGCGCTTCGCCTATATGGGCAAGAACAACGATCTGTTCTTCCTGCTGCTGATCGGCGCGATCCGCGCGCAGGCGGTCATGGTGCCGGTCAACTGGCGCAACACCGCGCCGGAAACCCGCTATGTGCTGGCGGATAGCGGCGTGACGCTGGTGGTGGCGGATCGCGAATTCGAAGCGCTGGTGGCGGAGGCCGACAGCCACGGCCTGCCGCGCATCATCGTTGATGAGGGGGGACCGGAAGGGCTTCGCGCGCGCATCGCGGCGTCGGCCCCCGCACCCCGTGTGCCGCTCGATCCCCGCGCGCCCTGCCTGCAACTCTACACCAGCGGTACCACCGGCAAGCCGAAAGGCGTGCTGACGTCGCAATATGCCTTTGGCATCCATCGGCATATCGAAACCATGTCTGGCTATTTCGATGACTGGGGCGATGACGAGGTGCTGCTCTCCCCGCTGCCGGCCTTCCATATTGGCGGCATGTCCTGGGTCTGCACGGCGCTGGTTCGGGGCGCGACGGCCCATGTGATCGCCGACACCAATCCCGCGACGATCCTCAATCACTGTCTGGCCGACGGGATCACCCGCACCTTCATCGTGCCGACGCTGGTGCGCGCGCTGATCGGGGAGATGGATGCGCGCAATGTCCACGTGCCGACGCTGCGCGGCATTCATTATGGCGCGGCGTCCATGGACCCGGCCCTGCTGGAACGGTCGGTCGACAGGCTGGGATGCCGCTTCCTGCAATATTATGGCATGACGGAAATTTCCGGCACCATGTCGATCCTTGGGCCGGATCAACATGATGCCGCCAATCCCGCTCTGCTTCGCTCGGTCGGGCGGCCGTTGCCGGGTTTCAGCATTGCGATCCGGGGACCGCAGGGCGAATTGCTGCCGATCGATACGCCGGGCGAAATCTGGGTGAAGGGGCCGAGCCTGCTGATCGCCTATTGGAACAGGCCCGAAGCGACGGCGGAAGCTCTGATCGACGGCTGGTACCGTTCCGGCGACGGCGGGAAGCTCGACAGGGATGGCTATCTGTTCCTGACCGACCGGATCAAGGACATGATCGTGTCGGGCGGCGAGAATGTCTATCCGGCCGAGGTCGAGGCCGTGCTGCGCGATCACCCCGCGATCCTCGATTGCGCGGTGTTCGGCCTGCCGCATCCCAAATGGGGCGAAGGCGTGACGGCGTCGCTGGAACTGCGTCCCGGCCATCAAGTCGATATCGAAGAGGTCATGGCCTTCGCGCGCAAATCGCTCGCCGCCTATAAAATCCCGCGCCGGATCGAGGTGGGGACGCCCCTGCCCCGCACTGCATCCGGCAAGGTGCAGCGCGCCCTGATCCGCAAATATTTCATGGACCGGGACCAATGTTGACGGGAAACGGCAAGAAGGGATCAAGCCAATGTATCTGATCGCGCGACTGGAGCTATCCTATGCCGGTGTCATGGATTTCATGGCCATCGCGCCCAAGGTGAGGGAAAAGATGGAAGCGCGCGGTTGCCGCATGCTGCACGCCATGGTGACGGACATAGACAGGCTGAATACCGTCATCCACATCTGGGAGGTTCCTGACGCGAACAGCTATTTCGCTGCCGTCGACGCGCTGAAGGCCGACCCCGATTTTCCGGAGATCGTCAGTGCGCTGGCCCGCGCTGTGGTGAACGAGACGCTCTCCTTCGCCTCGGACACGCCCTACGCACCCGCGCGCGCCTGACCAGCGAGAAAAAGAGGATATTGTATGACACGACTTGCAAACAAGGTTGTCATCATCACGGGCGGCGCACGGGGACTGGGTGGGGGCGCAGTGGACGCCCTATGCGCGGAGGGTGCTAAAGTCGTCATAGCCGATATTCTCGACGAAGCGGGTGAAGCTCGCGCAGCACAACAGATCGCCGCCGGTCATAGCGCCCGTTACGCGCATCTCGACGTACGGGATGCGGATGGCTGGTCCGCCCTGATTGACGACACATTATACCGCTGGGGACGGATAGACTGCCTGGTCAACAATGCGGGCATCAATATTCCGATCGATATCGAGGAAGCGACAGTCGATCAGTTCCGTGCGATCCTGGACGTCAATCTGATCGGCGCCTTTCTGGGTACCAAGGCCGTGCTGCCCGCGCTGCGGCAGAGTGGCGGCGGCTCCATCATCAACGTCGCGTCCAACTCCACCCAGATGGTGCTGCCCACGACCTCCCTCTATGGCGCGAGCAAGGCGGCGCTGGCGAACCTGACCAAGACGACCGCCGTGCATTGCGCTCTGCGGGGCGACAAGATCCGGGTCAATTCCATTCACCCCGGCGCGCATATGACCGAAATGCTGGAAAATCCGCAGGTTCAGGCGATGCCGCAGGTGCGCGCTCTGGTCAACGCCATACCCATGGGCCGCATGGGGCTGCCCGCCGAATTCGGCAAGCTGGTGACATTTCTGGCATCGGATGACGCCAGCTATATGACGGCGGCCGAACTGTTCACCGATGGCGGGCTGACGGTCGTGTCCTTCGCCGATCCTTCAAGAGCCTGAGACGGATCAGACAAGCAATCGGTCCCGAATCGCCGCAATGTCCTCGTCATCCAGGCCGAATTCATCGCGGATGAACGCCTCGACCGTGCCATGACGAACTTCCAGCGCCACGAACATCGCCGCCAGATAGGCCGGATCGGCGCGCATCATCGGCTCCCAGATGGCCGGATCGACCTGCGCGAGACGATCGTCCACCGGGTCGCTGGCTACCAGTTGGCAGCCACGCGCGAAAAAATCATCGGTCAGGGCATAGTCGGCGAATATCTGCGCACGCTCCACCCCCAGCAGGTCGAGCAGCAGGGCCGTCGCAACGCCCGTTCGATCCTTGCCCGCCGCGCAATGGAAGACGAGAGGCAAAGGCCCGCGCGCGATGCGCAGAAATAGCTCGCGATAGGATGGCGCCTGCTCATAGGCCAGCGTGCGATAGGCGTCGATCATCATGCCACGCACGGTTTCCGGGGTCGCATCGGGCCGGCGCATCGCTTCCGTCAGATCACCTGCGCTCATCAGATGATCGCGGGACCAGATTTCATATTGCGCCGCCTCCGGCAATCGCGACGGGCGGCGGCTGCGCTCACTGGTTGAGCGCAGGTCGCAGATCACCTTGAGGCCGAGGCTATCCAGTATCGCATGGTCACGATCGCTCAGTTCCGACATCGTTCCCGAACGGAAAACCAGACCGCGCGCGACATGGCGCCCATTGGCCGCAGGATAACCACCGATATCGCGGAAATTATGTCCGCCATCCATCGGCACGATCCGACCTGCATCCGTCATGACTATTTCTTGCCCCCTTGGCCGACGACTGGTTCCGCCACCGCTTGTTCGACCGTGTTTAGCAATTCCAGGGTGAATTCAGGGATACGGGTAATCGCAGCATCCGATAACCCATAACGTGGCAAAGGCAGGCCAAGCAAATGGCGCAACCCGCCATCCGACCGATGCAGATAGCTGATGGTCTGGATCAGGCTACCCAACTGCCCGCCGGGATGCATGAAGGCTTCACCCGCCAGAAAACGGCCGCCAGCAGCTTCCGCCAATTTTTGGACGATGGCGAGGTTCTTTTCCCAAAGCCGCCGACAGACGACATAGACACCAAAGGGCGTATCGGACAGAACCGCCTGCGCCTCCGGACTTTCAAGGAAAGACCGAATCGGCACACTGGGATTATCGCCCCAAGTGTTGGTGAGCAGCAGCACGGCGTCATAGCGCCCCGCGATCGCATCAGGCGGGGAATAGGCGACCGGCACCGTCATCCCCTTTCGCGTGCCCTGGGTCCATTTCTTCGAGTCGGCGATTTTCAACGGACGGGCCAAAGCGTCTTCGGGCACTGTCATGCCGATCCGGCATGTCCGCACCGCCCAGCCCGCCACGGCGGCTGTTTCCGCCGCCAATGACGCGGCCTTTTCAGCCTGTCCGGTCAACGAATAATAGAGGATGAGGCAAGTCTTTCCGGGCATGGCCATCGCCTCAAGCGACGGTGGCGGAGCAGCGGTCCAGCACGACGTCGCCGCGCTCGACGGCGATCGCCCTGAAGCGCAAACGTCCTTCGCCTTCCTCGAAAAATTCGACGCGGATCGTTTCTCCCGGCATCACCGGCTTGCTGAAGCGCACGAACATCGATTTGAACCGCGCGACGTCATTGCCGCAATAGGCCGAAAGGATCGCGCGCTGGGCGATGCCATTGGTGCACAACCCATGCAGGATGGGCATGGCAAAACCCGCCTTCTGCGCGATGGCCGGATCGGCGTGCAGCGGGTTCCAGTCGCCGCTCAGGCGATAGATCAGCGCCTGACGGGGCAAGGTGGCGATCTCCACCGTGCGATCGGGCGCCCGGTCGGGTACCGGTTGGGCGACCGGCATGGCCGTGCCAAAGCCACCCTCGCCGCCATTGCCGCGCATGAAAAGCGTGGAACGGACCGTAGCGAGATGATCGCCCGTCGCATTGTCAAAAAGATCTTTTTCCTGATGGAGCAGCGCGCCCCGACCCTCACCCTTGTCCTCGATTCCCGCGACCCGATATTCGCCGCGGATGGCGCCTGTGGCGGGCAGCGGTTTGTGAACCGCCAGATCCTGTTCGGCATGCAGTATCTTGACCCAATCGATCCCGAATTGCGGGTCCTGAGCCCAAAAACCCGGATGACACAGCAGATTGGCATAGGATGGCAGGCAGGTCAGTGCCTTCTCATACACAAAGGGCAGTTCCGCTTCATTCAGCGGATCGGCACCGAAGCCAAGCCCCAGCGCATATAATATGGTATCCCGCTTGTCATAGGACTGCACGATCGGATCGATCGCCATCGTGCGGATTTTCTCGATATCCATATCTTCTGTCGCCCCTCGCCAATGAACCGGCACATTAGTTCGTAATAGCATTATATGCTAGCAATCTTTATTGAAAGACGCCAGCCCTAGATACTATGCTAGCATACGATCTTGACTCCGATCTTCCCGATGCTATCCTGATCCTCGCAAAACGACCGACGCCACGATGCGCTCGCTCGCCGGATACAAGGAGATGGATAGTGGGCAGCGAAACGACATTCGCACCGGATTACCGCCAGAGTCACATTCCCCTGTACCAACAGGTGATCGCCGACGATCCGGCTCCTGCTCCCAGGGTATTGCGCGAATATTCGGAAACCGACGTGCCGGTGACCAGCGCGCCGCGCGCGCAATATCGCGATCCCGCCTTCGCCGCGCTGGAGGAAGAGCGGATGTGGCCGCGCGTCTGGCAGTTCGCCTGCCGGGAAGAGCAGATTCCCGAAACGGGCGATTGCGTCGTCTACGAAAGTCCCGGCGCGTCCTTCATCATCATGCGCAGCGCGGACAATGAAATCCGCGCCTTCTACAACAGCTGCCTGCATCGCGGCATGAAGCTCTGCACGCATGACACCAGCGTCATGAAGCTGGCCTGCCCCTTTCACGGCTTCACCTGGAATCTGGACGGCACCCTGGCCCATGTGCCCGCGCGCTGGGACTTTCCCGATCTGGACGAAAAGAAAATGCGCCTGCCCGAAGCGCGGGTGGAGTGCTGGCAGGGCTTCGTGTTCATCAATCGCGACGCCGAAGCGCCGCCGCTGCTCGCTTATCTGGGCCACCTGCCCGCCCATTTTGCCGACTGGTCCTATGAAGACAAATATCTGGCGACGGTGATCCGCAAAACCGTCGACGCCAATTGGAAAACGGCGATCGAGGCCTTTCTGGAATCCTATCATCTGGCGGGAATCCACGCGCAGGCACTGCCCTTCGGTGGCGATGCCAGCACTCAATATGACGTCTGGGCCGATGATCCGCATGTCAGCCGTTTTCTGGAACCGACCGGCGTGATGAGCGACCAGCTGCCCCGCGCCCTTTCCGAACAGGAAATCCTGAACGCTGCGCTGGGCGTCGTCTTTGCGGGAGCCGAACCGCCCCAGCTCGACGAGGGCAGCAAGGCGCGCCATTATATGGCGGCGGGCATGCGCGCGGCGATGAGCGAAGCGGACGGGATCGACTATTCCGGTCTTTCGGACACCGAAGCGGCCGACGCAGTCCAATATTCGGTCTTTCCGAACATGATCATTTTCCGTGCGCTTGGCTATCCCTATGTATATCGCTTCCTTCCGATGCGCGGCGACACGAACCGGGCGACATTCGAGTTCCTGATCTTCAAGCCGAAGCCGGGCGAAGGGCAACCGGTGCCGGAAGTGAATCTGGTCGATCTGGGCGAGCAGAATACATTTGCCGGCGCGGGCATCCTGCCACCCTGGCATGGCGAGATTTACGATCAGGATGTCAACGGCCTGCGCCAATGCCAGCAGGGCATGCGCGATGGCGGCGATTCCAACATCATCTATTCCGCCTATCAGGAAGTCCGCATCCGCCATCTGCACCAGACACTGGCCCGCTATCTGAGCGACGACCCGAAGGATGCACCCGGCCGCCGCTGATCCTGTTTCATTTCCATTGGTCGGGAGAATTGCGTTGGAAAGCCGCATCCACACGACGCCCAATCTCTTCATCTCGCGCTGGACCATCGATCCGGCGCACAGGGATCGCTTTCTCAGCATCTGGGACGGATTATGGCGCAGCCATGCGGACGCCATCGAGGTCATGACCCACTTCGTCTATTATGGATGGGGCCGCGATCCCGACCAGTTCGTCGCGATCGAATCCTATCGCGATGAATCTGTCGTTGCCGAAATCCGCAAAAATGAGGCGTTCCGCGATGCGGTCCGCACTATGCTGGACTGCTCCGCCGCACCGATGACGATGGAACTGCTTTCGGGAATGGAGGGCAACCGCTCCATCTTCGACCTGTATCCCGCAGGCCCGTCGGCGGTTCATCCTGACGATGCCCATGCCTCGGTCGTCTTCCTGTAGCAGTTGACGCCGCGCGAACCGCGGGCTAACAGATTGGTACTATAGCTTACCAAAATCGGACATGGCGCCATGACTGGCTTTATTCCCGCATTCACCACCAATACCACCAACCGCCAGATCGTGCTGAACCGGCGCCCTTCGGGCTCTCCGGGCGGGGATGATTTCATCCAGCGGGACGTGCCGGTCCCCGTACCGGAAGAGGGCACGTTCCTTGTCCGAAACCTCTATCTTTCCGCCGACCCCGTCCAGCGTGGCTGGGCAACCAATCCGGCCCTGACGCCCATTGGCGCGCCGATGCGGGCCCTGGCGGTCGGCGTCGTGATCGACAGCCGGGAAGCTTCCATAACAGCAGGAGATGTGGTCTACGGTTTTTTCGGCTGGCAGGATTATGCGCTGGCAACTCCCGCCGATCTCCTCTCGCACATTCCATCCCCCCGCGCGCCGCTGCCCGCCTATGCGGGCGTGCTGGGCATGCCGGGCGTCACGGCCTGGCTCGCGCTTCACGATATTGCGCCGCCCGCGCCCGGACAGGCGATCCTGGTGTCGACCGCAGCAGGCTCGGTCGGTAGCGTGGTGGGCCAGATCGCACGGCAGGCCGGCGCCTTCGTGGTCGGACTGACGGGCAGCGACGACAAGGTGACGCGATGTATCGACCGGTTCGGCTATCATGCGGCCTTCAACTATAAGAATGTGGATCTTGCTGCCACGCTCGCAACGATCCGTCCCGACGGATTCGATACCTATTTCGACAATACGGGCGGCCCCATTCTCGACACCGCCATCCGCGCCATGGCCCGCAGGGGCCGGATCGTCCAATGCGGCACCGCGGCAACGCCCAGCTGGAATCCTCCGCCCACCGGCCTGCGCAATGAACGCGAGATATTGATGCGGGCCCTGACCTGGTCGGGCTTCGTGATCTTCGATCATGCCGCGCGGTTCGGAACCGCTGTGGAACAGCTGACCGACATGATGGTCGCGGGCCAATTGCATCATGACGAAAGCGTCGAGGCCGGGCTGCCCAATGTCGTCGGCGCGCTCGAAGACCTGTTCACCGGCGCCAATAGCGGCAAGAAGCTGATCTATATTGGCGAGGATTGAAGCGGTTTGCGGGTCGATCGCATCAGGCCGGCCGACCTGCCCCGCTTGTTGCCACTAAAAATAAGGCGATCGATTGTACCGTTCAGCCCGGCAGCCACTCTCCGATCGCGGGACGGACCGGCTGGATGCGGATATCCTGGGAGAATACCCCTTCCGTGGTGAAAGGATCACCCGCGATCAGCGACCGGATGGTATTTTCGTCCGCCGCTTCCAGAAGAAACGAACTGCCGATCGGCTTGGCATCGGCGCCATCACCGTCCAGCATCGCACCCGCGACCTTCAGCGTCTCACCCTGATTGATCCAATAATCGATATGGCGCTGTCGATGCGTCAGACGCTGATCGAGCGCGCCCGGCTTATCCTTAGCCATAACCAGAAAATACATGATCTATCCTTTGACGCATCTTTAAGGGCAACCGTCCACCACCGAAGGCGCGGGACGGCAAGTCATGGCAGTTGGCACGCGCAATCTCGGCACCGGAGCATCTTGCCCAAAAATGGCAACGCCCTGTCCTGATAGCGCTTATTCAGGAATCTATATTTCCCTGTCGAGGCCCAACTCTTCCTTATCGACCATATCACCGGACCGACCATATTCCGCAAGAACCGCCTTCAGCCGTTTCTTGGCCCGGCCCAGAACCAATTCGCAAATTTCGATTTCTTCCGGCGTCGAATCCGCCAAAAGCTTGTCATTCGCTTCCGAGGCAACGTCGATCATCAACCCGATGATCTCATAGCCCTGCTTGGTGATGAACACGCGCTTGGCACGGCGATCGGTCGGATCGGCCCGACGCTCGACATGGCCCGAAGCCTCCAGGCGATCCACAAGACCGCCGACCGTTACCTTCCCCACCTCCATCAGCCGGGCCAGATCAACCTGGGTCATGCCATTATTACCGCCGCGCGACAGGGTGCTGAGCACCGACCATTGCGAACGCGTAATATCATAAGGGCGCATGATCAGATCCATCATCGTGCGGCGGATGCGTGACACGTCGTGAACCAGATAACCGAAAGTAAATTGCTGCGCCGACGGAAGCTCAGTTCGGCCTTTGGAAGATTTCCGTTTCGCTGCACTGTTGACCATGCGCATATTCTCTTTCGTTTTCACCTATATGACTTCCTGCGTCATGATGGCGCAAATGGGCAAAAAAAGCATCAGAAATCTTTCTCCGCGTACGATTTGCTAACTTATCATATGGATGATCCCTGTCTCAGCGACCTGAAACAGTTCCTGATTTCCTGCACGAAAAGGGTCGGCTGTTCGAACGCAGCGAAATGCCCCCCTTTGTCGACCGCATTCCAATATATGATATTGCTGAACAACCTGTCGGCCCATTTTCGGGGTGGTGACAATATCTCGCGCGGAAACTGGGTATAGCCCAATGGAAGGTCGATCTTCATCGGCCTGAAACTGCCCATGCTTTCCCAGTATAGGCGGGCGGAGGAAGCGCCACTATTAGTCAACCAATAGAGCATGATATTGTCCAGCATCTCGTCACGGGTGAAAATATTCTCTGCTTCACCATCACAATCGGACCATGTCCTCAGCTTCTCGTAAATCCACGCGGCCTGCGCGACGGGGGAGTCCGCCAGCGCATAGCCGATGGTTTGCGGCCGCGTTGCCTGAAGCCGGGCATAAGCCGATTCGACGTCCGCGAAATGCCGGGCCTTTGTCACCGCCGCGCGTTCCTGATCGTCCATATCATCGCCCAGGTCCGATGGCGTCACCGTCAGCATGTTGAAATGGACACCCGCCAATCCCGGCGGCGCCTGGACGCCCAGTTGCACCGTCACAGCCGATCCCCAGTCGCCGCCCTGCGCAACATAGCGATCATAACCAAGGCGCCGCATCAGTTCAGCCCAGGCCCGCGCGATCCGCTCGACCCCCCAGCCGCTGGCAGCGGGTTTCCCCGAAAAACCATAGCCGGGCAGGGAAGGCACGACCAGATGGAAGGCGTCGGCGGCATTGCCGCCATGGGCCACGGGATCGGACAGCGGCCCGATGACCTTGTGGAATTCGATCACCGATCCCGGCCAGCCATGGGTCAGCAAAAGCGGCAGGGCATCTTCATGCGGTGAGCGGATATGCAGGAAATGAATGTTTACGCCATCGATCATCGTCTTGTACTGGCCAAAGCCGTTCAGCATCGCCTCGCACCGCCGCCAGTCATAAGCGTGGCGCCAATGATCCATAAGGCCGCGCAGCGGGTCGGTGGGGACACCTTGCTCCCAGCCGGGCACGGGCTCCCGCTCGGGCCAACGCGCCTGATCAAGCCGCCGCCGCAGGTCGACCAGTTCACCCTCATCGACGGCGAGGATGAAGGGACGAATTTCCGCGCTCATTGATCCCGCTCCAGAATGGAATTGAAGACGACGGCGATGCGATGCAGCAGGCGCTGACTGAAATGCGCGCCCGCGCTGGCGACCAAAATATCGTCTGTCAGCCCGCCTTCGAACGAGTCCCGCCCGCCCGCAAGGACCAGACTCATCAAGCGCAGGCCCGCACGCAGCGCAAAGAAGTCGATCTGCCGCTGGGGAATATCGGCGCCACCCGCCTCCCTATAGGCCGCCATGAAGCGTTCCCAATCGGTGACGGCAATCACGACCGGATAGCAATAACCCAGATCCTCGCCCGGATGGCCGATGGCGCATTGCTCCCAATCCAATATAGCGGTGATGCGCTCATCTTCCGCCAGAATATTATGGAAAACCATGTCATTATGGACGATGGCCCGGCGGTCGTCAACGCAATCGACATGATCGCGAAGCCACGCGATCGCGCCGGAAACATTGATGGACGGCCAATGCGCGCTCCCGTTCCAGGCGGCAGCCAGCCGTTCGACTTCCTCTTGCCGGGCCGCCCGATCCTGACCTAGTCGCGCGCCCGCCAGCCCTGGCCCAACCCGATCGGCCGGCTGGGCATGGAGCAGCGCCATCTGCCGCGCCAGATCAAGGACAATGGCCTCGCTGTCGGCGGGCAGCCAGTAATCGGGCTGGACCGGCGTTCCCGACACCTGCTCCACCAGCAGGAAAGGCGCGTCGAGCCATTGCGCGTCCGTTTCCACGAGCACCGGGCGAGGAACCCGCATTCCCGCCGCGTGCAATTCCCGCAACAGAGCATATTGCCGGGTTTCGTCGAGAAAGGCTGCCCCCGCCGCCTGACCGGGTATGCCGCGCTGGATCACCATCTTTTCCGGCAAATTGCAGTGGCCGCTGATCGAGAACAGCGCCGTCTGGCGCGATCGCCCGCCCACTACCAGACGGAAGGCGGTCACGTTGACATCCTCGCAGCCGGGCTGCCTGCGCAGATAGGCTTGCAGCCGATCGGGATCGATGGAATTGACCCCCTTGCCTTCCTCCAGCGGCTCCGCCCGTTCCACGCTGTCAATGCGGGCAAGGGCTTCATCCAGCAGCGTCCGCTCCCATCGTGCCGCCTCCCGCAGCTTTTGAGGCGTGATATCGCCGCCAATCTGCACGGCCAGTTTTGCAATGGCGTCGGCGCTGTTGCGATGGGCAGCCATATTTTCCGGCGGACCGGCCAGCAGGGCGATGTCGACCGGCATCGCATCGGGCATATCAGGCCCCGGTTCGAGCGCGTTCGCCATCGTCGTCAGAACGCGAATGCTGTTGTCCAGCGCGTCGCGCGCCGCATTCCCGTTCACAAACGGCCGTACGCGGGTCCGCAGCGCCGCCGCTGCGCTCCACAGATAGCGCGCCTGGGTCACATCAATTTCCTCTCCAGATAAGATAATTTAGCTTATCGTAATAATGTGATCTTATTCAATGGCCTTGGAGAGGATTTTTCGGGCGGCCTGCGCGCAGCGGACCAAGGCGGTCGGCATGGTTTCTCTGCGGAGCGCGGCCGACAGAACTTCAAGGCCGATCGGACCAGAATATCCGGCCTCGGCAACCGCAGCGAGGAAGCCCGCCAGCGGCACTTCGCCTTCCCCGGGGACAAGGCGATGATCCAGCGTATCGCTCAGCAGATCGCCCATGATCACAGGCCCCACGTCGGAAATCTCGACGCCCATGATTGCTCCATGTGGCAGGGACGAAATCGAATCCAGTGCCAGGCAGCCTCTGGCCACATGCCAGCTGTCCAGCATCAATCCAGCCCCCTTCCCCACCCGATCGCCCAGCACCATGCATGCGTCAGCCACATTGGCGATGTTGGAAAAGGCAATGATTTCCAATGCAATGGGCACGCCGCCCTGACGCGCCGAACCCGCCACCAGGGCAAAGGCGTCCCGCATGTCGTCCAGCGCGCAGGGATTTGCGGAAAAGTCCCCTGTCGCCTTGATAAGGCGCGCGCCGATCGCGCTGCCCCATTGGATCATCTGATCCAGACTGCGCCGCCACGCATCATCATCGCGCCACCAGTCGGTCAGCGCTTCCAGTTCGACATGGCGAATGCCCGCATCCTCCAGCATCGCCGCCACGCCATGGATGCCGTGCCGCGCGACTTCACGCTCCAGTTCCGTTGCAAGAAGGCCGATGCCTGCATAACCGGTCTGTCCCGCCATCCTTGCCCGTTCGCCCAGCGGCAAGGGGCACGGAGCGGGGTCTATGCTGGGCCGCTGTCCGGCCAGCAGCCAATGCGCCGCGATGAGGTCCATGCCCGTCGCCTTGTCCATGTGCAGCTTCTCCCCGGACATCAATTCCCATCTTGGCCCGTGCCCGCTTTTCATTTAATATGCTACCATACCGTGTACTTGCAAGACAACAACAGGCGCCGAAAACATGCGTCATGGATGGAGAGGGAAATGACCGGTCCAACATATGCCGCCCGACCACTGGGCGGAGAGCGTTATACTTCGCGCGCATTCATGGACGCGGAATGGGACAATGTCTGGACCGCCAGTTGGCTGATCGCCATTCGAGCGGACGAAATTCCCGAACCGGGCGATTTTCGGACAGAGGAAATCGGCCGGGAATCGATCTTGATCGTGCGGCAGGAAGAGGGAGGCATCCGTGCCTTCTACAATGTCTGTCAGCATCGCGGGAACAAGCTGGTCACTGCGGTCGAGGGCAGCATGCCATCCTTCACCTGCCCTTATCATAGCTGGCGCTTCGAACTGGACGGCCAGTGCAGCTATGCGCAGGACCCGGAGGACTTTCCGGGCGGCGATCCCTGCCGTCATGCGTCGCTGGTCGAACTGGCATGCGACCAGTTTGCTGGATTCGTCTGGATCAACATGGACCCGGATTGCATTCCCCTGCACGAATTTCTGGGACCGATCCGGGAAGCATGGAGTGCCTACCCGCTCGAAGCCATGACGCGGGTGCAGGCCATATCCGTTCACATGCCCTGCAACTGGAAACTGCTGCTCGACAATTTCCACGAAACCTATCACCTGCCGACCGCGCATCCCGAAGGGATCGAATATGCCGAGGACGGCTATCGCGAAACGCATATCGAATTGTATGAGAACGGCCATGCATTGGGGCAGACCAAATGCTGTCTGCCATCGCATCGTCTGCCCGCCACCAAGGACCGGTTGACCGCTCCCATCGCTGCGGACCTTGCCCGCTGGGACCTTGATCCCGAAACATTTCGCGGCCGGGAAAGCGACGCCCGGAAAGCGGTGCAACAGCAGAAACGCGCGCTGCACGCGGAGCGGGGGTTGCATCATTATGCGCGGCTTAATGACGATCAATTGACCGACGTCTTCCACTATACATTGTTTCCCAATTTCGCGACGTCCCTGAATGCCGACGGAATGTTGTTTCTGCGCGCCCTTCCCCATCCAACCGACCCGGAGCAATGCCTGTTCGATTGCTGGTACTATAATTTCGGCGATATGAGTTCGCACAAGTCGCTGGTGACGCTGGATGGGGAGACGGCGAAGGACCACGTCCCCCGCGAATATGTCCGTTACGGTGACAAGAGCCTGGGCGTGGTTCTGGACGGCGACGCCTGGGTGATGGCGGGGCAACAGCAGGCCATGCACTCGCGCGGCTATCGAGGCGCCATTCTTGCCCATCAGGAGCGGCGCATCACCCAATATCATGCGATGATCGACCGCTACATCGCCGGCTTCCGGCCGCGCCCAGCCGGATGGAACGCAGCATGACCGGGCAGGTCCGCCGGATCGATCACGTCAACATCCGCACGGCACGGATGGAGGACAGCGCGATCTTTTATGAACGGTTGCTCGGCCTGACGCAAAGCAAGCCGCCCGGCCTCAGCGGCGTGGAGGCGATCTGGATGCTGGACGGCGCCGGATACCCCATCATCCATCTCAACGCGCCACCTGCCGACGAACCCCGTCGCGCCGATGACGCCGACACCGGACGATTGCACCATGTCGCTTTCGATTGCATGGGCCACGACATCATCATGGCCCGGCTGGATGCAATGGGATTGAGCTATGAATGCAATCTGGTGGAAGCCGTCGGCCTCCGCCAGATTTTCGTGTTCGACCCCAATGGGTTGCGACTGGAGCTGAATTTTACCGGCGACTGAGGCGTCCTTCTCAACCGGCCATGGGATCGAACATTTTGGTTTCGCCATCCCAGCTGGCGCCGGCGGCCTTGATGGCGTCGAACAGCCCAAGGACTTCGGGCTTCAGAACGCCGATCTCCAATATGACGCTCTCATCTTCTGTCATCGCGAAATAGGCGACCTCCGATCCGTCGGCAAATCCGGCGCCTTGCAACCGCCGCCCGCCCCGCGCGGCGATCCAGGCCTGCGTCGATGACATATCGTCACTGAAGGCGCAGAGATGATGCACGCCCTTGCGCCCATCCGCCAGAAATTCCTGAAAGATGGACGGGCCGCGCGGCTCGATCAGTTCGACCATGACCTCGCCGGAATAGGCAATGGCCGCGCCGAATTCCGCCTTGTGTGGCTGGCCCCGATAATCACCCCGGACGATATCGAAAGCGGGGAAGACGAAGAAGGGGCCGACGCCCATCACTTCGGTCCACCAGTCGATCGCGGCATGCAGGTCAGGCACCATATAGGCCACCTGATTGAAGCTTCCATAGGGTGCCTTGGCCATTGCGTGTTCCTCTCCGCCGATGCTGGTTATCTATATAATCATATGCTAGCATCCCATATCTGCAACCAGAATCATCCGCGCAGAAGGTTTTCAACGGAGCAAGGACGCCGGGCCCTTCGTCCGATCGTATAAGGCGGTGCGTTAGCCCGCATTCTTGCTTCATCTTGAAGGAGCTTGGCATGCTGACCCCCTATGACGAATTTCCGGTCCATCAGGCGCCCTATACGTTCAGCCATATCCCTTCGACCGACTATAATTGGGACGATGGCTATTATTTCGGCGTGTTCAGCCCGGATGACGGCATTTTCCTCGCCACCGGAGCGCGCATCAATCCCAATAGCGACATGATCGGCGGCTACGCCCTGCTGAATGTGCGCGGCCAGCAGAGGACGGTGCGCTTCAATCGCTGCTGGCGCGGCAATTTCGATATCGAAATCGGCCCGTGGCGGGTGGAATTCATCAAGCCGCTGAAGGAAATCCGGCTCAGCATGGCCGACAATGAAAGTGGCCTCAGTTTCGATCTGATCTGGGAAGGTACCTCGCCCGCCTTTCTGGAGGAACATCACATCGCCGAACATCGCGGGCGGCGGACGACCGACCAGACCCGCTATTCCCAGCCCGGCAAGGCCCGCGGCTGGATCAGGCTGGACGGCCGGGAATGGCAGGTCGATCCTGTCGGTTGGTCGGGCGCGCGCGATCATAGCTGGGGCCTCTATGCCGAGCGCCCGCCGCTCTCGCCGGTCGCCTCGCTCCTGCCGCCGCGCAAGGCGGATGACGGCCCGAAGCGCGCCCTGCGCTTCTGGACCTGTTTCCGCAGCGATCCCATCAGCGGCTTCTTCCACATGCACGAAACGGCCGAGGGCGTGCAGTGCAAGATGAACGACGTGTTCGGCACGCCCTTCGGCGGAACGCTGTTCCGGGGCTGGGAAGGCGATCCGATCCAACTGGCCAAGGGACGGCATGAGATCAGCTTTCATCCCGGCACCCGCATCATGAAGGACGCGATGGTGCATCTGGAAGACAGCGAGGGTCGGGAGTGGCGCGTCCAGTTCGAGGCCATCGGCATGCCCTGGGTGGTCCAGACAATGGGCTATCACCCCGGCAGCTGGAAGGATGGCGGCACCTTCTTCACCTATCATGGTTCGGAGGAGCTGGCGCTGGAATGGGACGAGTTCGACTTTTCAGAACAGCCCTTTGTCCATACCCCCTACAAGGTATCCGGCGAGCAGGCCGCGACCAATTTCGGCGAGGGCACCGGCACCGAACATCCCGGCCAGAAGATTCAGGGGCCGGAATATCTCGCCCGCGTCACCACCTATACCCCCGACGGATCGGTCAGCAGCGGCGCCGCACAGGTCGAGCTGTTCATCAACGGCCCTTATGCGCCCTACGGGTTTGAATGAACGATGCGCTTCACCCCCGAAGAACTGACGCCGATCCTGTCCCATCATCTGGGCGGAGCCGCGACCGTGCTGAGCGTCGAAAGCGTTGCGCGCGGATCATCGCGCGAAACGCGCTTTGTCCGTTATCGTCTGGATGATGGACGGGATCGCAACCTCGTCCTGCGCAGCGACTTTCCCGCGGGCAGCACCGATCCCAATCCGCTGGACCTGGAATATTTCATCTACGACCGGCTGAACGCAGCGGACATACCGACGGCGCGCGCCCTGTTCTGGGAGGATAATCCAACACGGACAGACCGGCCCTTTTACGCCCGGGAGAAAATCGAGGGGGACTGGAATATCCCCCATTATTCGGACCCAGATCCGGCCTATGACGCACTGCGCATCGCCATCGCGAAAGAGCATATTTCGACGCTCGCGCGGGTGCATGCCGTCGACTGGCGCGCGCTCGGCCTCCACGAACGGCTGGCGGTGCCTGGGGATGAAGCGGATGCTGCCCGTTCCGCGCTGCGCCATGCGCGCGATCAATTTCTGACGCTTGCAACGGAACCCATCCCCCTGGTGCTGGAGGCGATCGAATGGCTGTCCGACCGTGCGCCACCGGCCGACCGATTGTGCCTGTGCAAGGGCACCAACGGCTATGGCGAGGAAGTCTTCCGCGAAGGAAGGATCGCCGCGCTCAGCGATTGGGAGGAAGTGTCGATCGGCGATCCCGCCGCCGATTTCGCCTTCATGCAGGGGTTCCTCGTCGACATCGTGCGTGACGGGCGCGCCCTCTGGGGATTGCAACCGGCGCTCGACTATTATGAGAGCCTGACGGGGCTGCGCCTCTCCAGGGAGAAGGTGCAATATTATCAGTTGCTCCGCTCGCTGCGTCTGCTTGTCATGTCACATAATTCAGCGGCATCGCTGCGCCGGACGGATGCGCATATCCGGCAGGGCTGGACCGCGACGGAGGTGCTCCACCTGACCCAGCATGTTCTTGCTTCCGCCATGGGCATGATGCCGCCCATCGCGCCGGAGCGCTTCGCCCAGCTGAATATTTCCGTGGATATGGGATAAAGCGATGATCCACCCTTCCGCCGTGCAGATCGTGCGTGCCATAGAAGCGACGTTGGCCGACGTCGTGGAACCGGCGATGGTCAACATAGGGGCGCGCAGCGCGCTGGCCACGATCGGCCATCTGCTGCGTCATGTGGCCTTGCGTGTCGAGGATGAGGGACAGTTGCTCGCGGACGATATCGGCGCCCTTCAGGACCTGTTGGCCCGGCTGCATGACTATCTGGACGCCGCAGGCGACGGAACGCAGGCTGCTGAAATCTCCCAAGCCCTGAAGCGCGCCAGATTGGAGAAGGGACGCTATCCCTCGCTGCGGATGATGGCCGACAGCGCAATGATCCTGCGCCAGTCGGTGCAGGATGCCCTCGCCTATCTCCAGCAGGAACGGGCGACGCGCGGCGAGGACCAAGCCTATCTTGCCGCGCGCACATCGATCCGCGATTATCTGGCGTATCAGGTGAGGGCGGAAGCCGCCCTCATCCATCCGGCCTTCGAGGATAAGGGGCCAAGGCGCTAAGGGCTGACGCCGCTCATCGGGAAGTTTCCGGAAAGTCCGTGCTTTCCGTCTCCGTCCGCCAGTTGTCGACATCGGCCTGCCTTGCCTGCAACGCATCGACGGCGAACCGATGCGCATCGCTTCCCAGCAGCAACCGCATGGGCGGCGTATCGCTGTTCATGGCCGCCACAATGGCCTGAAGCGCTCGTTCGGGATCGCCGATCTGCAACCCGTCGACCGAGGCTGCACGTATCCGCTGCCGCACGAGGAAATCATAATCGGGATGCGGCTCGGCAGGGAAAGTCAGCGAACGGCCCGAAAAATCAGTGCGGAAATAGCCCGGCTCGACAATCAGAACCCGCAAACCGAACCGGGCCGCCTCACCCGCCAGCGCTTCCGAAAGCCCCTCCAGCGCGAATTTCGTGGCTGCATAATATCCCGCCCCCATCAGGCCGCGCATGCCCCCGATTGACGACATGTTGACGATATAGCCCCTTCCCCTCTGGCGCATGGCGGGCAAGGCGGCGCGGATCAACCGCAACGGGCCGAAGAAATTGACGTCGAACTGGGCCGCGATCTCTTCGTCCTGCGCCTCCTCGACACCAGCAATGAACCCATAGCCCGCATTGTTGAGCAGGACATCGATGCCGCCAAAGCGCTCCGCCGCCCCGACGGCATCGCCAACCCCTGCGCTATCCCGGACATCGAGCCGCACAGCCAGTACCCGATCGCCGCCCACAGCAATCAACTCATCAAGTGAATCGATATTGCGCGCAGTGGCAATGACCCGTCCTCCCCTCTCCAGAATAGCCCGCGCCATAGCCTTGCCGAATCCAGCCGAAGCGCCCGTGATAAACCAGTTCTTTTGTTCCCAGTCAGTCATCCTTCACTCCCTGATACGTGGGGGGCGAAACCACTCGCGGTAGCGTGAAGCCGGATTCTCGCAGCATCATGCTTCCGCACCCTTGACATTAGCACTCAGGCATATAGTAAGAATGCGTACCAAGCGCACGGCAAAAATGAGTGCGCCTTATGCCAGATCCCGACGGGAGAGATTGCGTGGACATCAATCTGTCAGAAGAGCAGGAGGCCATCCGCAATGGCGTCCGCAAAATCTGCGATCAGTTTGACGATGAATATTGGTCGAAGCTTGAACAGGAAAAGACCTTTCCCTTCGAATTCCATAAGGCGATGGCGGATGCCGGCTGGCTCGGCATCACCATGCCAGAGGAACTGGGCGGCGCCAATCTGGGCGTGACCGAGGCCGCCATCATGATGCATGAAGTGTCGGCCAGCGCAGGCGGCTATTCGGCCGCCAGCACGATCCATCTCAATATTTTCGGACCGCATTCGGTGGTGGTGCATGGCACGCCGGAACAGAAGGAACGGATGCTGAAGCCGTTGATCGCGGGGACGGACCGGGCCTGTTTCGGCGTCACCGAACCCGATGCGGGCCTCGACACCACCAGCATCAAGACCTTTGCGACCAAGGTGGACGGCGGCTATCGCGTCACCGGCCGCAAGATCTGGACCTCGTCCGGGCAGGTCGCCAACAAGATACTGCTGCTGACCCGCACCACGCCCAAGGAACAGTGCAGTAAGCCGACCGATGGCATGACGCTGTTCTACACCGATCTCGACAAGTCGCAGATCGAGGTGCGGCGCATCCCCAAAATGGGCCGCAATGCCGTCGATTCCAACGCCACCTTCATCGACGATTATTTCGTGCCCGATGAAGACCGCATTGGTGAGGAAGGCAAGGGCTTCCACTATATCCTGCACAGCCTCAATCCCGAACGCATCCTTGTCGGCGTCGAGGCGGTGGGCCTGGGTCGCGGCGCGCTGTCGCGCGCGGCGCAATATGCCCGTGAACGCAAGGTGTTCGGCCGCTATATCGGCGAAAATCAGGGCATTCAGCATCCGCTTGCGGAGAACTGGACCTATCTGGAAGCGGCCTATTGGATGCTGATGCGGGCCGCCAATCTCTATGATCAGGGCACGTCCTGCGGCGCCGAGGCCAATGCTGGGAAATTCCTTGGCGGCCGGGCCGCTTTCGAAGCCTGCACCCGCGCGGTCATGACCCATGGCGGCATGGGCTATTCCACAGAATATCAGGTCGAACGCCTGTTCCGCGAATCCATCCTGCTGCGCATCGCTCCCATCACCGAGCAGTTGATCCTCAGCTTCATCGCGGAAAAGGTACTCGATCTGCCAAAGTCCTACTGACCGGCCAATCAGGAGAGGTTAGATGTCCAATTACCCCAAGCCCGATGCGGCAACGCTTCTGGAAATCTACAGGAAAGCGACGCTGATCAAGCAGAATGATGAGCGCGTCATCAAGCAGATGATGGCCGGAAAGCTCGTCATGCCCTATTATAGTCCCCGCGGGCAGGAGATCATTCCTTCAGCACTCTCCGTCAGCCTGGATGACGACGATTATATCTGCACCATCTATCGCGGCATTCACGACATGCTTGCCAAGGGGTTTCCACTGGGCGAACTCTGGGCGGAACTGGCCGGGCGCCTGACCGGCACCTGCAAGGGCAAGGGCGGCCCCATGCATCTCACCTGCCCCGAAAAGGGCATGATGGTGACGACCGGCATCGTCGGCTCCTCCATGCCGATTGCCACGGGCCTGGGCTGGGCGGCGAAGCTGGATGGGAAGAAGCGCGTCTCGGTCGCTAATTTCGGTGATGGCGCGGCCAATATCGGCGCCTTCCATGAATCGCTCAACATGGCGGCGCTGTGGAAGCTGCCGGTGATCTTCCTGTGCCAGAACAATCTTTACGCCGAACATACCAGCATTGCCTATTCGCGCGTGGTCGAGAAGATTTCGGATCGGGCCGCCGGATACGGGATGCCCGGCATCACGGTGAACGGCAACGATCCCGACGAGATGTACGGCGCCGCCAAGGTCGCGATCGAGCGTGCCCGCGCCGGTGAAGGCCCGACCCTGATCGAGGCGATGACCTTCCGCTTCAACGGCCACCTGCTTGGCGAATCCGGCCATTATATGGACAAGGATCTCTATGCGAAGGCGAAGGACAATGATCCGATGCCGATCCTGCGCGCCCGCCTCGTTTCCGAAGGGATCGCCAGCGAGGATGCATTGGTGACGATCGAGAAGGATATCGAAGCCCAGATCGACGCGGCTGTCACTGCCGCCTTCGAAGCGCCCTTCCCCGACGCCTCCGAACTGAAGCGCGACGTGTTCGCGCAAGAGATTGCGTGAGAGGACTGCCATGACCGACACGAACACCGCGCTCGCTCCTGAAGCGGCCAGCGCCGAAATCCAGAAGATGACGATGGTCGAGGCCATCAATCTTGCCCTGCACGATGCGATGGAGGCCGATCCCAAGGTTCTTGTCCTGGGTGAAGAAGTCGCTGACCCGCAGGAAGGCGGCGTCATGGGCGTCACCAAGGGCCTGTCCACCAAATATGGCGAGGACCGGGTAAAATCGACGCCGATCTCCGAGCAGGCGATCATCGGCGCGGCCATCGGCGCGGCTGTCGGCGGCTACAAGCCGGTGGCCGAAATCATGCTGATGAACTTCATCACCGTGTCGATGGACATGATCGTCAACCATGCGGCCAAGCTGCGCTTCATGTCAGGCGGGCAAACCGGCGTGCCGATGGTGATCCGCACCATGACCGGGGCGGGCTTTTCCACCGGCGGTCAGCACAGCGACTATCTGGAAGCGTGGTTCGCGCATACCGCCGGCATCAAGGTCGTCGCCCCATCCAATCCCGACGATGCCTACGGCCTGATGCGGGCCGCCATTGACGATCCCGATCCGGTGCTTTTCATCGAAAATCTGCCCAGCTACTGGACCCCGGCACCGGTCACGAAACAGCTCGTGCCGATCGGCAAGGCCAAGGTCAGCCGTGAAGGCAGCGACATCACGGTTATCGCCCATTCGCTGATGATGACGCACAGCCTTGCAGTTGCCGAAAAGCTGGCCGCAGAAGGCATTTCGGTGGAGGTGGTCGATCTACGCACCATCTCGCCCTGGGACCGTGAAACCGTGCTTGCTTCGGTACGCAAGACCGGTCGCGCGGTCGTCGTGCATGAGGCGGTCAAACAGTTCGGCATCGGCGCGGAGATCGCCTCCGTCATCACCGAACAGCTTTGGGGCACGCTCAAGCGCCCGGTGGAACGCGTTGGCGCCGCCTTCAGCGCCGTGCCTTTCTCCAAACCGCTCGAAACCGCCTTCGCGCCGCAGCCTGACACGATCGCGGCCGCCATCAAGGCCGCGCTCGCCTGACATGACAGGAACCATCCGCCGCGGCTTTTCGGGCGGCGGATGGTTCCGACGGGGGAATTTGCATGATTCAATCGGCCGAAGACCAAAGCTATCTGGTTGACCTGTCGGAAGGCGTATTGCGCCTGTCCTTCAACCGGCCGCAATATGGCAATGCGGTTCCCAAAACGGCTGTGCCGGGGCTGACCGCGCTGTTCCAGACCGCGCAAAAGGACCCGTCGGTGCGCTGCATCCTGATCCGTGGCGAAGGCAAGGTCTTTTCCGCCGGGGGTGACGTCGCCGGTTTCGCCCAATCCATCGAGCAGGATATTGCAACCCGCCAGGCCGACTTTGCCCGGCGGCTTCCGCTGGCACGACAGCTGGTCGAGGCCGTTGCGGGTTTCGACAGGCCGATCGTGACGGCTGTGCGGGGTGCCGCTGCGGGAGCGGGCCTGTTCTATCCCCTGATTGCGGACTATGCGATCGGTGACGAAAGCGCGATGTTCGTCTTCGCGCACCAGCGGGTCGGACTCTCCCCCGATGGCGGCGTGACGGCGGTTCTCCCGCTCGTGGTCGGCGTCCGCATGGCCCGGATGCTTCTGCTGACGGCGGCTAAAGTTGACGCGCACGAAGCCTTCCGGCTGGGCATGCTCCATCGCATCGTCCCGGCCGAAACGCTGGAGGACAAGGCGCTGAAAATGGCTCACCGTCTTGCCAAAGCGCCGCAAAAGGCGATCGCGCTCGCCAAGAAGATGGTCAACGCATCACCGCAACTGTCGCTTGCGGACATGTTGGATTCGGAGACGGACGGGATCGTCGCGTGCGTCGGCGACGATGATTTTGCTGAAGGTGTCCGCGCCTTCATGGAAAAGCGCCCACCCGCCTTTCCGTCGGCGCGCTGACGCGCGCTATTCTTCAAACAGATACATCACGGTCCGGCTGCCCGCCCGGCGCGCCGCCCAAGGAACCTGTTCAAACATCCGAGCCGATGCAATCGGATCGGAATTTGCTCTAGTCAGGCAAGCCGGTTCTCAGCCGGCGGCAATCGGTTCGATACGGACGATGGGGATGCGCCGCTCCGTCCGCGCCTGATATTTGGCGTAGGTGGCATGCCGTTCGGCCACTTTTGACCAGGCCCGCGCATATTCATCGCCTTCCAGAATGCGGGCGCGGGCCTTGACCGGCGGCGCACCCACGCGCGCTTCGCAGACCGGATCGGCCTGAAGGTTGAGAAACCAGAGCGGATGATCGGCATTGCCGCCCTTGGACCCCATGATCAGATAGCCATCGCCATCCTCGACATAGAGCAACGGGACGTGGCGGGGTTCGCCGCTTTTGCGTCCGATCGTGGTCAGCAACAAGGTCGTCACCTCTCCCGGAAGGCCCACAGGGCGCGCGTCCCACATATGAGCGGCCGCCGGATCGGTGAGGTACAGCTTGATATGCTCGGCGATCAGACGATTAATATCTGTCGGTATGTCGCTGAAGGTGGGTACGGACATGCCAATGCTCCTTTTTACTGCGTGAACCCGATCTCAACGCTGCTCTGCGGGCCTGTCGGGAAAGGCAAGTAGCAACAGGGTCAAGATGATCGGGAGAAAACCCAGCAGATAGCCGGTGGTCGGTATCCCCGCCCAGCGTACGGCGGCGATCGATCGTGCGAGCCATAGCGCGACCGCGATTGCGGCAAGACCGGAGCCGGTCCGGACAAGGAAGGACGGGACCGCCTGCCGCGACGGGCCCGCATGGCGTCCCATGAAGAAACACGACCAATCACCCCCGGACTGCCATGCTGCGCGCAGGACATAGGCGGCGACGATGATATTGCCCCACCACAGCACCATCCAGACCCATGCGACGACGTCCATCACCCGGCCGCCGCGCTCGCGCAGGACAATCCAGCCGCACATGAACCACAGGCCGGTGACGAGGTCGTTATTGATGAAAAGCTGCCATGGATCGCCTGCCCCCGCCAGGAACACGTCAAATCCGACGCCATGGTCCATGCCGTCATGGATCAGGATGTTCATCATCAGCGATCCCATGACCGCGATCACCAGACAACTGAGTATCTGCGGGCTTCTCACCAGCTCTTCCCCCGTTTCGTGCAGTTAGGCGGATCGGCTCTGCGCCATTTTCCAGACATAGTCGTTCCAGTGGACTTCCTGACTCTCGCCATAGCCCGTCCGGCCATTCCAGTCCCACTTCACCAGACCCAGATGGCATGTCATGTTGGACCAGCCGCCCCAATTGGTCTGCGCGACCAGCTCACCGGTGATGTGATAGCTGTCCCCCGCCTCATCCTCGAAACGATAATCGTGGGATATCGGGCTGAACCGGTCGCCGCGCCGGCGAGTCAGCTTGGACGCATGGCGCACCCGCCGCTGCTCGCCGTTCACCACGACCCAGCCGTCGTTGAAAATCCGCGCCGGGGCAGGCATGACGTCCTTCCATTCGGGATTGCGCGCCGGGTCGTCATGGGAGCCCACATTGAAGGCGAAATCGTCGCCAAAAGCGCCCGTCACCCAGGTATAGGGCGGCGCGGGATTGTGGTTTTCGGGGCGCGGCTCGGCCCAGCTGCGGTCGCGGACCGCCAGACAGTCGACCTGATGCGCTTCACCCCGCAGGACCAGCTTGCCGGTGACATGCATCACCTGCTCGAAATGCTTGTTGTTGGCCCGCATGATCGGTACGCCGCTGGCGCGGATATCCACATCCACGCTGGTCTGGCGCTGCTCGTCCGCGAAGGTCAGGCGCACATGCTCCAGCGGCGTGACGACCTGAACCCGCAGGCCGTTGGGTAACTGGATATCGCTGCCGTCACCGATGACGTCCATCGACATGAAGTCGCGAAATTCGAACAATTCGCATTCCAGATGGCTCGCCTTGAAACCCTGGTAGATCATCAGTCCCGACGTCACGACCTTCAGCGTGGGATGAACCCAGCAATAAGCGAAACAATTGATCGCCGCTTGCGGCACATGGAAATTCCAGAACCAGGTTTCCGTCAGCGAATCGACAGGCTCGCCCGTTCCGTGGAAAAATTCATCCTGCGTCCCATGCTGGCCGAAACCGCCGCCCAGATTGCTGTTCCAGTCGGTATCAGACACGCTTGCTCTCCCGATTCCATTGACCAACGCATTGGCGAAAAACATGATAGGATGCTAGAATATCATATGCTAGCATCTTTTGTATAGCGGATCTCACATCCCTTCACGCCATCGAACCGCGCCGCCCTTAACCGCAGGCGCCTCAAGCCAAGGAGAGTGTAATGCAGGTACCCGTCAAGGAAACCCCCTGGGAGGGGCCGTTCCCGGACATCGCCAACTGGAGCGAGAATTTCTGCCTCGCCGGCTTCGATCCCAAAAGCGGCGTCGGTTTCTGGTTCCATATCGGCCGCTGGCGCCATGACCTGACCATGTTCCGCGAAATGGTGATCGTTCGCCTGCCCGACGGGTCGGTCGTCTCGCACCGGGCCATTGGCAATGCCCGATCGGCGAAGGACGGCCCGGGCGGCCCCCATTTTGCGATCCGCATCCTCGAACCCGGCCGCAAACTGTCCTACAGCTTCAACGGCGGCGTCATGCGGATTCCTGCCGGGGAAATGCTGAACGGCATTGTCGGTGACGGCCGCCGCACGCCGATGACATTCGACCTGACATTCGAATCGGACGCCGAAATCTGGGATCTTCATAAGGTCGGCAGCCTTCAGGACTTTCTGCCCGCGGGTCATATCGAGCAGCCGGGCCGCCTGACGGGCGACATTCGCGTGGGCGGCGAGATCTTTCCCTTCGACGCGATCGTCAACCGCGACCATAGCCTGGGTGCGCGCGACAATGTCGACCTGCACAGCCATCAGTGGATGCAGGGCTATTTCGAAAATGGCGTCTCCTTCATGCTGTTCGACGCCAAGACCAAGAGCAACGGCAAGGTCGTGTTCTCCGAAGCGATCGTCTATGAAGGCGACAAGAGCTATGAGGCGAAGATCGAAGCGATCGACCGTTGCGAGGATGTCGCGCGCGATGAAGAGCCGATCAGGATCGTCCTCAGCTACGCCAAGGGAACGCTGACGATCGACACGGCCGCCTATCATGGCAGTTCCTATTTGTCGCTGGTGTCGCCCAACGACCAATATGTCGGCGTCTATCCCAGCGAGGGCGGGCCGACGCTGGTGCTGGACGAACAATCCGTCACGCTGACGCTCAATGGCTCGGTTCAGGGCTATGGCTGCTATGAACGGACCATCCCCGGCATCCACAAAGCCGAAGCATGAGCGGTTGGGGGCCTTGCAAAACAGGCCCCCAAGCGATAAATGTATTCCAGCATACTATATTAAGATGAAGCGCCCCTGCGGGTGATCGAAGGAGAGTATCATGGCGACTGCCCCACGCGACACATTGCGCGGATACGGCAACGCGGACCGACCATTGCTTGGCGAGTTGTGGGAACGCGATTCCAAGGGCCTGTCCCCCGCCATGGCGGCGCGCGGCGATATGGAGCCCAATCGTCGCGAAGTCGACTATCGCCGCTACCATGATCCGGAATTCTTCCGGCAGGAACTGACAAAGATATTCGGCAAGCAATGGCTTTTCGCCTGCCGCGAAGAGGATATTCCGCAGATCGGCGACCGGGTGCCCCTCAATGTCGGTCCCCATTCCTACATCATCATCCGCTCCGGCGAAGATGAATTCAAGGCCTTCCACAACAGCTGCCTGCATCGCGGAACCCTGCTTTGCTCGAAGAAGGAGTCGGCCGAAACCATCCGTTGCCCCTATCATGCCTGGGAATGGAACCCTGACGGCCGCCTCAAGAAGATACCCAGCCACTGGGATTTTCCTGAAATCACACGCCTCAACGGATCGTTGCCGGAAATCCGGCTGGACCGCTGGGGCGGCTTCATCTTCGTCAATGCCGACAAGGATGCGGCGCCGCTCACCGAAGCGCTCGGCCCCATAGCTGAGCATTTCAGGGAGTTCGCGCCCGAGCGCCGCTATACCAAGGCTCGCTTCCGCAAGCTGGTCCCCGCCAACTGGAAGGCGACGCAGGAGGCGTTTCAGGAATCCTATCACCTTTATGCGACGCACCCGGAGGGGGTCCCGTTCAACGGCGACAGCCAGTCGAAATATGACATATTCACGACCCCGTTCGGCGCCGTGGGGCGTGAGGCTGTGCCCTCGGCGGTTCCCAGCATGCACGCTGATTCGTCGGCCACGACCCTGGCGGCCGGCATGGCCTTCGCGCAGGTCCAGCAGATGTGGCATTATCCTCAGGCAGCGTTACCCGAGATCGATCCAGACGGGGATGTGCGGTCGCAACTGGGGCAGTGGACGCGCGAAGCCTATGAGCAGGCCTATGGCCGTCCCAATGATCAGCCCGATGCGGTGATGCTCGACAGTTCGCTCTACTTCCTTTATCCGCATTTCACCCTGTGGCTGTCGGAGGCGGTTCCCTTCGTCTATCAGTTCCTGCCACACGAAACCGATCCCAATTATTGCTATTTCGATGTCCGCCTGCTGATGCCCTGGCGCGAAGGCGAAAATCTGCCGCCAGCGGCTGAGATGATCGAGATCGGCGAGCATGACAGCATAGCGGAAAAGGCACCGGCCTTCGGCTTTCTGGGCATGATCTTCGATCAGGACATGAGCAACCTGCCCCTTGTTCAACGCGGCCTGAAAGCGGCCGATCCTGCCGCGCCCCATTCGCGTCTTGGCGCCTATCAGGAAGGTATGATCCAGGCCTGGCATGAACTGATCGACCGGGATTTGGCGCGCTGATCCTGTGTCCGGGGGGGGCGGTCCCCTCCCCTCTCACACCGCGCCTATGATGCAATGCGCAAATTCCTCGATGAACCTCTTTTTGTCGTCGAAACCCGACCGCAGCACGCCCAGCGCATGGTCGATCGGCCCCACATGATGCTGGGTCACGCCCAGCTCCGCCGCTCGGACATAATCATCCACAGAGGGCAGCGACCCGTCGCCACTGCGGGCCAGCCCGACCATAAACTCGAACGGCCGGTCGGCTCGCCCCGCCTCGTCCCGGCCCTGATTGATCAGCGCCATCTGGTCCGCCAATTCAGACAGGCGCGACGTCATGCCCATCCATCCATCCGCCACCATGCCGGTACGGCGCAGCGCGGCGGGCACAACCGAACCCATATAGATCGGAATGGGTTGCGACGGACGGGGCTCGGCATAGGTCGGTGGGAAATCGAAATAGCGACCATGATGTTCGACCGGCCCTTCCGCCCATAATTTGCGCAATATCTCCATCATCTCGACCGTGCGCGGCACCCGGCTTTCCCAGGGCACGCCCGCCATATCATATTCATCCCGCATCCATCCGGTGCCCACCCCCATGACGAAACGATTGTCACTGAGCCGCGCCAGCGTCGCTGCGGCCTTCGCGACCAGAAAGGGATTGGTCCTGTTCGCGAGCACCATGATGCAGGAACCGAATTTCAGCGTTCGGGTCCGCGCCAATACCGCGCCGCCAAACGCGAAAATATCGGGAAAGACATAATCCATCGGCAAGGGCGCGCGCTCATTGGGATCGTGGGTGTCGGTCGAAGCCGGCATGAACCAGTGATCGTCGCTGACGACCCCTTCGAAACCCAGTTGCTCGGCCATGACGGCCAGTTCCATCCCCTGTTCGGGCGGCGTGTTGTGAATGTGCAACCAGAATTTCATCGACCTTGCTCCGCTCAAACAAAAGGGGCGACCGCCATGCGATCGCCCCACTTTCTTTTCATCCCTTGATGTCGGTCAGAATTTGAAGACCAGCTCACCGCCATAGGTCCGGGGCGCACCCGGCGCGCTCGAATAGGCAGACCCAGACGCCTGCGCATAATAGTTCACATTATACTTTTCGCCCGTGATGTTCTTCATCCACAAGCGGATCGTCAGATGCTCCGCCGCTTCGGGTGAGAAGGCAATCGATCCGTCCAGCAGGAAATGCGCGGGCTCCTTGATGACGTTGTCGGCATCCCAGTTGAACTTGGTGGCATAGTTGCCATTCAGGTCGAACGTGAAATTGCCCGCGCCCGACATTTCATGCTCGTAGGTCAGGCCGCCGCTGAACTTCCATTTCGACGCATAGGGCATGCGATTGCCCGCGCAGTTGGTCGTCAACTGATCGAGATTGCCCGGCGCCGTGGTCGAATATGTATAAGTGGCGCACCCATCGAACTTCCGGAACTTCGCGTCAAGATAGGTCCCGGCAAAGCGCAGCGTCAAGCCAGAGGCAGGAGCGACGGTCAGATCAAATTCCCCGCCCTTCGTCCGCGCGACACCGGCATTTTGCAGGAAAACCAGACCATTGCGCTGCGCCTGGACCTGGGCATTGCTGATATCGTTCCAGAAAAGAGCCGCATTCAGGCGCACGGTACGGCCCGCGAGTTCCGACTTGAAGCCGACTTCATAGGCATCGATCACTTCTGGATCGAGTGCGGCCGAGTCCAACGGAAGCGTATTGAACGTCCCTGCCTTATATCCACGGCTGTAGGTTCCGTAGACCATGACATCGTCATTGATCTTCTGGTCGATCGATCCCTTCCATGTCCACTTCTTGGTGGTCTTTTTCACATCTGGATTGGGCGCGTTGCAGGTTCCGTTCAGGGGAGCACCGAAGAAGGTATTGGCCAGAATATTGGAACAATTGTTGTTTTCGTCAAAAATCTGATCGGTGACAGTTACCGATCCCGCACCGAATACACCGGGCAGGAACACGATGTCGGTGCGCCCATCCCCGCGGACCTTGTCGATCGTGTAACGCAGGCCACCGGTGATGTTCGTCGTATCGGTCACCGGATAGGTCAGCTGACCGAATCCTGCCAGAGATTTGACCTTCTGCTGACCATATAGGTTGATGCCTTGTATGCCACTGGCTGCGACGCCCGGGCCGTAAATCGTGGTGGGATCAAAACCGCCATCGGCATTCAGGTAATAGGCACCCAGGATCCACTTGACCTTGGAGCTCGATTTCGATTTCAACTGAAATTCTTGCGAAAATTGCTTATCCACGACGTTCAGGTCATAACGCGTCCAGTTATATGGCGAATAGTTACCGGCCGAAGCATATAGCTCATCATTTTTGCGATAGGCAGTGATGCTGACGATATCTGCAAAGCCAAGTTCCTGGTCGATCCGGCCCGAAAATCCATATCCTTCGGATTGGTCATATTGCTTCTGAGTGTCGCCCAGGGCGACATCGTAGAAACCAAGCTCCGGCAGAACCTGCGAAGGAATCGGAAACACGCCTGGAAGATTGGCAAATCCATTATGCGCGCCATCGGGCGTGCCTCCCTGCGTGCCGGGGAAAGGACGCGAATAGATGCCGATCTGATTCCAGCTCTTCTGGTAATAGCCGATCAGCTTCACCTTGGTGGTTTCCGTCGGTTCCCAAAGTATCTTTCCGCGCGTACTGAAACTATGCCCCTTCCAGTAATCCTCCCCACCCGGCTGATAACCCTTGGATGTATCGAGCGGATCAACAAGACGCTTGTTCCGTCCCCAGCCCTGATCCTGATTGTGATAACTGACGGAGATATTGGCTGCCAGAGTATCCGTGATCGGGACGCTGGCATAAAGCTTTGCATCCATCGTCTGATAATTGCTGTAGCCCAGCCGTGCTTCCAGTTCTGGCGAAGCAAGGTTCGGGTCCTTGGTGAAGATGGAAATCACGCCGCCGCTGGCATTGCGACCGAACAGCGTTCCCTGCGGCCCTTTCAGCACTTCGATCCGATCGATGCTGGCAAGGTCGAAGAACGGAACCGATGCGCGGATGAAATAGACGTCATCGATATAGACCGGAACGCTCGCTTCATTACCCGCCGTGGTAACCGGATTGCCAACGCCACGGATGAAGGTGGTGACAGTCCCGGTGGCATGGCCAATCTGCAAAGCGGGATCGATGCGGTTCAGCTCCTGAACGGTGGCGATACCCTTCGACTGAAGCGTGTCGCCGGTTACAGCGGTGACCGAAAGGGGAATATCCTGCACATTCTGAGCGCTTTTCTGCGCAGTCACGATGATATCGGCCAAGCCCGTCTCTTGGGCATGGACAGCCTGGGCACCGAGATTGGCAACCGCGAACGCTGCACCGGACATCATCAGGCTGCCACGAAAAATACGCCGACGGGCCTGAGAATCCAAAATCTGATTCAACACCTTATCCTCCCCAAGAATATGACCGAGAATTACCAATATGCAGATGTTCTGTTTTGTGTTTTGTTCGTTAACCGCCGAAGGGCTCGGCCGGTGCGGCCAAGGAAAACACGCCTGGCCGCCCGCATGTACAAACTAGGATTCGATTTTCGATCTCGTGTTTACGGTACACATGCATACTTATATCGCCGCTGGCCCGGCGTCAATCGCCATTAGCCAAAAAGCGGTTATCAGACATAAAATCTGGGGAAATGTCGCACAAATGTCGCAGCATCCATGCGTCACCAACTGTCGTCATCCGCCCACCAGGGGAAAAATCCCGGAAGATCATCCGGGACTCTATCGGGAAATTGAGGCAAGCGCTTTTCCAGGAAACTCGCCACACCTTCCCGCACATCGCCTGACCCGGCACGGCTGCGAATGCCATGACTCTCGATCCGATGCGCGTCCATAGGGTGCGTAAAACCCAACGCGCGCCACAGCATCTGCCGGGTCAGGGCGACGGACACTGGCGCAGTATGAGCAGCAATGTCGTGAGCGATACTCATGGCGGCGGGTATCAGCGCTTCGGGCGCATGCAACGATCCGATGAGGCCCGCCGCCAGAGCTTCTTCGGGCGAGAAGGTCGAGCCGCCGATCGTCCACTCCAGCGCCTTGGCGATGCCCACGATCCGCGGGAGAAACCAGCTCGCAGCCGACTCAGGAACAATGCCGCGGCGGGTGAAAGGCATGGCGAATTTCGCCGTTGTGGACGCCAGCCGATAGTCCGCCGCCAACGTCATGGTCACACCCATCCCGGCGGCGGGGCCATTGAATGCAACGATGACCGGTTTGAGGCTCCGAAACATGCGCAGGGTGATCAAACCGCCAAAGTCGCGCATGGGAGGATCATGTCGATCCTGCTCCTGTTCCTCTTCCTCGACCGGGGCCGGCACCTCGTGAAACAAAGATGATTCGTCAGGCGACAGGTCGGCACCCGCACAGAAGGCCCGCCCCGCCCCTGTCAGGATAACAGCCCGAACCGCATCGTCGGCATCGGTCCGGTCGAACATTCGCACCAGTTCCATGGCCATCGGCCGGGTAAAGGCATTCAATTTGTCGGCCCGATTGAACATGATGGTCGCTACAGGACCATCATGTTCGTAGCGGATGGCTTCACATATCGACATGTTTGCCTTATCTCTCCGTTACAGGATATCGCTGCCCCCGGTTGATCTCCGGCTCAGGCGTCCTTCAACGCGCCGATTTCCACATTCGCCAGCCCCTCTTCGCCGGTTTCTTCGCAGCGGACGCGGCACATATTCTCGACGTTGAGATAGGCCTTGGAGCCCGGCTTTTGCGAGTGCAGCGGCAGACGCGCAAAGGCGTTGCCGACGTCGGCGACCAGGGTGAATTTCTCATCGCTCAAGGTCGTCGCATGGAAAACCACCGTTTCGGGCATGTCGTCCGGCCCGTGACCGATATTTTCGATCCGCAGATCCCTCACCACTTCATTCCCCTCCGGCCGCGCCATATATCCTTCGGCGGTCATGTTCATCGGACGGATGGTGTTCCGCACCTGCATCAGGTGGAAACCCTTGCTGGGGAAATTGAAAAAGGACCAGTTATGGTCGAGCGTCAGCTGGTCGTTACGCATTCCCCAGCTATGGTCGCGATAGCCGGAACCATCGACGTCGATTGAAGTCCCCGCCCATTCCCCGGACCTGAAAGTGATGGTGCCGCTTGCATTCATGCACTGGCCCTGATGGCGGAAGGAATTGCGTTCGAATGCGGTATTTTCGGAAACCGAGAACAAGTCCGGGTTGACGTCCGCACATGCCTGAAAATCGAAAAGATGCATGCGGCGCGTGAAATGGAGTGTAGCCGCGACATGTTCATCTTCATATTCGATCTGAAATTCAGCCTGTGGTTTCAGAAACCGCAACGTCAGGCCGCCATAATGAAGGATTTTCTGATGCTCGAAGGGCGAAGGCATCGGCACTTCCTTGCCGCTGATCAGCTTTCGTCCCTTGTGCAGGACCGTGAAAGAGACAAAGGCACGATCGTAGGTCGGCTCGGCGGTGCAATGCGCAAGGCAGCAAATATCCCGGTCAGGGTCCATGAAGACCCAGAAATAATTTTCCTTCCACCGCAGCCAGGCACGCGCAGGGACGGTATGCGGATAATCCTCGTGCAACAGCATTACGCTCTCCAACATGACTGTTTCCTATTATGGTACATTAGCATACCATAATGACAAGCAGAGAATGTGCGAGCAGCGGCTTGCCATCGATCCCCATCAATTGCATGGACTGCCTGTCAGCGCACATGGGGCGGAAAATGGCGCGCGCCCTGTGGGCTAATCTGCCTTCTCATGTCCCAATCCCTCGGCGCTCTCCAGAACGGCGGCCAGACGGGTCAGGAAATCTCCTGCCGGACCACCATCGATCACGCGATGGTCGACTGTCAGGGACACCCCCATGACGGGCCGAACGACCAGCGAATCTCCATCCACCCATGGCTTGTTCGCGATCCGCCCCAAGCCGAGTATCGCCTGCTGCGGATAGGTGAGGATCGGCGTGAAATGTTCCACGCGGGTCAGCCCCAAATTGGTGATGGTGATGGTTGCGCCGGTCAGTTCGGCTATGCTCAGCTTGTTGGCCTTCGCGCGGCTGATCAGATCGGCGCGCGCATCCGCAATTTCGGGAAGGGCAAGCTGCTGGACGTTGAAGATGGCCGGAGCGACAAGCGCGCCGGGAAGCGCGATCGCGCAACCGACATGGACGTCGCCTTGCAACTCGACGCCCTGCGTTGTTTCAATCGCATTGAAGGTCGGGAAGTCCGGCACGATCGCCGCCAGCGCTTTCGCTACCAGATCCTCATAACCGAGTTTCGTACCGCTTTCCTTCCATGCGCTCCGCGCCCGGACCAGCCCGCTTGCGTCTATGTCGCAGAAAAAACTCAGCTGCGCGGTCTTTTCCAGACTTTCGCGCATTTTCTGCGCGATGATTCCTCTTATGCCTTCAAACTTCAACACCGTCCCGGCCATGCCCCACCCAATATAGTTTGCATTAATATGGTTACATAGCATATCATATGCCTTGCCATGCGCAAGGGGACGTGCCCGGCTGCGCCAAGCAGGAAAGTCGGCAAAGTGGAACGAGGCAGCTATTACACGCTCTCAGTCGAGGGCGGAATTGCAGTACTGACCATCGAACGGCAGGATCGGATGAATGCCCTTCATCCCGCCGCGCATCACGAACTATCCGACCTGTTCGACAGATTGCCGTCGATGAAGGGCATTAGGGTTGTGGTGGTCACCGGCGGCGGCGATCGCGCCTTTTGCGCGGGCTATGACCTGAAGGACAATCTGGAATCCGGGGTGATGGAAATCGGTTCCGGCGGTTTTGCCGGGTTCAATGCGCGAACCGATTATCCACTGCCCGTGATCGCGGCTGTGAACGGCTTGGCCCTTGGCGGTGGGTTCGAGCTTGCGCTTGCGTGCGACTTCATCGTCGCGGCCGACACCGCCACCTTCGCGCTACCCGAACCGAAAGTCGGCTGGGCGGCTCTGGGTGGCGGCATTCAGCGCCTGCCGCGTGCCGTTGGAATGAAGCGGGCCATGGACATCATCCTGACCGGCAGGGTCGTGAAGGCTGATGAAGCCTTTGCCATCGGCCTCGTCAGCGAAGTCGTGCCGCGACAGGATCTGATGGCTGCGGCCAGACGCTGGGCAAGTGAAGTGGCGACCTGTGCGCCGCTCTCCATACGCTGCTCGAAGGAGGTCGCCTATGGCTCCTTCGATCTGCCCAGCCTGTCCGATGCGCTCGATATCAGCCGCTTCCCTCTGACGCAGCGGGTCATGGAGAGCGAGGACGCCGTGGAAGGAAAGCGCGCCTTCACCGAACGCCGACCGCCACGCTGGACCGGCAAATAATCCCATCGAAAGCGGCAAGGACAAACGATCATGACACCCGATTGCGAGCGTATCAGCAACTTCATCCGACTATGGGAAACCCGCGATCTGGATGCGATATTGGCGGTCATGGCGCCCGATTGCATCTACCACAACATGCCTTGGCCGCCACTGGTCGGCCATGATGCCATCCGGCAAGGACTCGCCATGTTCGTGACCGATGCCGAGGCAATCGACTGGCAGTTGCATCATATGGCGGAGGGGGCCGAGGGAGTCGTCCTGACCGAACGCCTCGATCGTTTCCGCATCAAGGGGTCATGGCTGGAAATGCCGGTCATGGGCATATTCGAATTGCAGGATGGCTACATCACGCATTGGCGCGACTATTTCGATTCCGCGCAGTTTCAGGCGGCCATGGCGGCCATTGGCTGAACGGAGGGCAGATCAATCTGCCCATTGCAAAATAGCTCTAAAGCATATAGTATGCATGCAGATCACATTATAGCGATCAAATAAGGAAGCCGGGATGACGATTGGCGTAGGTATCATCGGGGTGGCGCCGGGACGGAGCTGGGCAGCGCTCTCGCACATTCCCGCGCTTCGCGCGCTTCCTGCCTATGACATCGTGGCGCTGAGCACCACGCGCCAGGAAAGCGCATCCGCCGCCGCGGCCGAATTCGGCGTGCCTGCCGCCTATGACAATCATCATTCCCTGGTGAACGATCCCGCCGTCGATCTGGTCGTCGTCACCGTGAAGGTGCCGCATCATCGGGAACTGGTCACGGCCGCCCTGAACGCGGGCAAACATGTCTATTGCGAATGGCCGCTGGGGAACGGACTGGCCGAAGCCGAGCAGATGGCGAAGCTCGCGCGCGCGAAAAATGTCATCGGCGCCGTGGGCATGCAGGCCCGGTCCGCGCCCAGCTTCAATTATGTGCGCGACCTGATCGCCGACGGCTATGTCGGCACCGTCCTTTCCACCACTCTGGTCGGTTCGGGCATGAACTGGGGCGCGTTCATCAACCAGCCCAACGCCTATACCGCCGACAACGCGAATGGGGCGACGCTGCTGACCATTCCCTTCGGTCACACCATCGATGCCGTTGCGATGTGCCTTGGCGAATTCAGGAGCGTCAACGCTCTGCTCGCCAATCGCCGCAAGAGCTTTACGCTGGTCCCGGACGGCATTGAACAGCCGATGACGGCGCCCGATCAGGTCATCGTCACCGGCGAACTCGACAATGGTGCGACGGCAGCGGTCCATTATCGTGGCGGCCTGTCGAGGGGCACCAATTTCCGCTGGGAGATCAACGGAACGGAAGGTGACATCGTGGCCACCGCAGATGCCGGTCACGCGCAAATGTTCCCGCTCACATTGTCCGGCGCGCGGGGTGACGAACAGTCGCTGTCGCCGCTTCCGGTTCCCGACAGCTATAAATGGGTGCCCGATGTGCCCCCCTTCGCGGAGAATGTCGCCCAGGCCTATGCCCGGCTGGCCGACGATCTGCGCGACGGCACATCGACATGCCCTACATTTGACGATGCGGTGCGGCGGCATCGGCTGATCGATGCGATCGAGCGCTCGGCGGCCTCTGGCACGCGCATCACTCTTTGAACGGATCACCTATTTTGAAAGTGAGGGAAGATCATGAGTTTGCTTGAAGGGAGGGTGGCCATCGTCACCGGCGGGGGCCGCGGCGTCGGTCGCACCTATGCGCTGAAACTGGCCGAACATGGCGCAAAGGTCGTAGTCAACGATCTGGGCGGCGACGCTGCCGGCGGCGGGGCCGACACGACCCCGGCGCAGGAAGTGGTGAACGAGATCAGGGCGCTGGGCGGCGAGGCCGTCGTCAATGGCGGCGACGTGTCCAACTTCGACAATGCCAGGGACATGGTGCAGCAGGCGGTCGACACCTTCGGCCGGCTCGACATTCTGGTCAACAATGCGGGCATCCTGCGCGACCGCATGCTGGTCAACATGACCGAGGAAGAATGGGATATCGTCGTCAAGGTTCACCTGAAGGGCACCTTCGCACCGACCCATCATGCCGCCAATTACTGGCGCATGGAGAGCAAGGCCGGGCGTCAGCCGGATGCACGCGTCATCAACACCACCTCCCACTCCGCGCTGTTCGCCAATATCGGGCAGGCCAATTATGCGGCGGCCAAGGGTGGTATCGCCAGCTTCAGCCAGGTGGCCGCGCGGGAGTTGCAGCGGATTGGCGTCACCGTCAACGCACTCGCTCCGCGCGCCGAAACGCGCATGACCGCAGGATTGCGTGAATGGACGCCAGAGCAGCTGGAACGCCGTGATCCCGAATGGATCGCCGGTTTCGTCGCCTGGCTTGCCAGCGCGGAGTCCAGCCATGTCAGCGGCCGCGTCTTCGAAGTCTGGGGCTATGGCATCACTGTTGCGGAAAGCTGGCAGCATGGGCCGGGTTGCGAGGCTTCCAAGGACCCCACCGTCTTGGGCGAGCGCGTCTCGAAAATCCTGAAGTTCGCGCGCCATAATGCCGGCATCAATCCCGGCGAATGGCTCGATCCCTGATCGATCCGTGGGAGGGGGCATGCAGACCCCCTCCCGCCATGCCATGTTTCAAACCCCGTCAGAGGTTGCAATGTCCGTCGACGCCCTGTTCCAGCCGCTGAAGGTCGGCACATTAGACCTTCCCAACCGCGTGATCATGGCGCCCCTGACGCGCGCGCGCGCGACGGAGCAGCATGTCCCGACACCTGTTCAGCTAGTCTATTACGCCCAGCGGGCCGATGCCGGTCTGATCGTGTCGGAGGCAACAGCCGTTCATCCGATGGGCATGGGCTGGTATCGCGCGCCCGGCATATGGAATGCCGAGATGGTGGCGGGCTGGCGAGCGGTGACAGAGGCCGTGCACGCAGCGGGCGGCCGCATCTATGCGCAGCTTTGGCATATGGGCCGACTCGTCCTGCCCGACTATATCGGGGGACAGCTACCGATCGGCCCCTCACCGATCGCGGGCGAAGGCGAAACTTTCGCGCCGCGCCCCGAAGGGGACACAAGCCATTTCCTGCCGATGAAGCCCTATGTCGTGCCGCGCGAGATGACCCAGGCTGACATTGAAGGGGTGGTTGCCGCCTATGGTATGGGCGCGCGCAACGCCATGGCCGCGGGCTTCGATGGTGTCGAGATCCACGGCGCCAATGGCTATATCATCGACCAGTTCCTGCAATCGAAGACCAACCGTCGCACCGACGCCTATGGCGGCAGCATCGCAAATCGCGTGCGCCTGCTCGGAGAAATCATAGAAGCCGTCGCCGGCGAGGTCGAACCCGGCCGCATCGGCCTGCGGGTCAGTCCGACCAGCGAACGCAAGGGCATGGGCGACGACAACCCCGCCGCCCTCACCGAAGCGATCGGCGCTTTGGCGCAGGATCATGGCCTGGCCTATATCCATCTGATCGAACCGATCGCCTCAGGCTTCATGGAAAAGCCCGATTATCCCGTCATGGATCATCTGCGCGCCGTGTTCGCTGGTACGATCATCCAGAATGGCAGTTTCGACGCGGAGACGGCGGCATCCACCATCGCGTCCGGCAAGGCCGACGCCATTTCCTTTGGCCGCCCCTATATCGCCAATCCCGATCTGGTGAGCCGCCTGCGCCATGGCTATCCGCTGGCACAGGCGGATTTCGATTATGCCTATGTGGGCGAGGACAAGGGCTATACCGACTATCCCCGTCACACGGCGGAGTGAAGCCGCGAGCCTGGCAAGGAAGGCCCGAAACGCTTTGGCTTGGCGGCAGATAGGGGTGGCTTCTTGCCATTACAGCTTCGTCATCCCGGACTTGATCCGGGATCCCGC
>NZ_JALDYQ010000039.1:0-46321 GCF_032153725.1 Sphingobium sp. | reverse complement strand
GGGACTGGGTTCCTGCCTTCGCAGGAACACAGCGCGCTTAATGTCCACAAATGGCCATATCCTGTCGTTGAGATGGGTTTCAGGCTGGCAGGAACATCTCCGGGTCGAGCATCATCAGGCTGTCGGCGCCGCCCTCTATCTTGCGGCGGAGCGAACCTGCGTCGGGCAGTACGCGTTCCGCGAAGAAGCGGGCCGTCACCAGCTTGGCTTCCAGGAATTTGCCGTCTCCGCCGCCTGCCGCCAGCTGGGCCGCAGCCGCCCTGGCCATGCGCAGCCACATCAGGCCGGTCGCGACGATGCCGAGGATGTGCATGTAATGATGCGCGCCCGCCCCGGCATTGTCCGGGTTCTTCATCCCATTCTGCATCAGCCACATGGTCGCCGCGCCGAGCTGGCCGCTTGCCTTTTCAAGGGCTTCGGCAATGGCTGCGAGCTTCTCGTCGCTCCTCGCCTGCGCGACTTCGTCCGCGACGATCCCGAGGAACGCCTGTAACGCGCGGCCGCCGTTCATGGGCAGCTTGCGGCCGACCAGATCCATCGCCTGCACGCCGTTGGTGCCTTCGTAGATCTGGGCGATGCGGGCGTCGCGGACATATTGTTCGACGCCATTTTCCCAGATGTAGCCATGGCCGCCGAACACCTGCTGGCACATCACCGCGACGTCGAAGCCCTTGTCGGTGCCATAGCCCTTCAGCACCGGGGTCAGCAGCTGGACGAGGTCGTCGGCGGCCTGCCGTTCCTCCTGCGTCGCGGCATGGAGGGCGAGGTCGACCTGGAGCGCGCCCCAGAGCATCAGCGCGCGCAGCCCTTCGGTCAGCGCCTTCGCCTCCATCAGCATGCGGCGGACATCGGGGTGGACGAACAGGGTGTCGGCCTTTTCCTGCGGCTCGGCCGGGCCGGTCAGGGCGCGGCCCTGACGGCGGTCATGGGCATAATGGGCGGCGTTCTGATAGGCGATCTCCGCCTGACCCAGCCCCTGCATGCCGACCCACATGCGCGCGGCGTTCATCATGATGAACATGGCGGCGAGGCCCTTATTCTCCTCCCCCACCAGCCAGCCGGTCGCGCCGTCATAGTTCATGACGCAGGTGGCGTTGCCGTGGATGCCCATCTTATGTTCGAGGGAGCCACAGGAAACGCTGTTGCGGTCGCCCAGCGAGCCGTCGTCGTTGACGATGAACTTGGGCACGACGAACAGCGAAATGCCCTTGCTGCTGTCCGGCGCGCCGGGTGTCTTGGCGAGGACGAGGTGGATGATGTTCTCGGCAAGGTCATGTTCGCCCGAGCTGATGAAGATCTTGGTCCCGCTGATCGCATAGCTGCCGTCGTCGCGCGGGGCCGCCTTGGTCTTGATGAGGCCAAGGTCGGTGCCGGCATGCGGTTCGGTCAGGTTCATCGTGCCGGTCCATTGGCCCGATACCATGTTGGGGACATATTTCCGCTTGAGTTCCTCGCTGCCCCTGGCGAGCAGGGCGGACACGGCGCCGCTGGTCAGGCCATGATACATTTCGAAGCTGTGATTGGAGGACAGCACATATTCGCCGACCGCCGCCGCCACGACATTGGGCAGGCCCTGGCCGCCATATTCGACCGGCGCGTGGAGGGTCGTCCAGCCGCCCTCGACATAGGTGTTGAAAGCCTGTTTGAAGCCGGTGGGGGTGGTGACGCTGCCGTCCGGGTTACGGGTGCAGCCCTCCCTGTCGCCCACGGCGTTCAGCGGAAAGAGCACTTCGGCGGCGAGCTTGCCGCCTTCGGTCAGGATCGCCTCGACCAGATCGGGCGTCGCATTTTCGAAGCCGGGCAGGTTGGCGTAGCGGTCCAGCCCCACGACATGGTCGAGCACGAAGCGGGTGTCGCGAACGGGGGCGCTGTAGCTGGGCATGATCTTCTCCGGGCGTTTCTGTTCTGGGGGGTTATTGGTCGAGCGCGGTCACGAACTGCAACAGTTCGGCGATGGCGGCGTCGATATCGTCCTTCTGGCGGGTGAGGAGGTCGATGCGCGCCTTGCATTTGGCGATGGTGACGCGGCGCTGTTCCTGATGGCCCTCGTCCGCATCGTAAAGGTCGATCATCTCGCGAATGTCGGAGAGGCTGAAGCCGACCCGCTTGCCCCGCAGAATCCAGGCGAGGCGGGCGCGGTCGCGGCGCGAATAGATGCGGGCAAGGCCCTGCCGTTCCGGCGCGATCAGCCCTTCATCCTCATAGAAGCGCAGGGCGCGGGCGGTGACGTCGAATTCTTCCGACAGGTCGGTGATGGTGTAGCTCTGCCGATCGCTATGGTCGGGGAGTTCGATGCCGGCGATGCTGGTGCGTTTGTCCATGGCGGTGATGTAGCGGCGCTTTACGTTTACGTCAAGGTTAGTGTGAAGCGTCCCGTCCCTTTGTCCTGGTGACAGGGCGGGCTGTCGCCGCTAAGGCTTGCCGCCATGATGGGGGCGGTCAGACAATCCGGAACGGCGAAGGGCCTGCAGGCTGCGCTGGCTCTGCTCGTGCTGGCGATGCAGCTGGTCGCGCCTTCGGGTTTCATGCCGGTGCGGACCGAGCGGGGCGTCGTGGTGACGCTTTGCACCGGGCAGGGTGCCGTCAATGTCGTGGTTGATCGGGGGCAGGCTCCCGGCAGGGACCAGCAGGACGATGGCATGGCGGGACAGCAGCATTGCCCCTTTGCCGCTTCGGTGCAGCCGCTGGTGCCGCCGCTGGTGCTGGCCGACTTGCCGCTTCTCGCCTGGCAGCTGGCCTTCGGGCCGATTGCCTTTGCGCTCAAGACCGGGTTGATCGCCCGGCTGGCCGCGCCGCCGCCGCCTTCCCTGGGGCCGCCCGTCATCTTCTGAAAATCCGCCGTTTTTCGTGCTTTTTCAGTAAGGTTGTCTTTTCATGTCCGTTTTTTCCGTTTCGCGCGGCGTTTCGCTGTGCGCGCTTGTCTGCTCGTTGTCCGCTCCCGCTCTGGCCGATGAGGCGGTGGAGCAGAGCCGCATCATCGTCACCGCCAGCCCTGTGGTCGAGGAGGTCGCGGCGAAGGTCGTTCGCACGCCCGGCGGGGTCGATGTCGTGTCCGCTGAGGCATTCGGCGACAGGCTGGCCGTGTCGTTGCGCGATGCGCTGAGCTTTTCGCCCGGCGTCTATACCCAGCCGCGCTTCGGGCAGGAGGTGCGGATTTCGATTCGCGGGTCGGGGCTGTCGCGCGGTTATCATATGCGCGGGCTGACGCTGTTGCAGGATGGCATTCCCATCAACATGGCCGACGACAATGGCGATTTTCAGGAGCTGGACCCGCAGGTTTTCCAGCATCTGGAGGTCTATCGCGGCGGCAACGCGCTGCGGCTGGGCGGATCGACGCTGGGCGGCGCGATCAATGCGGTGACGCCGACCGGGCGAACGGCTCCGGGGGTGGAGATGCGGGTCGATGGCGGGTCCTTCGATACGCTGCGGGGCAAGGCGGCCTTTGGCTATGCCGACGCGCGGGGGGATGCCTGGGCGGCGATCACCGCCGATCGCTCGGATGGCGATCGCGATCATGGGCGGCGCAGGGCGTTGCGTTTCAACGGCAATGTGGGATTGAAGCTCAGCGACCGGGTGGAGACGCGCTTCTACGCCAGCGTGCAGACGATCCGGCAGAAGCTGTCGGGGGCGCTGAATGAAAGCGATGCGCTGGACCATCCGGCCAAGGGCAATTTCACGGGCGATCAGGCGCGCAACATCGATTCGATCCGCTTGCAGAACCGGACCACGGTTCAACTGGATGGCGGGCAGCTGGCTTTTGGCGTCTATTATAACGCCAAGGCGCTGAACCATCCGATCTATCAGGTCGTGGATCAGAAATCGGAGGATCGCGGCATTTTCGCCAGTCTTGATCTGGCGGGGAAGCTGGGCGGGATGCCGGTCGAACTGACGCTTGGCACGCAGGCGCGCTTTGGGCGGGGCGATTTCCGGCAGTTCGTCAATCTGAACGGCAGGCCCGGCGCGCCGACCTCCCGCCAGAAGGCGCGGGCGCAGACGATCAACAGCTATGGCGAGGCGCGGATCGCGCCGGTTGCCGGGCTGTGGCTGATCGCGGGTGGCATCTACACCCATGGCGAGCGGCGGCTGGACAACCGCTTCGTTCCGGCGCGGAGCGGGGATGTGTCGTTCGATGCCTTCGCGCCCAAATTCGGGTTGTTGTTCGAGCCGGCGCAAGCGGTGCAATTCTATGCCAATTATAGCCGCTCGGTGGAACTGCCGGGCTTTATCGAACTGGGGCAGGCGCCCGCGGGCGGGGTTCCGGGCTTCACGCCCCTGAGCCCGCAGAAGGCATGGACGGCGGAGATCGGCACGCGCGGTACATTGGGCATCGCGCATTGGGATGTCAGCCTGTATCGCGCCGACCTGAAGGGCGAGATGCTGCAATATAATGTGGTGGCGGGGCTTTATCCGGCGGCGACCTTCAACGCCGACCGGACGCGGCATCAGGGGATAGAGGCGGGGCTGGACCTGACGCTGGCGCCCTGGGCGGTGCTGCGGCAGGTCTATCAATATAGCGATTTCCGCTTCCGTGATGACGCGCAGTTCGGGAACAACCGCCTGCCGGTGGTGCCGCGCCATTTCTATCGGGCGGAGCTGAAGCTGGGGACGGATCGGTTCAGCGTCTCGCCCGCCGTCGAATGGCTGCCGCAGGGGGCCTGGGTGGATTATGCCAACAGTAAGCGGGTGGGGGATTATGCCACGCTGAATCTGGGCGCGCGGGCAGAGGTGCGCAAGGGGCTGACGCTTTTCCTGGATGCGCGCAATCTGACGGGGGAGCGCGCGATCGGCGATATCAGCGCATTGGTTCGCTACGTGCCGGACAATCCGGCGACTGTGCCGAATGAAGGCAGCGTCGCCTTTTATCCGATCGAACGCCGCGCTTTCTACGGCGGGGTGCGCGCCCGGTTCTAACGGGGGCTGGAGCCGACTCGGTAATAGGTCTAGGGGCAGGCGGATGTTGCGTCTTTCCGGATTGAAGCTGCCCCTCGACCATCCCGCCGAGGCGATGCCCGCCGCCATTTGCGAGCGCCTTGGCATCGCGCCGCAGGAATTGCTGGGCTATGTCGTCGCGCGCCGGGGCAATGACGCCCGGCGGAAAAATGCGATCCAGCTTGTCTATACCGTCGATGTCGAGGTGACGGATGAGGCGGGGGTGCTGGCGCGCTTCATGCATGATCATGACGTCCGCCCGCGCCCGGACACGGACTACAGGTTCGTGACGAAGGCGGCGCCGGGCTGGTCGGGCAGGCGGCCGGTCGTGATCGGGGCGGGCCCCTGCGGGCTGTTCGCAGGACTGATCCTTGCGCAGATGGGATTCCGCCCGATCATCCTCGATCGCGGCAAGGTGGTGCGGGAACGGACCAAGGATACATGGGGCCTCTGGCGCCGCGCCGAACTCAATCCCGACAGCAATGTGCAGTTCGGTGAGGGCGGGGCGGGGACCTTTTCCGACGGCAAGCTGTATTGCCGGGTGAAGGACCCGCGTTTCCTGGGTCGCAAGGTCCTGGAGGAATTCGTCGCGGCCGGCGCGCCCGAGGATATCCTGACCGAAGCGCATCCGCATATCGGCACTTTCCGCCTTGTGTCGATGGTGGAAGCGATGCGGCGGCAGATCGAGGGATTGGGCGGCGAATATCGCTGGCAGCATCGGGTCGATGAGCTGGAGCTGGAGCGGCAGGCCGACGGCACGCGGAAGGTGCGCGGCCTGCATCTGGCGGACGGAGGGTTCATCGAGACGGATCATGTCGTCATGGCGGTGGGCCACAGCGCCCGCCCGACCTTCGAGATGCTCCACCGGCGTGGCGTGCATATCGAGGCCAAGCCCTTTTCCATCGGCGTGCGGATCGAGCATCCGCAAAGCTGGATCGACCGGGCGCGCTACGGCAATTGCGCGGGGCATCCGGTGCTGGGGGCGGCGGCCTATAGCCTTGCCCATCATTGCGGCAATGGCCGGACGGTCTACAGTTTCTGCATGTGTCCCGGCGGGCGCGTGGTGGCGGCCACTTCGGAAGAGGGCCGCGTCGTCACCAACGGCATGAGCCAATATTCGCGGGCCGAGTTCAACGCCAATTCAGGCCTCGTCGTCGGCATCGATCCGGAGCGGGACTATCCGGGCGGGCCGCTGGCGGGGATCGAGTTGCAGCGGCATTGGGAGTCCATGGCCTTTGTCGCGGGCGGATCGACCTATCATGCGCCGGGGCAGAAAGTGGGGGATTTCCTGGCCGGTCGGGCTTCGACCGCGCTGGGGGATGTCATTCCTTCCTACCAGCCGGGCGTCACCATGACCGACCTGTCGCGCTGCCTGCCCGAATTCGTGCTGGAGGCGTTTCACGAGGCGATCCCGGTTTTCGGACGGCAGATCGCCAATTACGATCATCCCGACGCGGTGATGACGGGGGTGGAGACGCGCACATCCTCCCCGATCCGCATCACGCGGGGGAAGGATTGCCAGAGCATCAATATCGCGGGTCTTTATCCCGCCGGGGAAGGGGCGGGCTATGCCGGCGGCATCCTTTCCGCCGCGATCGATGGCATCAAGGTTGCCGAGGCGGTGGGCCTGAGCATCGCGGCGGGCTGATTCCTGCGGAATCCGAGTCGATGGCCCCCCTGTCGCGGGGGCGCATTGCAAAACATAATGATCAAAGCGGTTTGGGAAAGGGCGTTGGCACAGCGTCGAAATACTGCGTCAAATTGGGACGAGATGGCCGATTTTGGAATATTGTGTATGTTGATGAGATCATTGTTCTATATTGATTACTCAATTTGTCATCTTTGTAATATATAACAGCTGCCGCTTTTCGGCCGGCCAGATGCCGCCGCAGCCGCTCCAACGATAAATCGATATCCTTAGCAGAGGAGGCTCCTATGCAAGCCAAGCCCTTGATTTTGGCGCTTTGCTCATCCCTGCTGCTGTCAACAGGGGTTAGTGCCAGGCAGCAAGGCCACCAATTGACCGTCATTGCTTCGCCTGAAAAGGAAATGACCTATGAGAGATGGCAGGATCGGACCGCGAACCGGCTGACCAGCAGCATCCGCCGCAGCGCCAGTCTTGATTCCGACCATGGCGCGACCGGCTTTGCCCGGATCGAGTTCCGCCTGAATGAAGAAGGCCGGCCCCAGGCCATCGCTCTGGCCCAACCCTCATCCTCGCGCGCGATCGACCGGATATCGATGCGGGCGGTCAAGGCCATGGGCCGGTTGACGCCGTTGCCGCCGCAAATCGGCGCGGCTTCGAAGTTCGAGGCCTGGATCATCGTCGCCAACGATGCCTGGCAGCGGGACGACATGCTGAACGAGCTGCGCACGGACCATCGGGCGCGGACCGTGGCACAGGCGGAGGGCGAACAGTCTGTTCTGATTGCGTCGCGCTGAATGCCGCCCCTCCCCCGGATGGCGTGGTGCGATGCGGAGTCTGGAAGGACGGCCGGGTTGGCGACAAGATGCGGCGCGGGTTGGCCGGCACGCATCCGCCCCTTTTCGTTCTTCCAGCTTCCGCTTCCGCTCAATGGACATGGACGGCAGTATAGGGGAGCTGGAAATAGTTGAGTCCGCTGCCTATGGCGCGGCCCAGGCGCGAGCGGCTGTCGCGGAAGAACAGTTGCTTGACGTTGAGGCCGACGCCGAAGAAGATGTCGCGTTCCGGCCTTATGCCTGCGGCGCGCTCGGCATTGGTGAAATTCTTGCCGCGATAGCCGATCTGTAGTTCGATGAAGCGCAGGGGACTGTCGCGCAGCCCCTGAAAGCCAGCCAGTTCGAGCGACAGCAGGAAGCGTTGCTGCTCATAATGGCGCTTGCCCTTGAAGGTGTAGACCTGTGAATTGGGCATCATCAGCAGACGGAAATCCAGCTTCTCCTCCAGCCCCGGCACGGTGTGGCGGAGTACTGAAAAGGTCGCGCCGCCGGTGTTGAAAATGACGTCCTGAACCGAAAAGCCGCTGTCCTTCTTGTGCGCGTCCCACATCTCGCCATAGAGCATCAGTCCTATGGAGAGCAGCCCCGCCGGCGCCGCCGCCCGGGCCCGGTCCTGGGTCTTGCGCGCCATCCGCGCGCCCAGAAATTCAGCGAACAGATAGGCGTTGAAGGCATGGGTCAGCTTGTCGATGCCCAGATTGTTGGTGTTCCGGCCGAACCAGCCCTCATCCTTGAAATGGAAATGGGTCGTGCCGTCCGTCCAATAGGCTTGGGTCGCGGTGATATAGGCGAAAAGGCCGATCGTTTCCCATTTGGCGGCGCCGATGCGGCTGCCTAGGGAGGCGTAGCGCCGTTCCCTGTCCGCATCGGGTGGCAGCGGGCCCTGCGCATCGACCGGCCCCTGCACCGCCTCCTGCGCTGCGCCATCGTCGGGCGGTGACGGAGATGTCATCGTGGTCAGATCGAAGCTGGTGGCCAGGAAGGCGGGTGGGTTGGGATCATCGGGACGGATGCCCCGATCACCGCCGCTCTGGGCGACCGCAGGGGCAAAGCCGATGCACAGGAACAGGGCGGGCAGGAGGATGGTCCATGCAGGGCGCATTATTTGTTCCCACTAAACCACGCCCATTTCGTGAATACGCATGAGCCGTTGATTTAACGGAACAATTTAATGCTGACGGATAGTTCAGGGCAATGAGCCCAAAATGGGTAATGAGCGCCCATTAATATTTATATCATCAGTGAAATCGTGATCTGCATCAAGATAGGGGCATTTGCCGCTTCTGTCCTGGGTCCGGCCGCGAGGCCGCATCGCCGAGGGATGAGGCGCGGAAGAGAGCCTTCCGGCCGCGCCTGCCTTGCCAAATGATCGGTAAATATATCCAACGTTATATACTGATGGATGGGGATTTTATTCCTTTGTACCAAAGCGATACATGACTATCGACTATGGTTAAATCTATTGAAAGATGTATTGCTAATAGGCGAATATACGACTCGTGGAACAAGTTTTCTGATTGAGAACTGCAGCGTGGCGGGGGGCTATGCGGAGGGTATTTCGTCATCTTCCAGAATGCGCTGTCGCGCTTTCCTCTATATTGGGGCTGTTCTCTGTCGAGACGGGAGCGCAGACGCTGACCATCACCGCGACCGGGCAAATCCCCGCGTCATGCGGTCTTGGTTCCGGCAGCGGGTTCATCAATGCCAATCTGGATGCCAACGGCTCCCTGAGCGCGACCGCGACCGTCAACTGCAATACGAAATATCTGCTGCGGGCCACCTCTGCCAATGGTGGGCTGAAAACCGCGACCCTGGCACCTTCGGCCAGCTTTTCCAGCAAGCTGGATTATCAGTTCGACATTTCGGTGCCGCTCGATAATTCCAGCGGATCGGTGAGCGGCGGCTGCGTGGCGAGCAAGCTGACCGCTGGCGGTTCGGATTGCGCTCTTTCGCCGGCGGGCGCGGGGCTTTCGTCGGTGAACGGCACGTCCACCGGGAAGACGGCGACGCTGGGGATCAGCTGGATGCTGCCCGGCGCCACGCATCTGGTCGCGGGTAGCTATGCCGACACCATCACCATTTCGATCGCGGCGCAGCCATGACCAGGATCATGCGCGGCGCGCGGACAACTGAGACAGAAGGCGGACCCGGCCACCCGGCATGCCGCAGCCTGTGCCGGGAGCGGGGGGAGTTCCGTTCCCACAACCCTGAAGTGCGAAAGGAACCTTCCATGATGAAGAAATTGCTTATGGGGGCGGTTGCCCTTGCCGCGATGCAGGCGGTGCCCGTGCTGGCGCAAACCGGTCAGGCGCAGTCGGTGCAGATCGACGTCACCGGCACCGTCGGGTCGAAATGCTCGACCTTCAGCCTTGATCCGATCTCCTTCACGGCGATCAGCACCAGCAATTCGAGCGGCTTCGCCACGGGTGGCGACACGTCGAGCCCCGCGACCGCCAGCGTCTGGTGCAACAAGGCCGGCGCCCAAGTCAGCTATGAACATGTCGCGATGAAAGCGAACACCGTCACCACCAGCAACGCGGCCTTCACCGATACCGTGGATTTCACCCCGACAGTGAAGTTGGGCACGACCACCATCGCATCCGGCGGGACCACGGTGGGCATCGTCGCCGATACGCTGACCGTCAGCGCCACCACCAACGCCACCACCGCGATCCCAGTGGCGGACAGCTATACCGGCACCATCAAGGTCACATTGACGCCGGGCGTCTGATAGAGTGAAGGGTCGCACCAGGGGATCTGGAAACATGCGCGTTCTGACGGCAATCTGTGTCTTGTTTCCTGCCTGCGCCGGAGCCATTCCGGCGCAGGCCGCTCCTGCGTCCGCGACCGCGCAGGTGAAGGGCGTGATCAAGGGGAAGTGTGCCCTGCCGTCGGCGGCGCCGATCACCTTCTCCACCGTCGTCCCTGCCAATGGCAAGCTTGATCCGGCGCTCGCCAATCTGAGCTGGACGATATCGGGCCTTGCCTGCAATGCCGGGTCGGCCATTTCCATTTCGGCACGCTCGCTGCGGCTCAATGCGCCGCGCGGCAGCCTGACGCCGTCGCAATCGCAGGCGGTGAACTATACCGCCACCGCTTCGGGCTGGTCCCCCGGCGCGGCGACCGTGACGACCGGCGACACCACGTCGCTGGGCACCACCGCTCTCTATACCGGCGTGGCGCAATCGCAGGCCGCGCCGAAATCAGGGACCATTATCATATCCGTAAGCAACTTCACCGTATCCACGAACAAGGGCAGTTCGGCGAACAGCGCAAAGCCGGTGGATGGCGCGTATAGCGCGACGATCATCCTCAACCTGGCGCCGTCGATCTAGGGCCGGAATAGGGGGAGGGGCATGACCATGACGAACGGATGCAGGATGAAACTGGCGGCCCTGGCACTGGCGACGAGCAGCGCGCTTGCGATCCCGGCGCGCGCCACCACCGTTTCGCCCGTGGTCGTCGATCTGCAGTCGGCGGGACGGGGCGTCGTCGCCAATGTCAGCGTCAACAACACCGGCGCCAGCCCGCTGCCGATGGAAGTGCTGATCCAGCCGTTGAAGGCGGGGCCGGAAGGCTTCAGCCCCGCTGGTCCCGATGATGAGAACCTGATCGTCGTGCCGCCCAGCACGATCATCCCCGCGGGCCAGACCCAGACGTTCCGCGTCCAATGGGCGGGCGATCCGGCGTTGGCGGAGAGCCGCCATTATTATGTCGGCTTCAACCAGCTGCCCGTGAAGCTGCCGGAGGGCCAGTCGGCGGTGCAGATCGTCTATAATTTTCAGGTGCTGGTGAACATCGCCTCCCCGGCTGGCAAGCCTGCGCTTTCCATCCAGTCGGTTTCCATCGGCGATCATGAGGGCAAGCCCGCGCCCGTGCTGCATGTGCAGAATGACGGCGACGCTTATGGCTATCTGAGCCAGCATCGTATCGCGATCAGCGAGAAGGATGCGGGCGGCAAGGAGATATTCTCCCGCACCATGAGCGGCGCGGAGTTTCAGCAGCTGGTCGGCTATGGCCTTGTCGCCGCGCATCAGAAGCGGACGCTGACCATCCCGGTCGAGCTGCCTTCGAAGAGCGGACAGGTCACGGCCACCATGCTGGAAGAGCGGCAAAGGTGAGCCGGTGCCGCGGATCGGCGCGCGCGGGTTGCTGCGCAGGACTGCACTGCTTGCCGTGGCGATGGGCCTGAACCGGGAAGCCCATGGCGCCACGCCGGTCATGCCGTTGCAGGCGGCGCTGGATGCCGCGCCCGCGACCGGACAGGGCGCCGTGCCCACGCCCCCCCCGGTGGAACGGCAACGGATCAATCCGACGCGCCGGACGCTGCGCTTCGTCGTTCCGCTGACGGACGGCCCCACCTATCTGGGCGATGTCGACCTGGCGGTTTCCCCCAATGACGATCTGTCGGTCGCGGCCCCGCGTTTCCTGCAATTGCTGGAACCGCTGCTGACGGACGCCGCGCTGGAACCGCTTCGTCAGGCGGCGGCCCGATCACCCGATCTGGACGGGGCGGTGCTGGGCAAGCAGGGCATCGTGCTGGTCTATGACAGCCAGCGGCTTGCCCTCTACATCGTCATTCCGGTCGGCGCCCGCCGTCCCCGCAACCTGACGTTGCGCGGTGCCAGCGGCGAGCGCGCGGTCACGCTCGAACCGGCGCATCTGTCCGGCTATGTCAACATCCGCGCCTCGGCCGATGCCGTCTATGACGGACCCGAGGCGGGCCTGCTGGCGCCCATAGCCGGGGTCGAGGGCGCGGTGCGACTGGGCGGTCTGGTCGCGGAAGGGGAGGGCTATGCCTCGGCCCGTAGCGGCGAACCGGCCTTTCGCCGTGCCGGTTCCCGCCTGCTTTATGACGATCTGCGTCACGACATGCGCTGGATCGCGGGCGATCTGCAACCGACGGTGCGCGCCTTTCAGTCCACGCCGCCGCTGGCTGGCCTGTCGGTCAGCCGTCTCTACAGCCAATTGCAACCCCAGCGGGAAGTCCGCTCCAGCGGCGCGCAGAGCTTCACCATCGCCGCGCCCGGTACGGTCGAGACTTTCGTCAACGGCCGCTCGGTCGAGCGTCGCCGGATGCAGCCGGGCACCTATTCTCTGTCCGATTTCCCGTTGGCGGACGGCGCCAATGACGTGCAACTGGTGATAGAGGATGACACCGGCGCGCGCCGCACCATCGATTTCAGCCTGTTTTCGGACCGCTCGCTGCTGGAGCCGGGGCTGACCGAGTTCGCGCTGAACGGCGGCGTGCTGTCCCGTCCGACGCGCGCGGGCCTGGACTATTCCGGGCATGCCGTCGCATCGGGCTTCATTCGCAGGGGGCTGTCGCAGCAATGGACGGCGGGCCTCAATGCGCAGGGCGATGCGCGGGCGCAGCAGGCGGGGCTGGAAATGCTGTTCGGGTCGCGGCTGGGCCTGATCGGGCTGGACCTTGCCGCTTCCCGCCGGAGGGATGGCCGCAGGGGCGTGGCGGCGGCGGCCACCTATCAGATATTGAAGCAGGGGCAGGACGGTTTCCGGTCGCAATCGTTGCGCGCCGCGGTCGAATATCGCAGCAGGAACTTCGCCATCGTCAGCGATTATGCGCTGACGCCGCAGTCGTCGCGCCGATTGCAGATGTCCTTGTCCTACAATAATAATTTCGGACGTGATCGCTATTTCGGGGCGGATATCCGCTATACCCGGCAGGATTCCACCCGGCCGCAGGATTTCAGCATGCGCGGCCTGTTCGGCGTCGCCCTGACGGTTTCGACCCGGCTGGACGGGCAGGCGGAATATCACCGTTTCGACCGCCGCGATGTCGCGCTGGTGCGAATCGGTGTCATCCACCGCTTCGGCCAGCGGGGACAGGCGAGGGCGGAACTGACTTCGCGTGGGCAGGTGCAGGCGTCCTGGCAGGATTCCGGCGGGCAGGGCGTGGGCGCATGGTCGCTGTCGGCGGATGTCGATCGCACCGGCATGGGGTCCACCGCCAATCTGGGTGCGACCTATCTCGCCAATCGCGCGGAGATCGGCCTGAGCCATATCGCCGCCTGGCAGGATGCGGGCCAGACGCTCGACCAGCGCAGTTCGCTGCGCGTGGGCACGTCGATCGCCTTTGCCGATGGGGTGTTCGCGGTCGGGCGGCCGATCACCGACAGTTTCCTGATCGGGACGCCGCATGCCAGCCTGAAGGACAAGCAGCTACGGCTCGACCCGCAGCAGCAGGGTGAAACCGCGCGTTCCGGGCGGCTGGGGCCGGGGCTGGTCCCGGACCTCAGCCCCTATTCCGACCGCACCGTCACCTATGATGTGCCGGATGCGCCGAGCGGCTATGATCTGGGGCAAGGCAATGTCCAGATTCGCGCGCCGCACCGGTCGGGTTATCGCATGGTGGTGGGCTCGGATTATCATCTGCTCGTCTTCGGCAAGCTGATCGATGCGCGGGGGGAGCCGATTTCGCTGCTCGCGGGAAAGGCGACCGACCTTGGCAATCCGAAGCGGGAGCCGGTGACGATCTTCACGGGGCGCAACGGCAAGTTCGGCATGCAGGGGATGCGGCCCGGCCGGTGGCGCATCGAAATGCCCACGGAGCCGCCGACGATTTTCGAGTTCGACGTGGGCGAGGGCACGAACGACGTGTTTCAGCTTGGCGAGGTCCGGGCGCTGGAAATGGGTGGAGGACGGAAATGAGGGGGAATTGGGGACGGCTTGCGGCCGGGGGGCTGGCGCTTTGCTGGGCGCAGGGGGCGATGGCATGTGGGGCCGGCGACGTGACGGTAAGCTTTTCGCCTACCACGGTGGCCGTGGCGAGTTGGAGTCCGTTTCCCAATGGTTCGCAGATGACTGCTCAGACCACCGTGACTGTCACGCGGACTGGCAGCAGCAATATCCGGTCCGCCCGGTTGATGATCCTGGATAGCGAGGCGACATCTCCATTGCGGGTTGGCACATTGAATGGCTTTCCGGGGCCGATCTATTCCTTGACGGGTGGTAATGTCTTCCAATCGCCAACGTCTTCGACGCCGACTGCGGGCAACAGCCTCCCCTTCACTTATACATCGAATTCCAATTCGAATGTACAGAATGCAACGACCACGCTGACCATCCCAATTAACACCGCTGGTGATGATTTCACACCCGGAACCTATAGTCAGACAACTACCTATTTCGTCCAATGCTATAATAATTCAGGTAGTTTTGTGGGCGGCGGCTCCACGGGCGCAGGTCCGACATTGAACGTCACCGTGCCCAACCTGTTGCAGGTAATCACCGCCGGGCCGCAGACGATCAATTTCGGCAGTTTCACGACGACGACGCAAAGCCTCGCCATTTCGCTCAAGAGTACTGGTGCGGTGAACGCCAATGTCTCGACGCAGAACGGCAATCAGATGGTGCTGACCGGCGCACCGAGCCCCGTGCCAACCAATTCGACCATCCCCTACAGCATGACCTTCGATGGGCAGAATGTTCCCGCGGCCGGGGTTTCGCTGGCCAATCTGGCCCGCGCCGGCGTCGGCGGCGGCAACAAGTCCCTGGTGCTGACGCTGCCGGCGTTGCCCTCCGGCAAGTTGGCCGGGACGTACAAGGATATCATCACGCTCACGCTAACACCCGGTTCGTGAATTAAAATCCCCGCTCGTTTCGTTCTCACCATGGAATGGCCGGGATCAGCGTGAAGCAGGGAACAGTCACGCCGACACGTCCGTTGCAGGAGCGAGGCGATGATGGGGAAGAGGACATGATCTGTAACGTGGGCGCCGCGTTTATCATCGCGGGGTTGAGAAAATGATTGCCGCCCTGTTTTTTGCGTCCGCCCTCACGGTGGTCGATGGGGACATGCTGCGCGTCAATGGCGAGCGCATCCGCCTGCTGGGCATCGAGGCGCCGGATGTCGCGGGCCGTTGCCGCAAGAGGAAGACCTGCGCGCCCGCCAATCCCCGGCACAGCAAGGAGAGCCTGAAGCGCTCGCTGCGCGATCCCATCACCATTGTTCCCGTGGCGCGCGATTCCCAGGGGCGGACCGTCGCCATCGTCTATGCGGGGGGCCTCAACATGTCTTGCGAGCAGTTGCGCAAGGGCATGGCCGTTTACAGGCCCGCATGGGACATGGGGCGTCGTCTCGCCAGGGAATGCCGCTTTGCATCGAAGCGATAGGGGATGAGGGCCGGTGTCCCGGCCCTTATCCATGTCAGCCGATGAGCTTGTCCGCGATCGTCCTCGGCGCGCCCTTCAGCAGAATGCCCTCCGCCATGCTGGAGCCCAGCACGACAAAGGCATTGCCGTCGGACGGGAGGACAGCCCTGACGGTTTCGGAATTGACGTAGACCGTCTTCCTGTCGGGCGTTTCGAAGGGGACCAGCTTGGCCATCATCCCACCTCCATATCAAGGGCCTGATCGGTGGGCAGCTCGCGGGCGATCAGCGCGTTGCGCAATTGCTGTTTTTCCGCTTCGACCCTTTTGGCGGCTTCTTCCGGCGTCAGCTTCGCCGTGCCCCAGTAATCGCCGTGATTGGTGCCCTTGCCCGCTTTGCCGAGGGTGGCATCGATCTGATGCGCATTGACCAGCGTGGGGCCAGCCTTGAAGTGGCGGCGGGTGCTGCCGATCGATTCGGGAATGACGCTGTAGCCCGGACCCCAGTTGATGGAGGACGGACAGCGCTTCGTCCGGCCTGAGCGGCTGTTCTTGCATCGGATGTGCGCCTGTTCGCGGGTCTGGAACGCGGCATAGAGTGGGGCGCGAATCTCGCCGATTTCAGCGAAGCGGCCGCGGATGACCTTGTTCCGGGCGTTGGTGCGCTCGGCAAGGGTACCGCCCGCCGTTCCGCTGGTGATGTAATATTTATGCGCGTCGGCCACGGCCTGAATATAAGGATTGGGATCGAAAGCAGGCACGGGGGACGAAGATGGATAACCCCCCTGCCCAAAGGCAGCCGCTGCAGTCGACAGGCACAAGCCGGCGATGATCATTTTCAACAAATGCATTCATTCCCTCCAGTTCATTTCGCGACCGTTCCGTCGTTTCGAAGAGTTCGGGAAGAAAAGCAATGATTTATCGGGCCGGGATGGAGCTATTGTCGCGCGCCGATGCAGGGAGAGCGGCTCAAGACCGGAATTGTCGGCCAGCCTTTTCTGTATGGGCTCATTTCAACTCGAACGGCACTCTGAGCGTGGTGCGAAGATCTGCCGCGTCGTCGGTCGCGCCGATCTCAACGATCCAGTCGAGCGTGGTGCGCTGCGTGGCGCGATAGCTGATGCCGAACAGCAGGCGACCGATCTGAAGGTCGCGGGTCTTGCTGGTGATCGGCGCGCCCAATGTCTCGATGCCATTGGTGATGCTGATGGGGCGGATTCGGCTCTTCGTCGCGAACTGCCAGCTATGGGCATAGGCAAAGCTCATCGACAGCCGCGGGTTGAGCGACAGGCCAAGGCCGATCGTCGCGCTGGGCGCTCCGCCCGGTTCGACCCGGTCGATCTGGGCATCGCCGATGCGCGTATCGACATTGCGGCCAAAGTTGAACGTATAGCCAAAGACGCCGAACAGAGTCGCCGGATCGCTGGGCATCAGCAGCGTCAGGCTGGGTTGAACGGCCCAGAAACCCGATCCGGTCGCTGATTTTTCCGCATTGCCCAGCGCATCGCGCGGCAGGCCGAAGGGGTCGGACCCGGTCGGCGTAATCAACTGGAGCCCGGCGACCATATAGGGCCAGCCATGACGGGCATCCGCAATCTGATAGCGCGCCTGCAATTCGATATCGCCCAGCCCCGATCCATGGGTGGAGGTGTCGATGGTGCCCGCGCCCGATTGCGGGGGATTCTGGACCAGCGGCACCAGCACGGCGGTATCCCGGCGATAGACCCAGGGCAGGCGCGCCGATAGTTCGAGCCGGTTGGTCAGGCCGAAGCGCGTGGTCGCAGCCGCCGTCATGATATCCTGATGGCTTTCATTGATGTCGAACACGCCGACCAGCACCGACTGCGGGATTTCGATGCCGCGAAAGACGAAGCGGTTGCGGTCCGAGCGGATATATTCGACCGTCGGTTCGATCACGAGGCGGCCGGGACGCGACAATATTCCCCCCTGATCGGCCAGAACGGCGACATGCGGCGTGGTGTCGCTGTCGGGCGGCTTGACCCCAACCTCTGGCGCGGGCGGTTGATTGCCGACAAACTGGCTGCCCTCGACCAGCGGCAGCAGCGGCGCGGTCATCGGCAGCCCCTCGGCCCGCATCCGGTCGAGCAGCGCATCCTCCAGCCGGTTGAGACGCTGCTTCTGGGCATCGAGCGCGCGCTGCTGCGCGTCCACGGCGCCCCGTTCCTCGGCGATCTGGCGCCGCAACAGGAGCAGATCGGCCGTTTGCGGGTCTGGTGGCAGAGGGTCGGCCCGCGCCGCCACGGGGACCGCCATAAGATCAAGGGTCATGAGCCAAAAGCATCCGCGCCGCATCTCAATAGCCTCCCCTTGCTGCGGCTCCGGCCAGCAGGCTATCCAGGCGGAGCATCATGGCGCTGGTCGGTATGGCCGAATGGCGGATATCCAGGTCGACTGTGACCATGGTGTCGATCACCCGGTCGCTGGCCGTATTGGTCACCAGTGCGCCCGTCACCGTGCCGATCATCTGCTGCAATTCCAAGCCGTTGCCTGCAAGCACGACTGTCGATTGGGTGTCGGACTGCACCAGATGCACCGCGCCCCAAGGCGTGTCGACCGCTGGGCCATTGGGAAGGATGGCGATCGGTTGCCCATTGCTCGCGCCCGGGGTGGACGGAGCGTCCTGCGTGATGCGGATCAGGGACGTTCCGTTGGGGCCGGGGACCAGAAGCTCGGTCACTGAAGCATGCCGTTCCATACCCCCTCCCGTGTAGATCGCCAGATGCGCGCTATCATCGATGGTCAGCACGGTGCTCAGCGCAGGACGACCATCGATCATCGTCTCGATCATGATGCCAAGGCCGATGTCCATGCCGTTGGGCAGCAGGAAACCGCCCCGGATCGCATCCAGCTCGCCATCGGCGGCCATCCGCGCACCCCCGAACGGATCGGCCTGCGCCATCGCCGGTGCGCCGCAAAGAAGGGCCATGGTGCCTAGCAGGAGAGTCCATCCACGCATCGCCGCTCCCCGCTACATTTCGACCGGAAAAGGCGGGGCGCGGACCAGCGCGAGCGCCTGGATACTGACAGGCTCCATTGCCATCGTCGCCCGGCTGCGCGCGACCAGCGCCCATTCGGCCTCCCGGCCGAAACTGTGCTTTCCCCGGTCGACCGCGTCGACCAGCGCGAAGAGGATGCCGTTCCACATGGATTTGAAGCTGCCAACGTCGATCAGGCGGATGCCGAGCGAGGGATCGCCCACCAGCACCTTCCCGCCCTCCACACCCTTGATGACCACAAAATGGCGGTAGCCCCGCACATCGATCAGGGCGATGCCGGGGACGCGGGTGCGAGCGACCTCGTCCAGCGTGACGACATAGCCTTCCGCCCGGATGCCGCGTGCATTGAGATAGCGTTTCATGTCGAGCAGCGAGAAGCCGAGGCGGCGGATCTGTTCCCGATCGCCATTTTGCCACATGCCCATGAACACGGACTGCTCGCTGGCGGCGCCGTCATAATGATAGCGCAGCAGGGTAGCGAGCGCGGCCGACCCACAGCTGAAATCGTAGCGTTGGCGCACCACCGTCAGGAAGCGCCGCTCAGCCATGCTGTGGACCGGTACGGCATAATCGCCGCCGGTCAGCGCCAGCGTGCGGCCGGGGGCATCGATCATCGCGGGGCCGCAACCCCCCAGCAACATCGCCGCGCCGAGGGCTGTTGTCCTATGGCTGAATGGCGACATTGACCGTCATCGAGCTGTTGATGGCGACATTGTTGCCGGTGTTGATGTTGAACAGCGCCAGCCCGTTGAAATTGTCGAGCGCGCCATTGCCCAGATTGACCGTGCCGGTGGTGAAATCGCCGGTGATGCTGTTGCCCTGAACCGTGCCGGTGCTGGTGATCGTCGTGCTTTGTTCGACCAGCCGCATATCGGCCATGCCGCGCGTTTCCGCCAGGATCGTGTCATCGACCGGCTGGGCGCGGGCGGGGACGGCGGCAAGGCCATGGAGCAAGGCGACCCCTATCGTCGCCGCGGCAAAGCGGTTCACGGCCCTTCTCCCTTTTCCCGGCGCAGACAGAAAAACCGGCCGCCTCAAGGGGGATGAGGCGGCCGGCGCGCATGTTATGGGGTCAGCGTCAAAGTGCCGACCGATGCGCTCACGTTCACGCTCGCATTTTGCGAGGCGTAGAAGCCGGTGTTGACGTTCATCGCGTTCAGGCCCGCGAAGTTGGAGAAGGCGCCATTGTCGAAATCGGCGTCCCATCCCATCAGCTGCGATCCTGCGCCCGCGCCGCCGGCACCGGCTGTGCCGCCGCTGCCGCCTGCGCCACCGGAACCGCCCGCGCCGCCAGTTGTGGCGCCGCCATTGCCGCCAGAGCCACCGCCCGAACCCGAACCGCCAGACCCGCCGGAACCGGCCGGTGCCCAGTTGTTCAGATAGACCTCACCGCCCGTCACCGTGGCGGCCAGATTGGTCGGCGTGGTCATGGTCGTATAGGTATAGGTGGCCGTGCCGCCATTGTTCGCAGAGCCGGCGCCGCTCGAATCGCTGTTGTTCGAGCTGTCGGTCCAGGTGGAATTGTCGGTCGCGGTGGTGGTGGTGGTGGCGGTGTTGCTCCAGGTTACCGTCGATCCGTTATTGGCGTTGATGCCGGCGGCCTGGCCGTCTCCATCCTGGGCCAGGACCGGCGTTGTCAGCGCAAGGGCACCGAAGGCAACGCTTAAATAAAGGAAGCGCTTCATGACATCTCCTCCAAGCTTGTCGGGCGGCCACCGATGTCGCAGCTGTTCCAGAGCGGGAGTTTTCGGGTGCACGGCGAAATCGTGACGGCTCGTTTATAAACCGCCGATCGGCGGGAAATTAGCCCCAGACGGGAACTCGCCTTGTCCCCAAATGCGGTAAATCGTCACCCCCATATGCGGGGCAAGCTCAACTGATATGGACAAGGCCGCTGAGGATCGCGCGGACCAGGTCGGCCTGGCGATGGGTGCCTGTCTTGGCAAAGACCTGTTTCAGATAGGCGCGCGCGGTCTGCGTCTGGATGTGCATGCGGTTGGCGGCATCGTCGATCGTCGCGCCTCCGACGAGGTGCATTGCAAGAGTGGATTCTGTCGCGGTCAAGCCATGCGCCCTGCACAGTGCGTTGACCATCGCTTGCGAGTCCCGGCCGGGGTCAATCAGATAGAGCGCCACGGCCGGCTTCCCCCACAGGTTTTGCTGGCTCCCCAGCGATGCCACCACGGCGATCAGAGGCTGGGTTCGCGCGCGATGCAGCAGCAGCAGGTGAAAGCTGTTGCCCCCTCCTGTATCATGGCGGATCGCGGATTGGAGCCGGATCGCATCTTCATAATCGGTCGCCGCGATGGCGTGACCGACGCGCCGAATTCCCTCGCCGCAATCCAGCATCTTTTGCGCCCGCGCATTGGCGAAGCAGGGCAAGCCATCAGCATCCAGCAGAATGATGCCGAAATCGAACCGGTCGATCGCCTGCGCCAGCCCGTCACGCTGGGCCTGTTCATGTTCCGCACGCCAGAGCAGGGCGAGGAATGGTTCAACCCAGTTCCTGATGTTTCCGGACACTTGCTCGTCCCAGCTATGCCATCCATCCTTGAAGCAGCAGGCTGTCAACGCAATCGCGCGTAGCGGGGCAACGCGGCACATGAAGGTTATGCGCGCCATCCCTTCGTTGTCGTGCGGCGCGGCGTGTGGCCATTTCACCAATTTGCGCCAACCATTGCCGTTTGATTCCGGCGATGCCGCCAGATCCCGGTCAACCGATGCTGCCATCGCTGCGGCAAGGCTGTGCGACATGTTCAGGGACGTCAGTATGCGCGGCGGATCGCCATCGGGACCATGCAATGTCAAAATACCCATCGAACTGTCCAACTCGCTCGCGACCTGAGCCAGCAGGGCTTCTGTCTGCGCACCGTTTCGATGCGGGGCCGCAATCTGATCCACGATTCAACCCTCCAATCGACTCGTTCTGATGCCGACGAGGAAAACTATCGGGAGGTCCGCTGAAATGCAGAGTTCATTTGGCTAGTTCGCTGACTTTTGCGGCTTAACCTTGGGTGAAGATGCGTAGAAAGCAGCGCGGATCAGGCTGATGCCGTCGGTTGATCGATGTATTTTCAACTACTGACTTACTCAAAAATACGGGGACAACGCGCGGGCCGCGACCGATTTTCGTGAGCGATCAGCACGCTCGAAACAATGTTGTTGCATCAATGCGCTAGTGGATTGATTTTGACATTTGCGTCCCGCCATCCGGATAGCACGGTAGCAAATGTCAGAATCGGACCACTAGGCACTGACTGATTTCGATCAGCACGATTTTGCGGAACCGCCGAAGCCGTTTGGAGCTTCGTTCATAGTGCCGATCGGCATATATGAGAGGACGCAAAATGGCAGAGCAGAACCAAGGCATGGGCAGCCAACAAGGCGGTCAGCAAAATCAAAATCCGGGTCAGCAGAACCAACAGGACGCCGGGCGCACCCAGCAGGGTGGACAGGGCGATAATGATGGACAGCGCGAGCGGAAGCCTGGCCAGCAAAATCAACAGGACGATCAGAAGCGTCAACAGGGCGGCGGGCAGCAGGAGCGCCGGGACGATCAGGGCGGCCAGCAGCGTTAGAGCGGTTTTCGATCTGATTGGATCAGATCGCCGCTCTAAAACCCCCTTGTTTGCCGCGATTTCTTAACCAGCGATCGATTCCGATCGCTTGGAAATCGCTCTAATCCCGCTTTCGACTGAACACGAAGGATGGGCCGTCACGAAGAGGCGGCCCATTTTCCATGCCACTCTGCTGTCGGCGGGCACTGCGGGCTCCCCGATTTGCGGAACCGCAGCGTCGACCCGCGCGTAATAAGAAGGCCCACCTCTGGTTTACCTGTTCGCGAAGGGGCGGGGCGCCGTTCTGACAGGATAAAAACCATGTCGCTCACGGGCCTGACAGCTATCATCGTTCTCATCGCCGCCGCGTTGCTGGGCGCGCTGCTTTATGCGCTGCACAGAGGCCGGTTGGGCCGCAACGCCGCATTGCTGGGCGCCATCGTCATTCTGGCGTGCGCATCGGTCGTGCTCATCTATCCGTCTGTCCTCACCACGACGCATGCCGGATAGATGCCGTGGACATGCCCGTGGATCAGTACCGTTGTTCCGCTGATGATTAAGGGCAGGCGGTGGGGGAATGAACAAGCCCCGCGCCGAGAAGGGGGCGGCGCGGGGCTTTTCGATCAAGGGGGATCGAGAACGCCAGCGTAACGTCTGATGCGGTGATTCGCCTATCTAACGGAGGTGATAATCCCGATTAGTTCATGCCGGGCCACGGGCCATCCATGTGCCATGGAGCCGCTGGGGCGCAGAAATGCGGGAAAAATGGCGAAAAAGCCTGGGATCAATTGCAACATGAAAACACCGCTGGCGCGGGGAGGTAAACAGCCAGTTACTGATTTTGCTTTGGAAATCTTGGATGCCCGACGAGGATTCGAACCTCGATTGACGGAGTCACGGTCCGCAAGATGATACGGTTTTCTGGCCGCATGTTGCATCCGTGTTGCAAGCGAGTGGTAGGGCGGGATTGTTGTTCAGGACGTCCCGCGAATGCTCCTTATTGCAGTTGTACAAATTTCTGTACATATTGATGTGCAAAGGAGAACGTCATGGACGTGGTAACATATTCGGATGCTCGCGCTAATCTGAAGGGCGTGATGGACCGCGTAATCGAGGACCGCATTCAGGTGGTCGTCACCCGGCAAAAGGCGGAAGCTGTCGTCATGGTGTCGCTGTCAGACTGGAACGCGATGGAAGAAACTTTGCACCTGCTTTCGACCCCGGCCAATGCCAGTCGTCTGAGGGCCTCTATCGGTCAACTGGAAGCCGATGAGGGTACGGAGCGGAAATTGCATCAGGCATGAAGATCGTCTTTTCCGATCAGGCTTGGGAAGATTACCAGCACTGGGTGAATAATGACCTCAACACACTGGAACGGCTGAATGGCCTGATCGAGCAATGCAGGCGCACCCCTTTCAAGGGCACCGGAAAGCCGGAGCCGCTGAGGGGCGATTTGCAAGGTTGGTGGTCGCGCCGGATAAACCAGGCTGATCGGCTGGTGTATCGCGTTGAGGGGAGCGGTGCGGCGCAAGGATTGGAAATCGCGCAATGCCGCTTCCATTACGACTAGCTGATGCGGATGCAGGCCCGCTGCGAGCTGGGCAAGGCGGAGCATGAAGCCGATCTGGCGGTGCGGAGCCTGATCGCAGTTTGATTGATGGCAGCGCCGCCCTCACATGTGCCAATGTTTTGAGGCAGCCGGCGCTGCGCCAGGCGATACCGTCATGCGGATAGGGTAAAAAGGGCCAGCTACCGATTCGACGTGGAGAGGACATGGTCCGCACATTCACCCGCGAAGAATTCTATGACCTCGTCTGGTCGAAGCCGATGACGCATCCCTCGATCGGATTGATCTGCCCCCTGCTGGGTGGCCCAGAGACTATGATAGCCTGGACCACGAAAGGGACGATGAATGCCGAGCAAGAAGCACAAGCCGGAAGAGATTATCGGCAAGCGGCGTGAAGTTGAGATCGTGCTGGCGCAGGGGGCCTCGACTGCGGCTTGTCGGAATGCCGCGTCTTCTGCGGCCGCTTGGCTATTCACTTGGCGGGTGAGGCCGGGGTCGATGGCAGAGATGCCAACATTCACGTTGGACAGCCCACCGAGCCGCTGTGCGCGCTTGTCGCGCCGCAGATCGTCGCGCGCCAGGCGGGCCGCTGCATCGGTCGCGCGAGCGGCGGCGATGGTAAGGCGCTTCGATAGCGTGCGTGCCACAATGCGAGCATTATGAATCAGCCGGGACTCGCGCGCAAGAGTCTAAGAAGACCCTGTTTTCTGCGGATTTCTCTCGCTCGTGGCTACATATTTGCCGAGCTGAGCGCCCTGCCGATGGGCTGGATTGCTTCGATCCAGTTGACCGCGATTGCTTCGGCGCCGGTGCGGATGCCTTCCACGGCAACATGGGTTTGCAGAAGATGGCCGACATTCTTGAGCCAGCCCACCTCCCAGAGCGCGCCGTTACGCGCTTGGACATAGAGGCTGACCGCACCCGCGACCAACACACCCTCGAGGCGAAAGTATGAACCGATATTCATATGGCGCAGATAAGCCGATCTCGATGACAACGCCATGACCGGTCCCGCAGCGCGTGCGATTAAGCGGATAGAATGAGCCTGGCCCATACGGAGGCGATAGAAGGCTAGATCTTCTGCGGCGGGTCGGCCGGGACCGGTGGATCGCGGCGGATGAATGAGGCCGCCGGGCGGATTTGGCTGTAGCCCCAAATGTCGGCTGCCGGCTCAGTCGACCTGCGGTCGTATGTGCGGGGCGGAACGGGTTTGGGCCATCCCATCCGTGCGTGGTATGATGGCAGCACTGGAATCTGAGCAGTCAGGAGGACAGCATGACGGTTTCAAGCGCTATGCGAAGCTGGAGCGACGTCGTAACCGTCACGCCTCGGGAGACGGTGTGGCACGTCGTTGAACTGCTCGCTGACAAGCGCATCGGCGCGGTCCCGGTGTTGGACGGGGAACGGATCATCGGGGTCATGTCAGAACGTGATTTGATCTGCGCACTTCGAATCCATGGCCCGGTGATGATGGAATGGACGATCGATAGGGTGATGACCTCACCCGCGCTCACCGTCGCCTCGGATACGACGGTCCTTGTCGCGCTGTCTATGATGACACGGCGCCGCGTTCGTCATCTCCCGGTGGTGGAAGGTGATCGGGTGATTGGGTTCGTGTCGATTGGCGATCTTGTAAAATCACGGCTTGACCAGATCGAGCAAGAAGCTGGTGCGATGCGCGCCTACATCCAAGGCGACTACGAACGGCACATTAACCCCTAGCTGGACGGACATCCGAGGGCGCTGTCTGCTAGGGTATGTGGGGCTTCAGCCGATGCCTCTGGTTTCAGGAAGGAGCGAAAGCCGAGGCGCGCGAGGAATCCTCCCGGGCCGTCCCGCTTTGGTACAGGTTCCCTCTCATCCTTTCAGGGGCTATTGAACGGGCACGCGATCGGCGCAGGCTCAGTTCACGGCCCCGGCTGCCAGCGACTCAGCTGAGCGGGGGAAACCCGTCGGGGTCGACCATCCTCGCGCTGCAAATCTCCAGCCATCGATACGCTGGGCCTTTTGTCCGTGACACGACCGCCATGAGCAGATTTGTCCCGTCGGCCTGGAGTGGTAGGCTGGGCAAATGTTGGTGGACACCCGAGCCTGATCCATGCGCCTGCCCGACCTCTCATTCCCCGATTGGATCGAGCACGCCTTCAGCCATGAGGTGCGTCTACATGGCAACGGGTGGTTCTTCGATATGGACGCGCCTTGGTGGGACCCGGCGCCCGGTGTCGCTGTCGACTATCTAACCCGCCTATTTGCTGACCCGCTGCCCGCGCTCCAATGGTTCAGCGATGCGCAGATTGCCCAAGGGCTGACCTATCTCATGAACACGTCGGCGTCGGGCGATAGTGGCTGGCTCTATAGCCGGGAGGTTCCCGCCGCTGAGCGCCAGCACTGCATCGAGGCCATCGCGATCCTGTTCGAGCAGATATTCGCCCCGCGCGCCGCGCCGGTGCTGAGCCACATTGATGAGCCGGGCGGTAATGCGCTGAACATACCCTGCTATATGTGGTTCGATGTCATGCCGTCCGTGGCGCTGGCGGATGATCCCGACAAGGAAAGCCTGCACCGCGCGCTGCTGGGCACAATGGAGCGTATATTGAAGCTGGAGAACATCGCATGCCAGGAAGCGGCGCTGCATGGCCTTGGGCATTTGGCCTCTGCCTATCCCGATGAGGCGGTCGTGACCGTCGATCGCTATTTGAACAGCGGCGGGGATAAGCGGCCGGAACTGGCTGCCTATGCCCGCGCTGCCCGTTGCGGATGTGTCCAGTAGGCGGCGCGTTCGCCCGGACAACGCCTGTCACCTGCTTCCTAAATCAGCAGCGGCTCTTGCTGCCGACCTCCTTGCCAATCAGGGCGCCAGCACCTGCGCCGATGATGGTGCCAGGCAAGCGGTCCCCGCGGGTGTCAACCGCGCGGCCGAGCAGCGCACCTGCGCCAGCTCCGATAATAGCGCCCGTGGTGCCGCTGGTGCGGCAACCGCTCCGGTAATAGCGCGGGCGGTCATCCCGATAATAGCCGCGGTCACGATAGCGGCGCTGGTAGTAGCGGCCGTCATCGTCGTCATGGTGCTTATACCAGCCCCGGTGCCATCCATTGTCCGCGATTGCGACCGACGGCACCGCTGCGCCCAAAATGGCGGCGAGGCTCAATGCCAATGTGATCTTCTTCCCCATGACCATCTCCCCGATGTGTCAGGCGGTCATGGGTCGCGCGGCGTGGCTGTTCGCTGAATGGCCGATTTACCCAACGTTCATGTGAGGAACGATCCAGCTTATGCGCTGACGAAGATGGTGGGGCGGGGCTTGGGTCGATATGCCGGAATGAACCTTACGCAATTCTGGGATTTTGTCAGTTGCTGATCGCTCAAAACATAGGCGCCATCGGGGTTTTGAAGAACTGACCGAAAAATGGTGACGCAAAGATAAAGTCAGACCTCACTTCAGATTACCGATTTTCAGGCATGAATTCGCAAGGGCCGACATGCCGGGATAGATGGGCCTTGTCGTTTGGCGGGGAGGGTGACTGAGCCATTGGGTCGCGCGAAGTCAGGATCTAGGCTGGCAATCTTTGGGCGAACGAGACGTTTCAATTTTCTGGCGCGAACGCTGCGAGATCTCCGGGTCGGCGTAGCATCTTATCAACCTCGCTGGCGTGGACCTCCTCGGCATAGATCATCTGCCGCGCATATTCCTCCAGCGCGACCGATCGTCCTTCGACCAGCGCCATCAACTCGCGGTAGAGCGCCAATGCGCGCCTTTCGGCTTCCAGCGATTCCCGCAGGATCGTGGCGATGTCCGTCGTAAGGCTGTCGAGCAGCGGGCCGATCCCCAGAGAGGGATAATCGCCGAGCATCGTGATCATTTCCCCGGCCTGCTGAGCGTGCAGCAGGGACTCGTCGGCCTGCGTGCGTAGCTAGGAGATGATCGGGATGCGACCGAAGCCGAAGACCAAAAAGGAATAGTGGGTGTAGCGGACAACCCCTGCCAGTTCCTGCTCAAGGATGCGGTTGAGGACGGCTACGGTGGCGGACCTGTCGATGTTTTGCATCGCTAATCCTTTCGGCTTTGGGCCCCGCGCCACCATACGCTTGATTGTGACGCGCGTATACTCTGTCCGTGAGAGCGATTAGGGAGCGTTGCCCCCGTGAGCGCGGCATGAGATAATGCGCTGATCCATGATGGAGTGCTGTCATGTCACAAGAGCCGCGCCAGCCTGACCCCCGCGAGATGACCAATGAGGAATTGTGCCACGCCTGGGAGGCCGTGAACGATCACGACAACCGAACGCCAGATGATCAGGCGATCCTTGACGAGATGGAGCGTCGACACATCGCATATTAGAGCAGCGGAGGCTCCGGCGGCAGCCCAGTTCGCCCCACCGCTCGCAATTCCGCCGCGCATCCGACAGCCCGCTGAGCACCCCGATCACCATCGCCAGCTCGATACAGAGGATTTGCGATGCCGAAACTTGAGCGGGGCACATATGGCTAGCCCGCGATGATGCGCCTTGACCACGGCTGCCGCATATCTGGAAATGTCGACTGCCGCCTTTTAGCGCGAGGTCTTCACAGGCGTTATGCCTGATCCTGTCCGTTTTGGAGGGAAGGATGCGTGGAGCAAGAAGCAGATTGATGAGGCAATTGATCAGCTGGGCAACGTGAAGCCGCGTAGCGACTGGCGAAGCCGCCCCCGCCTGTACGCGGGTCAGTACCGTCCCTCCACTGATGATTGAAGGATAGGCCGAAGGAGAATGAATAAGCCCCGCGCCGAGAAGGGGGCAGCGCGGGGCTTTTCGGTCAAGGGGGATCGAGAACGCCAGCGTAACGTCCAGCGCCGCGATTCGCCTATCTGGCGATGGTGATAATCCCGATTAGTTCGTTCCTCGCCATGTTGCATCCGTTGCATGAAGCCGCCGGGAGTGCCCGGAATTTCTTGGAAAATGGCGGAATTGCGTGGAATTTCTCTGCAACGTGAAATCGCGCAATGTGCAGCGATCTAGGCAGGATAAGTTACTGATTTATTTTGGAAAGTCTGGATGCCCGACGAGGATTCGAACCTCGATTGACGGAGTCAGAGTCCGTAGTCTTACCTTTAGACGATCGGGCATCAGCAGCAGGCCAGTGGTTCACCGGAGACGCGCAGATAGGCGGGGATTCGGGATTGGTCAAGAGGCTTTGCGGCAGGGTTTCGTCCAGAATTTTTCTTGAGAAAGCGATGGGCAAAAAGAAAGCCCGCCGGACTTCGCTGTCGCATCCGGCGGGTTCTTCATCATGGCCGTTCGGGCCATGAAGGGCTGGGAGCCGCTTCCCGAGATAGGAAGCGGCTCCCTTTATTTCAAATCGCTCAATCCATGTCCTCGGTGGTGAAATCCTCACCCTGGACGGCACCCAGCGGATCGTCGCCAATTGCGGCTTCCGGACCCTGACGCAGTTCTGCGGCATGTTCTTCGGCAGCGGTCTTGGGCGCGATCAGGTCGACCTGGCTGGAGGCGCGCAGCGCGGCCCGCATCGCCGCGTCACGCGACGAGGCGGCAACGCGCATGCGGTTCATGCCGGCGCCGGTGCCCGCCGGGATGAGACGGCCAACGATGACGTTTTCCTTCAGGCCCACCAGCGTGTCCTTCTTGCCCTGAACCGCCGCTTCCGTGAGGACGCGGGTGGTTTCCTGGAAAGAGGCCGCCGAGATGAACGAGCGGGTCTGGAGCGAGGCCTTGGTGATGCCGAGCAGCACCGGCTTGCCAGCGGCGGGCGCGAAACCCGGCTGGAGCTTGGCGTTGATCTCGTCCATTTCCTCGCGGTCAATCTGCTCGCCCACCAGCAGCGTGGTGTCGCCGGACTCGATGATCTCGACCTTTTGCAGCATCTGACGAACGATCGTTTCGATGTGCTTGTCGTTGATCTTCACGCCCTGCAAGCGATAGACTTCCTGGATTTCCGCGACCAGATATTCGGCCAGCGGCTCGATGCCGAGTACTTCCAGAATGTCGTGCGGGTCGGGCGAACCACCGATCAGGTTGTCGCCGCGCTTGACATAGTCGCCTTCCTGAACGTCGATCACCTTGCTCTTGGGGATCAGATATTCGACCGGCTCGCCGCCATCCTCGGGATTAATGGCGATCTTGCGCTTCGCCTTGTAATCCTTGAGGAACTGGACGCGGCCCGACACCTTGGCAATGATCGCATTGTCCTTGGGCTTGCGGGCTTCGAACAGTTCGGCGACGCGCGGCAGACCGCCGGTGATGTCGCGGGTCTTCGCCGCTTCGCGGGAGACACGCGCCAGCACGTCACCGGCCTGCACCTGCGCCCCGTCATCGACCGACAGGGTGGCGCCGACCGCCAGCATATAGCGCGCGGCTTCGCCCGAATTGTCGTCCAGCAGGGTCAGGCGCGGACGCAGATCCTCCTTGGTACGGGCAGCACCGCGATGCTCGATGACGACGCGCTGGGCGATGCCGGTCGCTTCGTCGGTCTGTTCGGTCAGCGTCTTGTTGTCGATCAGGTCGACATATTTCACGATGCCCGGCTTCTCCGTGATCACCGGCATGGTGAACGGGTCCCACTCAGCGAAGCGGTCGCCCTTCTTCACGGTGTCGCCATCTGCGAACAGGATGGTGGCGCCGTAGGGCAGGCGGTGCGTTTCGCGCTCGCGGCCTTCGGAGTCGATGATCGCGATCTCGCCGTTGCGGGCGAGCGACAGCCGACGACCGTTCTTGTCGGTGATGGTCGGCATGTCGCGCAGTTCGATCGTGCCGTCCGCCATCGATTCCAGGTTCGACGTTTCGTTGAAGTTCGCCGCGCCGCCGATGTGGAAGGTACGCATGGTGAGCTGGGTGCCCGGTTCACCGATGGACTGCGCCGCGATGACGCCGACGGCTTCACCAATATTGACCGGCGTACCACGGGCGAGGTCACGGCCGTAGCACTTGCCGCACACGCCCATCCGGCTTTCGCAGATCAGCGGGCTGCGGATTTTGACGGCCTGCGTGCCGATCGCCTCGATCTGGGTGATCATCGCTTCATCGAGCAGGGTGCCGATCGGGATGACGATGCTGCCATCCTTGCTGTCGACAATATCCTGCGCCGTGGTGCGGCCCAGGATACGCTCGCCAAGCGAGGCGATGACCGAACCGCCCTGGACGATGGCCTTCATCTCCAACGCCTTTTCGGTGCCGCAATCTTCCTCGACGATGGTGCAGTCCTGCGACACGTCGACCAGACGGCGGGTCAGGTAACCCGAGTTCGCCGTCTTGAGCGCCGTATCGGCCAGACCCTTACGCGCACCGTGCGTCGAGTTGAAATACTCGAGAACGGTCAGGCCTTCCTTGAAGTTCGAGATGATCGGCGTTTCGATGATCTCGCCCGACGGCTTGGCCATCAGGCCGCGCATGCCGGCGAGCTGCTTCATCTGGGCCTGCGAACCACGGGCACCGGAGTGCGCCATCATGTAGATCGAGTTGATCTGGGCCATGCGGCCGGTCTGCGGGTCCTTGGGCTGGGCGCGGATCTCGTCCATCATGGCGTTCGCGACCTGGTCGCCGCAGCGGCTCCAGGCGTCGATCACCTTGTTGTACTTTTCCTGCTGGGTGATCAGGCCGTCCTGATATTGCTGCTCATAGTCGGCCACCAGCGCCTTGGTTTCGTCGACCATCGCGGTCTTCGAATCCGGGATCACCATGTCGTCCTTGCCGAACGAAATGCCAGCCTGGAACGCGTGGCGGAAGCCCAGCGCCATGATGGCGTCGGCGAACAGCACCGTGTCCTTCTGGCCGGTGTGACGATAGACCTGGTCGATGACGTCCCCGATTTCCTTCTTGGTGAGAAGGCGGTTGACGACGTCGAAGGGCACCTTGTGCGACTTCGGCAGGCATTCGCCCAGCAGCATGCGGCCCGGGGTCGTCTCGAAGCGCTTCATATACTGCTGACCGGCTTCGTCGGTCTGCGGCACGCGGCTGATGATCTTCGAGTGCAGGGTCACGGCCTTGGCATAGAGGGCCTGATGGACCTCCTGCATGTCGGCCAGCAGCATGCCTTCGCCCGGCTCGCCTTCGCGCTCCATGGACAGGTAATAGATGCCCAGCACCATGTCCTGCGAGGGAACGATGATCGGCTTGCCGTTCGCGGGGCTCAGGATGTTGTTGGTCGACATCATCAGCACGCGCGCTTCCAGCTGGGCTTCCAGCGAGAGCGGAACGTGGACGGCCATCTGGTCACCGTCGAAGTCGGCGTTGAAGGCCGAGCAGACGAGCGGGTGCAGCTGGATCGCCTTGCCTTCGATCAACACGGGTTCGAACGCCTGAATGCCGAGGCGGTGGAGCGTCGGCGCGCGGTTCAGCATGACCGGGTGCTCGCGGATCACCTCGTCCAGAATGTCCCAGACTTCCTTGCGCTCCTTCTCGACCCACTTCTTGGCCTGCTTCAGGGTCATGGACAGACCCTTGGCGTCGAGGCGGGCGTAGATGAAGGGCTTGAACAGTTCGAGCGCCATCTTCTTAGGGAGCCCGCACTGGTGCAGCTTGAGTTCCGGGCCGGTAACAATGACCGAACGGCCCGAATAGTCGACGCGCTTGCCGAGCAGGTTCTGACGGAAGCGGCCCTGCTTGCCCTTGAGCATGTCGGACAGTGACTTGAGCGGACGCTTGTTCGCGCCGGTGATGACGCGGCCGCGACGGCCATTGTCGAACAGGGCGTCGACGGCTTCCTGCAACATGCGCTTTTCGTTGCGGACGATGATGTCCGGCGCGCGCAGTTCCATCAGCCGCTTCAGGCGGTTGTTGCGGTTGATGACGCGACGATAAAGGTCGTTCAGGTCCGAGGTCGCGAAACGGCCGCCGTCCAGCGGCACCAGCGGACGCAGTTCCGGCGGGATGACGGGCACGACGTCGAGGATCATCCACTCCGGACGGTTGCCCGATTCCAGGAAGCTTTCGACGACTTTGAGGCGTTTGATGATCTTCTTGGGCTTGAGTTCCGACTTGGTGACGGCCAGCTCGTCCAGCAGCGCCTGCTTCTCGCCTTCCAGGTCGAGATCCATCAGCATCTGCTTGACCGCTTCGGCGCCGATGCCGGCCGAGAAGGCGTCTTCGCCATATTCGTCCTGCGCGTCGAGCAGTTCGTCTTCGGTCAGAAGCTGGAACTTTTCGAGCGGGGTCAGGCCCGGCTCGGTGACGATGTAGGATTCGAAATAAAGGACGCGCTCCAGCTGCTTCAGCTGCATGTCGAGCAGCAGGCCGATGCGCGAGGGCAGCGACTTCAGGAACCAGATGTGCGCGACGGGCGCGGCCAGTTCGATATGGCCCATCCGTTCGCGGCGGACCTTCGACACCGTGACTTCGACACCGCACTTCTCGCAGACGATGCCCTTATACTTCATGCGCTTATACTTGCCGCACAGGCACTCATAGTCCTTGATCGGACCGAAGATGCGGGCGCAGAACAGGCCGTCACGCTCAGGCTTGAACGTGCGGTAGTTGATGGTTTCCGGCTTCTTGATCTCGCCGAAGGACCAGCTGCGGATGCGCTCGGGAGAGGCGAGGCCAATCTGGATCTGGTCGAAGGTTTCCGGCTTTTGGATCGGATTGGCGAAGTTCGTCAGTTCGTTCATATCTCAAGTCCCTCTAGAGGGTAAAATTCTGGGGCGAAGGAGGGGGAGGGGCACTGTCTTCGGGAGACAGCGCCCGGCAACCCTTATTCCGCCGCCTGCGCGAAGCCGTCGTCGTCCTCGACCTCGTCCATCGCGGCGAGTTCGACGTTGAGGCCCAGCGAGCGCATTTCCTTAACCAGCACGTTGAAGCTTTCGGGAATGCCGGCCTCGAACGTGTCGTCGCCCTTGACGATCGCCTCATAGACCTTGGTGCGGCCGACCACGTCGTCCGACTTCACCGTCAGCATTTCCTGCAGCGTATAGGCGGCGCCATAGGCCTGGAGCGCCCACACCTCCATTTCACCGAAGCGCTGGCCACCGAACTGCGCCTTGCCGCCCAGCGGCTGCTGGGTGACAAGGCTGTAGGGGCCGATCGAACGCGCGTGGATCTTGTCGTCGACCAGGTGGTGCAGCTTCAACATGTAGATGATGCCGACAGTCACCTTGCGGTCGAAACGGTCGCCTGTGCGGCCATCGTATAGGTCCGACTGACCCGAGGAGTGCAGCCCCGCCAGCTCCAGCATCGCCGACACGTCGGCTTCGCGGGCGCCGTCGAACACCGGGGTCGCCATCGGCACGCCACGTGCAAGATGCTCGGCAAGGTCGACGATCTGTTCGGCTGTGCGGCCGTTGATCTGATCGGCATATTGCGGCCCATAGGTTTCCAGCAGGCGGGTCTTGACCGCGTCCGGCATCTCGCCTCCTCGCGCGTTCGGATTGGCTTCACGCCAGTCCTCCAGCGCATGCTTGAGCTGCTGGCCAAGGCCACGGGCAGCCCAGCCCAGATGCGTTTCGAAGATCTGACCGACGTTCATGCGCGACGGCACGCCCAGCGGGTTCAGCACGATGTCGACATGGGTGCCATCCTCCAGGAACGGCATGTCCTCGATCGGCAGGATGCGCGAGATGACGCCCTTGTTACCGTGACGGCCGGCCATCTTGTCGCCCGGCTGCAGCTTGCGCTTCACCGCGACGAAGACCTTGACCATCTTCAGCACGCCCGGCGGCAGCTCGTCGCCGCGTTGCAGCTTGTCGACGCGATCCTCGAACTTCTCGACGATCAGCTTCACCGCTTCGTCATATTGCGCCTTGACGGCTTCGATTCCGGCCTGGCGGGTGTCGTCCGCGACCGCGAACTTCCACCATTCATGCCGTTCGACTTCGGCCAGCAGGGCCTCGTCAATCTCTATGCCCTTCTTGATGCCCTTCGGCGCTGCCGCAGCCGTCTGGCCGATCAGCATTTCCTGGAGGCGGTTGAAGGTCGCGCGGTTGAGGATGGCGCGTTCGTCCTCGCGGTCCTTGGCGAGGCGGTCGATTTCCTCCCGCTCGATCGCCATGGCGCGCTCGTCCTTGTCGATGCCGTGGCGGTTGAAGACGCGGACTTCCACGACCGTACCGGCGACGCCCGGCGGCAGACGCAGCGAGGTGTCGCGCACGTCGCTCGCCTTTTCACCGAAGATCGCGCGGAGCAGCTTTTCTTCCGGGGTCATCGGCGATTCACCCTTGGGGGTGATCTTGCCGACCAATATATCGCCCGGCTCCACTTCGGCGCCGATGTACACGATGCCCGCTTCGTCGAGGTTGCGCAGCGCTTCCTCGCCGACGTTGGGGATGTCGCGGGTGATGTCTTCCGGCCCCAGCTTGGTGTCGCGGGCCATGACCTCGAACTCCTCGATATGGATCGAGGTGAAGACGTCATCCTTCACGATCCGCTCGGAGATCAGGATGGAGTCCTCGTAATTGTAGCCATTCCAGGGCATGAACGCGACCAGCGTGTTGCGGCCCAGCGCCAGCTCGCCGAACTCGGTCGACGGGCCATCGGCGATCACGTCGCCCGCTTCGATCAGGTCGCCTACCTTCACCAGCGGGCGCTGGTTGATGCAGGTGTCCTGGTTGGAGCGCTGGAACTTCTGGAGCGTGTAGATATCCACGCCCGACTGGCCCGGCGCGATGTCGCCGGTGGCGCGGATGACGATACGGGTCGCATCGACCTGATCGACGATGCCCGCCCGCTTGGACGCGACGGCAGCGCCAGAATCCCGGGCGACCGTGCCTTCCATGCCGGTGCCGACGAACGGCGCCTCGGCGCTGACCAGCGGCACGGCCTGACGCTGCATGTTCGATCCCATGAGCGCGCGGTTGGCGTCATCGTTTTCCAGGAACGGGATCAGCGAGGCCGCGACCGACACCAGCTGCTTGGGGCTGACGTCCATCAGGGTGATGTGGTCCTTGGGCGCCATCAGGAATTCGCCCGCTTCGCGCGCCGAGATCAGGTCTTCGGCCAGCGTGCCATCGGCGCTCAGTTCGGCGTTCGCCTGCGCAATGGTGTGCTTGGCTTCTTCCATCGCCGACAGATAGACGACCTCATTGGTCACCTTGGTGTCGATCACCTTGCGATAGGGCGTCTCGATGAAGCCATATTTGTTGACGCGGCTGAAGGTCGCGAGGCTGTTGATCAGACCGATGTTCGGGCCTTCCGGCGTTTCGATCGGGCAGATACGGCCATAGTGGGTCGGGTGAACGTCGCGGACTTCGAAGCCTGCGCGCTCGCGCGTCAGACCGCCCGGCCCAAGTGCCGACACGCGGCGCTTGTGGGTGACTTCCGACAGCGGGTTTGTCTGGTCCATGAACTGCGACAGCTGCGAGGAGCCGAAGAATTCACGCACGGCTGCCACGGCGGGCTTGGCGTTGATGAGATCGTTCGGCATCACGGTCGACACGTCGACCGACGACATGCGCTCCTTGACCGCGCGCTCCATGCGGAGAAGCCCGACGCGATACTGGTTCTCCAGCAGCTCGCCCACCGAACGGACGCGGCGGTTGCCGAGATTGTCGATGTCGTCGATCTCGCCCTTGCCGTCCTTCAGGTTCACCAGTTCCTTGACCACGGCGAGGATGTCCTCGACGCGCAGGGTGGTGACGGTGTCCTCGGCATCGAGGTCGAGGCGCATGTTGAGCTTCACGCGGCCCACGGCCGAGAGGTCATAGCGCTCCGGATCGAAGAAGAGGCCGGCGAACAGCGCTTCGGCGGTTTCCTTCGTCGGCGGTTCGCCGGGGCGCATCACGCGATAGATGTCGGACAGCGCCTGGTCGCGTTCCTCCGCCTTGTCGGCTTTCAGCGTGTTGCGGATCCAGGGGCCGGTGGTGACATGGTCGATGTCCAGCAGTTCCAGACGATCGATGCCCGCGCGATCGAGCTTTTCGAGATTTTCCGGCGACACTTCGTCACCCGCCTCGATGTAGATCTCACCGGTGCTCTCGTTGATGAGGTCATAGGCGCTGTAGCGGCCATAGACTTCCTCGGTCGGGATCAGCAGCGTTTCCAGCCCGTCCTTCTCCGCCTTGTTGGCGGCGCGCGGCGAGATTTTATGACCGGCGGCGAACACGACTTCGCCCGACTTGGCGTCGACAATGTCGAAGGCCGGCTTCTGGCCGCGCCATGCTTCGGCGGTGTAGGGAATCTGCCAGCCGCCTTCGCCACGAACGAAAGTGACCTTGTTGTAGAAATAGCCGAGCATATCCTCGGGCGTCAGGCCCAGCGCATAGAGCAGCGCGGTGACCGGCAGCTTGCGCTTGCGGTCGATGCGGACGTTGACGATGTCCTTGGCGTCGAATTCGAAGTCGAGCCACGAACCACGGTAAGGGATCACGCGGGCGGCGAACAGATACTTGCCCGACGAATGGGTCTTGCCCCGGTCATGGTCGAACAGCACGCCCGGCGAGCGGTGCATCTGCGACACGATGACGCGCTCGGTTCCGTTGACGATGAAGGTGCCGTTGCCGGTCATGAGCGGCATGTCGCCCATGTAGACGTCCTGCTCCTTGATATCGAGCACGGAGCGGGTTTCGGTGTCCTGATCCACCTCGAACACGATCAGGCGCAGCGTGACGCGCATCGGCGCCGCATAGGTGATGCCGCGCTGACGGCATTCCTCTACGTCATATTTCGGCTCTTCCAGCTCATAATGGACGAAGTCCATCTCGGCGGTGCCGGCGAAATCGCGGATGGGGAAGACCGAGCGCAGGGTCTTTTCGAGGCCCGACACATAGCCGATCTTCGGGTCGGAGCGCAGGAACTGCTCATAGCTCTCCCGCTGGACTTCGATCAGGTTCGGCATCTGCACCACTTCGTGGATGTCGCCGAATACCTTTCTGATGCGCTTCTTCGCGCCGGTATTGCTGATCGTGGGGAGAGCTTTGGTCGCCATTGCGGTTCCTGCCTGTAGTTCGTCGAATTTTTTCGCATCGCAGCGAAAATTCAGCCTGACGTGAGCGGTTTCGGGGGTGATTCGCCCCGCTGCCGCCACGCAAAAAAGTGCGGGCCGGGACTGTCCGATCCGCACTGTCAGCATGTTGTAACCCGCCGTTTTCGCCCCATTCCGCCGGTTTCGCGCGCTAATCGAAGCCGGTCCCCGGGCGATCCAGGGGACGGTCCCCGCCTTGCCCGAAGGCGCCGCGCGGACCGGATTTGAATGCCCCATATAGGCCCGCCGCCCGGTTTTGTGAAGGGGGTAGGGCGGTTGATCCAGTTTAGTTGCCGGGCTGGGTCGTTGCTGTAGAGAGATGGAATGATTCTGTCGCCTTTCAATCCCTTCCAATAGTGATCGCATGAGGGGGAAGGCATGGTTTCTTGGCGTGGCGCTCGCGGGGTTCGTGGTCCCGGCCCATGCAGGGGACCCTGCTCTGATCGTCACCGCCCGGCGCGTCGCGGAGGTGGAGGACAGGGTGCCGATCAGCCTCATTCGCGTGGACCGCGACGATCTGGCGCGGCGAGGCATCGACACGCTGGGTGATCTGGCCGGGGTGGTGCCCAATCTCAGCATACCGACCGTCGGCGCCTTCGGGGCGCAGCAGCCGATCCTGCGTGGCGTCTTTTCGCCCATCGGCGCATCCACCGTCGGCCTCTATGTCGATGATGTGCCGGTGCAGATCCGGTCGCTGGAGGTGGCGGGCAATCCCGATCTGCGGCGGTTCGATCTGGACCGGGTAGAGGTGCTGCGCGGGCCGCAGGGAACGCTGTTCGGCGCGGATTCCATGGGCGGCACGATCCGTTATCTGACCCGTCAGCCCCGATATGACGGCCTGGATGCAGAGGTCAGCGGCGAGGTGGCGGCGGTCAAGGCCGGTGGCCTTGCGCGCGAAGTGCAGGCGGCTCTGGGCAGTGCCATCCTGCCGGGCAGGATCGGCGCGCGGGTGAGCGGCTATTATCGTCGGGATGCGGGCGTCATCGACCGTGTCGATCCGGTCAGCGGGTCGCGGATCGTGGAGGATGTCGACCATGTCGCGACCCTTGGCCTGCGGGTCGCGGCCAAGGCGGCGCTGGGCGACCGGTGGGAGATTGTCCCCGCGCTGTTTTATCAGAAGACGGCGCGGGCCGACCTGCCCTTTTATGAAAGCAGCCTTGGACCCTTTCGCCAGTCCGCCAGCCTGCATCAGCCCGGCCGTGACCGGTTCCTGCTGCCCAGCCTGGTCGCGCGGCTGCATCTGGACGGTGCGACGCTGACCAGCGTGACCGCCTGGCTGGATCGCCGGAACCGCCAGATCGTCGATTATTCCGGCTTCTTTGGCGAAATCGTGCTGGGCGGGGCGGTGCCCGGCATTCGCACGCCGGGGGGCAGCTATAGCCGCACCACCGTTGCGCAGCGCAATTTCACGCAGGAAGTGCGTCTGGCGTCCGATGCGGATGGGCCGGTTCGCTGGTTGATTGGGGGCTTTTACAGCCAGTCGCGAATCATCATGGAACAACGGGTGGTGGAGCCGGGCATCACGGACCTCGCCCAATCGCAACTGGGCCTGTCGATCGAGGAGATTTTCGGCCTGCCGCTGCTGCCCGGCGGGCAAAGCTACCACAGCCGGCAGACGATTCGCGAGCGCACGGTGGCGGCCTTCGGGCAGGCGGCATGGGTGCTGGCGCCCCGCTGGGAGGCGACGGCGGGCCTGCGCGTCTCTCATAATCCGTTGCGTTTCCGCCTGATGTCGGAGGGGCCTTTCGCCGGTGGCAGCAACGCCATCGGCCCGAAGCGGCAGGACGATACGCCCGTCACGCCCTATGCCAGCCTGTCCTGGCGGCCGGCGCGCGATAGTCTGGTCTATCTGAGCGCGGGCAAGGGCTTTCGCAGCGGCGGCACCAATGGCGCGGTTCCGGCGGGGAGTTGCGCTGCCGATCTGTCCGTGCTGGGGCGCATGGCCGCGCCGGACAGCTATGGGTCGGATTCGCTCTGGAGCTATGAGGCGGGCGTGAAGGCGGGATTGCCGGCGCGGGGGCTGCACCTGTCGATTGCCGTTTTCCGCATCGACTGGCGGCATATCCAGCAGTCGATCACCTTGCCCAATTGCGGCTTTTCCTATGTCGACAATCTGGGGTCGGCGCGCAATCAGGGCGTGGAACTGGCTGTGCAGGCGAAGCCGTTGCGCGGGCTAACGCTGGATTTTGGGCTTGGCTTTGTCGATGCGCGCTTTCGCAAGGATGTCGGACAGCCCAGGGCGGACGGGGTGGGGAGTATCGTCGCGGTGGGGGACCGGGTGCCTTATGTGCCGCGCTGGACGGGGGCGCTGGCTGCGGAATATGGTTTTGGGCTACCGGGGCGGCTGGACGGCTTCCTTCGGTCGGAATGGCGGCATGCGGGCGGTTATCGCCGTGCACCCTCGGTGCAATCCGTCGCCTATGATCCGCGCGTCCATGTCGGGGCGGGGAGCGATTTGCTGCAACTGCGGGTCGGACTTGGACGCGATGGCTGGGAGCTTTCGCTGTTCGCCGATAATCTGCTGGACGGCCGGGCGGTGCTGTATCGCAATGCCGATCTGGTGCCGGTCACGGGATCGCCCTTGCGTGAAATGGCGCAGCGGCCGCGCACGATCGGCCTGTCAGCCAGTCTTGGCCTCTAAAGGCCGCACCCCGACGATCAATGGCGCGGCGAGGAGAGCCAGCCCGGCATAAGTCAGCACCGGCAGGCCGTAGCCGTCGCCCCATACGCGCATCTGATCCGTCAGCGCCGGGGCCAGGGCGCCGATCAGGCTGATGATCGCGGTGTTGAGGCCGAGCAACCGGGAAAAGGCAGAGGGCTCTACGACATCGGCCAGCAGCATCGATCCCGACTGGCCGGGCAATGCGCTGGCCACGCCCCAGATCAGGACGAAGGCCGCTATCCCTGCCATGCCCATTGCCTGCGGGCTGAGCAGGGCGACCGTCCCCAGCGCCAGCAGCAGCGCGGTCGCGATCAGCATGGGCCGGGCGCCGATCCGATCCGCCAGCATCCCGCCCAGAAGCAACGCGGGCAAGCCGAGCAGATTGGCGATGCTGTACGCGGCGACCGCGCCCGACTGCGTCATGCCCTGCGCCATCAACCCGTCGACCGCCGCGAACAGCACGCCATTGATCGCGAGCTGCAACAGGGTGCTGGCGAGGATGAGCCGACAGACATTGGCGGTGGGCCGGAAGCCCGGCCCATCCTTCCGTGCCTGCGCGTCGATCCGTCCGTTCGGCACGAGCAGGACCAGCGGCGAGCAGGCCAGCGCCATCGCCACGGCGCAAAGCAGCATGGCCGCGCGCCAGTCCCAGATCGCCATGGCTCCCCCGACAAAGGGCGGTACCACAGCCCCAGCCAACACCGCCGCGCCCAGAAAGATCGCCAGCGCCATGCCGCGCCCTGTTCCATGATGCCGGGTGATGATCGCGATGCCGGGCACGATGGTCGACGCGCCGACGCCCAGGCCACAGGCCGCCATGGCCGCCGTCAGGCCGAGAAGATCCCGCGCCCCGGCGGCGATCCCGAACCCGATGGCGCTCAGCGCGATGCCGGTCAGCAGCACGGGTCGCGCTCCGGCCCGGTCGAGCGCCCAGCCGACGGCGAGGCTGGCAAGGCTCATGGTCAATAGAAAAGCGGTGGCGGCGCTGCCCGCCCGCCCGCCGAAATCGGCCGCCAGAGCGGGCAGGAAGACGCCGAACGACATCAGCGTGCAACCCTGGATCAACAGGGTGATTGCCGAAAGCGCGAGAACATCGTTCGTCAGGGCAAGGGAAGCGCGGCGGAACACAAGGGCAGCCTTATCGGTTTTTTCCGCGATTTGAACCGGCTGATGTCCGATTTGTGCAATGCGGCAAGAGGCGGGCGCGTATATTCGGTCCGGGCAGATGGGGAGGTTGGGGCAGGCTGTGATCCGTACGGAGGAAATCTACGACGCGGCGACCGATGATGCGGTGTTCGACCAGCTGGCATCCACGCTGGCCGAGGCGATCGGCGCGCGATCGGGAGTTCTGCATTGGGGCCTGGCACCCAATCACGTCGCGGAGATTTCCTATTCCGGCTATTTTTCCGATGCGCAGATGGCGCTTTACGACCAGGAATTCCACGACGACGACATTTGGGGCGGGGCGCTGGACCGGGCTGAAACGACCAACCGCATATGGAATATCGAAGCTTTCGTGCCGACCCAGGCCTATGAAGGCAGCAGGATTTATAATGAGTGGATCAGGGGCATGGGCGACGACACCTTTCGTTGTCTGGGCGGGGTGATCCGGAGGGACGGCACGGCAGGGCATATCGGCCTGCATCGCGGCCGCACGCAAAAGCCCTTCAGCGAGGACGACGTGCAGGCGATGCAGGACAGCATCGGTCATATCGGCCGCATGTTCGCGATCCGCAGCAAGCTTGATCGCGCGCAGCATCATGGCCGATCGCTGCATGCGACGCTTGATCTGGTGGGGCATGCCGTCTTCACCATGCGGGCCGATGGGGTGCTGATCGACTGCAACCGCCCGGCCGATGCGCTGCTGCGCCGCGCCGACGCGCTGACCTTGCGTCAGCGGCAGTTGAAGGCGTGTGATCCGCGCGATGATGAAGCCTTGCAAACCGCGCTCAGGGCGGCGTCGGCGCGGCAGGGCGGTCAGGCGGGCGCGATCTTCATCCATCGCGAGCAGGGCCTGCCCTATGTTCTGTCGATTGCATCGGTACGGGTTGGCATGGACCGGCAGATCGTCGCCATCGCCACCGATCCGGCCGCCCGCGACCCTAGCCTCGCCAGTCGCATCCGGACGCTGTACGGCCTTACCCGGGCGGAGGCGGAAGTGGCCGAAGCCCTGTGTGCCGGCCGCGGGCTGGAGGAATTGTCGCAGGAACGCGGCGTGGCGCTCAACACGGTGCGCACCCAGATCAAGAACATCTATGCGAAGCTGGATTGCAGCCGTCAGTCGGAACTGGTCGCCCGCATCGGCGCTTTGCCCCGCCTTGGTGCCGGCGAGGAGGAATAGATTTCCGCCTTATGGCTTGACCGGCGGCGCCATCACCTTGGGTGGCGGCATGGGCGGAGTGATCTTCACCACCTCGAACCGCTCCTTGCGCCGGACCCCCGCCAGCTCCGGCGGGGCAGCGGGAGGCGGGGCGGCCGTTGCCGCCGCCGGAACCCGCTGGCGCATGCATTCTTCCCTGTTGCCACGAGGGGTCTGGACGCAGTTCCACAGCGACCGCTGCAAGCCCGTCGCGCTGTTGTGGATATAGGCGAAGGCCATGCTTTCCATCTGGTCGCCCGACAACGGCAGGCCGGCCGGCGCATGGCCCGCCCGCCACGCCATGATGCGGCATTCAGGCCGCCCCGCGCAGAAGGTCTGGGCCAGCGTCGGCCAACCGTCGGGCGAAGCGGTACGGCTCAGCTCGACGAGAAAACTCTTCGCCCCCGGCGCGATGGCAATCAGGCGTACGCCGGCCATCATCTGGCCCAGGGACTCCGCCCCGATCATCTGCTGGGGCCTGGCGGCGAGGTCCGTCACCGTACCGCCGGCAAGGACGAGCGGCGACAGGCCAGAAGCCATGTCCGGTCCACCCTGATGCGCAGCGGACAGGCGCGCGATGCGCTCCACCAGCGGTTCGCCATTTTCCCCCGTCCGGCGGAAGGCGGGCGGCGTTCCCCACCAGCCCCGCCACCGGAAGAAGAGATGCGTGCCGACGGCGGCGATCTTGTCCAGGCTGCCGCTCCAATAGGGCACGACCCAGTCGGTATGATAATGGGTGGCATAGCCGACCGGCTTGTAGACCTTGCCCGACAGGGCGGATCTGGCGATTTCCTGCGCCCTTTGCCACGCCGCCTGCGTCGGAGAGCGGGCAAGGGCGCCATCGCAGGTGAAGGTGAACTGGCAGCCGGTCGCCCGTTCCTGCCCCTGAAAGACGACGCCGCAGACCGTCTTGGGAAAGGCGGGATGGCGCACCCGGTTCAGCACCACCTGCGCCACCGCCCGTTCGCCCACGGTATCGTCGCCGGCCTCATAGATCTGGGCGGCCGCCAGGCAGTCCGTGGCGCGGGCCAGGTCGATAGGCGAGCCTGAGAAGAGGAAGGGGCGTGCCGCTGGATTGGGCAGGCGCGACAGGGGAATGGTCGCATTGAGCGATCGTGCCTGATCCCGGTCCAGCGCATAGAGCTCGACCGGCGCGACGAGGGGAGGCGGGGTCGTCGGGCGCTTGAGCCGGGCGGCGGCGATGGCGTCCAGACGTGGCCTGCCGGTCGGCGCGCGCGCTTCCCAGGCGGCGACAAGAGCAGGCAGGCCGACGAACAGCACAAGCCAAATGAGCCACATCGAACGATGCGGCCGGCCGGTGGAGGTTGCGTCGGTCATGCCCGGTTCGGAATCGCCTTATTCGGGCAGGAAATCGGGCACCGACAGATAGCGTTCGCCGGTGTCATAGTTGAAACCCAGAACGCGGCTGCCCGGCGGGAGTTCCTTCAGCTTCTGGGCGATGGCGGCGAGCGTCGCGCCCGAGGAGATGCCGACGAGCATGCCTTCCTCGCTGGCGGCGCGGCGCGCATAATCCTTGGCGTCGGCGGGATCGACCTGGATCACGCCGTCCAGCAGCCGGGTATGGAGGTTCGCCGGGATGAAGCCCGCGCCAATGCCCTGGATCGGGTGCGGGCCGGGCTGGCCGCCACTGATCACATGGGACAGGGTCGGTTCGACCGCATAGACCTTGAGGTTCGGCCAGAGTTTCTTCAGCACTTCCGCCGCGCCGGTGATATGGCCGCCGGTGCCGACGCCGGTGATCAGCACGTCCACGGGCGAGTCGGCGAAATCCGTCGCGATCTCCTGCGCGGTGGTGCGGACATGGACGTCGATATTGGCAGGGTTTTCGAACTGCTGCGGCATCCAGCTGCCTGGAGTCTGGTCGATCAGTTCCAGCGCGCGCTCGATCGCGCCCTTCATGCCCTTTTCACGTGGCGTCAGGTCGAAACTGGCGCCATAGGCCAGCATCAGGCGCCGTCGCTCCAGACTCATGCTTTCGGGCATGACGAGGATGAGCCTGTATCCCTTGACCGCAGCAACCATGGCCAGGCCCACGCCGGTATTGCCCGAAGTGGGTTCGATGATGGTGCCCCCCGGTTTCAGGTCGCCGGATGCCTCCGCCGCCTCGATCATGGCAAGGGCGATGCGGTCCTTGATCGATCCGCCGGGATTCGCCCGTTCGGATTTGATCCAGACTTCCGCGTCCCCAAACAGCCGGTTGACGCGAATATGCGGCGTGTTGCCGATGGTTTCCAGGATATTGGATGCCTTCATTGCGCTTTCTCCTGCATTGGCTCGGCCGCCCTTGTCTTGGGTGGGTCGAAGGTACGGGCAAGACGCAGCTCTGGAAAGAGCCGAGCCCAGATTAGGGTTATGACGATGGCGCCGACGCCGCCACCGATCACCGCCGCGACCGGCCCGACCAGGGCGGCAAGGAAGCCGGATTCGGCCTCGCCCAGTTCGTTCGAGGCGGAAATGGTGAGCTGCGACAGGCTGGACACGCGACCGCGCATCTCGTCAGGCGTGTGGAGCTGGATCAGCGACTGGCGGACATAGACCGACACCATGTCCGCCGATCCCAGCAGGATCAGGGCGCCAATGCCGATTTCGGGCGCCATGTCGCGGGGCAGGAAGGCGGTGGAACCGAAGATGATCGTCGCGATGCCGAACAGGATGACGGCGCCGAGCATTTTCAGGCCCACTTCGGTCTTCATCGGGCGGAAGGAGAAGAAGAGGGCGGTGATGCCCGCCCCGATGCCGGGGGAGGCGGCGAGATGGCCAAGGCCCGCCGATCCCACATGCAGTATGTCCCGCGCATAGACAGGCAGCAGCGCCGTCGCGCCTGCCAGCAGCACCGCGAACAGATCGAGCGTGATGGTCGCCAGCACCAGCCGGTTGGTCCGCACATAGGTGAGGCCGTCGATCATCTGGCGCACCGGATGGCGGCTGGTGTCGCGCGGCGGCTGGGCCACGGGACCGATCAGCAGCATGCAGGCGAGGGCGACCGCGAACAGCCCCGATGCCAGCGCATAGGCGCCCCAGGGCTGGATCGCATAGGCATAGCCGCCCAGCGCCGGGCCGGCGATCATGCCCGCCTGCCAGACCACGCTGGAGATCGCGATGGCGTTGGGCAGCACTTCGCGCGGCACCAGATTGGGGGCGAGCGCGCTGTAGGCCGGGCCGTTGAAGGCGCGGGCAATGCCGACGATGGCGGCGATGCCGAAGATCAGCGGCAGGCTGACGAAGCCTTCATAAGTGGCGAGGGCCAGGGTGCCCGATGCCAGCACCAGCAGCAGCAGGGTGAAGCGCGTGATCCTGCGCCGGTCGAAATGGTCCGCGACCCATCCGGTCACCGGCGTCAGGAAGAAAAGGGGCAGGAACTGGGCGAGGCCGATCAGGCCCAGCTGAGCCGAGGCGCCTGCCGTGCCCATGGTTTCGCGCGCGACATTATAGGCCTGCCACGCCAGCACGATCATCATGCTGTACTGCGCGAGCACGGCTGTCAGCCGTCCCAACAGATAAGCCCGGAAATTGCCGAAGCTTAAGGGATGGCGGGGCGGGGAGGGGCTGCGCATGATGTCCTCTTAGCGTCTGCACAATGAATGTCGCAACCGCGTCGGTAGAGAAAGGGCGCAGCAATATTTGGGGCGATGATGGTCTGGCTTTTGGCGGGATTGGAGAAGTCTGGGGAGGGCGGCGTCCATACCCGCAGATTGACCTACATCGTGTTCCTGCGAAGGCAGGAACCCAGTCC